>JANRKU010000016.1:0-150224 GCA_033763335.1 bacterium
CCCAGCGCGGGGCGTTCCAAAGAAGAACATGCCAAATCTGTGATTATTGAAGATGTTGAACTCAATCCAGAACGCGCCGTCTTAGATGTGGATTTGCTCTATCGTATTGGTATGGTACGCAGAGACCGTTCCCGCTTGAAAAAAGATAAGGGTATAAAGAAGGCGGATTTTCATTATCCACTGGCAGGACTCATCTATTGCGCTCATTGCGAGCGATTAGCCATTCAAAACAACAATCCTAAACTTCGCTCTCGCTTGGGGGGCAAGTCACAGAAAATGTACCGCCATAAAGCAGGCGCATCTTGTGGGTGCAATCATCATTCTGTCATGAGCTATGAGATTGAGAGCGATTTTCTCCACCTGATAGAGTTATTAGATATAAAGGAAGAATATCTCCCCTTATTGGTACAGTGGGCAATTGAACTCAATGAAGAAGCACCTCTACAAGATGAATCTGACTTTGAACAGAAGAAAGCGGAGGCTATCGCCATGTGTCAACGCCGTATAGATGCCACCATCCATCTTTATGGCGAAGGTCGTCTTTCACGCGCTGATTATGAGCAACGCATTGAGCAGAGCGAGCGGGAATTAAATCTATGGAAGACCCGTGCCAGCGACAAGCAAAAAATCACCATTGAACTGACCAAAGTGAAGGAAGTGATTCGGCAAACAGCTTCATTATGGCACGATTCCAGTGACCAAGATAAGCGCGGTTTAGCACAAACAATATTCGATTACATAGTCTATGATTTGGATACTAAACAGATTGTTGGGTATAAACTCAAAGGCTGGGCAGAGCGATATATGACGTTGCGTGGGGCGCTTTATGAGGATTATAAACAAGAAGATTACAAAGGTACAAATGTGACCCCAACGGGATTCGAACCCGTGTATTCACCTTGAAAGGGTGATGTCCTGACCGCTAGACGATGGGGCCTTATTACTCACAACAGGGATAAGTATAGCAATTTTTTCCTATCAAGTCAAGTCTACATCTTGTGATTTATGACACATTTGGTTGCAAGTACATCGCCAGTTTCATTCGCAATTCAACAATATTAATCGGCTTGCTCAGATAATCATCACAACCCGCCTCCAGTGCTTTTTCTCTATCCCCTACCATCGCATGGGCAGTGAGTGCAATAATAGGAATATGTGCAGAAATAGGGTTCTCCTTAATATGTTTTGCCGCTTCCCACCCATCCATCTGTGGCAACGACAAATCCATCAAAATTAAATTAGGTAATTCTGCGATTGCCTTCTCTACCCCTTCTATCCCATTAAGTGCCGTGATAACCTCGTATCGAAGCATCATCAATAAATCACTGATGAGCATCAAATTATCTCTGTTATCTTCAACAACCAATATCCGCACCATAATGGCACTCCTCAAAACTACAATCGTGATGATTTCTTAAAGTTGATTTTTTTATCAGACGGAATATGTCCTAATGGCGCTATGTCTGGGGTTATTTCGGCAGATGGTTTGAGCAATGTATCGTACAAACTCAACACGCGATGGGGCAATTCATGATAGTCACACATATCACAGATATATATCTCGGTATTTGGCGCACAGAAAATGCTTTTTTGATACAAACACACAAATGTCTGTTTTTGTAACCGGCACCGCCCCACCATACAACTGGGACATTCAAATGATTCCATTATTCCGCCTCTAATCAGCATTAATTTGATGAATAAACCCAATAGCATTGAGGGGCCAATACCGAAACAAGGCTTCTCCAATGACAGCACTATGCTTAACGGGTCCAAATTTACGTGAATCATTACTCACATTGCGGTTGTCACCCATCAAAAAATATTCATCAGCACCCAATTGCCATGAATTATCACGGCATGAGCGTGTGCAAGGTTCTTTGATATACGGTTCGTCCAGCTTTACCCCATTGATATACACTTCTTTGTCGCGGATTTCGACCAATTCACCGGGCATCCCAACCACACGCTTGATGAGAGATGGGTCTCCTGGGTCAGATTCTGGCGAATTGAATACGATAATATCACCGCGTTGTGGATTGCCTATCATATAGTTAACACGGCTGATGATGAGGCGCTGTCCTTCCACAAAGGTCGGCTCCATACTTCTCCCATGCACTTCAGAGCGAGGCAAAGCCAATTGCAAAATCACAAAGACCGCCACCAAAAAGACCACTGTGCTAATAATCTCTTTTATCCCTCTAAATTGACCCACTTTAGGGCGAGGTAATTTTTCGGTAACAGGTGATTCAGGTGTTGTCGTTTCCATAAAAGTCATCCTCACTTATGGTTTGGGAAAATTAATGCTATCTACAATGCCCCAATCGGGGGGGGGCCAATAGCGAATGACCACCTCGCCCACAAAAAATTGGCGTTTGACCGCATTAAATGACCGCGAATCGCTACTACGATTGCGATTATCCCCCATCACAAAATATTCATCAGCGCCCAATTCCAAAATTTTATCTGGGCAACTATATTGTGTACACGGCTCATTGATATATGGCTCATCTAGCTTTACGCCGTTCACATAAACAAACGTTTCGCGGATTTCGACTGTCTCACCGGGGAGACCAATAATCCGTTTGATATAATCTTCGCTAGGGGCATTGGGATAATGAAATACCACAATATCGCCACGTTGTGGGTCTGCCAATAAGTAATTCATACGGCTTATCAGCAACAATTGGTCATCCTGAAAAGTTGGCTCCATACTCGACCCACGCACCACAAAACGCACCGTAGACAGGTTCACTAGTGCATAAATCGCGCCAATGAGGACAATCAAATCGAGCATTTCACGCATGGCACTCCATCTGCCCAAACGGGGACGTGGCACACGAGTGGGGGTAGTAGAGGGTTGGATAGGTTGAATGGGTTGTATCTCTGACAATATAATTCGCCTAACAAGTTGTCTCTGGTCTAATATTGATTATAAGGGGCATTATAATAATTGTGCATAGCCAATCTGTATGGTCACACCTTTTATCATCTTAATGATACGTGATGTCGCTACTTGACAAATTATCTTATTACACTGATAATCCCTATAGGCTTAATCAGGAAAATAATATTTATATGAAACTAACATCGCGCAGTGAATATGCCCTTTTAGCACTTGTATTTTTATCTCGATTGGCAAACGAAGAATTTGTTTCAGTAGAAAAAATTGCCACCGCACAAGGGATTCCACCCAAATTTTTAGAGCAAATCCTCTTAACCCTCAAACGGGCGCATTATGTCCAAAGTTTGAAGGGACAGCGTGGTGGGTATCGGCTTGCCAAAGAACCAAATGAAATCACACTAGCAGAAGTCATCCGTTTGCTCGATGGACCACTTGCCCCAACAGAATCGGTCAGCAAATATTTCTATGAACCCACCCCAATCGAAAAAGAGCCAAAGCTGATTCAAACATTTATTGAAATTCGTGATTGCATCCTCAGCAAATTAGAACATACCACCCTAGCAGATATTAACTAACTCCCATCGATTATCAAAAAATAGGTTAAAAAGGGCGCAATGCGCCCTAATCGTCACCTTCACGTTGGCGGAAGCTAATCCGAATCGGCGTGCCTTCAAATGGGAAGGCTTGGCGTAATTGGTTTTCCAAATAACGCCGATAGCTAAAATGCACCAATTCCTTATCATTGACATGCAACAGGAATAATGGCGGTGCAGTAGCGACTTGTGTCCCAAAATAGATTTTGAGGCGTTTTGTCCCTTTGAGGGGGGCAGGATGTTTTTGGATGGCTTCGCGGATGACACGATTGACTTCTGATGTTTGCAAGCGGAAATGACGCGCCTCATAGACCCGATTTGCCACCTCCAAAACCTCATGAATCCGTTGCCCTGTCAATGCGCTGATGAACAACACAGGGGCATAGGGGATAAAATGCAGGCGTTCTCTTGCCTTATCCCGAAAATCATTGATGGTGTTGCTATCTTTTTCGAGCGTATCCCATTTATTAAAGACAATCACAAGGCTTTTGTATTCATCCAAAATATACCCCGCGATATGCTCATCTTGTTCGGTGATACCTTCTTCGCTATCTATCATCAACACGGCGACATCGCACCGTTCAATGGCATTAAACGCACGTATCACGCTAAATTTTTCGACACCTGGTTCAATCGAGCCACGCTTGCGAATCCCCGCCGTATCAATCAGCGTTAGGTCTTCTCCGTGCCATTTGAGTTTGGTATCTATCGAGTCGCGGGTTGTGCCTGCAATCGGACTCACAATGACCCGTTCTTCGCCCAAAAGATGATTCACCAGCGTGCTTTTGCCCGCATTCGGGCGACCCACAATGGCAATTTTGAGATGGTCATCATCATCATCAGAAAAATCATATTCAATATCATGCAAGGCTTTCACCACAGCATCCAACAAATCGCCCGTACCCACACCATGAATGGCGCTGATAGCGAATACTTCCCCTACCCCAAGCGCATAAAATTCGATGGCGGCATCCATTTTTTGCAGGGTATCGGCTTTATTCGCCGCCACCAGAACAGGCTTATTGGTACGACGCAAAATTTGACCGATTTCTTCATCTGCCGCCGTCACACCGTGCATGGCATCCACCACCATAATCACCAAATCGGCTTCTTGGATGGCGAGCATGGCTTGTGCTTTAATTTGTGCCACAAAATCAATGCTACCCTCTGCCAATGGGCGCGTATCGCGCGTGTTCTTAGGCTGATAAATTTCGATACCGCCTGTATCTACCACATGAAAGTTAATACCGCCCCAAAACGATTCTGAGATGATTCTATCACGAGTCGTACCGGGTATATCATCAATGACAGCCAATCGTTCCCCGATTAGCCGATTAAACAATGTACTTTTACCCACGTTGGGTCTTCCAACAAGGGCAATGACTGGTTTTCTAGACATTTTTTGCTATTCTTTCTCACATAATTGGTGAGATATTATATCAAATAGTGAAGGGAATTGGCATGGTCGCAATTTTAGGCGCATACGCCGTTTTGGGAGCAGGATTTATCGGGCTTGGCACGATAGGCTATCGGCTCATAGATAAAACCCGCTTCTCACCCACATGGGCATTTTGGCTAGGATGGGGCATCACCATCGCCACCGCCCAAATTTGGCATTTTTTCATGCCTATCAACGATAACTTACGATTATTTTTGTTGGGGATTGCATGTGCAAGCCTGCTCATCAATCACAAACTCCTCATAGGGGCGCTATTGCCCATCAGTAGGCAAAAAATCGTCTGGTTAGTGATAACCATCCTCATCGGACTCTATAGCGCCAACCGCGCCACCTATAGCACCGCCGATTATACCGCCTTCGGCTTTGATACAGGCTTCTATCACCTACCCGTCATTGAATGGTTTAATCAACATCCTGTGGTCATCGGGTTAGCCAATGTGCATACCCGTTTTGGCTTTAGCAACGCTTATTTTTTATATGGGGCGTTGGTCAATTGGGAAAATTTCGCAGGAAAACCGTATTTGGTGATGAACAGTTTGCTCTACGTGGTATTTTTATCACAAACCGCATGGAGCATCATCACCATTGTGAGCAAACAGGAAAAACAACCTGAACACATCTTTCGCGTTTTATGCTTACCATTCGTCCTCATGTGGTTATTTTGGCGTTCAGCAGAAGGCTTAGGCGTATCATCCACATCCAATGATGTACCCATTTTCATGCTCGGTATTTTATTGGGTGGGCGACTACTCGGCATGATAGAAGCACGCGATACCCGCCTGATAGAGTTATGGACGATATGCCTGTTGGTATGTGTTGGCATCGCGGTTAAATTCAGCTTTGTGGTGCTTGGTGGCGGATTATTATTGGTAGCAGGATTGCTCTTTATCGGGCAGAAAAAGCATATTGGGGTGGCGCTCATGGGGAGCATCGCTATTGGTGCGCTGATTCTCATCCCCATGATGAGTCGCTCCGTCATCATGACAGGCTATCCGTTATATCCCCTCGCCATTGGCAAATTCGATGTGGATTGGCGCATTAATCCACAAACCGCGTTGTATGAATCGGAGCATATCCAGACCTTTGGGCGTGTATTGGGTGATACACCCATGTATGATACCCTCATCAATAACCCCAACAGCGAATGGCTCATTTTTTGGCTAGAAAAATCAGCGCGTGATTATCCTGTATTTTTTTATACACCCCTTATATTAGGCATCGTAGGGTTTCTCACCATCATCCTCAAGCGCAAAATCCGCCCTATAGAACTATCTTTTGTGGGTATTATCGCCATCAGCATTGCCTTTTGGTTCATCAGCGCCCCATTATGGCGACTCTCTGGCGGGGTAACATGGCTATTTGGTGCAGGATTGGTCGCCATTGGGCTAAGACGTTTTTATAAACCCATCACCCTATTGTTGCTCATCGGGATGTGTGCCTTTGTGCTGATAGATGGCACAAATAACCGTGAATTCACCTTTGACCTTGTAACGGGTGAGCAACCCACACCCATTCAATGGGTAGAACCCTCACAAACCTATTTTGGGCTAACCGTCAATGTATCACAAGATTGGCTATGCTGGGATTATGCCTTGCCCTGTGTCCCCAAACAACATTATTCTCCTCTGCTCAAAGAACGGGCAGAGGGTGGTTATCAATTGCCGAGCTATGCTGTGTTATTTAACCCTGCTACCCGTCAAATTTTATTGGTGATGGATACCCTAGAAGCAGTTGCATTGGATGAAACCACATCTCTCACTGCCACGCTCACCCCTCTGAACGCCGATTTTACGCCAATGACCAATACACCGCCTGAGAATGTGTTTAATGACTACACGAAAGAAATAATGCCTATATCACTCGAAAATCGGAATAATTTCCCGACGACACTCCAAATGGGCATAATAGAATTACCCATTTTGCCAGATGGGCTATATGCCCTCATAGGCGAATGGAATGGCGCACAATCGGCATTGGCTGATGTGTGGCAAATCCGCAATTTTCGGTTTGGCGATAATCTACAAATCACCGATGCGATTTTACGCCGTGATGAAAATCGGGTCATTGTGCAATTGGTCGGTGTGCCATTACGCGCCATCCCCACCCGTTATCATGTGGCGATATGGCTACGTGGGGAATCTGGTGAATTTCAGATGGATGTGAGTCCCACTATCCCCACACATGATTGGGGCTTAGATGGGCGCTATGATATTTCTGCCCAATTTGGTAATTTGCCACGCGGAACATATAGCCTCTCGGTAGTCTGGTATGATGTTTATGATGCTAATTTATCGCGTTTGAAAGGGTACGATGCGGATGATGTGCCATTGGGGGAAGATGTGGTGCTTATAAAAGATATGGATTTATGAGTAGAGACATAATAAGCATGTATGGGCTTGCCATGGCAAGCCCGTACATCATGGCGAAGGGGTTGCAGTATTTTCTGCCGTTGGCATAGATGTGTTTTCTGGCGTAATTTCGGGTATAGCGGTTGGTGTGGCTTCTGCATCAGAAGAGAGTATCACCGTCAAATTAGTAGGTAAAATCGAAATATCCTGCGCCAAAATATCACTACGACCACTGGCAATTTGGGGGACAGTGTCATATGTGCCTGCACCCTTGCCATTCATATCCACAATAATACGAATATCTGTCGCCGTCATGGTGTCCAGAATCGTCTGCGCCCCTGTGACCAATGCGGTCACTTTATCGGGAATCAGGCGCGGGGTCAACCCCTCTGCCACGCCAATTATATCCACCGTCACATTATCAAATTGACGGGTGGTGGTTTGGGCATCAATATTGACCAAAACTGTCACCAATGGGTTGCCCAATACAGATAGTGCCACATCATCTGGCAAAACAAGCGGTACTTGAACCTCAAAATCGGCAGTTTGACCGCTTAAATCAATCAATTGGGTGCGGAGTGTGTCGGGCAAATTGGCTAAATTTTGTGGTGAACCAATCACAAATACGGTTTGTGGGTCATAACTCACCGATATAATCACATATCCGGGCGTGAGGGTTTGTGTATCCAAATCGGGCGCAATTGCCAATTCTCGTAAATCATCGCGCCGACGAATTTCGACCACCGTCTGTACCATTTGCGGGTCTAATATGACATCATTCACGGTGCGCCCATCGGCATCTACAGGCACAAGGCGAATATCACCTGTATAGGTTTCGCGTTGGGCGCTCAAATCTAAAACAGCACGCGCCGCCACCACTTGTTGCACACGGCTCGATGCACCACTAACACTGACGGTTTGAATGTTAAATTGTGGCTCTGTGCGGGTAAAATTGGTCGGTGGCTCATTCGTATCTGCGATAAATGCCACCACAGGCACAGATTGCGATTGCATTTCCTCTATGGTGACTGTAATTTGGCGCGGTTGGGTATCGGCAATGGCTCGCCGCGAAATATCCGTTTGGAGTTCAATAGTATGTGTTCCAGCAGGGAGTCCGCGCAAATCGGCTCGCACAATAATATCTTCGCGGGAAAGGATATTGATGATAGATTGTGAACTGCGTACCGTGACTTGTGCATAGCGAGTCGCTTGCTCAATCAACAACATGCCTTCATCTAATTCCACCAAAATTGGCACTTGAGTATACCCACGTTCAATGATGGGGTCAGATTGGGTGCTTGATGATACCCAAATAAAAAAGGCGAGTCCCAACGAGGCTAAAAACCATACGATATTATTGACGAGGGGATTCGGAATCCATGTAGATTGAGTCGTTCTCATGAAACTTTCCGTTGTTCTTGCAACCACTGAACCAAACCCCTAAATCGTTCAATTGCGCGTAGGGTTGGCGTGACAGGGGTGATGGGTGCGCCATAAAAGGTGTTGAGCATGTGCCGAAGGCGGTCTAAATTCATTTGCGAGACCATGCGCCCGCCATTAGTGACAGAAATCCTGCCTGTTTCTTCAGAGACAATCACACACAGCGCATCACTCACTTCACTAATGCCAAGCGCGGCGCGGTGACGTGTCCCCATTTTTTTACTGGGCAAATTTCGGCTGGCAGTGAGGGGCAACACACATGCCGCCGCCGCTAATAATCCATCATTATCAATAATCGCCGCCCCATCATGCAATTCGGTCTTGGGCCAAAAAATAGTGAGGAGCATTTCTGCGCTCACCTGACTTTTGAGGCTAATACCTGTGCGAATATAATCGTCTAAGCCACTTTTACGTTGCAAAACGATGAGCGCCCCATGTCGCCGTTCAGCGAGTTTTTCTGCCGCCTCACAAATTTCGGTGATGATGGCTTGGCGCACCGTCTCTGGGGCGCTTCGTCCAAAAAAATTACCACGTCCCAATCGTTCCAAAAATCGGCGTAATTCTGGCTGAAAAATCACAGGCACAGCAACAGCGAGTGCAGTGAGGATATTGGTGAGTAACCACCCCACTGCCCGCAATTGGAAAACGCTCGAAAACAGGCTCATTACCACAGCGACCAAAATTGTGCCACGTACCAATGCCATCGCCTGTGTGCCACGCACGAAGTAGGCGAGAGAATAAAAGAACAAGGCAACAATAAAAATGTCGATAATGTCGGTAAAGGTGATGCTTTCTAGCGTCCAAAGCAGTTCCACGCAATCCCCTTACTGTTGCTCTAAGTTAGAGGTCGTCCCTAATTTCACTAACAACCGCCGATAATCATCTATATTATCTGGTTGTAGGGCGATAATTTTCTTAATCGTATTCCGTGCCTCAACATTCAAGCCCGCCTCAAGTTGCAATTCGCCCAACGCATCGAGTTGTGCAATCGCTTCCATCTTGCGTCCCAATTGTTGATACAATTTTGCCAATCTATCGCGCAAGCCAAAATCATTGGCATAAGACCGCACCAATTCTTCGAGCAGTTTGGCAATTTTATTGATTTGCTTGGCTTTGGCAAAAATATTGAGTAATTTATCAAGATTTTTGGTCGCTTCTAGTTGATTATTTTGGCTATAGTGCAAATCAATAAGGGCGCGATAGGCACGTTCATCTTCTGGCATCAAATCCAAAATTTCTTCGTATGTTCGCAAAGCACGGCGGGTATCAAGACGAATCTGATCCATATCTGCCAAATTATGCTTAATTTCGACCAATTTCACGGGGTCAGAATTGAGGCGCTTGGCAGTCCGTTCTGCTTGTTGGAATGTCTCGCGGGAGAGTTCAAAATTCCCCAATTGGTTATGTGTTTTTGCCAGCTCAATATATTGGTCGAGCATTTCATCGAAGCGTTCTTCACTTTCGAGCAACGCAATGAGGCTTGTCCGCACCGAAATATCCAATGGAGCCATCTCTAGCACTTCTGCGAGGATGGATGTAGCACGGGCATTTTCGTCGCGCGACATATAGGCTTTGGCAATCACATTATATTTGTTGATGGCTTGGCGCAATCTGCCTTCACGCATCATGATTTCTGCCATCCGCACATGCAACGGCAGGTAATATGGCGAGGCGAGCATGGCATTATGACATTCATCCATGGCGAGGGTGAGTAACCCACGTTGGATGTAATTATCAATACTGGCGAGGGTTGTCGCTAATTTCTCACTACCGCCTGTGCCTAAGAAGTCCACCACACCTTGTTCACCTTGGTCATGGAATACTTCTTCAAGATGCTTGCGTGTCTCTGCGACCCGCTTTTTCCAATCTGTCCCACTGAGCAAATCGGAGAAGCGTTGATTAATTGCCGCCAACATCTCATCTGAGCGCCCATCCAATGCTGTGAGCAGTTGGTTATAGGTGGCGGCGAGTTCTGCCTCTTCCTTTTTATTTGCCGCGAGGAGTGCATCCACCGCCTGCAAACTTTGGATGAGAAAGCGCGAGGCTTGTTTTTGCTTGCCCAATTTATAATGCGCTAATCCCAGTGCATGAAGCGCCCCAGATGCCAATTTTGGCTCTGTAACTGCCTCAGTGAGCGATTTAATCGCCAAGTCGTATTGTTCGGTGAGATAGAGCAATCCGCCCAAATTGAGTTGTAAGGCGGGGTGGCGCATCTTGCCCTGTGCCGCTTTGGTATACGATTCAACCGCCTGTGGATATTGGCTTTGGCGTTGCAATTCCATCCCCTGCATGGCAGAGGCAGTTGCCATATCCATCGAACCGCTTTCCATCACATACGCCGCCAACATGCCCTGTGCTTCGGTCATGGCTTCGCCCAATGGACCAAGCGGGTCGGCATCGCCTACTTTTTTGCGAGCATCCACCATTTCTTCTTTGAATAAATCCAGAATACTTTGGTCTTCGGTGGTTTTTGGCTTAGAAACAGGCGGGGTGCTATCTGTGGGCAATGTTACTGCCCCACCAGAGCGCAATGCGCGGAGGGTATTCAGGGCTTGTGGGTTACGCTTATCCAGCCGTAGCGCCCGTTCCACCGCTTTAATCGCTTTATCAGTATCCCCCTGTCGCTGAAAATTGAAGGCAAGGGTCAAATATTCGCGCAATGCCCGTTTATTATCGCCAATACGTTCATAGGCTTGCGCCAAACGTGCGTGAATGGTGATAAGACCGGGTGTTAATTGAGTGGCACGTTCCCAATTGCTGATGGATTTATCGAGGTCGCGTTGCCCAAGATAAACATCAGCCACTGTGATATACCGTTGTGCCGCCTCTTTTAAGCGCCCCATGCGTTCTAGCACATCTGCGCCACGTTCCAATGGTGTGGGGTCGTCTGGTGATAGTTGATGGGCGCGGTTATAGACCTTAAGCGCATCTTCCAAACGCCCTGCCTTGAGCAATGCCAACCCCAAATGGATATGGGCTTCGCCATCCTCGGGGATTTCTTGAATCGCATGGGAATAGGCTTTAATTGCGCCTACCCAGTTCTGTTCCCAAGCGGCATTATGCCCCAAGTTCATACTCTTTTGATATGTTTCGCGGTCTCCAGCCATAAGGGATTTATCTCATGTCATGATAACAAACGGACGAGTAAGGCTTTCTGTGCATGTAGCCGATTTTCGGCTTGTTCAAAGACGAGTGATTGAGCGCCATCCATCACCTCATCGGTGATTTCTTGCCCACGGTGGGCAGGCAAACAATGTAACACAACAGCAGTCGGCTTTGCGTTACGGAGCAAGGCATCATTCACCTGATACGGCGCGAAGATGGGCAACCGAATTTCTGCCTCTTTTTCTTGTCCCATGCTCACCCATGTATCAGTATACACCACATCGGCTTGATACACGGCGGCAGTTGGGTCGGTGAATGTTTCAATTTTAATTTTGATACCAGAGGCACTTGCCAATTGTGCCGCTTTGACCATAAATCGCGCAGGCACTTCATACCCATGTGGGGTTGCAATCGAAAAATCCAATCCAAATTGAGCGCACGCCAACAAGAGCGATGCCGCAACATTATTGCCATCGCCCACATAGGTCAATTTTAACCCTTTGAGTGTGCCAAAATGTTCGTAAATCGTGAGCATATCGGCTAAGGCTTGGCAGGGATGTTCATCATCACTCAAACCGTTGATGACGGGTACAGATGCCCATTGCGCCAATTCCACCACATGAGCATGGTCAAAAACCCGTGCCATAATCCCTTGCACGAATCCATTCAACACACGCGCCACATCGGGGATACTCTCGCGCTTGCCAAGTCCAATTTCATCGGGACCGAGCATAATGGCATCACCACCTAAATGTTTCATCCCCACTTCAAATGACACACGGGTACGGAGTGATGGTTTTTGGAACACCAGCGCCAATACTTTCCCCGCCAATACTGGGCGATTGCCTCCGCTTTTCCACTCGCGTTTGAGATGAACTGCCAGTTCAATGAGTTCAAACAATTCCTTCGCAGACCAGCTAGAAAAATCGAGAAAATCTTTCATTACCATGCCTTTATCGGGTGTTCTGCACAATATAAAGATAGTATAGCATCAATTACGCTATTTCGCATGAGGGGGATAAAAATCGCTCCCCACTCCATATACATCTTCATACCTATTTTAACGCAAAATTAGGATGATTCGCCACCATAAAATACAAAATGATGGGTAAAAGGGGCGCAAATTTAACTATGAAATTGCTCTTTTACCTCACCCCCCTGCCCCCTTTCCAAATTGGAGAGGGGGAGAAAAGCATTTTGTAGGTCGGTTTAAGTCCCCTCGCCAGACTGGAGAGGGGATTTAGGGGTGAGGTTTATTTCTTAAGTTGTCGCTTATAGTATCAAGCCATATCGCGCCAATTCGTCCCAGATTCGGCATTAGCTTTGAGCCGTACCTTGAGAGGATACGCCCCCTCCATCACCCCCAAGACCATTGCCTGCACATCGGCTAAATGGGCATTTGGCACTTCTAAGACCAATTCGTCATGGACTTGGAGCAACATATTCGCGCCGTGTCCATCGGTTTGTAACACCCTATCCAATTCAATCATGGCGCGTTTCATAATATCCGCCGCCGACCCCTGAATCGGATGATTAATCGCCGCCCGCAATTCTGCCTCTTCGGTCTGTTTATTGGCTTTGGGGTCTTTGAATATGGGGAAATAGCGCCTACGCCCAAAAAGCGTCTCCACAAACCCTTCTTCCCGTGCCTGCTTTTTGGTGTCGTTCAAATACCGTTCAACATCGGGCAGGCGCTTGAAATAGGTATCTATGAATTTTCGCGCTTCGGCTAGGGTCAGGTCACTATCGCGTGCCAGCCGATACGCTCCCATGCCATAAATCAGCCCAAAATTGACGCGCTTGGCAAAACTACGTTGCTCGTATGTCACCGCATCCAGCGCAATCCCAAACACTGCCGCCGCCGTTGCCGCATGAATATCTTCATCGCGCGAAAAGGCTTCTAACAGCGTTTCATCGTTGCTCACATGCGCCAAAACACGTAATTCGATTTGGCTATAATCCACCGAGAGCAATTGATACCCCTCTGGCGCGATAAATGCCCGCCGTACTTCGCGCCCCAATTCGGTGCGAATGGGGATATTTTGCAGGTTGGGATTGTTGCTACTCAAGCGCCCTGTGTTCGTCCCTGTCTGATTATAACTGGTATGCAAACGGCGCGTATTGGGGTTCACCAGCTTGGGGAGCGCATCAATATACGTCCCTTTCAGCTTCACCAACTCCCGATATTCGATGATGGCGCGGATGATTTTATCGCCCGTATCCTCATAGAGTTTTTCCAGCGTGGCGGCATCAGTCGAAAATCCGAGTGTCGTCTTTTTTAGCCCTACGGTGGGCAATCCCATCGTATTGAACAGCACATCGCTCAATTGCTTGGGGCTATTGATGTTAAAATTCTCGCCACTCATCTCATAAATTTTACCTTCGGCGGTGCGTACTAGCGCATCCACCCGCGTGCTAAGTTCTGCCAGATATGCCACATCCAACAAAACGCCATTGCTCTCCATCCGTCCCAAAACAGGGATGAGGGGCAATTCTAATTCCATATACAAATCCATCATGCCCATCGTGGTCAATTCTTCGACCAAAAAACGCCATGCAAGGTAGGTTATGGTCACATCAGCCGTTGCATACACCCCCGCTTTTTCGACAGGCACTTGTGCCATCGTGATTTGCTTTTTGCCTGTGCCGATGAGTTCATCAATGGATGTCATCTTTTTATGCAGATATTTGGTCGCAAACCGCTTTAATCCCAAAAAGCGACTATCAGGATTCCGCACCCACTCGGCAATCATGGTATCAAATGCCAATGGGAATACCTCTATGCCATGCCGACGCATCACCACACAGTCATAACTGGCATTATGCGCCACTTTGGGGATAGTGGGGTTGGTCATCGCGGGGCGGATGGCATCCATCACCACCGCCAGAGTCAATTGTGATGGGGCTGGTGACGGAAACAATGTATTTGCCCCCTCCCCCAAATGCCCAACAGGGATGTAATATCCCTTTTTCTCATCCATCGCCAACGCAATGCCCACCAAATCCACCGTCATCTGGTCAATGCCTGTGGTCTCGGTATCGAACATAATCGCACCCGCAGAATTGAGGTGTACTACTAATTCTGCCAATTTTTCTGATGTATCCACAATCACTGTTTCATAGACATGCGGTTCTACACTCTCAAAATCGAATTGGGTGTGCAAAGAACGGAAGGTCTCGCCCAATGTGACGAATTCCATTTTTTCAAAAAATTTATTCACCGCGTTAGGGTCGTAATCTTCGGTCTTACACGCCTCTAAATCCAATTGAATCGGCACATCCCGAATGATACGGGCAAGTCGTTGGCTGACAAAAGCACTTTCGCGCCCATCTATCAACTTTTGGCGCAATTTTTCTGGGATTTCATGCAGATGGTCATAGAGTGCCTCTAATGTGCCATGTGCTTGTAGCAGTGTGGTCGCCCCTTTTTCGCCAATACCCTTTACCCCTGGGATGTTGTCGGATGTATCGCCCACCAACGCCTTATAATCCACCAATTGACGGGGCGAAATGCCCCATTTTTCGATGAATAGGTTGGTATCATATACAATATCTTCTTTGGCAGATGGCAATTGCACCCGCACATGATTATCGAGCAATTGCAATAAATCTCTATCGCCTGTGATGACATGCACCAACACATTTTGGGGTTTGGCTTGGTCTACCAATGTACCGATAATATCATCTGCCTCAAAGCCATCTTTGGTCAAAATGGGGATATTAAAGGCGCGGATGAGTTCAAAAATGCTCTCCATCTGCGAATCAAGGCTTTCTGGCATATCATCCCGATGCGCTTTATAGGCGGGATAATACTCCTCGCGCCCACTCAATCCTTTATCAAAACACACGGCAATATATTGGGGTTGCTGATTTTTGAGCAAATCTATCAACAACCGCGCAAATCCGAACACAGCATTGGTCGCCTCACCTGTGCGCGGATGCACCATGCGACTATATGCCATCCCATGAAATTGACGGTAAGCGATGGCATGACCATCTAACACATATAAAATTGGCGGAATCGCCATAGGGGTATTCCTTTCTAATTTTTCACCTCACCCCTAAATCCCCTCTCCAAATTGGAGAGGGGACTTGAACCCATTTTATAGGTGGAATTTCTCCCCTTCTCCAGACTGGAGAAGGGGTTGGGGGATGAGGTTAAGGGATAAAAGGTGGTTTTTTACGCGACAGAAAATGCGATAAATTGCTCAATTTCGGTATGTTGCATCTCACGTCCGGGGGCAAGGACACAATAACTTTCTGCCCATAGCCCATTTAACGGAAATTGCCTATCTACATGGTGAATAATCCACGCCGAGCGTTGTTTGAGGTCGTTAATCACCACATGGGGCGGGGTTTCGCTCGGTGTTTTTGCCAATAAATAGATATATGTCTCTTGCACCACCAAGGTGGTGATGGTGATGCCCATTTCGGTCAATTGGCGTTCCAATTCGCCCCTCAAAACATCACGTAATTGGGGCGATAAGGCACTATCGGGATGCGCCAAGCGCCACACATACGTGAATGGGGCGGGTGTGCCACTATACACAGGATAAGGTAAATCTGGAATTTGCCATTGTTGCACCGCTTCGATGGTGCTTGGCAATGCCAACGGCTCTAATTTGATAGGAATTGGCGTGAAGGGGTCAGAATCGTCTAATGGCACATCAGATAATTGCGCCAATGAAGATTCCCAATGTGCTACCGCCACCTCAAGTTGCTCCAGCTCCCGTTCTTGCAATTCATCTAAAATAGATGGGGTATTCTGGGGGATTTCTGGCACACTTTGGAGCGCACTCAACAGCCTATCTGATTGTTTCCGCATAGCACGCAGGGGAATTGACCCGCCAAATACCATCGCTAGGGTGTATTTGCCCGCCGCCAACCGCGAATAGACCATGTATTCCTGCCCGCTAATGGGCAATGTGATAAATTTGAGTCGCGCTTCGTCGGGTTGTGCATCGCCATCATCAGCCAAAAATTGTACCAATTGGGCAATTTCCAAATCGGGCAATTCACCCGCATGAGCCACCATTTTGCCATTTTTGATGAGCAAGGTCGCATCTGCCGAAAGTTCTAGCGATGTTTGCGTCAAGGTGAGCGCCAATTGTGCCGTTGGCGAGGTGTCTGTTGGCACAATATCGGCAACAGGTGGTGGCGGGGGGCTAATCGGCATTGGAGGCAGTGGGGATTCTGCTGGTTTGCGTTGCTTGGGCAATGATGTGGGTTTAGGCGGTTTTGGATGTTCTTTGGGATAGCGGTCTGTCTCTAGATCGTGCGGATTTTTGACTACATCCACCGAACTTTGGGCATGGGTGGTCGCATTGGCACTATCGGTATTGGGTTCTAAAACGATGCTCAAAAAATCGGGTTCTTTGATATATTTTTCGAGGTCTTGTCGCCATCCAAAGGGTAATTTTTGTGCGGGACTATCATTTGCCAGTGTGTCAATTAATTTACCGATGACCACCTGCAACGATTGTGTGTCATCATGCGTTTCGCGCAAAATATGTTGTGCGGGAATATTCTCTGTGGCTTGATTCGCTATTTCGCCACTGGGCAAAAGAGGCATATACGGTGTGAGGGCTTCTTGTAATACCGCATTCACACGCCCCAAATCCACCTGCCCCACCACATCGCGCAAATCGGCAACGGTGCCAATTTCTTCGAGTGTGGGCATGGGGGGTTCTTCTGCCGCTAATTGCTTAAAGAGGATGTCATCATGAGGGTTTTCGTCTAATTCTGCCCCATCGCCCTTAAACACCACTTCCAATGAAATGGGGCTTGCATCACCACCACCCAAAAAGGTCGCATTCCCCATCTGTGTGAGGACTTCATCCAATTTATTGGGCGGTAGTGACATTTTGAGCGTGTCCGATTCATCGCCCATGGGGAGTGCTTCGGATGTATCGGGCAAGGCATCGTTATAAATCATCTTTTTGAGGATGGGCAACAAGTCGCGTAATGACATGGGGACATCTACCACCCCATCCAAATTTAATTGACGCGCCATCGTCATAATAGCGGGCATGTGCGGACTCGCCAAAATGCGTATATCAGGGGATATAGCACGAATCCGCGAGACCAATTCTTGCCCGTTCATACTCGGCAAGCCAAATTCCACAATCGCAATATCATGTGGACGCGCCCGCAACAGCTCTAATGCCGCATCGGGTGTGGTAAAAGAAGATACCTCAAATTCACTAGTACGCTCTAGGGCTTGTTTCATCCCTAATAATGCGGAGAGGTTCTTGTTTATCATCAATATGTGGATTATGGAAGTTGCCATAGTATCCCATTCCAAGTGAACGCCTGTCCTAAATATTATAGCACATTTTTACGGTGTGATGACAACTAATTCACTTTCATCGCCATTCAAAGTAACACTGACATTCTTCACAATCCACCCTGTTTCGCCTTGATAGGTGATGGCATACCAGTCGCCATCAGGCGAAATTCCTATCACATCCACTGTCGCATCAATGAGTGACCCCAAGCGTGTTGAATCGGATTGTGGGGCAGAACGCACCCATGCGCCCAATCGGTCAATCGTAACAGTCAAATTTCCCCCTACCACTGGTAATAGGCTCTCATTGCCATTTAACTGTATGCTCGAATTTTTCACAATCCAAGCCAAATTGCCTTCAAATTCAATCTGATACCAATCGCCATCTGCTGATATACCGATAACAGGGATAGTTTCGTTGATGATAGCACCCAACCGTGTTGATTCTGCGTCTGGCGCTTCCCTCACCCACGCTCCCAAACGGTCAATTGTGACAGTCATGCTTTGCGATTCTGCCACGACAACAGGCACAAGCGATACATCGCCTAAAAGGGTCACGCTAGATGTATTTTGTATCCAGCCAATTTCACCCTGATATGGCACCCCATACCACTCGCCATCTGCCGACATACTAACGACTTCCACACTATCGTCAATGATAGACCCCAACCGTGAGGCACTAGAATCGGGTTGTGAGCGTACCCATGCCCCAAAGCGGTCAATTTGTAGCATAACGGTAGTAGATGCGGGTGTCTCAGTCGGTGGCATAGGTGTATAAGAGGGCAAGGGTGTATTGGTAACACGAATCGCCGTCTCAGTCGGTGGGACAGGTGTATAAGAGGGCAAAGGCGTATTGGTGATAAGAAACGGTGTTTCTGTCGGTGGTTGTGGTGTATAGGATGGTAAGGGTGTATTCGTCACACGCACAGGAATATCTGTCGGTATAATTTCTGGTGTTTCAGTCACTTCTGCGCTGATAGGTGTAGATGATGTGACATTATCGCCCATCGTCTGTGCTGTTTGTGTGGCAAAAATAATTTCTGCAATGCGGGTCATTTCGATGACTACCGCCGTTTCGGTAATATCCACAGGGGTAATAATTGGTTCATCGGTACGCAAAATCACGACAGAGGAATCATTCGTGCCTGTTGGGGAAAGCGCAATAATATCATCATTATCACCCGTGTTGTTGTTGGATAGCAACAACACAATCACTGCCCCAATGAGGAGTAAAATAACCGCCGCCATCCCAAAAACCAACCCGCTATTGCGTTTTTGTGTAGGTGGCGGGGGATACATCCCACCAGCCCCCGTAGACATATATTGTGGTGGGGTTGCATAGGGTTGTGGCGCTGGTGCAAAATTTGCCTGTTGCTTAGGCGGAACTTTGAATACAAAAAAGTTGGTTTCTCCGCCCTTTTGTCCCTCAATGGCACTCTCAAAGGCTTGTGCGAATGCCGTACACGATTGAAAGCGGGCTTTAGGGTCTTTTGCCAATGCCCGTGCAAGGACTAAATCCAACGCAGGGGGCAAATCTGTCCGCAAAATCGTGAGGGGAGTGGGCATTTCATGGAGGTGTTTGTTCAATAACTGAAATGGGGTCGTTGCTTCAAATGGCTCACGCCCTGTCACAGCGATATAAGCCAATACCCCTAATGAATATTGGTCGGTGGCAGGAAAAACTTCATCCCCACTCCATTGTTCGGGTGCCATATAGGTCGGTGTGCCAACCGCCATACCCGTCCCCGTGAGTTTATTGGTGGCATTCATCAATTTGGCGATACCAAAATCCACCAAATACGAATTTCCCTGATTATCAAACATGACATTGCTGGTTTTTATATCCCGATGGATGACACCCCGATTATGGGCATAATCTAAGGCGCTGGCGAGTTCTCGCAATAATTTTGCCGTCTCACCGAGCGATGGCAATCCGCGATTATCGGCTTGTGCCTGATTAATCCGTTCTGCCAATGTGCCACCCGTGAGCAGGCGCATGACCACATAACTAATCCCGCGTTGGGTGCCATAATCTACAATTGGGACGATATGGGGATGCTCTAATGCGGCAGATGTTTCGGCTTCGCGGGTGAATCTTTCGATATACCCCGGTTGTTGTGCCAGTGTGGATGGCAACACTTTGACCGCAACTTCGCGCTTGAGTGCCGTCTGAAATCCGCGATAAACCGACCCCATCCCCCCCACACCGAGCAATTCGCGTAATTCGTATTGTCCGAGCATCTGCCCTTTTAGGTTATCACTACCCATCGTGATTATCTCCCATGATGATGTTCCCCAAGCCCCTCTATTTTAGCCCGTCTGAGCGATATGGGCAACCAAATCATGATAGAATAATGACATACACCATTTCTATATGAGGATTTTGGCGATGCTAACCGATAACCCCCAAATTGATTTGCGCGAAGGCATGTCACTAGACGATTTTTTGCGCCAGAGCAACGACCAACCATTTGAACTGATAGATGGACGAAGGATAGATAAGATGCCATCAGGATTACCGCATAATGTGATTTTGCGTGCCATTTTTCGCTTGTTAGACCCATTTGTCGTACAAAACGATTTAGGCGAGGCGTTTGCAGAAAACGCATTTATCATAGAGGAACGTACCAATTGGGTACGCGGGTCGCGGGTGCCAGATATTGCCTTTTATCGTAAAGCACGAATTCAACACATTATGACCGCCATGCCCGCGGTGATTCCTATCGTTCCTGATTTGATTATCGAAATTATCTCCCCCACTGATTCGTATGATGATATTCAATTGAAAACTATTTTTGATTTAGACAATGGTGTAAAAGCCATTTGGATTATAGACCCAGTGAACCATAGTGCATGGGTCTATACCCCTGATACGATGCGCCCGCAACGCTTTGGCGAAGATGGCGTGTTATCTGCACCCGATATTCTGCCAAATTTCACGCTGGAATTAAGTAAAATCTGGGCATAAAAACAGGGCGAGATAATTATTTATCGCACCCTGTCTATCAACACTATGTTTATCGCATCTTGTTACGGTGCGTTGGTCACAGTGACATTAATTGACCCCGTATTATTCACCTCATTGCCCTCTGCAATCGTATTGCCTGTATCGGCTTGGAATTGCAGAATATAGGTGTTTGCAGAGGTAAAAGTCACATTCACTGTGAGGCTGATGGTCTGCCCTGCCGCCAAATTGCCAACCACGCCCAAATCTTGTTGGGTGTTATTTGGCAAAATGAACAAGATATTGTTGAATTGGGTGTTAATGGCATTGCCATTATTGGTGATATTCACACCATATTGCACCGTGACCTGTGTCTGCCCTGCGGGGATTGTCACCGCCGTTGGACCCGTGATATTGCTCACCACCAAATCGCCCGGAGTCGGTGTAAAGGTCGGCGCGGGTGTATTCGTTGGCACATTCGGCGTAAAGGTTGGTGCAAGGGTCGTAGTCGCAAATGGGGTTGGGGTGGCGGGAGGTGCTTGTGCAGGAATGGTCGCACATTGCGTCCCATAGAGGTTGATATATGGTGTGGTTTCGGGTCCACGAGCCACCCAGCCCAATGTGCCGTTATTATCACGCAATTGCCACCAACTGTTATCACTCAACCGTGCCACGACAGGCAATAATTCACCCGCCGCGAGTGTGCGAACCACATCAAAATTGGTGCTGGGACCACGGCGCAAGCGCAATGCCGTCATCACCAATGCGCGACAAGTCGGGTCGTTGGGATTAATCACAGGTTGGGTTGGACCCGGTTGTTGCACGGGCGTTGATGTGACCTGAACACTGGTTTGGCGGATAATCACGCGCACTTCGGCAGGGTCACTCACAACAGAACTACCGCCAACACCACGCACAGCCGTCACACTGAGGACAACTTCGCCTGCGGTACGGGGGGTATAATCGAGCAAAACCTGTTTATTGGTCTCCCCTGTAGGTGATTCTGACCCCACAGTGCGGACATTCGTGCCATTGGCAGATAAACGCACGCTGGTCACGCCAACCGTATCGGTCACTTGAACACTCATCAAAATGGGGGTATTAACCACAAATTCTTCTCCGCTTTGTGGAGAAAGAATGGTCACAACGGGTTTTCCTGTATTAGCTTGATTGGTTGGGGTTGGGGTCACACGAGAATCATTGCTTTCAGCATCGAGATTACATGCCGCCAAAATGCACATTATCCCCAAAAGGAGTATAAATCTAAGTAATCGTGTCATAGTTTTTATCCTACACAAACACAACAAGCCCTACCAAAAATGATGCTGTAGGGCTTGATGCGAAATGAACAAATAAGAGCAGGTGTTAGCTAATCGGTTCTTTGTAGATGACATATTTACCCATTTCATCGCCCTTTGCGATGCAGTGGGTCATATCCACCTTAAATTCATGCCCACCAGAAACCCAGCGAAGCCCTTCTTGCAAAAGCCCCTGCCCAACGAAGCACACTGGCTTGTCGGTAGTACGCCCCCAACACATTGGGCAACGCTCTAAGGTGTAGATGATACGGTCTGTACCCTCTTCATACACATTAGAAATTTGGTCAGAAAATTGATTAAAAATGTTTGCCATGGCGGGAACCCCGATTTTGAGTTTCGCATTCATCGGAAGCACCTTAAAGGCAAGGTCGCCAACACCAGCCAGCGCCCCAAATCCACGTAACGCATCAGCAAAGGTTGCACGACCAGCACGCAACGCCAAGCCACGTCCACCACGCGGTCCATACATTTCTTCCAGCGCCACGTTCAAAGCGGTATAATCGGCAAAATCATATTCTTTATCGAGGTTATCGGGGGGATAATTGCCGATGAGCGTACTCAACTGCGCCCGATGTAGAATGGCGTTCAACCCATTCGTCCCCATGATTTCTTCCATCGCTTCAATCGTGATGCGGGCGAATTTATTTGGATAATAAAACCCGCTTTTCTCTTTTGCCATTGTGGCTCTTCCTCCAATCGGTGTGCAAAAACCAACCGTGGTTCATAATTTTTCTAAAGCGTCTATACGATAACACAGGTTGCCAAGACTAGCAAATCTATTTAAGAAAATACTAGTAATGGGTCTGAACTTGCCTCAACTTGTGGCAACCGTCCTTGTAGGCTCCATGGACTTGTCCATGTAATTTCCACATCAACGAGTTTGCCCCTAAAATCCCCCTCAGCATCAAAAAACACGAGCTTATTTTGAGGGGTTCTACCACGCCATCTGTCTTTGTGAAGGTCTTCCACTAACACCTGTACATGTTTACCCAATAATGTGGCATTTTTCTCTGCCAAAATTTGGGCTTGCAGGGTATCTAACATCTCATAACGGCGACGCTTTTCATCTTCTGGCACATCATCTTGCATACGGCGGGCGCTCACCGTATTGGGACGCGGGCTATACCGCGCCAAATGCACCTTATCTAAGCGTAGTTCCGCTAAGGTTTGGTAGGTATCCATGAATTGCGCTTCGGTCTCGCCAGAAAAACCAACAATAATATCGGTGTGAATGGCGACATCTGGAATTGTAGCACGGATTTTGTCTACCAACTGCCGATATTGTGCATTGGTATATCCGCGCTTCATATTTTCTAATACTTGGTCATTACCCGCTTGTATAGGCACTTCAATTTGGGGCATCACACGGGGCAAATCTGCCACCGCTTGAAGCAGTTTGTCGGTCATCCAATTGGGATGGCTCGTCAAAAAGCGAATTCGCTCTACCCCTGTTTCTTCTGCCACATCATTTACCACGCGCAATAAATCGGCAAGGTCGGGACCGTCTTCAATATCTTTGCCATAACGGTCTACAATTTGACCCAACAGGGTGACTTCTTTTACCCCCTGCAAGGCAAGGCTACGAACATGCGCCACAATTTCGCCAACACTACGGCTACGTTCTACCCCCCGCCGAAACGGGATGATGCAGAATGTACACGCATGGGAACACCCATATACAATTGGCACATGGGCGCTAATCAAATTACCTTGTTCATGAGACGGCAACAATAAATCACCATCTTGTACCAAATCACGCTCATGACGCGATTTTTCTTCGTAGGCGAGCAATTCCGCCTCATCCATGCGGTCTTTCAGAAATTCGACCATCGGCGCGGGTTCCGATGGGGGCATGAACACATCTACGAAAGGCAACTTTTTACGCAGGTGGAGGGGGTCTTTCATCCCAACCATACATCCCATGACACTGATAATTTTTTCTGGGAATTCCTTTTTTACATCACGGAGCAAATACAACCGCCCCATCGCTTTATCCTCAGATGTCTGACGGACAACGCAGGTATTCACCACAAAAATATCAGCTTCATCAGGGTTCTCTGTAGCAGAATGACCCATACGCTCTAGCTCCGAAGCCAGCCGTTGGGAATCTGCCATATTCATCTGACAACCAAAAGTCCAAATATGATACTGCATTTGTTTTTATCAATTTCTACTGAACACGACTTTTCTATCTAGTGTAATTGTATCCAAACCAACATATCACGTCAATGCAACGGCGTATCAATTTATTTATATTGGCTAGATTTATCATACAAACACCCGTAAAATTGAATATATAGTGCATATATTGAGGGATAATCCACGCCATGAGCGATAATGAAACCACCAGCACCACCGAAATTTCACCCCTATCTCTTGCAAAACGTCAATTGCAACAGGTCAAGGCGGTTTTAGGCGAGGTGTTTCCACCCGATGTTAGTGTGGGGGTTAAGATGCCTCGTGAACTCAAAACGGCAGTCGAAACACTCAGCCGTCAATTGAGCGATGCCGAGCGTGTATCGCGCTCTACCCAAAAATATTTTGACCTTCTCCGTGACATTATCCAAAAAACGGCGATGATTTCCAGTTCTCTGGAATTGGAACAGGTGCTAGAACGGGTGATGGATACCGTCATTGAACTCACAGGGGCAAACCGCGCCTATTTAATGCTATACGACAAAACCACCCACGACTATAAATCCCGTATTGCCCGCAATTGGGAACAAGCCTCGCTCAAGCCACAAGATATTTTATTTAGCCAAAGTGTTATTGAGGTGGCAATCAAAGAAGGCAAACCCATTTTTACCAGTAGCGCCCAAGAAGATAGCCGTTTTCAAGGTGCGACAAGCGTCGTTGCTTATGATTTACTCGCCATTTTGTGCATCCCCATGATTTTATCTGGTGAGGTGATGGGCGTGATTTATGCCGACAACAAATCACAACGGTGGATTTTTGATGATGAAATGCTCTCACTGCTCTCGACATTTGCCAACCAAACCGCAATCGCCATCAACAATGCCCGTCAATTTGAGCAAGTGATAGATGATTTTGCCCAAGTGCAAGTCCATGTCCAAAATTTGCAAATTGAAATGAACAAGACGCACATGGACGAAAAAGTGCGCGAAGTGACCGAAAGCGATTATTTCAAACGCCTATCTGAGATGAAAAACCAACTCCGCAATCGCATGAAGGGCGAATAATTTCCCCCTACCCCAATAATAAAAAAATGGGCGCAATTTGTATTTGCGCCCACCCCATTCATGCTATAAACTCAATTGACGCAACAAATTCGCCGCCAATTCCCGATATTCTTTGGTCATGGCATGTTCGGGATAGCGCATCACAAAAATGCCCGCACTCCCCAACATCATCATTTCGTTGGAATGTGGCAATAATGCCGCCACTTCACACGAAAAGGCTTCTTCCATTTGTGTTTTCACGGCTTCCATGTCCATCAACGGGGGAATTTTGTTCACCACTAATTTAATGCGGGGAACATCCAACATTTGGGCAATTTTGAGTGTGACACCTGTGCCTTCATAATCTTGTTGGTCAGGGCGCATCACCAATGCCAGCGCATCCGAAATACTCAATGCCAGCAGTGTTTCTTCGTTCAAACCGGGATGTGTGTCTACAATCAACACATCCAGTTTATATGCCTCAATAAAGGTCTTAAACCCCTCTGTGAGCCTATCTACATCATATCCATCACGCAACACCAGCGCGAGTTCTGTCGGATGAATACTCGATGGCACAAGATAGACCTTGCCTTTTACGGGTAAACCAAGATAAGGGGTGACATCCACCACAGCATCTTCAATTTTGGCATCGTGCAACAAATAGTCATTTAACGACTTAGAAATAGTCTCACCTTTTAAGCCAAATAAAATGTGAATCCCGGGCGATTGAATATCGGTATCTACCAACCCCACACGCCGACCAGAAGCCGCCATGACCGCCGCCAAATTTGCAGATGTATTGGATTTACCTGTCCCGCCACGATAACTATGTACCGAAATAATTGTAGCCAAAGTTTTCCTCCCTCATGAGCAATCTACATGCCCTAACTATAACATTATCTTGCATTTCATCAAAACAATTCAAAGGTCTGCATGGAACTATCTTGGCAATAGCCCATTTTTGCCCAATGCGTTACAATGGGGCATATTGTACTCGTATTCACAATTGATTGTGTATCAGAAAGGCTGTTCTTGTCATGCGGAACAAACTTTTAGTCTTATTTGGGCTTATGCTCACCCTCTCCATCACGGCTTGCGGGACAATTGCCACGCCTGTCCCCAATATGGAGACCCTAGAAGCACAAAATCATCAAGAAATTGTCGCAGAACCGACTGGCGAAGTGGAAGTGGTCGCGGTTATCCCTACCAATACACCAGTCCCCCCAACAGCGACATCTATCCCCCCTACCGAAATCCCGACTGAAGCCCCAACCGAAGTTGTTGTAGAAGCCACCGAAGTAGTCACAGAAGCCCCTGCGGTAGAACTGTCTACAGAAGACCAACAAGTCCTCATTTTCATTCAAGAATTTGGCAACCCTGTCAAAGGCGAAGAAATTTTTAACACCACTTATGAAGTCAATACCATGTCTGGGTTAGCAGAATGGAAATGCGCGACTTGCCATTTGGTAGATAGCGATGTGGCAGGTGTTGGACCGGGGTTATATAGCCTGAGTGACCGCGCTGGCGGACGTATTCCGGGGTATCCCGCAGAAGTCTATGTATATCACTCCATCATGACCCCTGCACAATATATTGTCAGTGGGTATCCAGAAGGGTTGATGCCAATCGGCTATAGCGAGGTGTTATCGCAACAAGATATTTATGATGTGGCGGCATATATTTTGTCGCTGAATAAATAACCCACTACATCCATATTTTAGTAAGTTCCAGCTTAAAATTGGGCAGGAGTGTTTCTTCTGTGAGGATACCTTCTGCCCCAAATACCACAGGACTATCCCCATCAGGGGTATATACCCATGCTTTACGCAATAGAGGGTCTATGAGCCATACCACTTTTACACCGTTGGCTAAATCCAAATAGGCTTTTTCATTCACTTTGCTAAACATATCTGTATGTGATATGACTTCAATCACCATATCAGGCACTATTGGCATGGGGCGTTTTATCCAATCAGGTGTATTTTGAAAATATTCAGCAACACGAGTGCCCTCAAAAAGCATAATATCAGGAATTCGTGAACCACGTACCCAATTGGCATCATTTCGGTCAGGTGTAATATATGTTGTCTCTTGATAAACACGCCCCCAATTGTGTTCTGAAACATAAAAATAAAACAAAAAAAACACCCGTTGCAATATCTCGCTATGCAACATCCAATTTGGCATTTGATATACCCTCTCCCCATTGATAATTTCAAATGGCTTTTCATTCGCCTCACGCAGGTAATCTTCTAACAACATCCCCTGTTGTATATCAGTTTGTGAATTGTCTGTTATCATGATTTGTCCCATTTACATCCATATTTTGGCAAGTTCCAGCTTAAAATTGGGCAGGAGTGTTTCTTCTGTGAGGATACCTTCTGCCCCAAATACCACAGGACTATCCCCATCAGGGGTATATACCCATGCTTTACGGCGGGTTGGGTCTATAAACCATACCACTTTTACCCCATTGGCTAAATCATAGCTCACTTTTTCATCCATCAGGCTGAATGTGTCGTTTGGTGATAAAATTTCGATTGCCAAATCGGGGACAATCAACATAGGGGTAGATTGCCAATCGGGATGGTCACGAAAATATTGGTCTAAACGATTACGGGTATAGAATATAATATCTGGCGCACGAGACCCCGTCACCCAATTGCTATCATAGCGTTCTGGAAGAATATATGCCATCTCTGGAAAAGATTCCCCTAAACCATGTTGAATCACATAAGATTCAAGTGTAAACAATATAGCTTTGAGTATTCTTGTATGTAAGGTCATTGGTGGCATTTTATATAGTCTCTCCCCATTGATTATTTCAAAAGGCTTTTCGTTTGCCTCGCGCATATAGTCCTCTAAAGACATCCCCACGCGCACATCGGGTTTGGGTTTTTCAGAAATCATGGTGAACACCTCACTCTATGGATATTTTTTATCATAGCATATTTTTTAGCGTGGTTTACGAAGCACATCCTCTGGCAATTTCACATTCAACGCCACCGTATCACCATCACTGATTGGCGTTTCGATGATGCTCATCCCCTCCACAACGGTCAATGGCAAAGTCATATAGATGGCTGTGCCAACCCCTACCGTGCTTTTGACCTTTATCGCCCCGCCATGTGCTTCGATGATATGTTGCGCGGTTGCCAACCCCTGCCCCATTCCAGGGACGCGGATAATTTCGCCAGAAGCAGTCATCGGCGTTCCCCGATAAAAACGGGTGAAGATATGAGGCATGTCCTCTTTGCGGATTCCCACCCCATTATCGCGCACGCGCAAATGCGCCACACCATCTTCTCCATCGGCTTGAATTTCTAGGGTCAAATCGCCCCCAGAAGGGGTGTATTTGATGGCATTATCCACAATGTTACCCAATGCCCACCGTAACCGTTTTTCATCGCCTAGCACGTATTGACCTTGTTTTTGCAAAATGACATGCAAGGTGAGTCCATTGGCAATTGCCACTTGTCGCCATTCATTCGCCACCGCCCATAATAATGTCTCTAAGCGGATAGGACGCTGGTTACGTTGAATTTGGGCGATATTGCTATCGGACATTTCGCGCAATTCCAAAATCATCCGTTGGAGTGCCACTGATTGCCGTGTGACCTCACGCGCAAATGAGCGCATCATATCCGAATCTTGCCCACCTGCCATCCGTCCCAAATTAGCGAGGGGTTGCTGAATTTCTTGTGATAACCGTTTGAGTGCCTCTGCCCGTTCTTGTTCTGCGCGGACTTCTTCGCTCATATCACGCAATAAAATTACCGTGCCGAGCCGTTGACTATCCGCAGAAAGAATTGCCCCTGCTTGTGCGCTGAGGATACGCTCATCAATATGGACACGTTGTGGGTCTCCGAGTGCGTATAATCCGGGTGCCAAGTTTGCACCCAACACCTGCGGGACAAATTGTGCCACATCGCCTATGCCAGATGACCGAAAAGCGCGTTGTGACCCCAATAAATCACGGGCAAGGTCATTCATCATCAATACCCGCCCATCGAGGTCTTGCACAATAACCCCTTGTGGCAAATTGCTGATGACCGCCGTCAAATGGGTTAATTCCCGTCGTTTTTGGCGTAAAGCCGTTTGCAACGCATCTTGTTGCACCTGCACTGCATCGGCATATTGGTCTAACGATTGCCCTAATCTGCCAATTTCATCACGGGCTTTCATCCGTGTGCGGATTTTTTCGCCACGCGCCAACGCATCCACCGTATCCGACACACCTTCCACGCGCCCCACAAACCGACTAATGCCGATATACCCCACCACAATCACCACCCCCGTCATGAGGGAAATGAGCATGGCAGAAATTTGTTTGCCCGTCTCGGTGATAAAAGGTGCATCATCCGCCAAAAACACACCCACCGCCCCAACGACATCCACGCCCATCCGCAACGGCACATAGGCGGCGTTATAAGGCGCATTATTCAGAAAAATATCGCGTAAGGGGATAGAATCGGTTGCGTTCACTGCTTGTTGATATTGCACCCCATCCAGAGCAAATTCGCTCACGGCAATATCACCAGTGAACGTGGTCAATAACAAATCACCTGTACCCCCATAAAGGGCTAATTGAGCGATGGCACTCCCTTTGAGCGATTCCAGCGCCGTAATGCCATCTAACCCCACCAAAACCGCGCCGATAGGCGCATCTTCTAGGCGGATAGGAACGGCAGTAAATAGGTGTAAGCCTTGTTGGGTGGTGATAAACCCACTGGCACTATCGGCAGATTGGGTTAATGCTTGTGCGATGAGGGGCGATTGGCTCATATCGGCACTCGTGCTGATGGTGAAGCGTGTTTCTGCACCTATCGTCACCCGTTGAACACCAATGACCTCAATCCCCGCCGTATCCACCACAATCATGCTATCCAGATTATGGGTTTGGAGCATGGCTTCGAGCATGGGCTGAAGTGTGGAAACATCCAATGCTTCTACCGCTTGGGGCAATCCATCCAAGAATGCCGTTTGCAGGGCGATTAGGCGTTGTGATTGATATAATTCGTCACTACGGTCTAATACCGCACGGCTACTTTGGAGCAATAAATTATCTTGCGAAATTTGAATCCCACCGACCAAATTACGCGAGAGGAAAAATGCACCGAGCATCGCCACAATCAGCAATATCACAAAAAATGGCGAGAGGAATTGCCATCGCACAGAGAAAAATTTAGGATTAGCGGGTTGGTCACTCATGAATACATACTCTCCTACTTATGCCCAAACCTTACTCAATTCAAGTGAAAAATTGGGCAGAATATCGGGTGCAGATAACACACCCTCTTCGCCAAAGCGTTGTGGGCGGGTTGTGTCGGACGTATAAACCCACGCACTCCGACTTTCTGGGTTTATAATCCAGATGACCTTCGCGCCATTATCTAAATCAAACAATATCCGAAGTTGAATGTCGTCATATCTATCGGTTGGGGAGATAATTTCGATAATCAAATCGGGGACAAGTGGCAAAACACGGGGCATATCCGTCATGTATTGTTCAACACGCGATTTGACATAAAAACTGATGTTAGGCGTGCGTGACCCTTTGACCCAATTGCGACGCGCTTCGAGGATGAATGCGGTTTCAGAGAAAACTTCGCCGAGTTGATTATCAACCATCGCAAAATCTTCTAATAAACGTCGAATCGTGCGTAAAATGACCTGATGTTTTAACCCCGGTGGCATTTTATCTAGTTTCTCCCCGTCAATTAATTCAAAGGGTTGTTCATGGCTGAGGCGTAAAAAATCATCCAATGACATGCCTTCGCGTAAATTGGGTTTATCGGTTATCATAAAAACCGTCCTTAATCTATCCGATAAGATATATCTATCTTATCGCTCTACAATGATTGTATAAAACATTGCCAAATAAATCTAACAACTCCCATAACCGCGACTTTCAAATGTCAACGGGTCTACTGGCACATCATTAATGCGTACTTCGTAATGCACATGCGGTCCGCTACTATTGCCTGTGCTACCACTCCATGCAATCACACTCCCCTTGCCCACATATTGCCCGACATTCACATTGAATGAGGTGTTATGGGCATAATAAGTGATGAACGCCCCACTTTGCACAATCACCAAATAGCCATACCCCACATTGCTCCAATCGGCATAGGTGATTTGTCCGCTATGCGTGGCATATACCGCCGACCCCAATGGGATGCCAATATCAATCCCGCTATGATAGGGATGAAATCGTTGGGTGAGCAATCCATCCACAGGGTTGCCAGCAGGCGCACAGTCTGACCCGTTAGGGGTATAGGGCAGTGTGCGCGGTGTGCCATCATCATTGAATGTGGAGGCAGTCGGCAACGCCACCGATGGGTTATACGGCAATGGCAATGGTGGCGATGTTGGATATGGCAACGGGGTTGGCAACACCCCCGTTTGGGGAAAATTATTCGCCACACGGGGTAAATATTGCCCTAATGGTTGCAAGCGATTATTTGACGCGGGATTTATCGGTGGCGCGAGTAAATAGGCTTCTATGGCAGGATTCACCGCATAATAAGCGGGTATGGTGAGTGGAAATTCATAAACAGTCGGTGTGCGATCGAGCGCGATGGTGCGGTCATCACCAGTATTCGCCGTTTGGCTGATAGCATACATCACCAACGCGGTCATCAGGATAAAACCGAGTGTGAGGGGCAAAATGAGTTTGTGTTTATTGATAAATCGTCTGATGGTTTGCATAACCCCATTTTACACCTAAATGAAAAATATGTAACAAAGGGGTTTGTTTTTGTGGATGCTTATCTCGGTTGGTGGCGCAAAACAAAATTATCCACATACGCCATCAATGCCTCGACCATCTCTGTAATGACCACATCAAACGGAACATCATCGGGTGGTTGTGCCATCATCATCATGCCCTTAACAATGCCCATCCCTGCCGCCGCACATAAATGAATCTTATCCGCCGATAAAGCAGGATGATAAACTGTGAGCAACCCCTCTACCCACCCTTCTAATGTGAGGTGCAGTTGAATGGCGACTTGTGATAAGTGACCTGTATTGGCAGGCGATAAAATATAGGCAAATGCCACCTGTTGACGTGCAAATTCAAACACATTTTCGAGCATTGTGCGAACAACGAGTGCTATAGGGGTATTTTTTTGTATATCGCGGGGCAAAACGGTTTGCAGTTCTGTGATGTAATAAGCTGTGAGCGCATCCACCAACGCCTCTTTACCAGAAAAAAATTGATAAAACGACCCCACCGAAATCCCTGCCTCATCTGCAATATGATTTGTCCCCACATTGTCATACCCTACCCGCGCAAACATATTGGCGGCGGTATGCAAAATATGGTGATAGCGCATAAGGCTACGGTGTTGCTTTGGCGTATGAATATAATATTTTTTTTCTGATGAATTATCGGACATCTCTCACCATTCTGCTGAATAAGGATTTGATTAATTTTTTCAAAAATGTGATGAAAGTATCGCATTTTTGAAATATGATGAATGTATCACATTTTTATATAGTGAGCATATCACAGAACATCCCTGTGATTCAATCATGAATGAGAGGTTATCATGCAAGCAACCAACATATCAAAAGACTTAATCAGAGCTGGTGTCGCCGTTGCGCCCACTAGCATCACAACGGCAAATGGTATTCGCGTTCACCACATTCAAACAGGCTTTGTCGCCGTAAAAAAAGTTCACCGCCGTTATCATGGCATCAATGGAACGGGTATTTTAGCCATTGTAGCCGACCCACGCTGGACAGAATGGATGCCCATTAGTGTTTGGGCAATAGAACACCCCGAAGGCGTTATCCTTGTAGATACAGGAGATGTCCCCCAAGCCAATGACCGCAATTATTATGCGTGCGATAAAGGCTCGGCATTTTTTTATACCTCATTTTTACGCTTTTCAGTGACCCCAGAAGAGCAAATTCATGCTCAATTAAGCAATTTAGGCATTCACCCATCCGATGTGCGGTGGGTCATTCAAACCCACCTGCATGGCGACCACATTCACGGCATTAATCACTTTTCGCAATCAGAAATCATCGTTTCATCCATAGATTACCCCAAGTCCCTCGGCGCTGTTCCATGTTTATATCCAAGCTGGTTAAATCCCACCTTCACCCGCTTTCAGCCACATGATATAGCGGGATTTAAGCAAGCACATATCGTCACTAAAGCACAAGATGTAATGATTGTGCCAACACCCGGTCATAGCAATGGGCATCAATCTATATTATTACGCGATAATGACCAGTCATATATTTTTGCGGGTGATGCCAGTTTTGACGAAGCACAACTGCTATCGGGTGAAATTGCGGGCATTGCCAGTAATCCCAAAGCCTCACGACAAACCTTAGCCAATATCCGTACCTATTGTGCATGGCATCCAACCGTATATTTACCCACCCATGACCATGAAACCACCAAACGCCTACGTGAAAATCAGGTGGTGACTATCGTAAAATAATCACCCATCAACACCTGTTTGGGCGCTCGTTGTGTGTTAACAAATGCCACCGCATCATAATTAAGAGTAATGGTAGCAACTTTCGGGGTATGAAATTCGTATAGGAATATGAGAGATAAATATTTGCCAATAATCACCTCACCCCAAAAATTGGGGGATTCACCCTTTTTTCATACAATCTTCACAATTTGGGTGCATAATCAAGTATGTATTTGAATTATTTTGAATGGTATGATATTTTTATACCGTCCACTATATAAAGGAGAATTTCATGCAACAAACTGCGATTACTGTCGAGCATATTACCAAAACGTATGGGACTTTCAAAGCGGTAGATAACCTATCATTTGATGTGCGTCCGGGTGAAATTTTTGCCATGCTCGGACCAAATGGCGCGGGCAAATCCACCACTATCCGTATGATTTTAGACATTCTAAGACCCGATACGGGCAAAATCACTGTTTTTAACGAAAAAATTAGTGATGAACTCAAACATCGCATTGGTTATTTGCCAGAAGAACGTGGCTTGTATCGTGAAGTCCCTGTCATTGAAGTGATGACCTATTTGGGGGCGCTCAAAGGGTTATCTCGCCCAGAAGCGAAAAAACGCTCCATGCTCCTACTAGAACAACTTGAACTAGCAGATAAAGCGAAAAAGAAAGTCAAAGAATTTAGCAAGGGGATGCAACAAAAAGTCCAATTCGCCGTGACCATCCTCCACGAGCCAGACCTCATCATCATAGATGAACCCTTTAGCGGATTAGACCCCGTGAATACCCAACTCATCAAGGGTATGGTCAAAGACCTCAAACAAAAAGGTACAGCCATTGTGATGAGTTCTCATGAAATGTTCCAAGTCGAAGAAATGGCAGACCGCCTGCTCATGGTGAATCGTGGCAAATTGGCGCTTTATGGCGAAGTGGATGAAGTTCGCAGACGCTATGCCATTCACGGCATCATCGTAGAAGGCTCTGGGGATTGGGCGCAATTAAAGGGCGTAGAAAAGGTCGAAGCCGCCAGCAATAGCCGTAATGGGATGTTTCTCCACCTCAACCCTGCTATTAGTACCGATGCGGTACTCGCAGAAATCGCCAGCAATAGTGCCTATCACATCACCAAATTTGAACAAGCTGTGCCAAGCCTCAATGACATTTTTATCACGGTTGCGGGTGAACGACCAGAAGATATTGAAGCCGAACACAAAGAAAAGATAAGCACCAGCACCAATAAAGTGGTGAAACGCGGGTTATTGGGACGTTCAGCAAATGCAAGTACCAAATAAAGGATGATGGCTAATGTCTAAAATTTTAGAAATTGCTAAGCGAGAATACCTGTATAACCTTCGCAAACCATCCTTCTTATTTGCCGCCTTTGGCACGCCACTCATCATCATTTTTACATGGATTTTGGTGTTTGCGGGCATGGGTAGCCAATCAGAGCCAGAACCCCTCACCCAAGTGGGGATGGTAGATTTGGTGGGGATAATTGACCCCACTGTGACCGTAGACAATGTAACCATGACGGTCATCCCCTATACAGATGAGGCAACCGCCCGCGCCGATTTGGATGAGAAACGCCTAGAAGCCTATTTTGTCTTGCCAGAGGGGTTTAAGACGAGTGGCATATTGCCCATTTATTCATATCAAGAAGTACCATCGAGTTTGCAGGGTGATATTCGCAGATTGATTGTGGGCAATATTCGGTCACAATCCCAAGTAGATATGCCCCTAGACCGCATTTTAGTCCCTGTCAACGAGATGACCATTCAAATTCTCGACTCTGGGCGCACGATTAATGAGGCGGGTATTGTATTCACCTTTTTAGCCCCATTCTTCTTTTCGTTGCTATTCTGGATTTCAATGCAAACCACCGGCAATTTTTTGATGAATGGGTTAGTAGAAGAAAAGAAAAATCGGATTATCGAAATTCTTGTGACCACCGTCACCCCTACCCAATTGCTAACAGGCAAAATTATCGGGCTTGGATTGCTGGGCTTAACCCAAGTCGGGTTATGGCTTAGTGTGGCATTATTAGCGATTACCTTTGGTCCACAAATCGAGTTTTTAGAGGGGTTGGGCAATGTTCAATTACCCGCCGACCTCATCATCTCCGGATTTTTGTTTTTTGGCATGGGCTATCTGTTTAATGCCAGTTTGCTCGCAGGGGCGGGTGTTTTGGCGGGAACAGAACAACAAAGCGCCCAATACAGCGCATTGATTTTGATGCCCGGTTATTTGCCACCCGTCTTTCTGATTATCGAATTTATCTCCAATACCAACGGACCAACTGCCACCTTGCTTTCAATGATTCCCTTCACCGCCCCACTGTCTATGGTCATGCGGATTGGGTTTGGTGCTGTGCCGATTGAGCAAATCCTTCTCAGTTTGGGCATTTTGGCGCTATCTACCCTCATCGTAAGTTGGGCATCGGGTAAAGTATTCCGTTGGGGCTTATTGCTCTATGGCAAAAAAATCAACCTACGAGAATTACTCGGTGTCGTGGCATCGCGCAAGGTGACTTACGCCACCTCTGCCACCTTATCAGAATCTGGGCGAGGAGCAGAATAACATGGGACGTTCATTTTGGAGTGTATTCAATTACGAAATTCTCCGTACCATCAAGAAAAAAGGCTTTTTGTTTAGTCTGTTTGGGTTGCCCCTTTTGGGCTTGATATTGGTCGCCATCCTTCGCCTTTCCACAGGCAACGCAGACCCCACCCAACAATTGCTGGAATTGGCATTTGATACTGAAGGGGTCAACAAAGCAGGCTATATAGATGAATCTGGCTTATTTCCAGAAGTCGGAAATTTGGCTCAAGGTGTCATGATTCGGTTTGAGGACGAAGCCAGCGCCCGTTCTGCATTAGACGCAGGCGAAATCAATGTCTATTACATCATCCCCGCCGATTATGTCGAAACAGGCAATGTCCAAAGTATTTTGCCCAGTTTTTCGCTATCGGCTATAACAGCCAGCCCGTTACGGATGTTATTTTTTAGCCAAATTGGAGAAAAGGTAGACCAAGAGAATTTGACGCTTCTGGGCGCATCTCCCAATTTCCAAGTGACGAAACTGGAAACAGAAGCAACCGACCAAGTGATTAATGAGGATAACAGAACCTCGGCAGTGTCATTATTTGCCATCTTGTTCATCTTTGCCCTCTTTGGCACCAATGGCTACCTCATGCAAACCGTCATTGAGGAAAAAGAAACGCGCCTCATCGAAATTTTGCTGTCATCTGTCACCCCATTCTCTTTGTTGACAGGTAAAATTTTGGCGTTGGGTGTGTTGGGATTATTCCAATTGGTGGTCTATATCGCCTCACTGCTGATTGGTGTTACGATTTTTGGTGGCAATCTCGATTTTGTCAGCTCATTGAACCTCTCGGTAGAGACAATCGCTATTTTGGTGATTTATTTCCTGCTCGGATACCTATTCTTTGCGGCGGCATTTGGCGCGGTGGGGGCATTATCCACATCCATCACCGAAGGTCCTGCATTGGCAACGGTGTTCATTTTGCCCGCCATGATACCCTTGTTCTTCACCTCGTTATTCGCAGAAAATCCCAGTGGGAGCTTTGCTACTTTTATGAGCCTGTTCCCCCTCACCTCTCCCATGGCGATGGTTATGCGGACAAGTATTATTGATGTCCCGATTACCGAATTGGTGTTGAGCATCGGCATTTTGGCGGTGTCTGTGGCGGGGATGTTATGGTTTGCGGCGCGTCTTTTCCGCGAACATACCCTCCTAGCGGGTGCTGGCTTCAAATTGCGCGATATTCCAAAATTGGTTTTTGGGAAGTAAACCCGTTTTACCTATAAACACGTAAGGGCGCAACCTGTTGCGCCCTTACATGTTACCCGCTTATTCGTGTAGGGGCTTGCCATGGCAAGCCCCTACGATAGAAAATACCATTTCTACACACCTACGCCCATGTAATCAGATGGGGTTGGAATGGCGTGGTCAACAATTCATGTTGGGGTAAAATCCGCACCGAAATGCCTCTATCACCACTCGCCACGCATTTAATTTGTGCCTTAAAGGTATAGACAGCGCCTTCAGCTTTGCCATTCGCTTTCATCTCAACCGCTTCGCTGGTGGTATCGTTGATTTGTCCGCGCAGGTCGAGTGTGCCATAGTACAATTCCACACGCACACTTTCGGGCTTCAAATCGCCCAAATTCACCGTAGCAGAGACTTCGATACTCTCATCTACCTTAACCTCTTGGTCAGATACCGTCACCGATTGCACCTTAATCTTGCCCCACACCTTATTAAGGTTCATACGCCAGTCAGCAAATTGCTTGGCGACCTCATTCTCTGGTGATTTCATCTTGCGGGTGAGGTCAAACAAGGGCATATAATATTTTTCGGTGTATTCTTGTACCATACGGCGTGTATTGAAGATGGGTGCAAGGTGCTTCATAGAAGCCTTCACCTTATCGAGCCATTCACGGGGCAGACCATCACGTCCACGATTATAAAATGTTGGGATGAGGTCATTTTCTAGCACATTCAACAAGGCTTGGGCTTCAATACGGTCTTGATGTTCCCAATTTTCCTCATCATATTCTTCGCCATTGCCAATTGCCCAACCAACCTTAGACCCAAAATCGGAATAGGCTTCTGCCCACCAGCCGTCAAGGATGCTAAAATTTAAGCCACCGTTATAGATGACTTTCATGCCACTGGTGCCACTGGCTTCTTTGGGGCGGCGGGGATTATTGAGCCAAATATCCACCCCTTGCACCAAATAACGCGCAACGAGCATGTCATAATTTTCTAGGAACACAATTTTATGACGGAATTCTGGCAGATGTGCCACACGGACAATTTCACGGATAAAGGCTTTACCCGGTTCATCATGGGGATGTGCCTTACCTGCAAAAATGAACTGCACAGGGCGGTCAGCATCATTCACGAGACGGTTAAACCGTTCTAAATCTTCAAATATCAATGTGGCGCGTTTATAAGTCGCAAAACGCCGCGCAAAACCGATGGTGAGCGTATCTGGATTTAGCACTTCTTGGGCTTCTTCAATTTCGGATTGAGGCGCACCACGGCGAATCAATTGTTGATGTAGGCGTTGACGGGCAAATGCCACCAGCCGTTCCCGACGACGTTCATGGGTACGCCATAATTCACCCCCCGGAATGTGGTCAACGGCTTCCCAAATAGCGGGGTCAGCTTCGTTGGTGCGCCATTCTGGGCTAAGATAACGGTCAAATAACCCACTCATCTCACCGCTCACCCATGTCATCATGTGAATACCATTGGTGATAGAATCAATCGGCACTTCTTTTTCTGGCACATCGGGATAGACATAATTCCACATCTCGCGGGAAACACGTCCGTGTAATTTTGCCACACCATTCGCCCCAGAAGAGCAATTGAGCGCCAAAAGTGCCATTGAGAACAATTGATATGTCCCCATGTCCTCACGCCCCAAATCAATAAATTGTTCGCGGGTGAGTCCCAATTGGCGCATGAAGTCGGTGAAATGTTCGTCAATCAAATCGAACCCAAAACGCTCCAACCCAGCAGGTACAGGGGTATGGGTGGTGAACATATTCGATAATTTTGAAATTTCTTTTGCCTGCCAAAAATTCAGCCCGTGTTCAGTCATCAATTGGCGAATCCGTTCCAACGCCAAAAATGCCGAGTGACCTTCGTTCATGTGGCAAACGGTGGGGCGCAATCCGAGCGCATCTAATACACGGATACCACCGATACCCACCAAAATTTCTTGGCGAATACGGGTGCGTTTATCACCACCATACAAACGGTCGGTTAGGATACGGTCATCTGCGCGGGGATTATCATCAATATTGGTATCGAGCAAATAAAGCGCCACACGTCCCACTTGCACTTTCCATACTTGGGCGTATAACTGACGACCCGGGAGGGATACATTGATTTTGATGGGGTTGCCTTCACCATCGCGTTGGAGGCTGATGGGAAGTGTGGAGAAATCGTTGATGGGGTACAATTCTTGTTGATACCCATCGGCATTGAGATATTGTTGAAAATATCCCTCTTGATAGAGTAACCCAACGCCCACTAAGGGAATTCCCAAGTCGCTGGCACTCTTGAGATGGTCGCCACTCAAAATTCCCAAACCACCCGAATAATTTTGCAAACATTCGGTCAAACCAAATTCCATCGAAAAATAAGCAAGAAGTGGGCGAGCAACACCCTTATAGTTTTTCTCGTACCATTTATCAAACCATGTATTTTTTGCCCCCATATACTCATCAAAAGAGGCTAAAACCCGATTATAATTTGCCATGAATGCCGCATCTTTTTGTACCGCATCCAACCGTTCCTGACTCACCAATCCCAACATCCGTACAGGGTTGCGCCCTACCGAAAGCCACAAATCGTTATCTATCCGCGCAAATAAGCGTGCGGTTTCATAATCCCATGCCCAGCGCAAGTTATGCGCCAGTTCTTGAAGCCGTGCTAATTTTTTTGGAATATCTGGCACGACATTAATGGTTGCTACAGGTTTTACCATGAACTAGAAGCTCCTGTTTCATCTTAAATACATCCCTTTTTGTGTGTGAATCAATCATAACCACACAAAAATCGTCTCAAGCATAGCGTGTTTGGGGCATGTTCGCTAGTTCAAACTGTACAATTTGGGGTGATATTAGGGTGATATTTGGCACTTTTTGAGGGTAAAACCCTAGCCAAAAATACAGGTTTCATCATTTTTGGCATTGCAACGCTAAAAATCGCTATATCATGCCACCACACCCCATGAAAACGATTCCAATTATACAATGTCGTCATTGTGGGATAATTTGTGATAAATTTCTCTTTTAAGCCCACTCATATGTTGATACAATGAGTAATAGAGGGATTGCGAACAGGCATCCACGCACTGTCAAAGTAGACTAAGGAGTAACACATGCTAAAAAAACAAAGTGTCGAAAAAGGCAAGTTTATCAAAGTGACCTTCTACACCCATGCCATCAAAGAAGCCACTACCGCTTTTTTAGTCGGTGATTTCAACGAATGGAACGAAACCTCTCATCCAATGGAAAAACTCAAGGACGGGCGTTTTAGCCTTGCCATTAAAGTGGCACCGGGCAAAGACTACCAATTCCGTTATTTAATTAATGGCGAATGGCACAATGATTGGGAAGCCGATAAATATGTGGCAAATCCCTTTAGCGGTGATAATTCAGTTGTGACTGCCAACGCATAGAAATATCCCCACCCCTACCCCATTATAACCGTAAGGGCGGACATACGCGCCAAAAGGCGCTAGTACCGCCCCTACTCATAAACAGGCAAAATGTAGTGGCGGACTAACGCGAAGCGTGTATGTCCGCCATAAACAAAATACCATCTTTATTTCCGTTTATAACCTACATGCGTTCCGTTGGGGATGACTTTATTTTCAAATGGCTTAAATTGGGCAGGGTTCAAATCTGGACCCAAAATCACATTGCGTCCAACCGTAAAGCCCGCAGGCACATGCGTATTTTTACCCACACAGGTGATGCCCAAATCGCCACCATTTTCAATCCGCCCAACACGAGCGCCCTGACGCACCACCGCGATTTTATCCATAATACAGCGTTCTACCACTGCCCCTGCTTCGACATAGGCATCATTGAGCAAAATGGATTCGCGCACCACAGCGCCCGGTCCAATATAGACACCCGGTGATAAAACCGAGCGTTCTACAATCGCGCCATCGGCAATTGTCGTGCCATCGGTGATAAGGCTATCCCGAATAATGGCGTTATTATGAATCCGTACAGGTGGGCGTTCTTCACTCTTGGTATGAATAACCCATGTACGGTCATTAAGGTTCATGGATGGGGGTGCTTGCAACAAATCCATGTGGGCTTCCCAATAGGCATCAATCGTCCCCACATCAATCCAATACCCGCCATAAGGATAGGCATAGACATTCATATTGTCTGTGACCATGTTGGGGATAATATCCTTGCCAAAATCGTGACTAGACCCGCTATCGGCATGGTCTTTGGCGAGCATTTCTTCTAATACGCTATAGGAGAATACATACACACCCATGCTGGCGAGGTTGCTGGGGGGATTTTTTGGTTTTTCGACAAAATCGGTCACGCGATAATTTTCATCTGTCGCCAAAATGCCAAAGCGATGGGCTTCATCCAATGGCACACGAATCGTACACACGGTGCAATCGGCACCCTTTTCGCGGTGGAATTGCACCAATACATCGTAATCCATCTGATAAATATGGTCTCCAGACAGGATAAGCACATATTCTGGGCGACCATTCCGCACAAAGTTCATATTTTGAATGACGGCATCGGCTGTGCCTGCATACCAATCGGTATCAAAATATCCCTTATAGGGTTGTAAAATCTGAACACCACCTGTAAAGGTGCGGTCTAAGTCCCATGGGCGACCCCGCGCAATATGGTCAATGAGGCTATGAGGACGATATTGGGTGAGGATGAGGACATCAAATATGCCCGAATTCACACAATTGCTGAGGGTAAAATCTATAATGCGATATTTTCCCCCAAAGGGTACGGCGGGCTTGGCTCTTTTTGCGGTCAGGGTTGCCAAGCGCGTCCCTTCCCCACCTGCTAAAATAACTGCTTTGATTTTCATAATTTTCTCTCCATTATGTCCACGAATAATCGTGTCTCTATAAGTATATCCAGATTTAAGATGGGCAATAGCATTTATGCCAACAGCATCATGATTTTTTGTTGATTGCTTTGTGATACATCTCCAAATATTGGCGGGCGCTCAAATCCCAGCTAAAATCGCGTTCCATGCCACGTTTTTGCATCCGCTTCCACGCCTCTGGTTTTTCTCGATAGGTCGCATAAGCCCAACGTAGGGTATTAAAAACGGCTTCGGATTCTTCCCATTGAAAGACAAATCCTGTACCACGCTCGGCTTTATCACCATCATAATTTTCGACTGTATCTGCCAAGCCACCTGTTTCGCGCACTAAGGGCAATGCCCCATAGCGCATAGCGACCATCTGCCCTGTGCCACACGGTTCAAAATGACTGGGCATGAGGAACAGGTCACAACCCGCATAAATTTGTTGTGCCACTGCGCCATCATAACTGAGCTTGCAACGGGCGTTGCGATAATAGGTCTGTTCCAATTGGCGTAATGCCGCCTCAACCTCTGGCTCACCCGTACCAAGCGCGACCAATTGCACATCATATTGTGCCAATAATCGGCGCAGGGCTGGTATTGCCAAATCCATCCCTTTTTGCCATACCATACGGGTCACAATGCCCACCAAAAAGGCATCATCGCGTACTTCTAAGCCAAGTGAGGCTTGTAGATGGCGCTTATTCAAAATGCGTTTTTCTGCAACATTTTCCACAGAAAAATGGGTGGTAATATCGGGGTCGGTGGCGGGATTCCATAACTTAACATCTATGCCGTTCAGAATACCATATAAATCATTGATGCGCGTGCGGAGCAGACCATCGAGTCCATAGCCCATATAGGGGTATTGAATTTCAGTGGCGTAGCGTGGGCTAACCGTCGAAATCATATCGCTGTATGCCAGCGCAATCGCCAACAAATTGTCGGTGAGGTTCTGATAAACCAAATCGGGATGATGCCGACCATGTACTCCTGCTTGGTATAGCCACCCACCCACATGGTCGCCCTGATATGCCATGTTATGGATGCTCAACACACTCGCCAATTTGCTCCAACGGGGTTCGTTCCGATTTTGCGAAATCAGAAATGGCACGAGTCCTGTATGCCAATCATTCACATGAGCAACATCGGGAAACCAGCCAAACCGCACGCCCATCTCCCACATAAAACCCATCACAATTTGGTTAAAGAAGATAAAACGGGGTGAATCCCAATCCCAGACGGTATATACGGTGTTTTCATTGCCAAAATAAGGATAGGCTTGTAAAAAATAAAATGGAACGCCGTCATACACGGTGGTATAGACCTTTACATCGGCAGTTCCTTCACGCAAGACCACACTATAACTAAACAAATGGGTAATTTTATATTTATCATGCTTGATGAATCCATAACAAGGCAATACCACCCGCGCATCGGCTTTTGCTTCGCGCAATGCTGAGGGCAAAGACCCAACAACATCTGCCATACCACCTACTTTGGCAAAGGGTGCGGCTTCTGCGGCGATGAATAAGACGTTCATAACTTCCCCTTTTTTGCCGTTAATCGGCATACCACCGATAATCCACTTCTGCCAATCCATACGCTTCATCGGCAGTCATGGGCAACGAGACATCTGTCTTGAGGCTCTCTGCTAATTTTGTGAACTGCTCATAAAATTCATAAAAACGCCCAATGGCATATTCCCGTTCTTGCATCAAGGTCACATGCCACAACCAATCGGATGTTTCGAGTTGCATCAATTGGCGCACCATCCGATTCAATGTTTGCCGTTGAATCTCCGTTGGATTGGGATATTCATTCGCCATAACCGTCATTCGCGCCTCTGCTTGATGAATCATGCGCCACATCCATGTGGTTTCGGCATTATTCCACATAAAATGTGCGCCACCATACCCCCATGAACTCTCTGGGAGTGTGACAGTCGTCTTGGGCGGAAATTGCTCCAAATAGCTACTGGGTGTGGCAAATCCGATTTCTGGGTTATTCCCCAAATGCCGTAATACCTTCCCTAGCCATTGAATCCCCTCAAACCAGCGATACCCAAATAAATCGGTGGGGAATGTGGAGGCTACAAAGCCCATTTCGCTGGATTCATTATAAAATTCGCGCAACACATCGCCCACAATATGGACAAAATGCTCGGCGTGTTGGTCTACTTTATAAGATGCCCATTCGGGATGATAAAAATCTTTGTGGGTCAAATCTACTTTTGCCCCTGTCACCCGCCAATAACGCAACCCTCCTGTCCCCGATTTTTTGCGGAGTTCCCGATAATCAAAATCGCCCGGGTAGCCCCAATCATTGCTCCATACTTGTTGACCCGTGCGGTTATCGCGCCCAATCACAGCCACACCAGCAGATTCTTCACTCACCCAATGGGGGCGCAGGGTCTTGATATGTTTCCGCAGGGGAATTTGGGGCATAGTCGGTGTCATATAACGGCGTTTCGGTTCACCATACAACCCCAACACATCACCAGATGCCACCCCAATGGGTTGTCCGCCTGTGATAGGATGTGCCTCTGTGAAGAAAAATTGAAGCCCCAAGTCTTTGAGCAACTTTTCAAAACCGGGTTTATACCCACATTCAGGCAACCATATCCCTTTTGGTGCAATGCCAAAATGGCGTTGATGAATGGTCATAGCCGTTTGTAATTGTGCTTTGACGCTTTTATCATCTTTGAGCAATGGCAGATAGGCATGGGTGGCAGAACTGGTGAGTAATTCCACTAAGCCCGCATCTTGTAATTGCTTGAACGCACCGATGAAATCACGGTTAAATTGTTTATTAAATGACTCACGCAGACTTTCATACCAAGACTTATACCACCCACTCAGAAAATTCAAATGCGTATCTGGTGATTTTTCGCCAAATTGCGCCATATCATGTTCTGCAAAGCGAATTTTTTCTTGAAGATATTGGTCAAAATACTCCAAATGGGCGAGGTCTGCCATCTGCTCCAATAAAATAGGAGAAAAGCTGATGGCGATGCGATATTGCACACCATCATGTTTGAGGTCATGAAGCATTTTCAATAGGGGAAGATAAGTCTCTGCAAGAATGTCATAAAACCACGTACCCGCATAGTAGCGATGTGGTTGCACATGAGGCAAATGACTATGTAGCACAAATGTAAAATATCCGATTGCGCTCACAAATGTTACTCCTCATAAATCTATTTTAGTTAAAAGGTCGCCCATTGGCGATTTTGTGTCATTGTAACGCCAATGTGAGGGGGGCGCAAATTTTTTATATGAGTGTTTGTAATTTTATTGGGCGCAACATGTCACGCCCTTATGACCCAATAGTCGCAATGGGGAGGATACAGGTCATGGTCGTTCCCGCGCCAATTTCGGTCTTGAGGACACTCACATAACCGCCATGAGCCTCTGCTACTCTGCGGGCGATGTATAGCCCCTGCCCCAACCCACGCGGGTCTAACAGTTTGCCTTGCAAATTACGCGGTTCTCCACGATAAAATTGCTCAAAAATATGAGGTAAATCTTTTTTAGAAATGCCAACCCCGTTATCCACCACATCCAAACGCATATAACGATGGTCTTGGGCATCTATCCCCGCCATGACCACCACATGCCCCCCAGATTCGGTGTAATGGATGGCATTTTGGAGCAAATGCCCCAATGCCCATCGTAACCGTTGTTCATCGCCCATCACGCGCAAAGCCGATGAATCCCGCACCATCACCATCACATCTAACCGCTTGCGCTTCACTTCTGGATTTGCCCCATTGACCACCGCCCATAAAAGGGGTTCTAGCAACACCTCATCATGGCGAATATCCAGTGTGCCACTGCCCATTTCTGAGACATCTAGTAATTCAACAATCATGCGGTCTAAAATATCCACATTGCGGATGAGCGTCTCTAATGGGCGTTGTGCCATCTCTTTATTTTCGGGGGGGATATGCTTTAAGACATCTGCCATCCCCTTAATCGCCGTCATAGGGGTTTTGAGTTCATGCGAGAGCGCCGTGACAAATTGTGTTTTGATGCGGTCTGCCAATGATTCTTGGGTGACATCACGCAACACAATCACCGTCCCAAGTCTTTCGCCTTTATTATTGGCGACAGCCGCCACTTGCGCCCCCAAAATGCGATTATTCACCTGCACCTTATTGGGTTCACCCAATGGCACAATTTCGCTATCCAATGCCTGTGTTTGGCTATAGGTATCGAATAACTGCCCCAATTCGGTATCTCTAAAATTTTTATATGACCCCAAAAGGTTGTGTGCCGCTTTGTTGATAAAAACGACCTTCCCCTCTAGGTCTTGCATGATAATACCTTCGGGGACGATGGCGAGTATGCCATCGAGTCGCTCGACATCTTTTTGTTTTTGGCGCAAATTGACCTTGAGTTGGCGGTTCTGCACAGCAATTGCCCGCGCTTGCGTAATTTTTGCCTGCAATTCGGCTTTACGCCGTTGACGGGCTTCGCGCTCACTTTCGGCATGAGCGCGTTGATTGAGTGACGCAAACAGACGGCTAAAAAGCCGTTCTGTTGCCGCCCCCAATTGATTCACTCGCCGTAACACCCCGCCAATTTCTTGTGCTTGGTCATTTGCCTTATCGCTCATAAGCCTCTATGTCTTGGGTTGGTCTTTTGGCGGTTCTGTTGTGGTTGCTTCTGGCTTTGGCGCATCAGATGATGGCGTTTCTGTCACAGGGGCATCCGTTTTTGGCGCATCAGTAGTCGGCATAGGTGGCTTTGAGGGTTGGGTTTTTGCCGTGTCGGTCATTGTTGATAGTGGTTTTGGTGCTTCCACAGGTGGCACGACTGGCGGTTTTGGCGCTTCGGTCGTGGTCACAGGTGGCTTTGGTGCTTCGGCAGTTGGTACGGGTGGTTTTGGTGCTTCTGCTGGTGTTTCTGCCTTTTTGCGATTGATGATGTCATACAAAATTGTCCGCAAACGGTCAAAATCGGGCAACGGCTTGTTAATCACCGCATCTACCCCAAAATCTTTTTTCATTTGATTCATTTCATCTTCACTCATGACAAATGCTGTCATCAGCACAATTGGGATATGTTGAAGTTGTTTCACAGTGCGGATACGCGCAGAAATCTCGTTGCCACGTTTACCGGGCATCCGAATATCCATCAACGCAAAATCGGGCATTGCGCCTTTATACTGCCCAGATTCGACTGCATCTAACCATTCCCACGCTTTCTGTCCGCTTTCATATGCCAATGGCACATTGCCCCATACTTGACACATCATAGAGACCAGACTGCGAATATCTGCTTCATCTTCGACGATTAACCAGTTCAAGTTTCGCCCCTTCTTCCTGTTGCACATATTTTTCACCTGATTATACCGCCAACAGACAAGAATCGAAAGTTTTTCCCACCATTTTCCTAAAATTCGCTATAATATCCCTCAATAGGGTAATCGTTTTGTTGTATCATAGTAGCAGTTATGTTTGATAACATGGAAAAGTGAGGAAGCCTCTTGTCTACATGGATGGTTGTAGAAGACGAGCCAGATATTTACGAAGTGTTAATGGCAATGTTTGGGATATGGGGCATTGACGGTGTCGCGTTTGTAGATGGCGAAGAAGCGATGGCGTGGATTGATGATGTAGACAATGCACGCTTTCAGGGAGAATTGCCAGAACTCGCCTTACTCGATATTCGCCTGCCCGGAGATATACAAGGTCCCAAGGTAGGGGAGCGCCTTCGTAAAAGCCCGTTGCTCAATCAGGTTGCGATTGTTTTTGCCACTGCCTATAAATTGACACCCGATGAAGAAAAAGAAATTATGGCACAAGCAGGCGCAGACAGGCTTATTTATAAACCCCTGCCAAAATTTGCCGATTTGCAAAAATTACTCGAAGATACGATAACCACCCGTCGGGCGGCATCGCAATCTCAAACACAGTCAGAACCCAAAACACCTTGATTGGCTATTACACAAATTTTTAGGAGCGACTCTCTATGCGAAATGTGTCTCCTGCAAAAGCGTTATTAAGACGCTCACAGCTATTACTCCAGTTTGCCTTCGTATTTCTTACAGGGGGCATATTTTTGGGCGTGGTCGGGTTAGCCCTCTACGCCATCCCTGTCACCAGCGCAGGTGGCGAAATTAACCCCATCGTCAATTTGGGACGGTTAATGATGCTCCTCGCAGGCGCGGTATTATTCCTCATCGGCGCGGGGATGGTCATGCGGGCTGTCACATGGAAAACCGATAACGACCTCGCCATGATTACGAGCAAAGTATTGATGGAATATGTAGATGACCGTTATACCCTCATCCGCAATATCAACGGCAGACCAGTCGGCTATGTAGATGCCCTATTGGTCGGACCGGGTGGTGTCTTGGTCTTTCGGATAACGGATATGGTGGGCAAATTCCTCAATGAGCGCAGTAAGTGGCTCAAACGTGCCAACAATCAATGGAAAATTAACCTCAGCAACCCCACCCAAGACGCGCTAGACGACCTCAAAAGTGTGCGCGATTACCTCGTGCGTCAAAAATTAGAGGATGTGCCTGTTTATGCCATTGTCGTCCTCACTCAACCAGAAGACCAAGCCCGTCTCATGCTCAAAGACCCTGTTATCCCTGTCGTCCATTTAGATGGACTGGTTCAACGTCTCCATGAGGGATTTTTGGCAAAAGAACGTGTGACCAATCCCAAAAGCATCGAAGCTGTGGTGAAATTATTTTATAAAACCTAATATTTAGATAGCAAAATCATCCCCTATCCCCCCGCCCCCTTTCCCCATTTCATGGAGAAAGGGGGTGAAACCTATTTTTAAGGTTGGTTTTAGCCCCTCTCCACAGCGTGGGGAGGGGTTGGGGTGGGGATAAAAGCCTTAAGTTGCCGTGTACGGGCGCAACATATTGCGCCCGCATATCTAAAAGGACATTTTTATGAAGCGCATTTTTATCACAGGGGCAACTCGTGGCTTGGGGTTAGAGATGGTGCGTCAATATGCCCAACAAGGGAATACGCAAATCTTTGCGACCTATCGGGATGAACAACACGCCCACACCCTAAAATCCCTCGCAACCCAATATGCCCCACACATAGAACTTGTGCCGTTGGATGTGGCAAATCCGCAATCCATCAGCGAAATCGTTCATCATGTCGAACACAAGACCAATGGACTCGACCTTCTCATCAACAATGCAGGCGTTGACCCAAAAGATGAAAGCCAAACCATTGGCAGTTTAACGATGGACGGATTTTTAGACGTATTACGAATCAATACAGTCGCCCCTGCCCTCATCGTTCAGGCGTTATTGCCATTGCTCAAAGCAGGGCATAATGCCCGCATCGTTAATATTTCATCCGAGATGGCATCTATTGAGCATCGCACCTATGGCGGGTCTCATTCTTACTGTGCCAGCAAAGCCGCGCTGAATATGGTCTCGCGCGGATTAGCCGCCGACCTCACTCCATATAATATCATCGTTATCGCACTTGACCCCGGTTGGGTGCAAACCGACATGGGCGGAAAAAGCGCCACACTCACCCCTCATGAGTCAATTTCTGGGGTGATAAAAGTCGTGGACGGATTAACCATGCGCCAAACAGGGCATTACCTCAATTATCGCGGGAAAAATATCCCATGGTAAACGCACAACTCATCCTAGCCCCTGTGGGGGCAGGCAAAACGGAATTTGTGCTAAACGAATTGCAACGGCATTACAGCCAAAACCCATTTGCCCGCATCTGGGTATTACTCGCCACGCAACGCCAAGAAGTCGCCCTACGGGAACGCCTATTCAGAGCAGAGGGGGACGACACCTATTTCAACATCGAATTTTTCAATTTTTCGACCCTCTATCAACGCCTATTAGATATGGCGGGCAATCCGCAACGCATGATGAATAAGCAGGGGCAGGCGGTATTATTGCGCCACCTCATTCATCATCTCGATTTGCCCGTTTTTGAATCGGTGGCACATACACACGGATTCGTCCGCATTATCGAAAATTGGATAGAAGAACTCAAAAGCAATCGCGTTAATGCCGATGATTATAAGCGGGTCGCCTCTACACCGCGTGAGCATGACCTCGCCCAAATTTATGAAACCTATCAACATGCCCTCATCGCCAATCGGTTGATGGATGAGCAAGGGCAAGGCTGGCTGGCAGTAGAGGCATTACAAGCCCGCCCCAATTTATTGTCACATGCGCGGGTAGATGTCCTCATCGTAGACGGATTTGACCAATTTTCGCACACCCAAACCGACCTTTTGGCGCATATCGCCAAGCAAGTGCCACAACTCCTCATCACCCTAACCCAAGTGACTGGCAGAGAAGCCACTATCGGCAGGCGTTTTTCTACTGCCAAAACCGAATTAGAAGGCGCTTTTGCCCGTTTGGGAGAAGATTTAACCATCACGCCCATCGGTGTAGCCCCAACCACCAAACATCCCGATTTAAGCCACCTCGTCCATGCTATTTTTTCACGGGGGAGCAAAAAAGGGACTATTACCGATGGCATCACCTTTTTGGAAGCCCCTACCCTTGCCGATGAAACCGCCAATGTGCTACGACATGTCAAACAAGCATTGCTCAATGGTGCAAAACCAGATGACATCCTCATTGCTGTGCGTGATTGGAATAATTATCGCCATCATCTAAGCGCGTATGCAGAAAAATATGACTTGCCCATCGTGCTTCACTACGATGAACCCCTCACAGAAACGCCATTTGTGATGACACTCAGCCATCTATTAGACCTCGCCCATGCCAATTTTCCGCGCAGAGGGGTATTAGATGCCCTGCGTTCACCGTATATCAACGGGGCGGGGTTATCTGCTGGTGATATAGACCAACTCGAAGCCATCAGCGAAAAGCAAATGGTGATTCATGGGCGCGAGGCGTGGCTATCTGCCATAGCAGAAAGCACCCATACACCACAATTAGACGAAGAAGAAGATGAGCTATCCGATTTCAAAATTTTGCCCGAACAAGCCGAGCATCTCCAAACCACGCTAGGGGCATTTTTTGATACCATCACCCCACCCGAACAAGCCACACTCAGCCAATTTATTGTATGGATAGAAACCCTCATTGGCACAGACCCCATACTAGATGTGACAGGCGATGATGAACCGCCAGACGAATCTAACGCCCCTAGCCTCAATATGCTCACGGCGTTGCGATTAGGCGATAGTGCATGGCTATGGCGTGATTTGCTGGTCATTCAAGCCATCAAAGGATGCCTACGAGATTTATATGTCGCCCATGCCCAATTGCGCCCCATTATCGGTGCAGAAGCACCTATTTTATGGGATGATTTTTATGCTCTATTGAATACCAGCCTCATGAGTGGCAAAACCTCACCCCGCCCCAGTCGTGCAGGGCGTATTTTGGTCACAACTGCCACGGGTGGGCGCGGATTGCCCCATGCCCATGTGTTCATTTTAGGCTTGAGCGATGGCATTTTCCCTGCGCCCATCCCACAAGACCCGTTGTATCTGGAAAGTGAACGCACACGACTGAATCAGGCATTACCCCAAAATCCGATTAAGACCCAAATGGAGCAACGCGATGATGAAGGCGTGTTCTATGAACTCATCTGCCTGCCGAGCCAATCGCTGACTCTCTCCCGCCCTACCCTAAAAGATGGCAAGGAATGGCTTCCTAGCCCATTATGGCGCGGGGCAATTGCCGTTTATGAAAACGCCCCACAAATCATCGCCACGCATAGAATTGGCGTTGGGAAAACGGTCTCACTCGCCCAAGCGGTGACGGTGGATGAAGCCTTCACCGCCCTGAGCATCGCCCTTAGCAATTCCGATGAAACGCTGTTAGATATGGGCGCGTGGCTCATCCAAACCTATCCACACCAATGGGAGCGACTGCGTCATCATCGCATGATGGAATTGGGGCGCATTGGTCACGGCAAAAATGCCTATAACGGCGTATTGTCATCGGCAAGACTCAAGGACTATGTGCAAAATCGGCTGGGCAAAGACTACACATGGAGCGCCACCCGCCTCACCGACCAAGGGCAATGTGGATTCCGCTTTTTCGCCAAGCACCTACTCAAACTATCGGAACGCAAAGAACCCGAAATCGGCATGGATGTTTTACAACGCGGGTCTGTGCTTCATGCCATTTTAGAAGAGGTGTATAAGACCATCCGTGAACAAAATTTGAGCATCTCTGCCCAAAATATGGAGATGGCACATGCCCTGTTGGATGAGATTGGGGCGCGGGTATTAAAAACCGCCCCACATGATTTTGGATTCCGCCCCACCGCATTATGGGAGCAAGAAAAAGCCAATATCCTCCAAAAATTACACCAATTGATAGAAGAAGATTTTAATCCCGAAAAAGATACCATCGCCAAAAAACTTGGCATAAACGGGGAACGCACACCGTATCGCCTAGAAGCCAGTTTCGGCTTCGATAACAACCCGCTATGGCTCGATTTGGGCGATGATGTGGGGCAAATTCGGCTACGGGGCAAAATTGACCGTATGGACATCATTGGGGATGCTGTGGTGGTGATGGATTACAAATCGGGTAGCACCGAAATCAAACCCCAAGAAATTGCCGATGGGCGCAATTATCAGATGTTGATTTATTTGCAGGCGGCGCGTCAAATCGCCAAAGGCTATCGGGTGGCGGGTGGCTTCTTTTGGCATTTAGCCGATGTCAAACCCAAAGGATTCGTCCATGCCGATACTAACGAAGAAACTTTGACCAGTGGCATGAACCACCTCACCCATCAAATTAGCGCCTCACGTGAGGGGAATTTTGCCATAGAACCCAATAAACCCCAACCAAATGGGTTATGTTCACGTTATTGCGAATTTGGCAAGTTATGTCGGCATTATCGGGGTAGCCAAGACGACGAGGACGAATCATGATGTTTACACCCGCACAAGCCATTGCTGTAAAACAGCATAAAAAGAATGTCATCGTGTCTGCGGGGGCGGGGTCTGGCAAGACGCACGTCCTTGTAGAGCGTTATTTGGCATTACTCGAAGCCAACCCCACATGGCACTTGAATCATATTGTCGCTATCACCTTCACGCGCAAAGCCGCCGATGAAATGCGTGACCGTGTACGGCAAAAATTAGAAGAACGCTATCATGATGCCGTGTCAAAAAATAACCCACTGGCTGACCATTGGGCGTTGTGGCTGAGTGAAATTGACGGCGCACAAATCGCCACCATTCACGGCTTATGTGCCAATTTGCTCCGCGCCAATTTTGCCGAAGCAGGGCTAGACCCCGATTTTGCCGTGATGGATGAAATCCAAGCCACCTTGCTCTTAGAGCAAGCCGTCCAATCGGTATTTATTGCGCTATCAGAAGAAACCCCGCCCGCCCCAGAATTGGCATTATTCGCCCAATATGGCGAAAATACCGTGCGCGGGGTGGTATCAAATGCCAGTTTGCTCTCTGCAGATGTTAAGCCATTAGCCAATAGCAGGGTGATTTATGAGCAATTTGTCGCCATTCATACCCTCTATATTCAAGAAAAAGCGAATGCGCTAAAGGTCTATGAATGGCACGATGACGATGAACGCTGGCGCATCCTCATTCAGCAATTAGGCATCATGGAAGCCACGACCGATGTGGATGAACAACTATCCGCCATCAGTACCATCGCAAACATTCAATTTAATGTTGGTACAAGAATCAAAGACCCGCACACCAAATTCATCCTCACTGAAATGCGCGATATTGCCAAAGAGACGGGCAAAACCATCGGTGAGGCGCATAGTGCCACCCTCCTCAATGACCAAGTACAGGAATCAGAAAATTTATGGCATAGCCTTATCAATCGGGTAAAAGATGCCTATACAGATGCCAAAATTGACCAAAATATGCTCGATTTTGACGATTTAGAAAAACGCACCGATGCCCTTTTGCAAAATCAAGCCGTGATTGACCGTTATCGCCACAAAGAAATTCTGCACCTCATGGTAGATGAATTTCAAGATACCAACCGCACCCAATGGGGCATTGTAGAGGCGCTTGGCGGTGGTGATAAAACAACCATGACCTTTTTAGTCGGTGATGACAAGCAGAGCATTTATGGCTTTCGCGGTGCAGATGTGAGTGTATTTCATACTGTGCGCGAAAAAATCGTCCATGCCAATGGCGAAAATCCCGCCCTCACGACCTCATTTCGCACACAAAACCGCCTCATCGCTTGGTTTAATGACCTATTTGCCAAATTGCTCCAACCCAATTTTTTGCTACCGTCTGTCATTCGCAATTTTCAGGTGAGCTATGGCGACCCAATGGAATCGAATCGCGTCTCAGCGCATCCATCCGCCCCTGTGCGCTTGCTCCTCATCAACAACCACACGGCAGATAAACCCGATGAAAAGCTCAACTCATCTACCCGCCGTGAATGGGAAGCAGAGACCATCGCCAGCGAAATTCACCGCCTCATCACCGAAAAAACACCCGTATGGGATAAAAAACTGAGTGCGTATCGCCCACTGCAATACCGCGACATCGTGATTTTATTCCGCCGTATGACCTATATCGGCGCGTATGAAGAGGCGCTGAATGTGCAAAAATTACCATCGGTCACGGTGGCAGGAAAAGGTTATTATGACCGTCAAGAAGCATGGGATTTAATCAATCTGCTCCAAGCGGTTTATAACCCCTATGATGAATTGGCGCTGGTCTCGGCATTGCGCTCCCCACTTTTTGGTGTGAGCGATGACGGCTTGTTGGCATTGCGTCTTTTTGCCGATGAAAACCCAAATACCTCATTATCATTATGGGAAGCCATGCCCCTTTTGCCAGAATTTGCCGTGTCAGATAGCGACTATTCACGGTTTGCCGATGCGGGCGCTATCATCAGCGATTTACGCGCCCAAATGGGCAGAAGAACCCTATCGGAATTGCTCCATGTGGCATTACAACGCACCGATTATTTAGCCATCCTCAGTGGGCTACCCGACGGAGATAGGCGGCGGGGCAATATCGAAAAACTCATCGAAAAAGCCACCATCACCCCAACCCTCTCATTAGGGGAATTTGTCGCCTATTGGCGCAACCTCAATGAAAAAGAAATCCGCGAAGGCGAAGCCCCGCTCGAAGTGGGCAATGCCATCACCCTCATGACCATCCATGCCAGCAAAGGGCTAGAATACCCTGTGGTATTCATCCCCGATGCCCAAAGCAGAAATCCATCCGATAAATCGCATGTCATCTATGAGGCAGGTGGCACATTTGCCTCCAAAGTGATGATAAATGGCACAGCCGAAAAATCGTTCCCGTATATGTGGGTCAATTTTCTCAATGGAGAACGCGCCAAAGCCGAATCGTTGCGCTTGCTGTATGTTGCCGCCACCCGCGCAGGGGATTATCTGTTCATCAGTGGACAAATAAATCTCAGTAAAGCCAGTGATAAGAAAAAAGAACGTGAATTACTCGGCGGGGGCTGGTTACGAACAGTTATTGACACACTCGGAATGGCTAATAGCATCCAACAGGCACTAGAAGAGGAAACCGATTCATTCCAAGAAAATGACACCTCGGTTTTCATCCCACAAACCCGACTCGCCACCCAATCGGGAAAAAAACAACGCATAACCGATTTGTGGCAAACCGATTTTAATGCCTATACCCCTACAGCCCTGCCCTTTTTGGGGGATATTCGCATTGAAGCCAGCGCGCCCATCAAACATCTCTCCGCGACCATGCTGGCAGATTTGGGTAGCACCAAACTCCCGCCACCCGAACAAGCCCGTATTTTTGCCCAACGCTTTCGTCAGCGCGTCTTTCATGATGCCCCAGAACGGATTGAGTGGGTCTCACATGCCCGTAAATCCAAACGGCAATTGGGCGAGGTGGTGCATGAGGCACTCCGTCATTGGCATTTACCTAGCCATACCGATGAAACCCACCTACGTCAAATTTTAGAGAGTTATGCGTGGCGTTTTTCTGTGCGCGATGAAGAACAGGCAGAATTAGTCGTTAATGATGCGATTCGCCTACTCGAAAATTTTGAAAAAGGCGATGTTTATAAGGCAATTAATGGTGCAAATAGGGTGTATCGGGAATTGCCATTCGTATTCAATTGGCAGGAGCATGTGTTACATGGGGTGATTGATGTGCTATGCGAAATTAACAACGAATGGGTCATTTATGATTATAAAACCAGCACCGTCTGGAATGAGTCACTCGAAAATCATGCCAAACGCTATTATCTTCAACTCGCCATTTATGCCCATGCAGTAGAAAAACGCCTAAAAGTATTACCACAGGCACACGTGTATTACATCCGTTATAATCAGGTAGTGGATATATCAGCAGAAGCATTGCGACAAGAATTAACCCAAAGCCTGACAGACCGAATCAACGAAATGGAGCATCAACTTGATTAAAAGACTAATCGGCACCCTTCCCGAATGGGCGCAAAAAAAACATCCTCACATGCGCTATTTATTCTCTGGGGAGAAAAAATCATCTCGTTTGGCGCGTATTCTAGGCTTTTTATCGCTGATATTCATCCTTGTCATGTTTGGCATGATTGGTTATGCCAATGCCAGTACCTTTTTTCAGAATAACCCGTTTGAATTGCCCCTCAGTATGTTCTTATTTGAATTTTTATTTTGGGCAATCCTCATTTTACAAGTCGGGTTATCCATCACATCCCTATTACCCCTCATCAATTTTGTCTCTGTAGAAAAATCGAAGCAAACATGGGATTCCATTCGCACCACCCATCAGGGCGTAAATTTGCTCTTTCGGGCGCGGTGGTCGGCGGCGATATTCCATCGGTTGCGCCCCATCATCATCGTTTTATGGACAGCCCGCCTCATCCTGATTGGCGGATTGCTCTATGACCTCACCGCCTTCGGTGGCGATTATCTGAATAGCCTGTCTGCCAATATCACACCCAAATTACCCGCATGGGGTGTTTTGGCGCTGGTGGTGATGGGTATCACCGCCAGTTTACTTATGCCCATTACATCCATCGGATTTAATACTGCGCTAGGGTTATGGCTCTCAACATGGGTACAAAAACGGCTCTATGTGGCAATGCTACAAATCTTTTTGGTGATGGTACAAACCATATTAGCTGGCGGGTTTGTCATCTTATTCTTGAGTTTGCGCGATGAGCAAATTTTGACAGGGATGTTGGCAGAAGGCGACACGCAAAAAATTCTGTTATGGGGGCTATTGCTCGGATTTGTCGTATTCACCGATTGGGGAATGGTGTTTTTATATTTGGGATTATATGCAGGGACAATATGGGCAAAAATCCCCTACGGCATCTTTTTGGGCGCAGGGGCATTATTGGTGGTCTTATTACAAGCCTTCATCACCGACAGACTGGTTGATTGGGCAATTCGGCGGGCAGAAGCCAAAGACTAGACATTTTGGACGGCATATATGCTATCCCTACTATAACGCTTTTTCAGAAATCACATACATCGCAGTGGCAGAATTGGTCGCCAATGGCACATTATGGGCATTACAAATCCGCATGAGGCTTTGAATATCGGGGTCATGTGGATGTTTGCCCAATGGGTCTACAAAAAAGAATACTGCCTCAATTTTGCCTTCTGCGACTTGGGCGGCAATTTGGGCATCACCCCCAATAGGACCCGATAACATCCGTGTCACGGGCAACCCACATTTATCTGCCAACAATGAGCCTGTGGTGCTGGTAGCGATGAGGTTATATCGCTCTAATACATCTCTAAAACGGAGTGCAAATGCCACCATATCGGCTTTTTTGCCATCATGGGCGATGAGTGCCAGTGTTTTTCTGTCATCAGTCATAAAAATGTCTCCAGATGCGTTTCCGTTTAGTAGCTATATAAACGTTTTGTAGGTGGGATGATGTAAAGGCTTGCCATGGCAAGCCCTTACAATCAGTCATACACAATATTGCTTTAGTACAATATTGTGCCTGTTATTCTTCGACTTGCAATGTCCGCAAGGTGTTGACGATATTGGTGCTTTCTTGATAAGCACGAATACTGGCACGCGCCTCATCGAGGAGCAAATTCAGTTGAACCAAATCGGGATAAACATCCGATGGGATGGGGTCGGTGGGGATAAATGTGCGCCAAGTTTCTGTTTTAACAACGCGCCCAGAAGCCTCTTGTTCACTTTCCCAATTGGTCACATATTCGGTCTTTTTCTCTTCTAATTGTTGTGCTGTATAAGCGCGAGTAGCTTTTTCTTGAATTTCGATGATATAGAAGCCCAAGCGGGTCTCGATGGGTCCCAAAATATCACCCACTTCGACACCATCGGCAAAGACAGCCGCATCTATTTCGTCACGAATTTCACCCGCAATATACAAGCCAGAGGATTGTCCTTCGGTAAAAATAGCGAAGGTATCGCCATTTGCGCCACGAGCAGAGGGGTCAACCGAGAGTTCCACAGCCAAATCGCCAAAATCTTCGCCATTGTTGAGGCGAGCTAATGCGGCTTCGGCTTCGGCTTGGGTTTCGAGCAAAATATGGCTGGCACGGACGAGTGTTGGCGAATTGACCTTCGATTCGACCTTCAACACAACCCAACCGCGAGGGGTCTCAAATATGCCAGCAATCTGACCATCTTCGGTGGCATATACGGCTTCGGCAACGGCTTCGCTAAATTGAGCAACAACCGTAGGGCGGTCTATGGGGGTCATCATCCCGCCAGAGCGTTTTGTCGCCGCGTCCAATGAGAAGCGTGTGACCAAATCACCAAAATCTGCGCCTTCATTCAACAAACGCAAGGCGACATTGGCTTCGTCTTCGGTTGCCAATAAAATTTGGCGCAATTGGATTTGTTCAGCGACTTCGCCAATTTCTTCAATGCGAATGATATGAAATCCGAATTGGGTTTGAACAGGTTGTGGATATAACCCAACTGGGTTGTTAAATACAATCGCATCAAATTCAGCGACTGTTTGTCCTTGACGGAGCAAACCCAAATCACCACGATTCCCAAGTGAGCCAGAATCGGCGGTGGTTTCGGTGAGGACAGTCATAAAATCTTCGCCATTGTTGAGACGTGCCAATACTGCCTCGGCATCGGCAAGTTCCCGAACCCGAATATGACGGCTTCTGATGGCGGGTTGGTCTTCTACCACAAAATCATTGGCGAGTAATTCTTGGATTTTGGCATACGCCACGCGCCCAACCACAATTTGTTCGAGTAATTCGGCAGAAATGCCCGATACACGGGTCACAAAGGCGATGTAGTCAGCTTTTTGTGTCGCAAAATCTTCTGGGAAGACACATTCTTCTGCGACCTCAATTTGCAAAATACCTGCCCAATTGGTGTCGAGTTCACATTGGGTAAATTCAACATTACGGGCGGCGGCTTCTTGGCGATACAATGATTCCAAAACCATCACATTATAAATTTCTGCGGGAAATTGATTGTCATCTGCCAATAAATTCACCACATTGATAATCGCCATGGCGTATTGATTTTCTTCGGCTTGTAAATCAAATACAGAAGGACCTTGTACATCTACCAAGCCCTGAAAGGCACGATAATAACGTACCCATTCGTAGCGCATCCGTGTGGCATAATCGCCCAGTGTAATGGTTTCATCGCCAACGGTGGCGACTACTTGGGTCAAATCTATGCCTTCTGGCACAACAAATTCGAGGGGGGCTAATTCTGGTGTTGGTTCTACAGTTGCTTCTGTGGTAGGTTCTGGTGTTGGCTCTGGAGTGGCTTCTTGTGCCAATACCCCACCAGCCATAGTAAGAAGGATGAAGCAGAGTAAAGCTGTAATAAAACGGCGTTGTAAAGCAAAACGCATTTTGTTTATCTCCATGATTCTGGTTAGTCAAGTTGCCCACTAGGATAGCGCAATTTGGCATAAATACCTATCCCAAAATGAATTTAGGTTTGTAAACCGCTAGAAAACCGACCAATCTGGCGATATTAATTTTAAGCCCGTTGCGAGAAGGTTAAAAAGAGTGGTACACTATGAAATAGCATTCAAAAAATAATTATCATACACGCCCGTGTTTCGGGAGGACTTTTTTATGAAGCGTAATATTCTGGTTGTGGACGATGAAATTGGCGCACTCACCCTTATCGGTATAATGTTAGAACGAGGCGGATTTAGTGTCTTAAAAGCCAAAGATGCTACCACGGCACTCGCTGTTTTAGAACAAAATACCCCCGACATGATTATTCTCGATGTTATGATGCCCGGTATGGATGGCATTGAATTATGCCGTGTCATTCGTCATCGAGAACTCACACAAAGCACGCCAGTTCTCATTTTATCTGCGCGTGGTGATGCCGAAAGTGTCATGCGTGGGATGGAAGCAGGCGCAACCGATTACTTACCAAAACCCATTTTGCATCATGACCTTGTATCTAAAGTACGCTCTATTTTAGAAGGCGTACCTAGCTAAAAAATAATTATCAGCATTAGTGCTGTTTGTGTAAGGGCGCAACATGTTGCGCCCTTACTTTACAGTTCCTAATTTACCCCCCTGCCCCATATAATGCCCGATACATCGCATAATTATTATAAATCCGTTGAACATACGTCTGGGTGCTACTGATGGTGATAGCCGCCATAAACCTATCGGGGTCATCACCAGCGACTTCTAACCACGCCATCCCACGCCCCGGTCCCGCGTTATAGGCACTCAATGACGCATACACATTGCCATCAAATAAATTCAATTGCTCAGATAAATAATATGCCCCAAATTCGATACCCGCATATGGGCGGAACAAATCGCTATGGTCATAATCGCGCCATCCAATTTGTTGGGCAATATATTCCCCAGTGGGCGGAATCACCTGTGTGAGTCCTTTTTCACCTGCGGCGGCTGTGGCGTATGTCTCGAAAAAACTTTCATGGCGGATGAGCGAAAACATCAGCAACGGGTCAAAATTATAGCGGTCTGCCACATTCACCACCACATCCCGATAATAAATCGGGAAGCGCAAACGTCCCAAATACGGAGGGGCATCTAACGTCCCCACCCCCGCCACGACAAATACATTGGCGGCGGCGAATATCGAAGGGCGATACGCCCCCAAAATACTCATATACACGGCTAGTTGATACGATGCCAGCGCGTTATCACTATAGCTCTCAATCACCTCATCAAATTCGTCTTGTGCTTCATCCACAATGCCCAACGCCCATAATTCACGCCCCCGAACAATACGCGGGTCTTGCTCTAATTCGGGTGATAGCACCCATAACGGGCTTGGCTGAATAATGCCAAAAGTCGCCCGTAGCCAATCTTCGGTCTCGGTGATGTCTGCCAGCGCGTCAAATTCAAAGACATATTGGGCGGGCGGGGTAAATGGAATCCGATTTGCCAAAATATCCCGCGCACGCGAGGCATAATAGGACGATGGTGCAAGGCTAATCACCTGATTAAATGCCGTTTGGGTTGTATTTTGGTCGCCCCGCAAAGATGCCAATCTGCCGACCTGTAAATAGGCATTGGCGCGTTCATCGGCGGTTGCGACAGGTGTGGTAGCGATTCGTGCATAGAGTGTTTCTGCGCCAAATGTATCGTTCACCGCCAAAAGTGCATCGGCGGCAATCTGTAGCCCACTAACGGCTTGCGTGCTATTGGGGAATGTATCGGCAAGGCGCAAGAAAATATCACGCGCTTCTACAGGGCGTTCTGTGGTGGCATATAAATAACCTGCCCGCCATAATGCCTCCGCCGCCGTCTGCTCCAAATAGCCAAAATTTTGGGCAATGGCTAAATATTCGCTGATAGCACCCTCGACATCTTGTGCGACAAAACGGGTGCGTGCCTGCTCTAGCAACCCATTGCTAAATAATTCATCGTTGGGATATTGCGTGGTGATGGTCTTAAATGCGATGATTGCCGCCTCAAAATTGCCGATAGCACGATACGATATACCTAAATAGAGGTGCAAATCGGCGGGAATATCGGCGAGTTGGGCTTCGGTGGTATAGGTATTAAAGGCAGTCACCGCGCCTTCATAATCTTCGTTAAAATAACTGACCAATCCGCGTTGATAATTATTCAACACTTGCCCATTTTGCAATAAAATTTGCATAGCACTATAGGCTTGTTCGGTATCGGGGTAATCATTAAACACTTGCGTCATGCGGATAGTGCCACGCGGTAAATCGCCAGCAGAGAGCAGTGCCTCTCCCGCCATATAAGTGATTTGAGCGCGATAGGCATCGTTTTGGGCAAATGCCAAAATTTTATCATATTCTGCTACAGCCGATTCAACCTCACCACGCGCCAAATGCAACCGTGCCACCCGTTCATGCAATGAGGCTTGTGCCGATACATAGCGTGCGGTTTCGGCGGCACTTACATAACTGGCATAGGCATTATCGGTTTGCCCCAAATTCACTTGGGCATCGCCAATACGCTCATGCACATAGCTATCTATTAAATTGGGGCGAATTTGCAAATATATCTGATAATCGTTGATGGCTTCTTGCCACCGTGAGAGTCCCATAAAGGCATCCCCACGCATAAAATAGGCTTGTGCGCCTCTAAAATCGTTGGGAAATTCGGTGATGAGGATGGTTAATGGGGATATGGCATAATCGAATAATCCTTCACGGAGCGCCGCACGCCCCATGCCATAGGCGGCTTCTGCGCGGATTTCTGGTGAAATTTCGCCACCCCGTTGGAGTAGCCCTTCATACGCATAGACGGCATTTTCAAAATAACCGTCTATCCAATAGCGATTTGCCACCTGCAACGCGATATCGGGGGGCATATCGGGCGTGGGGGTGAGTTGTTGCCCTTGTACAGGAATCACAGCAAGCGATGGCGGGGTGTTGGTGATAACCACATAGGTCACATTTTCGCCTTGTGATGGTGCGGGTGAACAAGCTACCAGCACAACGACAGATATAATCAACCACAGGCGTTTGAGCGTCTTTTGTTGGGAGAAATGTATGTTTTTCATATACCGATTATTGACCAGAATAGGGAATTATCGCAAGTGGCTTATTGGGTGAGATACCTATGACCAGTAAAAAGTACCATCCCAATAGCCACAAAAATCCCGTTATATCACCTTCCATAACAACGGCACGAGCATTTCCCAAGCCGATAACCCTGCATGAAGGCTAAAGACCTTATCCTCTGGGCGTGGAATATCAGCATGACGATAGGTGGGGCGTGGAATAGCGATTAAATCACCTATCCGATATTTTGCTTCTGGGTGATGATTGCCACGCCCAAATAATCCCGCTTCTAATGCTGTTTCCGATGAAATGAGGGCGATATTCTCTCCAAATAATGTTTTAGCCTGTCGAATAGCCGTGTCTCGTTGCCCATCCCGCAAATATAAATACGAAAAACGGACATCTCCGCCAAAAAACATGCGAAATGTATCAAAAAATGGGCGATTTTCGGGCGCATTGAATTGGATAAAATTCGGTGCATCCTGATGTCCGTGGTCTGCCACGAACATAAAGAGGGTGCGCCCATCGGCAATTTCGGGGTCGGTGACAATCTGATGCAATTGGCGCAATTGATGTTTGATTTCGGCTGATGTTTGTGGTGATATGGCATGATAAAAATGCGAGATTTGGTCTATGTTGTGATTATACATGCTCACATATGTTTTTTGTCCGCGTGTTTGGTGCAACAGATTACGAAATTGCCCCCACATATCATCAAAACCCAAATTTGGGGTGATGTGTTGCACACCTGTATGTAGTATTTTAGATAATCCACTACCGATTAAATTGTATAACGCGCAAATATAGGTCGAGACCCCATTTTCTGCCAAGCGTTGCGCCAATGTCGGCACTTGGGTGAATTGAGTGGGGTCTATGCCCCATGTTTCCAGTATACCCGATGGCAAATCGCCCATTTTTGGCTTGAAATGCAGGATATTGCAGTGCATCGCCAATTCGCGTAAAAATAACACCGTACCCATCACGCCGTGCTGGGCAGGTGGGACACCCGTCCAGAGCGTGTTCAATGCCGCAACCGTGGTGGAAGGTGTTGTGGATGTGAGTGGCATTGCACCACGTCCATCGGTGAGGTGATGTACCAATTCTGCGACTTCTGGGTCATGTTCAATCAAGTGTTGCAGGCGCAAATACCCCAATCCATCCGAGATATATAACACCACACGGTCAACATGGGTGGGGATGCCCAACATGGGGTGTAATGGGGTGGGATAATCTGCCCCCAAAATATGCCCAATGGTCTGTGCAAGATTGGCAATCGAAAATCCATCATAGGCGGGATAGATGAGTTCATCTTCCCATGAAACATCTAATGAAAATGGGCGATTGGCACGATAACGGGTCAATAATTCCTGTGCTAAGGTCATGTATAGCCTTTCGGATAACCGGCAACGACACCTTTTATACACCGAAAAAGCCGTTTATGCACCAGTAGATGAGGCGTTTTATGTTATGATTAGGTAAAATAAGTGAGGAGCAAAATCATGTCTACACCAACCATCACAACTAAAACCTTGACCGTTCAAATTACCCTTTCCAAAAAATTGGCACGCATTATCACTCAAGAGGCAAAGGATAAAAATGTCTCTGTGGATGACCTCATCAGCCAATATCTGGAAGCCTATTACGAGCCAGAATATGAAGATACACCTGATGAGCAAATTTTAGCCGATGTGCGCGAGGGATTCCGTGACATTAAAAAAGGGAACTATCGCCCTGCACGCGAATTTTTAGAAGAATTAAAGCGAATGGATGAGGAGATAATTAAGTAAGCATCCCCCGCAACTCATCCACACTGTTCACTGGCAATTTACAGGTCATTTCTCGGCATACATACACCGTTGGCAACGCCCCTTTTAATCCGCGCCCATGCAATAACGGAATTTTCCCCTCATCCCCAACCGCCACAGGCGACAGGGCTAAAATCGCGTTGGGGCGATATTTACCGTTAATTTCTGCCAAAAGTGCCTTTGTCGCATCAGCTTTGGGGTCGCCAATGATGGCAATTTCATCTATTCCGCGCACCAACATATCTACAGCATTGAGCGCCTCGCCAAATCCGTGCGGATATTGCCCTAACGCATTGGTCAACAAACGCAATGCTCCCACGGCTATTTGCTGATATTTCGCCTCGCCCGTATAGGCATATAAACGGAGCAATTGCTTCGCCATCATATTATTGCCACTGGGGACGGCGTTATCTTGTACCGTGCGCGGACGAACAATCAATGCTTCATGGTCATCGCTGGTATCAAAAAAGCCACCATCGGGTGTCATGAAGTGATTTAATACCCGTTCTGCCAATCCAACCGCACGGACAAACCACTTTTCATCCCATGTGAGCTGATATACCTCTAAAAAGGCATCAATCGTATTGGCATAATCTTCGAGATAGCCATTCAGTTTGCTCACACCGTCTTTATGACTGCGATAGAGCCGATAATCCGCCGTGAGTAATTGCTCCGCCATAAAATCGGCACAGCGCAACGCCGCTTGTGCATAATCAATACGATTCAACACACGGGCGGCTTCTGCGAGGCTGGCGAGTGCCATGCCATTCCATCCCGCGAGGATTTTATCATCTAATCCGGGGGGTATCCGTTGCAGGCGGGTCGTATACAATTTGTCTTTGATGAGCGCAAGCCGTTCTGTGAGTATTTCTGATGATATGCCCAAGCGTTCCGCCGATATATCAGACGGATTGGGCAAGGTGAGGATATTATGCCCCTCAAAATTGCCACTTTTGGTCACACCAAACACCTCAATGGCGGTATCATATAGCGGGTCTGGGAGCAAATCGCGCAATTCTGCCACGCTCCACACAAAAAATTTGCCCTCTTCGCCTTCACTATCGGCATCTGTGGCGCTATAAAATCCGCCACTCGGCGCAGTCATCTCCCGCAACAGATAATCATACGTCTCGGTGGCAATCCGCAACAAAAACGGGTCGCCTGTGACTTGCCATGCGTGCAAATAGAGACGGCTCAATTGGGCGTTGTCATAGAGCATTTTCTCAAAATGAGGCACAAGCCATAGCGCATCCACACTATAGCGGGCAAACCCGCCCCCAATTTGGTCATATATGCCCCCGCGCCCCATATTGATGAGCGTATTTGTGACCATTTCTAGGGTTTGCTTATCACCCGTATGTACGGATTGCCGAAGCAGATATTCCCACGCCATCGGTTGGGGGAATTTTGGCGCACCAGAAAATCCGCCATACATGGGGTCATAATCACGGGCGAGGCTTTGAACTGCTTGGGTGAGCAAGGTGGTATTGAGTGCATCGGCATCACCACCAATCCCCAAAATACTACGGTTGAGTGCTTCGGTGAGGTTGCCCGCCATTTGGCTCACTTCATCGCGCCGATTGATAAACGCATCATGCACACCACTCAACACATCGCGGAAAGCAGGCATCCCATGTCGGCGTTCCAACGGGAAATATGTCCCGCCATAAAATGGGCGACCATCTGGCATCAAAAACACGGTCATGGGCCATCCACCTCGCCCTGTCATGGCTTGCACTGCTTCCATGTAGATGGCATCCACATCGGGGCGTTCTTCGCGGTCTACTTTGATATTGATAAACCACTCATTCATCAATTTGGCGGTTTCGTCGTGTTCAAAACTTTCATGCGCCATGACATGACACCAATGACAGGCGCTATAACCCACACTGAGCAAAATGGGCTTATCATGTGTTTTTGCGAGTCCTAATGCTTCATCGCCCCACGGATACCACTCTACAGGGTTATCTTTGTGTTGCAACAAATAGGGGCTGGTTTCATATTGGAGTTTATTCATCTATTTTCACCATTTTTAAGATTAAAGATTAAAACAGGAGGCAACAATTATGCCCCATAAATGGGGTTAAGAGACCAATTTTTTAGGGGACAAAATGAGTGTATCGTAAGGGCTTGCCATGGCAAGCCCTTTAGCTTCGATGGATTTTTATATTATCACCACAAATCGAGAACGGAATTGTCTTCAGACGGTGGCAACGGTGGTTCTTCGTTCCAAAATTCTTCGAGCCATTCGACAAGGTTGATGGTCACTTCTGGAATCAGGCGCACAGCCGCCTCATAATGCCGTGTCGAAAATGCGAATAGGCTGGTATAGTATCGCTTCGATACGCTGATGATATAATCTTCTTCCCAGCGTTTTGGACCCCATAAAAATGCGACACCGCCTTTTTCGCGCTTCATCAATGTCACCCATCGCGCCCTATCCACATTATTCAAACTCCGAAGGCTAAAGCGCAAACTGAGCATGGAATTGGTGATAAACGACAATTGCACCATACGCGAAATTTTATCGGCATCAAAAATAACACCCGCCGAATTATCTTGGGTAGATAGCATAGCAACACCACGAGGCATTTTTGTCCCCGCGATGCGCGTCTTGATGGTAGACATCACAGGCAACGATGGAAAGCGTCCACTGAGTTCTTCATCGAGCTTAATATCACCCTGAAAAAATTGTTGCAAGAGCCATGGGGGTTCAAGTTCTGCCCCAGCGATAACTTTTGCCTCTTGGGTAGATAAGCCATCGGCTTTGGTCTGCTCTAGGGCTTGAATCATCTTACCAACTAACCCACGCGCCTCGCTGATAGTCGTGGGCGATGTGGTTGTTGATTCTTCTAATGCCCGCATAATGGCATTTTCACTATCATTTGGTTGGTTTGGGTTTTGGTTTGCCATTCTAATTATCCCTTAACAAGCGTAGACTATAATTATAGTGTGAGTTGCCATAAAAACAAAATTTTTGTGAGGGCAATCTCATCTAACCATGAGGCGTTTCTTGTATGCTTCTAATAGTCCACCTTTATACTGATGAGAATACTCGCTAACTGAGAAGGTATCAAAAAGATGCAGTTTCCAAATAACAATAATAAACCACGCAAGGATGACGACCCGCAGTCTGATAATCCACCCCCGCCCCAACAAGATTGGCGCAAGTGGCTTTGGCCCGCCTTAATCATTTTTGGCTTGACTTGGGTCTTTTTGATAATGATGGGTGGCACCCCAACTGCTGGTGGTGGCACAACGGTTGATTATTCAGTAATCCTTGACCAAGCGAAAAACAATAACATTCAAAAAATCACCTTTCGCGGGGGAGAAGCCTTTGGGTCTTTTATTAGCCCCATCCGTACTAGCAGTGGGCAACCTGTTACCAATTTTACAGTCGTTGTTCCAACAGCAACCGCACAAGAACAACTCCTCATCCCCCTTAATGAGGCGGGCGGCGCAACGATTGATTTCGATGGTAATGATACCTCTAACCTATTGGTAATCTTCCTCAACCTCGCCCCATTATTGCTCATCATCGGCTTTTTGATATGGACGGCACGCCGCGCCCAACGTCAAATGGGAAGTGCGATGGGTTTTGGTCGCACACAAGCCCGTGAATACACAGTAGAACGTCCACAAGTCACATTTAACGATGTGGCAGGACAAGATGCCGCCAAAGTCGAATTGACCGAGATTGTAGATTTCCTAAAAGAACCAGAAAAATATATCGCGTTGGGCGCACGGATTCCGCGCGGTGTATTGCTCATCGGACCTCCAGGGACGGGTAAGACCCTCTTGGCGCGTGCTGTTGCTGGTGAAGCCCATGTATCATTCTTTAGTATCGCCGCTTCTGAATTTGTAGAAATGTTCGTTGGTGTGGGTGCGTCTCGTGTGCGTGATTTATTCAAACGCGCCCGTGATAACGCCCCTAGCATCGTATTCATAGACGAAATTGATGCGGTTGGTCGCCAACGTGGTGCTGGCTTGGGTGGTGGGCATGATGAACGTGAGCAAACCCTCAACCAAATGCTGGCAGAAATGGATGGCTTTGACCAAACCGAGAGCGTCATCATTATGGCGGCGACCAATCGCCACGATGTATTAGACCCTGCCCTATTGCGTCCGGGACGCTTTGACCGTCAAGTAACGGTTGGCTTGCCCGATAGAAAAGGTCGTCTGGAAATTTTGAAGATTCACACACGCGGAAAACCGCTCGATTCCAATGTGAATTTAGAAGATTTAGCACGCGGTACAATCGGATTTTCTGGCGCGGATTTATCGAATCTGAGCAACGAAGCCGCCCTCAATGCCGCCCGTCGCAACGCCAAACGCATCTCCATGCGCGACTTTTCTAACGCCTTTGACCGCATTGTATTGGGTACAGAAAGCCCGCCGTTATCTGACCCCAATGAACGCAAAGTGGTTGCCTATCACGAAGCGGGTCATGCGGTGGTCTCGGCATTGTTGCCCAACAGTGACCCTGTGTTAAAAGTGACGATTGTCCCACGCGGGCAAGCATTGGGTGTGACGGCATACATGCCCGAATCTGACCGCAGAAATTACTCGCGTGCCTATCTGTATACCAAAATCATGACCTTGCTCGGTGGACGCGCCGCCGAAGAAATCGTCATCAAAGAAGTGACCACAGGGGCAGAAAATGACCTGCGCCGTGCCACCGACCTCGCTCGGCGGATGGTCTCCCAATTTGGCATGAGTGAAAGTTTTGGTCTGCTCAATTTTGGTGATGATGAACGGCAACCGTTCTTAGGCTATGCCCTCTCACAAGGCAAGAGTTATAGCGAAGAAACCGCCTCAGAAATTGATGCCGAAGTGCGCCGTGTGATTAAACAAGCCCATGAGCAAACGATTGCCTTGCTCACCGAAAATAAAGACAAACTCATTGCCCTCGCAGAAGCCCTTTTGGTTCAAGAAATTATTGAACAAGAAGAAATGTTGCGAATTTTGGACATGGACACAGACCCACGCTTCGGCAAAAACGGCAATGCCCATTTCTCATTGGGGAAAATACCAAAAACCGATGATGTTTCAGAAACACCATCAGCCCAAACACCTCCCCCAACCGTCACAGAAGCAGATGCTTCTTAGATAACAACTTAACGATAAAATCGCTCTTTGACCTCACCCCCCTGCCCCCTCTCCAAATTGGAGAGGGGGTGAAAACCATTTTATAGGTTGGTTCAAGTCCCCTCTCCAGACTGGAGAGGGGATTTAGGGGTGAGGTTGTTTTTTAAGTTGCCCTTACGTTTATATGAGGATAAATTGGGGATAAATAAAATCCCTATCCGCCATTTTCGGCTTTATGTGCCTTCATCACCTCTTCAGCGAGGTTGCTAGGCACTTTTTCGTAATGCGAGAACATCAGCCGATAAATGCCACGCCCACCCGTCATAGAACGCAAATCATTGCTATAACGCAACATCTCCGCGAGGGGTACTTGGGCATTAATCACCGTTTTTAAGCCAACTGTATCCATCCCCTGAACACGACCACGCCGTGTATTGAGGTCGCCCATAATATCACCCATCATCGCTTCTGGCACAGCAATTTGCACATTCATAATGGGTTCTAGCAAAACAGGGCTTCCATCCAAAAAGGCTTCTTTGAAGGCTTCGCGCCCCGCAATTTGGAAGGCAATATCTTTGGAATCTACAGGATGTTCCTTGCCATCAAATGCGACCGCTTTCACATCCACAATAGGATACCCTGCAATCACACCACCTTCTAATACGCTCAAAATGCCTTTTTCGATGGATGGCAAAAAGCTATGAGAAATTGCCCCACCAACAATTTTGGTCTCATACACAAAACCACCACCCGGATTCGGTTCAACACGGAGCGATACTTCGCCAAATTGCCCAGAACCGCCTGTTTGTTTCTTATGGCGATAGGTCGTGCTGGCAGTTTTGGTCACAGTTTCTTTATAAGGGACTTTGGGAATAGCGGTATCAATGCCAACACCGAGTCTTTCGGCGCGGCTAATCGCCAATGACACATGAATTTCGCCCATGCCTTCCAAAATAACTTGTTTGGTATCTACATCTTGTCGCCAGCGCAAAGTGGGGTCTGCTTCGCATAAATTGGTGAGAATCACGCCCATTTTGGCACTATCGGCTTGGGTACGCGGGCTGAGTGCCACTGCATAAAGGGGTTCTGGAAATTCTGGTGTAACAATGGTGAATCGTTCTTTACCACACAATGTATCGCCCGTTTTCGTCTTAGATAATTTGGCAATCACACCAATATCACCCACATGCAAGGCATCTACGGGGATTGTTTCTTTTCCGCGTATATCCAGTAATTGGTTCACCCGTTCATCCACGCCCGATTTGGAATTATGATACACACTTCCGCCAGTCATCATCCCAGAGAAAATACGGAAATAAGTCAATGTCCCCACATATTTATCGGTGGTCGTCTTGAACACATACGCAGCCAATGGACCATCTTCTTTTTGTGGCGCAGTGAGGTAATTCAGTTCATCGCTTCCCTCACGATAAATCCCAACACGGCGGTCAGTCGGCGCAGAGGTATACACAATCAGGGCTTCCATGAGGGGGTATGTGCCAATATTTTTTGTGCCAGAGGTCACAAATACAGGCACCGTGTTGAGCGCATGGTTACGGGCGGCTTTCCGCATCCCATCGCGGATTTCTTCGGTGCTTAATTCGCCAGTGGTAAAATATTTTTCGATGTAATCATCATCGGCTTCGGCGGCGGCTTCTACCAAAAAGTTATGCGCTTCTTCTACCGCATCTTGATATTCTGCTGGCAATTCAGACCGTTCACGCCCGACATCATAATAGGCTTTTTGGGTTTGAACGTTGATAACACCCTTAAAATTGGATTCTTTCCCAATGGGCAACATCACAGGGACAAATTTGTGGTCAGTGAAGGTCGCACGTAATCCTTCTAATGTGCGCTCAAAATCGGCATTTTCTCTGTCCATTTTGTTAATGACCACGATAATCGGTTGCAGGTAGGTCTTGGCATATTCCCATGCCAATTCTGTACCCACTTCGACACCCGCTACGGCATCTACCACCACAACTACGGCATCTGCCACACGAATGGCGTTTTTAATTTCACCCTGAAATTCTGATGAACCGGGGGCATCGAGGACATTCACTTTATGGTCATCATATTCGAGAGGGATAAGCGAGGTTGAGAGCGAAATGCCGCGTGATTTTTCATCTTCGTCCCAATCAGAGACAGTCGTGCCATCTTCCACGCGCCCCATACGGGTCAATTTACCTGTATTAAATAACAAGGCTTCAATTAACGATGTTTTGCCACAGCCCTGATGACCAACTAATGCCACATTCCGTAATTTTTCTGATAGATATTCCCTCATGAGAATTAAATCCTCCGATATATAAAAAATAGACTATTTTTTGTGATGTAAAAATCGTTTTCAGTTAACGTGATTTTAATCCGCTATTGACAAACTGTCAAAAAGACGGTTACGAAATGAGGGATTGTCATCATAAATTTGTGAAGAATATCACCATTGCATCAACACCGTCTCGTAGGGGCTTGGCATGGCAAGCCCTATATGACGAATCACTACTTCAACAATCATTCCATCCTATCTAGTTAGCACCCCGACCTCATGCTAAAATAGGCATGTTATTCGCTGGTTAATCAACAGGATAAAAAAATAGCCCATGTCACAATCTGATTTTCTCTTTCGTGGAAATTTATCTCACTTAGACCCCGATGTGGCAGAGCTGATTCGCCACGAGACAGCCCGTCAAGCCCGTTATCTCATCCTCATCCCATCCGAAAGCACCATCCCAGAAGCCGTGCGCGAGGCGTTGAGTTCTGCATTCCATAATATTTATGCAGAAGGCTATCCGTTGGAAAGCACGCGCACCATGACCGAAGCAGAAATTTTAGATTACAACGCCCGCCTCACTGAATATCGGCGCGGGGCAGATTTGCGCTATTACAAAGGCACAGAATATGCCAATATTGTCGAGTCATTGGCACGGCGACGTGCCGCCGAATTATTCGCCACCAATGGCTTATCTGCCGATGCACTCTATGTGAATGTGCAACCCCTGTCAGGTGCGCCCGCCAATAGCGCCGTCTATACCGCCCTCATCAAACCGGGCGATGTCATCATGGGCATGGATTTAATCATGGGCGGACATCTCACACATGGCAGTCCAGTCGCCCGTAGTGGCAAGCAATACACTGTCGTGAGTTATGGCATCAATCACGAAACTGGCGATATTGATTATGACCAAATGATGCGCTTGGCGATGGAACACAAACCCAAAATCCTCATTGGTGGCTATAGTAGCTTCCCCTATCAAGCCGATTGGGCAAAATATCGCGCCGTAGCAGATGCGTGTGGCGCATATTTATTAGCTGATATTGCCCATGTGGCGGGATTGGTCGCGGCGGGTGTGTATCCGAGTCCGGTGGGTATTGCCGATATTGTGACCTTCACCACCCATAAAACACTCGGTGGACCGCGTGGTGCAATCGTCATCACCCACCGCAAAGATCTATCTGCAAAATTGGATAGAGGCGTGTTCCCCGGTGAACAAGGCGGACCACACATGAACAGCATTGCCGCTTTGGCGGTGGCGCTAAAACTTGCCAACACCGACCAATTCCGCACCCTACAAGCCCAAACCGTGTCAAATGCTTCGCGTTTTGCCGAAAGATTAACCGCACGCGGGATAAAAATTGCCTATGGTGGCACGAATACCCACTTATTCAATGTGGATTTACGTAGCATTATCGGCGCAGATGGCACAACGCTCAGTGGCGATATGGCGGCACGGATTTTGGATTTATGCGGTATCGTACTCAATCGCCAAACAATTCCGGGCGATACCAGCGCCCTCAAGCCCAATGGCATCCGTATCGGCACACCCTGGATTACCCAACGCGGATTTGGCTTTGCCGAAATTGACGAATTAGCCGATATTATCGCAGACGTGTTACTGGCGTGTATCCCCTATAGCTATACAGGGCGCAAAGGCGAAGAAGCACGCGCCAAATTGCCATTTGATGTGTTACAAGATGCCCGTACCCGTGTGAAAAATCTCGCAGGGCGTGTTGGCATTGATACCAATGCCATAGCCGATGATTATCCCCATTTCCACACCCTTGCCCCACTGGATAAGGGCGAAAATTGGGGGACATTGCGGATTATCGGAGAAAAAGCCACCGCCTTTTTGGATATTGCCCTTAGTAGTGCGGTATCCACATTATCTGATGGTCAAAAACAACCCACCAGCGTCCATACACCAAGCGGATACACCCTCGCAAATGGCATCATCGCCCGTGTGAACGCCAGCACTTATGAATTGCATCTGGAACGCAATGCGGAATATATTGCGGGTTGGTTACGCTCATTATCAGACGGCTTTGTGCTGATTGATACCCAAGACCCCTATGCCCGTATTCCGGGACCTGTGGATGTCTTGGTGATGGGTAGCACCATCCCCCAAACCTTGCAACCTGTCAAACCATCCCAAAAAGCCTTTTTTATTGGCATGAATAAAGCCAATGCACCAGAAGCCCTCCCCCGCTTCACATGGACAGAAACCGAGCCAGACCCCCTGCTCCGCACCACTATATACGATACCCATAAAGCATTGGGCGCAAAAATGGTCGGATTTGCAGGTTATGATATGCCCGTCTGGTATAGCTCCGTGACAGAAGAACATCTCGCCGTCCGCAACGGCGCAGGCATTTTTGATGTGACCCACATGGGCGCATGGGATATTAAAGGTAAAGATGCCATCGCATTTTTGGATGCCATCACCACCAACGATGTGCCAAGCCTAAAGGTTGGCACGTCCCACTACACCTATTTCCTAGATGTAGACGGTGTGCCATTAGATGACCTGATGATTTATCGTTTGGCAGAAGATGAATTTTTGGTGGTCGTCAATGCCTCAAATAATGATAAAAATTGGGCATGGGTCAATGCTATTCGTGATGGTAGTGTGCAAATAGACCCCGCCAACCCCTCCCGCGTATTGGGATTGACCGATTTTGTCTTGCGCGATTTACGCGCCGTCTCCTCTGGTGCTGACCGCCGTGTGGATGTGGCATTACAAGGACCCAAAAGCAAAGATATGCTCATCGCGCTTGGTGCGTCTGATGCCGATATTGCAAAATTGAATAAATTGGCATGGGCAGGTGTCATGCGTGGCACATTTGGCGAGTTTAACCTCATTATTTCGCGCACAGGGTATACAGGGGAACGTGTGGCATATGAACTATTCGTCCATCCAGACCAAGCCCCTGCCTTATTTAAGGCGTTGGTAGATTTGGGTGTGACCCCATGTGGACTCGCCGCGCGTGATAGCCTCCGAACCGAAGCAGGATTACCCCTCTATGGGCATGAACTCGGTGGCGATTTATCCCTATCGGCGGGTGATGCTGGCTTTGGCAGTTATGTCAAAATCTATAAACCCTTCTTTGTGGGCAGAGGCGGCTATATCGCCCGTGAAACAGCCCGTACCGCCGAAGTCGTCCGTTTCCGTGTGGATGCCAAAGGCGCACGTCCCCCACATGCTGGCGACCCGTTGGTGGATAAAAAAGGGCGTGTGGTCGGTATTGTGACCAGTTGTAGCATTGATAGCGAAGGCTATCAGCTCGGACAAGCCTATGTCAAATTTGAATGTATGGCAGAAGGCACACAACTCGGCATTTTTGCGGGTGCAGGAAAATCCAAGCCATTAAGCCTATCCGATGCAAATCTGGGGAGCAAAATCACCGTCCCAGAATTGGTAACAATCCTTAGTCGTTTCCCCAAGAAAAAATAATATCCTCATAGGGCGGGTGCTGGTGCATCCGCCTTTTTTTATAATGGCGATAAAATCACTTCCTCATCTAATAATTCACCATCATAAGCCAAGATGATATTTTCACGCGCAATCCCGTTTTGAATGAGTGCATCGGCTAATTTTTTATTGGTCGTGTCCTCTTCGATAACGACCTTATCCCCAACAATCCGCGCAAGAACAACCACACCAGCAATGTGTTGGCGATTGGGGTAATCAACGGCAATAACCGCATAAATTTGATGCTCATCGTCTAAAGATGGAAATAAGCGTAAGTTGATTCCGCGTCCGCTACCTGCATATTTTTCGACTTCTTGACGTACAATTTTTAGTAAGTTATCCATAACTCGACCTCCTCACGTTCAAAATTGACGGTGATGATATTAATTTTAACATGATTTAGCGTTGAAGCGATTAATTTATCTTGCCTCAATAGTAAATAAATATCATGTGGCATCGCCAAAAACAATTTACTAAAGACACTATTTAGCATAAGACCTTGTTGGTAAATCGTATATTGACCAATGGCACTATATAAATCATCCATTAAGGTACGGGGATGCGAAAAACATTTGATTTCGACAATGATAATTTCGTCTTGTGTATGAATATTGCTCAGACGCACATCAGCAAATAAATATCGTTGCCCCTGTTCAACACGTATTGCCAATGGCTTATCCAGAATATGCCACCCTTGTTTATATAAAGCACGGAGAATTTGCGGTTCACATTGGTCTAAAGCAGGCACAAAACCCTCATTTCTTAAATGACAGAATTTGATTATCTACAAGATTTTAACAGCGAAAATGTATTTGCGTCAGGCAATCGTCATGGAAGCGTATTCATTCGCCCACAACCCATCCATCACTTCCCCATAAATTCTCCATGATTCAGGCATATCATAAAAATATGAGTTCTTGAAAGACCACATAGGGTCATAGGAGTGCAATAACATGAAGAAATTTCTGATTTTTACCATAGGGATATTGGTATTGATGATGGCTACCAGTATCGCATCTGCCCAACAAGCGGGGTTGCTCCCCATCACTTACCAAAAATTTGAGCGTGGCTATATGGTATGGCGTGCCGATACGGGTCATGTTTGGGTATTGGGAAACAATGGGCAACTCATCAACTATAGTGCCAGCAGTTATGGTCGCTTGCCAGATAATCGTATCACACCGCCAGCAGGCTTGCGTGCGCCCATCATGGGCTTTGGCAAGGTGTGGGGAAATAACCAAGCAGTGCGCGATTTAATTGGTTATGCCATCAGCGATGAAGCGAGTGCCAATGCCAATTATCAATTGGTCACACCCACCAATGTCATCTTTTTAGCCTTTGCGGATGTGACCGCACAAATCGAACCCGATTCACGCTGGATTTCTGGTACATTAACCAATACTGCCCGTGTGACCAGTTTCACCATGACACCCACTGCCCCGCGTGCCAATGAAAACCTGGTTGTAAATTGGGCAACAGAAGGTGGCGAATTCGTCATGGTCGAACTTCATGATGGGACAGGTCGTCTGATGGGTAGCCCTGTGGTGGGTACTTCTGGTGCAACCACCCTCATCATCCCAAACACCAATAAAGTCACCGTGACGGTATGGGTCATGAAAACCCTGCAAGGACAAAGTGCGTATCAACGGCTATCATTCCAAAGCCAAACGCTCAACGTGACAGGCTCGACAGGCAATAACCCACCACCCACAGGCACTTGTCGCTCTGGCTCAACCTATATCGTCCAACGGGGCGACACGCTCTATCGCATTGCACGAAATTGTGGTGTGACACTCGATGCCCTTGCCACTCGTAATAACATCGTCAATCGCAACCGCATCTTCACAGGGCAACGCCTCATCATCCCATGATGTCAAAATAGGGGGATAAAACCCCCTATTTTCTATTTCCCAACCATCCAACAACCTGATTTTTTGAGCGTGTAGAAATCGTAGGGTGATAGTCATCCAATATGTGCTAATTATTCACAAATATGAGTTATAGTGGTAAAAACATGCCTTTTTAGGGCAAAATCGCACAATAATTATGCAGAAAAGTGAGTAATTACAACCATGAAACGATTCTTACGGCTTTTTATTTTATACTTTATGACGTTTTTTGCGACCAGTATGGCATCAGCTCAAGAGACAAACCTCAACATTCAAATTAGCTATCAAGGATTTGAACGGGGATTTATGGTGTGGCGGTCAGATAATGGGCATATTTGGGTTTTTAATTACAGTCAAACCGTCCTCAATTTTCCTGCCAGCAGTTATGGTCGCTTACCAGATAATCCAATTCGAGATAATACACGGATTATGCCCATCTTCGGGTTTGGTAAAGTGTGGGGGAATAACGCAAATGTGCGTGACTTAATCGGCTACCCTATTGCACCAGAAATCGGTGGCACAATGCAATATAAACATATTATGCCAGCCAATGTGATTTATCTGGCATTTGCAGATGTGTTTAAGGGTCAAATTGAACCGAATGGGCAATGGTTTCCATCAGGGGCATTGAATCCAAGCATTCAGCTTTCGGGCTTAACAGCCAATAATTTAACACCGCGTGTTGGGGATAGCATTAGACTGAGTTGGCAAACATCAGGTACAACGACATCTCATTTTGGCACCGTTGAAATTTATGATAGCGCCAATAGATTGCTCAGTACAGAAACTGTCCCGCTAAATCCATTCAATATCATGGTACCCAATACGCCTAAAATCACCATCATGGTATGGATTACGGAATATGTTCGCGGGTCAATTATCAATCAGCGTTTAGCATATACCTCTCTAACTCTCAATGTGACAGGCTCAACTGTCGTCACAACAACCCCAACCCCTACTCCGACCACTTGTGTATCAGGGTCAACCTATATTGTCCAACGAGGCGACACCCTCTATCGTATTGCCACCCGATGCGGTGTGACACTTGATGCACTTGCCTCACGCAATAATATTGTGAATCGCAACCGCATTTTCACAGGGCAACGCCTCATCATCCCCTGATAAAAAACGGGCTACCCACATGGTAGCCCATTTTTCTATTCTTCAATATCAGCCGTTGCGCCACCCAAAGCCATTTTTAAGTCATGGCTGGCATTCAGCGCGGTTAATTCATCCAAAATGGCTTGTTTTGTCTCATCTTTAGCACGGCGCAGGCGCTTTTGCAAATAACTCATGCGAAATAAGCGGATGGCTTGGGCAACATCTTCATCACGTCGCAGATAAAAACTTATCCATCCTGTTTCTGGCAATAAGTGATGCACACTCGACTCGCCATCGGTCACAAGTGCTTCGCGGATTTTGCGTGTGAATGGCAAATCTGCCATGTGATTGCCGTGAATATGCCCAATTTCGACATTACCAAGCCGAAATTCTGTCCCACCAAACCGATGCGGATGGGCGCTAATACCCTCCCATGCCGACACCGTGTTTACAATCTCTGCGCCATATCCCATAACACGTCCTCCATCATCCATTTTCTGATATATAGACGCATAAAGAAGTAATTGATTTACAAAATGAGAGTTTTTTCTATAATGAAATTAACAATATGGAGAAAATACAATGATAACCCCATTATTACAGCGCGTATTTGATGAAGCACAAAAGTTATCACCTACACAACAGGATGATTTTGCAGAATTTGTCCTTGAGCTTTTATTAGAAGAAGCAGAGTGGACAGCGTTATTCGCTAAATCAAGTGATATGCTCGAAAGACTCGCCAATGAAGCATTGGATGACCATGCTAAAGGCGAAACATTTTTATTAGATATAGATGACCTATAATCATGGATAATTCAGGGTAAATGGCAAGCGTGCCGACCATGCCGAAAAACCCATGCCCTCTAGCCCAATTTGTGCCTCAATATATGCCTCATAACTGCCACTGGGTTGTGATGGAAACACAATATATGGCAACCAAAACCAATAATCATCCCATAGCGTATTCGGATAACCCGGTGTCAATAATTGCTGAATGGTCAATTGCCCATTGGGGGCGCGGTTGCGAGGATGTGCTTTTTCTGACGAAATGGGTGTGCCATCTGCCCAAAAAAAGAAAATGGCAATGCGTAAATTTTGCCCCATCAACCCCGATGCCATAATGCGCGTGCTAATCCGCATTCCCACATCGGTTTGGTCAGGCAAGCCGATGTTATGTGTAAGGCTAGTAAGTTCAATACTCAATTCACTCCCAACGGTGAGGGTTGGGGTGGCAAGTGGTGTTGGCAGGGCATCTTGTGGCATGAGCATTGGCGTTGGGGAATTTTCTGGGTCATTGACATATGCCAAATATTCATCAAATAACACCGATACCGCCTTAAATGGGCGAATCTGCCCCAACCTAGCCCCTGTTTCGGTCTCCGTTTGAACCAGGGTCGGAATCCCCACCAATTCGCCATTCCCGTTCACAGCCACCCCACCACTATTTCCGGGTGAAATTTCGGCATCGGTCTGATACCACACAGGCATCCGTTCCCCGTTGACCATGCCATTTTGGATGGTAGTAATCATGCCATCCACCAGCACCAAATAACCATCACCAATAGCAGGGTATCCGAACACATAAACCCGTTCACCCAATTCGACTGTTGGATAAGTAGGGTCTAAAAAGGGCAAATTGAGCGAGCGCATATCCAGATATGCACCTGTTGAATCGCGGTCAATTTGCAAAATGGCAAAATCTTCATCTGGAAAACTCGCCACTACATTGGCTAAATATTTGAATACAGGGGGTTCTTCGAGTGAGTCTAAAAATAAAATGGCGATTTCTTGAGCGCCCTCAATGACATGCTGATTGGTAAAAATCATGCCATTAGCAGTGACAATTGTGCCAGAGCCACTCGTCCGTACATCATCGTTGGTGATAATGGCAATTTGCACCACACTAGCAGAAATCCGCCGAATGTCATTCTGCGTCAATCCACCACCTTGAGCCGATACCCTTATCGAAAAAATGAGCATCAACAAGAATATCCCAAAAACATGCTTCATAGCGATTGCTATCCTAATATACCCAATACGATTATGTTTATTATAGCGCCTATCGTCCGCGATTTCGCGCCACAACACTCAAAATACGCTCATGACGAGCAAAAATAACGATAATATCGCCTTTTTGAACAATCATATCATGGGAAGGTTGCACCTCAGTCATATCATCGCGCACATGTAAAACGATGTCCATATCTTCTGTGCGTTGCAAATCACCCACAGTCCGCTTTTCCATAAACGACCCTTTTTCGATTTGTAAACGGATAAGGCTATATTCTACGCCCGCCACAGTCACCGTTTTGGTGATTTCAATGCCAAGCGCCGCCCCAGCGAATACAGGGGCAGATAAATCGGATGAACTGAGTACCGATTCGATATTAAAAAATTCTTTGAGTTGTTTGGCATATTCGTTATCCCATGCCCGTGACACAATACGGATTGTCCGATTCATATCACGCACACGCATCACCGCATCCAAATTTACATGGTCATTGCCTGTACAGGCGACAAATGCGAGCGCATCTTGAATATTGGCTTTTTCGAGTGTGCTGACCAAGCGACCATCTGCGCGAATGAGTGGCACACGTAAATGTTGGAGACGTTCCTCAATTCCCAAATCAGGGGCGTTATCAATCACAACCATATCATATCCCATACGATGTAATTCATTGACTACGCGAATCCCAACATGACCCGCCCCAAAGATAACCACATGATTTTTCATTGTCGAAGCCAATGCAATCCTCCACGCATCCCGCCGTTCATCACGATTCAAAAATAAGCGTACAAAATCAGATGCCCCACGCCCCACCAAATACACCAAAACCACTGGCATTAAATACCAAAAAAAGATGAGATGCGGTTCTTGTGGCAATGTAAAAGGAGGTGTTTCTAAAATCATCATTTGAATCATGGCGTATGGACGGGCTATCAGAGGGAGGCGTTCTGTGGGATATGAGAGCGCATGTAATTCTCCATAAATAAACCCACCAACGCCTGTAAACAACAAAAAGATGATGATAGCGCGATTAAACTCACGAAATAATGCGGAATAATCACGCCAAACTGCCCGAAAATAGCGTAATATATGACGGCGTTTTTTGGGGAGAATGATTAATTGAGACTTTGGGGGCATAGCAATCCTATCAACGGCGAATGTACCCAATAAATATTAAGTTTTAGGGAATATCTTGGCAACAGCCAGTGATAATCCTACAAACACACCATCACCATCCAGCACATCTTTATCTGATAATTGCCGAATTTGCACCACCCCATCATCATCCAATTGCCGAATTTCAATTGTGCGCGTTTTGGGGAAAATGAGCCATACCAATCGCGCCCCATTTCGCAAATAATATTCGGCTTTTTCGCGCATATCGCGCAAATCATCATCGGGGGATTGAATTTCTACGGCAAAATCGGGCATTTGTGCCACTGCGCCTTGTGTCACCATCGCATTTTTCGCAAATCGAAATGATACATCAGGCATCCGCACATTATAGCTATCACCCTGTTTTTGATGCCGAATTTCCACACCCAAATAACCATCTATGCCTTTTTCTTCGATAAAATTACCGATATGCCTCACAATAGTAGCGGCAATCACCCCATGTTGTTCGGTTGGCATTTTGGCAATTATCTCCCCGTGAATAAGTTCCCATAACCCATCGGTTTGGGCTAAAAATGCCTCAAATTCGGCGCTGGTCATGAGTGTAGCAATGGTCATCTTATGATTTCTCCAAATAAAAAAGTAAGATGTGGGTACATCTCACTCATTATAGCATGTGCCAACCGCAAATCTATATTATAGATAAACGCAATGGGCAAATTTATATGCCAATAATATTTTTTAACATCAGTCACAATGTGATAAATTTTTTATATTTTTATGACCAATAATATCAATTATGATATATTTTATAAATAAGGTAGAAATTCATCTACCTTAATTCATGAGTAAAAGGAGATTTTATGAAGCACATTAAACATATCGTTGTTTTATTGATCTTTATGCTATTATTTCAACCCGTTAGCGCACAAACATCTCCCCCTGCCCCCACAACTTGTCCCTATCAACAAGCCTGCCAAATCATTGGACAAGCCATGCAACTTCTACAAAAATATAATATCCAACCAACCGAACTCGATAGCTTGCTCAAAGCATTTGGCACTGGTGGTCAGGAAGGCATGGCTGGTCGGTTGATGGAATTAGGGCTAGACCAAACACAAACAGGCGCACTATTGCAAGAAGCCGCGCCATTATTACAAGGTGGGATGAACAATAGCTACATCCAAACTTATATTGGTGAACTGGTCAATGGCAAAGTTAAAGAGAATGACCTCACTGCCAGTCGTCAGCAAGAGATTGTTAAGGAATTACGCAATCCAGATGAAATCCTTGCCATACTCACTGAACTCGGCATTGAAGGTGAAGAAGCTGAATTATTCTTAGAAATGGCACTATTCGTTTCTGAACTCGGCTATAGCCCCGCTACTTTTGACAGAACTGCACAAGCAAATGCCATTTATGCCCTCTTATCAGAAACTGGATTGGGTGATGAAGAATTATCTCGCCTAACCATGTTGGCACTAAGCGACATTGACACATTTGAAGCAGAGGCGGGTTCACTAGGCATAGACCTCACTTATCTCTATGAGAACTTTGAAGGTGCTTATATAAACTTTTTCCTAGAAAATGGCTTCAATGAAGACGAAATTGGTGCATTCCAAGAACTCGTGTTTGCCTCTGAGGTGATTGAAGCAGGCGACAATGTAGAAGATCTTGCCAATTTGCTCTTGCAATATGGCTACGATGAAGCCGATATTGCTTCATTACTCGATGGTTTTGACGGTTGGGAAGACCCATTTGCTCTCATAGAATTTTTTGGTCAATTGGGTATGGATTGGAGTGATGATTATAATGATTTACTCACCTTAAGCGATGACCCAGAATTCAATGAGTCCCTCGATGTGTGGCTTGACGAAAATTCTGATAACAACAACTCTGATGACCAAAATTCTGATGACCAAAATTCCGATGACAACAACTCTGACGAATAAACTGATTATAGGTTAACCAATAAAAATCCCCACCGCTAACATAGGAGTGGGGATTTTTATTTGGGTTTATATCAATCTATGAATTATGAGCCTTCATTCTACCGTCTTGAGCAATGGCGCACAGCACAACACCAATTCTTTGGCGGCGCGTACTTCATCTACCCGCGAAACAGGGGTGATATGAGGCGCATCATGGAGCAATTCGGGCGTGGTTTTTGCCTCACGCGCAATTTTCTTCATGATTTCCACAAAATCATCCAATGTTTGTTTGGTCTCGGTCTCAGTGGGTTCAATGAGCAACGCCTCTGGGACGATGAGGGGGAAGTAATTGGTGGGGGGGTGAATCCCATAATCCATGAGGCGTTTGGAAATATCCAACGCATGAACACTTGGTGCATCTTCCCAATGCCCTTCAAGCACAAATTCATGTCCACAATAACGGGGATAGGGAATGGTGTAAGTATCCATCAATTTCGCCCGTACATAATTGGCATTCAACACCGCATGACGGCTAACCTCATATAGCCCTTCCCCACCATAGGCGCGGATATAGGCATAAGCGCGGATGTGCATCCCAAAATTGCCATAGAAGGCTTTGAGTTGCCCAATGCTCTTTGAGGGTGTGACCAAATTATAGAATGGGGCATCATTTTCACTGTCTGGATTAGCGACAACTTCGACCACAGGACCCGGACGGAAATCGAGCAAGCGAGGTGCAACACCCACCGCGCCACATCCCGGTCCACCACCACCATGTGGGGTAGAAAAGGTCTTATGTAGGTTATAGTGCATCACATCAAAGCCCAATTCACCGGGTTTGACAATGCCCATGAGCGCATTCATATTCGCGCCATCCATATAAACCAGCCCACCCGCATCATGAACCGTTTTGACCACATCCAAAATGTGTTTTTCAAACAATCCAAGCGTGCTAGGTACGGTAATCATCATCCCTGCGATGAATTTGGCATTATCGCCCGCACAGGCTTCTTTGAGCGCGACCAAATCCACATTGCCTTCATCATCTGATGGCAATTCAATCACTTGCAAACCCGCCATTGTCACGGTAGCGGGATTTGTGCCATGTGCGCTATTGGGGACGAGGATTTTGGTGCGTTGTGTATCGCCTCTATCCAAATGATAATTGCGAATCATCAAAATGCCCGCAAATTCACCTTGTGCGCCTGCCGCAGGGACGAGGCTCACGCCAGCAAACCCACTCACTTCTGCCAACCATTCTTGCAATTGATACATCATCGCCAAAGCGCCTTGTGCGCCTTCTGGATTGGTATGGGGGTGCAAATTGGCAAACCCTGCCAAGCGTGCCACATCTTCGTTGATTTTGGGGTTATATTTCATCGTACACGACCCCAACGGGTAAAATCCGGTATCAATGGCGTGATTCAATTGGCTGAGGCGCACAAAATGGCGCACAGCTTGTTGTTCGCTCAATTCGGGCAAATCGAGCGTATCACGCATTAAATCGGTGGGAAGTGGACTTTGTGGCACATCGCACGCAGGTAAATTGACACCTACGCGACCCGGCGAGCTAATTTCATAAATCAGGGGTTCTAATGCTTGTACCATTACTTCACCTCACCCAAAATCTTGACCAATGTATCTATCTCAGCTTTACTATTCATCTCGGTCACGCAAAATAGTGCGTGGTCTTTTAATTGCGGATATTCTTTTTCGAGGTCGTATCCGCCGATAATGCCCTGTTCAATAAGGGCTTGGTTGATTTTTGCCACCGATACGGGGCATTTCACCACAAATTCGTTAAAGAAGGGTCTATCCCGATTCACCTTATAGCCATTGAGCTTGTCTAATTGGTCGGCGAGATAATGTGCCTTGTGATAACATAATTCGGCAATTTGGCGCATCCCACTTTTACCCATGAGGGTCATATACACACAAGCCGCGAGTGCCATTAGCCCCTGATTGGTACAGATGTTGCTGGTGGCTTTTTCTCTGCGGATGTCTTGTTCGCGGGGGCGGAGCGTCATGACGAGGGCGCGTCTGCCTTCTTTATCGCGGGTTTCGCCCACAATGCGTCCCGCAATTTTGCGGACATATTCCATGCGTGTGGCAAAAAATCCCAAGTACGGTCCGCCAAAGCTGAGGGGGATGCCCAAGGGTTGCCCTTCACCAACGACAATATCCGCGCCCAATTCACCGGGCGACTTATACATGCCCAATGCAATCGGATTCACGACCATCACCAGCAACGCGCCAACATTATGCACTTTTTCTGCGAGGGTCTTGATGTCATCAATTTGCCCAAAGAAATTGGGATAGCTAATGGCGAGCATGGCGGTATTTTCATCCAGCATATCCACTAAATCTTGGATGCTGGCTTGCCCTTTATCACCAACAATTTTTGTGCTTGTACCTTGGTGATATGTCCTCACCACAGCGCGATATTGTGGATTGATGGTGGGGCTTAGGATGATTTTCTTGCGTTTTTGACGGTTCACTTCCAATGCCATGGTGACGGCTTCTGCCAAAGCAGTTGCGCCATCATAATGGCTGGCGTTGGCGGCATCCATGCCTGTGAGGGCGCAAATCATACTTTGATATTCATAGATGACTTGCAGTGTGCCTTGACTCACTTCTGGCTGATAGGGTGTGTAGGCGGTATAAAATTCGCCCCGCAACAACATGTGATTGACGACGGATGGCGTAAAGTGATGATATGCCCCTGCCCCACGAAATAGAGAAAAGTCGCCTGCATGTTCGTTGGCTTCGGCATAGGCTTGCATCTCTGCCAAAATTTCCATCTCGCTAAAGGCTTTTGGAATGTTGATTTTTGGAAAACGATGACTGGCGGGGACAGCTTCAAATAAATCTTCGATGGTGGTGACACCAATTTCTGCAAGCATCTGTTGACGCTCGGCTTCAGTATGTGGGATGTAGCTCATGGGAGGTTATTTTTATCCTTATGAATATAAAAATACGATTACGTTAGAAATTTTTGGTGACAAATAGGACACGATGTATCGTGTCCCTACATGCCAATTATAGGTTGTAGGGGCATGACATGTCATGCCCTCAGAATTACCGATTTTCACAATATTCGGCGTAGGCGGTGGCATCCATCAAACCGCTAAGGTCTGGCGCACCAGCCAATTTGAGTTTGACAATCCAACCCTTGCCATAGGGGTCGCTGTTGATGAGTTCTGGGCTATCTTCCAATGCAGAATTAACTTCCGTCACCGTACCACCAACGGGCGTATATAAATCGGATGCGGCTTTTACCGATTCCACAGAACCAAAGCTATCACCTTTTTTGACGGAATCGCCAACACTTGGCAATTCGACATAAACGATGTCATTGAGTGCATCTTGGGCATAATCTGAAACGCCGATGGTGACAATATCACCTTCAATCCGCACCCATTCATCCGATTTCGCATAATGTAAGTCTTGTGGGGTATTCATCACAGCTCGCTTTCCTCTATATAAATAAGAGATAGTCTTTTCGCCTCTATTTTATCAACAGACACGCAAAAATGCGCCCCAATTATTTGATGAGTATGTTAAACCATCACGCCTTGTTTAGGAATCCGCACTAGTCGTTTCTTCTACTGGCAACCAGCTATACAGCATCTCGCGCACACTTTTTGGCAATATCAAATTAAAGCAGATATGCCCAGTGGCATCAGCCACAATGGTCGGACGCAGAATGAGTTCATCATCAGAACCAAGCCCCAAGCCCAAATAGGCTTGACCAGTCCCGACTTGACGGGTGGTTTGTAACCCCGCAACAGGGTGCAGACGGGCAAGGATACGGGTGAGTTCTTCAAAACGTGGGCGTAGTGCAATTTCGATGGGACCATAACTGGTCGAAATGGCAATATAACTCCCCTCTCGGCGCAACGCCAAACGGGATGGCATGGGTTGTTCACCACTGAGGATATACATAATGCCTGCGGTATCATCTACGGTAACATGCTCTAAGGTCTGAAAATTCCGCATGGTTTTAAACTCCATTGCGTTTACGAGGAAAGGATAGGTATGGGGTGAATTATAACATATCCATTGGGGAAAACTGTAGGCAAATTGGCATGGCTTGGTCTATAAAAAACGAGAGGCATTTCTGCCTCTCGTCACTAGCCAAAACAAAAGGGGTGGAAAAATTACATATCCATGCCACTCATATCGTGCATTTCCATCTCGCCACCATTCAATGGGACATAAACTGCGTCGCCACCGATGATAACAGGGGCATCACAACCTTCTACTGTCCCAAATTCATAGACACCCAATTCACAGGTATCATAGTGAAGCATGGGGAAGAGTTGCAAATCTTCACTGAAAGCAACACCTTCATCCAAATCAATCTTCACGCCATAATTGAGTCCCTTCACAATGGGGGCAACGCCGACCACAGGACCGGGTGCGCCTTCGTTATTGGAGTGAACGACCAAGAAGCCGTGGGCATCAATGAGGGCATATTGAATATCAATATGGATGGTGCCATCTTCATTATCACCATACACAGCATCGCTCACATCAATAGCTGGAGTGGCATAAATGGGGTACATGACCACTTCGCCATCTACGCTGATGGGGGCATCGCAACCCTCAACAGTACCAAATTCATACACACCTGCTTCGCAATCATCCACATGCAACATGGGGTGCAAAATTCCTGTGGGGGCTGTCATATCGAGTGTTACCATCACATCTACGTTAGTTCCCATCACGAGTGGGGCAACACCAGCCACAGCACCGGGTGCGCCTTCATTATCGTTGTGAACGACCAAGAAACCAGCCGATTCCACAACTACATACTGGGCATACAACATCGGAGCCATAGACATATCCATCATTTCCATGTTGGGGTTATTATCTGCATAGACGATTACTTGGTCTTCTACAAACATGGTTGGACGGGTATCAATAGCGACCATCACAATTTCTTCGTCAACAAATACGGGGGCATCGCACCCTTCAACCGTACCAAATTCATAAACACCCGCTTCGCAATCATCCACATGCAACATGGGGTAAAGTACAGGGGTGAGTCCAGCAGGGTCTAATGCAATACCAACACCAACATTAGCGATGCTCGCAGAAACAAATGTATAACCCAACACAGGACCGGGTGCGCCTTCATTATCGGCATGAATCACCACAAACCCATCGGCACTCACAATAACATTGGTGAGGGTGATGGAATCGCCCAAAACAAGTTGTTCATTCACAGCTAAAAGCGTAATTGTAAAGGCTGGGCTAACCATGCCCGCATCGGTCATAGAAGGAGCATCGCAACCTTCAACGGTGCCAAATTCATACACACCGATGGCGCAATCATCTACATGCAACATGGCTTGTAAAACACGGGTAGCACTTAACACATCAATGGGGACTTCGACATTATAATTCTCGCCCGCATTAATACTCCGATACCCAATCACAGGACCGGGTGCGCCTTCGTTATCTTGATGAATCACCACAAAACCGGGTGTAGTGCTGTAGGCATAATCAACATAAACAGATTCGCCATAAACGACTTGGTCTGTCACTTCGATGCCAGGAGCCATCTCCATCTCATCTTGTGCAAAGACCAGTGTCCCGCCCAAAACAACCATTAAAAGGGTGAATAATAAAGCTAATTTACGCATGTGTTAAAATCCTCTCAATTATAATTCATTAGTGATTGAATTGTGCATATTTCTGCATATTTCAATCCATTACAGTATGACCGTATTTTTAGGATTTTGGCAAGCGATATAACAAAAGGCACATTTTCCTCTTATATTTCTTTTTCTTAATGGGAATTAAATTAGGTGAGTGTTAAAATAAGAGATAAATTTATGAGGGGTTGAATTTAGGTTGGGGAGCAAACCATGAATTTATTAAAACAACTCTTGAATCGGTTTTTACTCATCTATCTGTCTGGAGTCCTCGTTATTATTTTGGGCGTGAGTGTGGTGGGTTTATTCACTATAGACATTCCACAAACCCAAGCCGCCGCCACATCCCTCGCATATAGCAACGACCCAACAACCGGTCATGTTGGTATATATGGCGCAAACCCCGTCATTGGATTTAATAACCCAGTTGGTACATGGTTTCGGATATGCAACGGGGGAACCTGTACTGGCTATGCACAATCCTTCACCCAGCCCCAACAATATGGTGGGTTTAAGTGGATATTTGACGGCGCAAATCATGGCGATGTTTTAGAAGCACAGCCACAAGGCGCTTCTGGATATGCTCAATGCACCTTGCTCATTGCGGGTGGCTATCGCTATTGCAATGTAGGAATTCCCGATGATGATGGTGATGGCGTGCCAAATGTTGCCGATTCTTGTCCAAGTCAGGGCAGTATTGGTTATGGTATAGATGCCAGTGGTTGCCCCATTATACCACCTGATACCGATGGTGACGGTATATTAGACCCCAACGACTCTTGTCCCACACAAGGTAGTATTGGCTATGGAGTAGATGCTGTTGGTTGCCCCATCCAACCATCTCCTATCCCAGATACAGATGGTGATGGCATATTAAACCCCAACGATGCGTGTCCCAATCAGGGCAGTATCGGCTATGGCATAGATGCTGTTGGTTGCCCAAACCCACCACCCCAAACCGATAGGGATGGTGATGGCAAACCAGACTCACAAGATGCGTGTCCAGATAATGGCGATATAGGATATGGGGTAGATGGTAATGGCTGTCCAAATCCCACACCAACACCTTTTTCTGGCGATAGAGATGGCGATAGTGTGCTAGATAATGCAGATAACTGCCCCGATGAAAAAGGGTCTAGGAACAATTTGGGATGTCCCTATAGACCAGACGTATGCCAAGTCGCATTTTTGGCAGAGGTCGTCTATTTACGGGCTGGTCCCAGTACAGCATTCCCCTCACAAACGAGCATGAGTTATCATGATAGACCCATATTGGCGATTAATGCCGTGACCAATGACTTAGGTGAAATATGGTATGAATTACAAGGCTCTGCGCCGTTATATGTGCGCTCAGATTTGGTATTATTGGGGCAAGTATGCGATTCTATCGGCATTGGTCAAGTCATTATTACAGCAACCCCCACTCCACCACTCCCAACAGATGGTTATATTCCCCCAGAACAACAATTAGCCGCTTTAGGCTGTGCTATTCAACCAGGGGAATATGTCGAAAATGCCCCCGATTATATTTTGGTGATGATTGTCGAATCACCAGACCCATGCCAAGCCAAATATGAGGTGAACAATCCTGTTATCATCGCCCCACCCATGCAAGTGGCACACCAGTATTTTGATGACACCCCAGAAAAAGAACGCTTCTTTCAGCGATTACTCGATTGTAGCACCCCTGTCGTGGATTGGGTTATTCAATGGGTCAATTCTGATGAGGATGAAGCCAGCCTAGAGCAATTGATTGCACAAGCAGGCAATTCAGTCTGTAGCAGTGTAGACGAATGGCGTAGTGCGCCTGTTATCCCCCTGCCAGCAGATACCCCGCCACAGCAAGCTATTGAGATTGGCATCATCATCTGTAGCAATGCCCACCTAACCCAAGCCCGCTATCAACACTTGCGCCAATATCTGATGGATATTTGGGGAATGACCGTTACCGATGTGAATTGCATGGCAATCAACAGCGCCAACCGCATGAATATACCCACAGAAAGCCAACTTGCCCTCTATGCGAAATTACGCGAGTGCCAAGTCATCAATCCGCTCAATACGCTCGAAACACTGATTATGACCAACAATGATGCCATAGACCTCACTTTATCCTGTGATACCTTCATCGAAAAATTAACCTGTGAGGATTGTCCCCCCATCGAATTGCCAATTGAATTGGTCTCGTGTGTGTTGAATGATGCCGATTGGGGTCTCATGACCTTATTCCTCAAAAATCACATGCCCCTATTGACCGAAAATCAGCTCGATGATTTGTATCGTGACATCAATCCATGTGATGCGATTACAACTTATCTCAATACAGGGATAATACGCCTGCCGATTGAATTACCCCCTCCTGCCGATACCACACCATCACCAGAAATTACCCCAACACTCACCCCAGAGGCATCTGTTAATGTAGTGATTGATGAACCACGTATTCCACAAGAAATTCTGATGGAACTCGGATTTGACAAACCAAACATCAGTGGGGTTGAATTAGACACCGTGGGGGTCATTTTTGTGCGCGATAACACCATTTTTATCCGCGAAAAAGGTGTCGAAAAGGCATTTGATGACGACATTATCGGCGAAAAATATGTCCCCATTTTGTTCACGGTCAACAATCGGCGCTTGCTGGCATATATTGTCGTAAATGAAGGCACGGCGCGGATTCGCATCATCAACCTCAGCACCAATGATAGCACTTTCGCCCAATTATCCGATTTGATAACCCCAGACCACCTCGCTCCCCTCGCTTATAACGGGTCACTTTTGGTCTTTACAGGCATAGACCCCAATGGACAATCTAACCTGTATGGCATCCCATTTTCTGCCACAAAACAAGATAATATAGCTGTTTTGCTGGTCAATAATGCCCAAAATGCCACCGCCATCGAAGGGCTTTCTGCATTTGTCTTTGAGCAACCCAATGCAGGGGATAATATCTTTTTATGGATACCCGGTAGCCAAACCCTAGACCCACTAGATGAAGGCATAGAGGGTGCTTGTACTAGCCCTGTGGGTGAGCGATTTGGGGCAAAATGGCGTTTCTGGTTTTTATGTGATGGTTTAGGAGCGCCTATTTTATATGTACGTGATATGCAAGCGCGTGAGCCACTTATGTATGATATAAATGGCATCATGCCATCGAAAAACCCCATTACGAGTATTGCATTGGGGGAATTGCAGGGGGAATTATTTTTAGAAGATGGGGAGATGGTCTATTGGTATCATAAACGGGATAAAACCGAGAAAATTGTCCGATTTATCCCTGGTGCAAGCGCCATCTATACCTTCTCACGGGAATAAATAACAGCCACAAAAATCAGCTAATCCACGTAGATTAGCTGATTTTCCCCAATAATATATCGGCTGGGATTTTTTCGTTATTGAGTACAAGCGATACAAATACATCGCCCGCTTCGTAAATACCCAACCCAATAAATTTAGCGCCCTGTAATCCCCATACTTCGATGAGGCGCTCTTGTGGGTCTATCATCCAATATTCATATACCCCAAATTGCTCATACAAGCGTAATTTGACCACACGGTCATGACGGGCAGTACCCGGAGATAATACTTCTACAACTAAATCAGGCGCACCATGCCACCATCCATCATCCCCCAATTGGCATAAGCTGTTTTGTGGACGTGTCCAAAAGACATCAGGTTGGACAACATTATCCTCATTCAAATAGACATCCATCGGTGCAATCACCACTTCACCACCATGTATCTGGGCATATCCACGCAAAAAAACGGCGACATTCAAGACAGTATATTGATGTTTTTGTTTGGGTGCTGGCATCTCAATAACATCTCCATTGATGAGTTCAATAGGGGATAACGACTCTGGCAATTGTGCAAATTGTGTTGCAGTTAGTTTAGATTTTGTAGAAATTTTCTCAGACATCACGCCTCACTATCAAACCACATAAAGTTCTGTGCTAAAATCATTATATGCCAGAATTACCAGAAGTCGAAACCGTAGTACGTGGGTTGCGTTCTCCTTTATTGGGGCGCACCATCACCAATATGACCATCACATGGGCGCGGACAATTCATACCCCCACACCAGACATATTTGCATCGCAAATTGTAGGGCAGACTGTAATGGATGTGTCGCGTCGCGCCAAATTTATTGTTATTAGCCTCACCCATGATACCCTGCTGGTACATCTCAAAATGACAGGGCGCTTATATGTTATCCCAACAGGCGACCAAAATGAGGCAGATAGATGGATACGAGCCTCTTTCGATTTGGACAACGACCATCAATTACGCTTTTCAGATTCGCGCAAGTTTGGCAAGCTGTATTTGACCAACAATCCACAAGCCCTACTCGCCCATATCGGACCAGAACCCCTCACCGATGAATTCACCATCTCAGATTTTGCCTCCCGCATCGGCACACATCATAAGGCGATAAAAGCCCTATTGCTCGACCAAACTTTCATCGCAGGGGTGGGCAATATTTATGCCGATGAAGCCTTATTCCGCGCCAACATTCATCCCCAAACACCCGCCAACACCCTATCAGATGACCAACAAGCGCAGTTATTCACCTCTATTCGCGCTGTGTTAAATGCGGGCATAGACCATGAAGGCGCGAGTATCAATTGGTATCGCAAACCAGATGGCACAAAAGGCACATCCCAAGACCATTTTTTTGTCTATGGTCGTGAAAACCTGCCCTGTATCGTCTGTGGCAATCCCATTCATAAAATCCGCGTTGCCCAACGTGGCACTCATTTTTGCCCGCACTGTCAACCCTTCATCACGGAGGAACTATAACCCCATGAATCCATTTTTCTTTCAAGCACCTGTGCCACCTTCTGGGTATCGTCAGGCAGAAGATGTCACGTCTTATCTACCTGATTTCTTGTCACAATTACCCGTCAGTCTCGTCATAACAGTATGTTTAACATCAACATTATTGCTCATCGCCATGTCATGGTTTGCTTATTTTAAGCCCCGCAGAAAACGCCAACGCGCCAACCAACTAGAAGCCACCACTCAAAATGAAGCCCTATCCGAAGCCTTTTCGTTATTAACAACTGATGAAATGGAGGAAATGCCTGTGCCACCCAAACCCTTGCCACAAATCCCACAAAATAGCACCCCTAAAAAAGCGGTTGAAGATGAATTGCCCGATTTAGACATGCTACTCGATACAACTCGGCTCTCTAAAGAATTGCCAAAAGTAGACCCTATCACACCCAAAAAACCGAGTGCGCCCGCGCCAGTTCCCACCACCGCCACGACATCTGTATATAGCACCCGCCAAACCATTCGGCTCAACACAGGCGACCTCATCCCTGCCGACCAACTCATCACCATCTCCCGCGATGCCCGCGATGGGCGATTGGTGGTACAAATGAATGGCGTTGGTTATCGCACACTCGTCAATGATGCCAAAGCCAAAGACCAATTCGTCAAATTGATGCGAGAACTCTCTGATATTGTCAATAAAGCCGATGATAATCCCCCATCCGTCACGGCAGAAGCAGTCATCCCACCGCCACCTGTCGCCCCAATGCCAGTTACACCTATCATCAATGCCCCGCCCCCACCCCCCATCACACCAGATGGTAAAATGCCCGGTGATTTGCCAAAATTCAACATAGATGATGCCGTAAAAGCGACCCCTAAAGGCAAATATGAAGCTGTTCCCATGCCAGAATTGAATATCGCAGAGGCAATCGAAGCCTATTTACAACACAAACTCAAATTCACGCCAGAATATGCCACACGTATGATTCATGTTTTATCTGCGCCCGGTGGCGGTGTTCGGATTCAGGTGGATAACACCTTCTATGAGGGTGTTGGCGATGTGGCAGATGTGGGTGTCCGCACCTTTTTGCAACAAACCATCGCAGAATGGCAAGCCCGCCAAAAATAGGGATTGTTCATTTAGTGAAAATAGACAGTGGGACGACATACACTGTGTTAGTTGTCCCCTAAAAAACCCAACTATTTTGATGAATTGTAGGGGCGGTACTAGCGCCTTTAGGCGCGTATGTCCGCCCAGTTATATCCGGTATATTTATGAGACAGACCATTTAGAGGCAAGTTATTGCCCTACACCCATTTTTCATCCAAAGGCACAATTTCTGGTTGATTTTTAGCATTGCGGGTCAATTTACCGATTGGGCGCTTGGTCTCGTGGGGAAAAATTAACACGGCATCATGCTCAAATGCCCATGCTTGCCAAATACGCTTCGTTTCGAGCGTGACCATCGGCTCAATATCATACGCCGTCATCCACGCCAATTTTTCAAAATGCACCGCGAAAGATGCCATATCACAGACAAACGCCGCATGTTGACCCATGCTCTCTATCCGAATTGCCATGTGACCGCGTGTATGACCGGGTGCCATAATGCCCAAAATGCCATCTGCGAGTTGTGTATCACCATATAAAAGGCGCAATTGACCGCGTTTGCATAACACATCCCAATTGGCGGGAACATAGGTGGAGCGTGTGCGTTCATTGGGGTGGGTCGCATCTATCAATTCCCGCGCCTGCACCACATATTCGGCATTGGGAAATGAGGGGATAATCGTCGTGCCATCTTCGGCAAACATCGTATTTCCGCCACAATGGTCGGCGTGCAAATGGGTATTGATGACCAAATCAATGTCACTGGCAGATACACCAATTCGCCCCAGCCCATCCAACAATGTGCCATAAGGGTATGTAATGCCCCAATTGGCACGCGAGCGTTCATCTAACCGCGCTCCCAAACCCGTATCCACGAGAATTTTTTGCGTAGGCGTTTGAATATACAAGCAATTGAGGCTCATTGGCACAAGGTTATTGTCGTCTGGCTCATAATAGGCTTTGAATAAAGAACGCGGGACAAGCCCAAATGGACCGCCCGCATCGGCTTGTGTGAGTCCTGCATGAAGCAAGTATATGGTCATATCACCCAGTTGCATGGTATTCTCCCCTATTACGGTATTATTTCGCTAATCCACACAGCAAGAATACCCCCGCCGACAATAATTACGCCAATCAGGAAAATAACGGCAATGATGAGCAAGGGTACATAACCCATCATAGAAAAAAGACTTGCGATAGGTCCCCCTAATGTAAATATGGTTAAATATTCTAATAAACTACGGCGATAAGGTTTTCCACCACCACCTCCACCGCCTGAATATGACATATCATCGAGCTTTGAATCTCCAGAAAACTCCGTCACATCAGATTTGACACTAGAAACCATGCCCAAAAAGAATTTATCTGTGCGGAGTGCGTCAAAAAATGCCTGAGAAAACGATTTCATAGACGCATATCGTTCCGATGGATGATATTCTGTTGCTTGTCGAATAACCTCATCCATCCCGACTGAGACATTAGAGATATAGCGTTTCAAAGACAGGGGTTCATAGTCATGTTCAGAGACCGGTGAATCCCAATAAGGGGGCATCTGCCCTGTTATCCATGCAAATATAACCATGCCCAATGAATACACATCAGATGCTTGGCTGGTTTTCCCAGAGTGGATTTGTTCTGGCGACATCCATAGAGAGTCATTCGTCGCTTCATGATGTTGCACCACACACCTTAACTGAAAATCGCTCAGGTAGGAATTTCCCTTTTGGTCAAATAAAATATTGGTAGGCTTGATATTCCCATGAATCATTCCTTGCCGATGAGCATAGATTAATGCTGGAAAAATTTGATTAATCGCATCTTTGAAATGCACTAAATTTGTATTAGCCTGAATCCGCTTCTCTAAATTCCCCCCCGCCATATAGGGCATATCAATAGAGGGGAATTTATCGGTTAATTCATAATGATTGATGGGCAGGATATTCGGATGCTCTAATTCCTTGATATGGCTCATCTCGCTCAAAAATTGCTTCATAAAGCCTTGTGTCTGAGCCAACTTATTGGGATACAGTTTAATCACGGCAGGCGCATTGGTAATAGGCGACTTTGATAAGAATGTCAATGCCTGTGGTGTGCGCGATATTTGTTTGATAATTTGATATTTGCCAACAAATTTAAGTGGTGTGTTGTTCATTTATCTTCCTATGATTTAATCCGAAACGTGTCTATCATCACGGCAAAAATGTCGGCATTCGTTGATGAAAATGGTGTAAACGTTAAGGTATAGCTTTTATTATTCATCAAAACAATATAGGCATTGGTTTCAGAATTTAGAGAATGTACGGGATTAATGAACCGAAAATACATTGCTTTACCAACAGGTAATTGAACAATGATAGCCTCTACATCTATGAATCCAAGTTTTTCATACTCGCTTTTAAGATAAGCTAGAACTTCCTCAAGTGGTGCATACCCAACATCCTCAGTAACGATAATATTCAAGTTTGTCGTAAAAGCAGGGTCACAGACGAATATTTGCAATTTACCAGATTCAAAGGAAGATCTCATTTGAGTCATCACCTGATAAAATTCTGGACTAACCTGCCCCTCAAATGATTGAGTATTCTGTAAAATCATATTCACATATTCTGGTGTATTGATATTTATCCAATCGCTTGGCGCGGCTATTTCGACATCTTTGCCACTATATAACATGTACCCCTCTGGAATAGTGGCAGGCTGATAAGTGTATGTATTGGCATTATATGATGTAAGTGTTACAAAAACAGTTATCGCAAATATAACGACAAAGGCTAAAACAGAGAATACCGCCCAGAATAGTAACGGAGATGTTTTTTTAGGGGCAGTCTCAAGTTTTGAAAAATCATATTTTGTGCTATCGGAAAAATCGGTGACATTGAGTGGATGTGGGCGAACAGGCTCATTCAGGCGGGTGGTATCACGCAATGCCTTGATAAATGCCCGAAAAAATTCTTTGATAGACCCAAAGCGAATAGCAGGATTTTGTGCTGTCGCTTGTTGGATAACATCATCCAGCATTGGCGAAGCCTCTGGGCGATAAATACGGATTGATGGCAAGGTTTTCTGTCTGTTATTGGACAAAAAAGAGTCTGTCCAAAATGGGGTTTTGCCAGTTATCCACTCAAATAAAACCATCCCCAACGCATACACGTCAGAGCGTTCATCTGCGTTTAGTTGATTAACCTGTTCTGGCGCAATATATGGCGATTCTATCGGGCGATGTTGCATAATTGCCTCAATGCCAAAATCGCTCACATAGGCTTTTCCGTCTTGGTCAAATAAAATGTTTGATGGCTTAAGATTGCCATGAATCACCCCTTGCTCATGGGCATAATCGAGTGCTTGGCAAATCTGATGCACGGGTTGTTCTAGTTCAGATAATGTCTTTATCCCTGCTTGAATACGACTGGTTAAATTACCACCATCTACATAACGCATCGCAATAGAGGGAAATTTATCGGTTTAACCATAGGTATAAATTCGCACGATATGAGGATGGGTTAAAGATTTGATACGGGCTAAGTCATGCGAAAACTGTTCCAAAAAGCCATCTTGCAACGACTCTGATGGATACAATTTGAGCGCAACAATACGGTCTGTTGAAGGGGGCTTAACCTGAAATACAAGTCCATTCTGCCCCCGCCCAATTTGCTTAACAATTTGATATTGCCCAATAAACTTTTCTTGAGAATGATTCATATCCCCCCTCACAAAATTATAGTCGGGATGGCACTTATACCGTGCCATTTACCATCTTATAAATGATAGTAATCGCGCATTTGTGGGATAAAAGGTAATCCCACCATCAAAAACGCCAAGATATACAGGATAATTTGAATGGGAGCGAGGGCAGGCAACGTAAAAATTTGCACTGTAAGCCATATTAACAGAGCAATTCCCATTAGTACAGAGAAAGCCCATGCCCAATGTTCATGCGTCCAACGCACCATCAGCCGATTAAATATCGCTATTTGTGGGCGAAACCATAATGCGATTAATGCTATCATGCTACCAAAGCCCCACAACATAATCAAAAAAATGCCCGGAATCGTAAAATTTTGAAATGGGGTACGTGCTAAATCGCTAACAGGCATCCCCATCGGCGCACCACTAGGGTCGCTTAACATCAGATACCCACCGATAAATCCATTGATGCCAACAATCAAAAATGTAAGGGATAACAACGCCAAAGGGAATAGCGGACGATGTTCTGCTTGGTTTTTCATAATACCTCTCACTAATTAATATGAGCTAACACCTTCTTTCATCATAAGCCCAAAATTTGTTGAGTGAGTAGTGTAATGAATCGGCTTTCGCAATGATAAACGTCATAACAACCATCAAGAAGTGATGCGAAAAGTCTCTAGCATGGCATCAAATTCATCTTCCCAATCTTCGGTGGTGGTTGAATTAATTGTGAATGTCACAGAATAAAGTTTGCCATCCTTTATCAATGAATAAAACTCGCTGATAGACGAAATTCCACCCGCAATCGGCAACCTTGCCTTCATGTGAATAGCCTCACCATCGGGTAATTGCACGCGCTCAACAAAATCAATCTCCATACCCAATTGCTGATATTGCAAGCTGATGTAATTTTCGACATTATCAAGCGAATCAAATGGATTTTGTTCTACTGCGACATTGACATTCACCCCAGTATCTGTGTCAATGGCAAATATCTGAAACACGCCCGCCTCAATTTGTGGTTTAATCTGAAGCATAAAATTATAGAGTTGTGGATTCACGTTTTGCATCGTGGCAATGGCATTATTTATAAAATCGCCTGTGGTGACATCTGTCCAGCCTTCTGGGACGGCAATTTGCACATCATTCCCCTGATACAACACATACCCTTCTGGAATCTGAACCGAGATGGGTGCGCGTCTGCCAGTAGTGGTATTTATGGTATCTTGAGAGGCAGAATCGGTTGATGGGCGTGTTGCGACAAGTATCCCCGCGCCAACCACAGCCAAAATAGCCACTATCGCCAAAAATAAAACACCCGTATTGCGTTTTTTGGGCATCGGATAGGGGGTTTGTGCATATCCCCCATACATGGGTTGTGGTGGTTGGGAGTAGTATGGCGTAGGTGCAGGGGTATACGATTGGGGTGGTGGTGTATAAGGGGGTGTAGGTTGTGGATTTGGCGGTGGAGCATAATTATATGGGGGTGGAGACGATGAAATAGCACCACCTTTAATCGCTTGGCTAAATGCCATAAAAAATTCACCCGCCGATGTAAACCGCTCAGAGGGATTTTTTGCACATGCCCGCATGATGACCGCTTCGATTTGTGGCGAAATATCGGCACGAAATGTCCGTACAGGTGGGACAGGTTCTTCGATTTGTTTGAGCAATAAGCCAATAGGGGTATCTGCCCGAAATGGCATTTTTCCTGTGACCCATTCAAAAACAACAATCCCCAATGAATATACATCAGAACGGGAATCAATCGGTTGTGAACGGGCTTGTTCTGGCGACATATAGGCAGGGGTACCAATAATGGCGCTTCCCGTGAGGTCACTACCCAACACACGGGCAATGCCAAAATCGCTTAAATACGCATTGCCATCTTGGTCAAAAAGGATATTACCGGGTTTCAAGTCACGGTGAATAATGCCTTGTTGATGGGCATAATCTAATGCTTGACAAATTTGACGCAAAGGTCTTTCTAATTCTGCCAAATTGGGCAAATTCTTACGAATTCTGCCCTCCAAACTGCCCCCACCCAAATAACGCATCACAATATAAGGGATGCCATTCACCTGTCCATAATCATGTACAGGCAAAATATGCGGATGTTCCAATTGACTGATGATTGCCGCTTCACGGGTGAATCGCTCAAAAAAACCGGGGTCGTGCAAAAATGTGCGTGGCAAAACTTTTAGGGCGACAACCCGATTGACAGAGGGTTGTTGAGCGCGATACACGGTTGCCATGCCCCCACGTCCTATTTCTTCGATAACAACATATTGCCCCAATGTTTTGCCAATAAGTTCATCTTTTGGCTGATTGCTCATCATTTTCCCTAATCAATTAAATATTTAGCCAACCTCGAAATTGCGCCATCAATGCACGCCGTTCATCATCATTCAAAAAAGATGCGCGTGCCGCATTAAGCATAAATCCTTTGATGTCGTCTATGGTGAATGGCAAATATTGTAACACACGAATGAGTTCATCTGTCAGGGTAATACCGCTAACCAAGGGGTCATCGGTGTTAATGGTGATAGGCAACCCACTGGCGACCAAGATGGGCAATTGATGAGAAGCCATATTGCTGACCACCCCACTGTCTACATTGCTACTCGGACACACCTCTAGGGTAATATTGCGCTCCAATAACACATTGACCACGCCCCCATCTTCAATAGAGCGAATCCCATGTCCAATTCGTGACGCACCAATATTGCTAATAGCATCCCACACACTATCTGCCCCTTGCCATTCACCCGCATGAAGGGTGATGTGCAAACCAGCATCGCGCCCCATGTGGAACACATGCCGAAATGGATAGGCGGTGTAATCACTTTCAATCCCCGCCAAATCAATCCCCACCACACCCATATTCATATGAGCGATGGCGGCTTTGGTCACTTGTTCGCCCACCTCTACACTCTCATGCCGATTCATCGAAACAATGAGGCGCACTTGAATATCATGAATTTTTGCCGTTGCCATAGCCGTTTCACAGACCCAATGCACAACTTCATCTGGGGTGGCTTTCATCGAATTGCATAAGGCACGCGGGGTAAAGCGCAATTCCATATATTTAACATTGTCGAGGGCGGCATCTTCGACCACTTCGCGGGTAATGCGCCGTATGACGTTGGGAGATAAAAAAAATTGACGCAAAACACGGAATTTTGCCAAAAAATTTTGCCATGTACGCGGTTCATCGGGCATCATCTGAACAAAGGGGCGCAATACTTCGGGGTGATATTCTGGCATTTCCATACCAAAATCACGGGCAATATCAATGAGCGTTTCAAGTCTGACCGCCCCTTCCAAATGCCGATGGAGTTCTATTTTGGGCATTGCCCGAATACTATCATAAAGGTCTTGCTGAACGTCCAATTAGTCCCGCTCCGCTAGTAACCAACTCCAATAATGCCACGCCACAACCACCCCCAATGTTAGCCCAAAAGCAGGCGCTCCATTATAGACCAATATCCACAAAACACTATCATACTCGGTCGCATGAGGGGTAATGAACACCCAAAAACGCCCACCTACGCCGATGAGGATAAAGAACGCCGCCAAAAAATAAACCCAATAATAGCGTGTAGCGCGGGTCACACGACCCAACCGCCGACTCAGCAAGCCAAGCACGATGAGCAATACCGCCATTGCGGTCATCCCCAATCCTGCCAAAATACTTGCCCATGATGCCATGCGATTTATTCCTCTTTTCGTCCACTCACCATTAACCAGTATAGGCGAAAGCTCAAAATTGCCAACACAAAACCGCCAATTCCAATGAGTATATCACCAAACGGGTCGCCAACGGCACTATCCAAGCTGGCATAGCGCACCGCCGACACACCAAATAATAACAAGGGAAGCAAAAAAAAGCGCGAGTAAGTATTTTTCTTAGAAAATTTTTCATAAAGTCGTGCAATCAGCAGGGCAAATAATAGCAACATGGCAAGGGGAAACCATGCGTAAATAACGAGTAATTGATTGAGCGAGAGCGATGTCATGTGTGTACTGATTAACCCACGTAACCATAGAGGAAAAATCCCCTATGGTGTCTAAAAAAATCCTATCAGGACGAGAAATTCATGCTGTTGATGACCACCTGAATTGCCTCAATGCGAAAATGTCGGTCATAACAGGCTTCTATAAAATCACTCATCATCTGACGGGTGGCTTTATCTTTTGGCAGTTTATAACGACGAATGCCGTCTTTATCTTCAACCGCAAGGATTTTAGCGACCACCAGCGCCTCTAATTCCACTTCAACGGTGGCTATATCGCGTCCTGTGCCTTTTGCGACACCCTCGGCGGTTTCTTTGCGGGTGGGGCTATTGCTAAAATAATGTACCAAATCCCAACGGGCAAAAGAACACACCCGATTTTGGATAAATTCGAGTAAATCGGGGGTCATTGTTGGAGGCGAAGCATTCATCATGGGTGATTCTCGCTTTCTCAATAACGATTCAGATAAGATAGTGTGCCAAATCGCTCAAATTTATAACAATTTGTAAGACCATTGTATCAAATAATTGCCTTTAGAAATTCAATTCCATGAAATTCTCATAAAAATTGCCAGAGGGCGGTGTGCCTCTGGCAAAAGTGATGTTCATCAAGGGGTTTTGGTGACAGCTTTATCGGTACGCATGTGGCAATCTTTATATTTTTTGCCACTCCCACACCAGCAAGGTTCGTTGCGTCCCAATTTTTTCGATACCCGCACTGGCTCTGGCTTTTTATCGGCTTCGGCACCCGGACGTACCGCTTGCATCTGACGGCGTATGGGTTGGCGCTGGACTTGTTGCAATTGCGCCGTAAAAATCATCCGTAGTGATTGGCGGTCAATTTGCTTACGGAGCGAGCCAAACATGACAAACGCTTCGCGTTTATATTCCACCAACGGGTCACGTTGGGCGATAGACATCAAGCCAATACCTTCGCGCAAAATGTCCAAATCGGTGAGGTGACGTTGCCAATGGTCATCAATGGCTTTGAGCATCACAAATCGCTCCGCTTGGGGCATCGCTTCGCCCAATTCAGCAATTTTATGGTCGTATGTTTCGAGTGCGGCGGCAATAATTGTCTCTTCCAACGCATCACGGTCTAAGGTTGCCAATGTATCGGGCGTGATAGTGGTTGGCACAGGAAACACAGTGAATAGTTGTTGATATAAGGCTTCCAAATCCCAATCATCGGGGTTGGTCGCAGTTCCCACAAATTCGTCTATCATATCGGCAATCGTGCCTTCGAGCATTTTGAGGAATCGCTCACGTAGACCCTCACCCGATAGCACTTCTAGGCGCAACCCATAAATCATCTCGCGTTGTTTGTTGACCACATCGTCATATTCCAACACGCGCTTGCGAATATCAAAGTTATGCCCTTCAACACGCACTTGCGCTTGCCCCAACGATTGTGTGACCAATTTGTGTTCGAGTGGTTCATCTTCTGGGATACGCGCCCATTTCATGAAATTTTTAATGCGTTCTCCGCCAAAGCGTTTCATCAAATCATCTTCTAGGCTGATATAAAACCGCGATGACCCAGGGTCGCCTTGCCGTCCAGCACGTCCACGCAACTGATTATCAATACGGCGAGCATCATGGCGTTCTGTACCGAGTACAAATAACCCACCCTGCTCCAACACTTTCTTTTTGTCTTCTGCACAGTGACGTTTGGCATCTTCTAGCGCCTTTTCCCAATCTTCATTGGATAAAGTACTGAGGTCTATACCCTCTTTACGCAATTTATCACGCGCAACCCCTTCTGGATTACCACCGAGCAAAATGTCCACCCCGCGCCCCGCCATATTGGTGGCAATCGTCACTGCCCCCAACCGCCCCGCTTGGGCGATAATGGTCGCTTCGCGTTCATGTTGCTTGGCATTCAACACTTCATGAGGAATTTTCCGTTTTTCCAGCAATTTGCTCAGATATTCCGATGTTTCGATGGCAACCGTACCCACCAAAATAGGTTGTAGGCGCTTATGCCGTTCTTCAATTTCTGTGACGACAGCATCCCATTTTGCCTTATAGGTGGCATAGACCAAATCTTCAAAATCTTCACGATGAACAGGCAAATTGGTGGGGATGGGCATCACTTCGAGGTTATAAATACGCTCAAATTCTTCGCGTTCTGTCATGGCAGTACCTGTCATACCTGCCAATTTTTTATACATACGGAAAAAGTTCTGGAAGGTGATGGTGGCTAATGTGAGGTTTTCACGGCGAATTTGCAAGCCTTCTTTGGCTTCAATGGCTTGATGTAACCCCTCAGAGAAGCGCCGACCATACATCAACCGTCCCGTAAATTCGTCCACGATGATAATTTCGCCATTTTGGATGACATATTCTTTATCCAGATGATACAGGGTTTGCGCCCGCAAGCAGTTATCCAAATAAGGGACGAGTTCGGCGTTATCGGGGTGATACAATTGCCCAACAGCCAGCCATTTTTCAATTTTTTCAATACCTTGTTCCGTAAGATACGATACACGGTCTTTTAGGTCTATGACATAATCACCATCAGGATTTTCATCGGATATACTCTCTTCGCTACTCGGTTTGAGCTTTTTCACCAATTGGGAAAATTTTTGATAGTAGCTAGAGGGTTCATCTGCTTGACCAGAAATAATGAGAGGGGTACGCGCTTCGTCAATGAGGATGTTATCTACCTCATCTACAATGGCAAAATGGAGCGGACGTTGCACCAATTGGGTTTTATCCATCACCATATTATCACGCAGATAATCGAAGCCAAATTCGTTATTTGTGCCATAGGTAATATCGGCATGATAGGCTTCTCTGCGGGAGATGGGGCGCAAATACCGAAAACGGTCATCATCGTTTTCATAGGTTGGGTCATAAAGATAAGACCCACTGCCCAAGTCGTTGCCCTGATTTTGAATGACGGCGGCGGTTAATCCCAAAAAGTGATAAATCGCGCCCATTTGTTGCAACCCGTATTTGCTCAAATAGTCATTGGGAGTGACGAGATGTGCGCCCTGCCCTAATAGTGAATTGAGATACAGGGGCAAGGTGGCGACGAGTGTCTTGCCCTCACCCGTTTTCATTTCGGCAATTTTGCCCTCATGCAACACCATCCCGCCGATGAGTTGCACATCATAATGGCGCATTTTTAATGTTCTTTTTGCCGCTTCTCTGACCACTGCAAAAGCATCTGGCAAAATATCGTCTAGTGTTTCGCCTTGCGAAAGGCGTTGCTTAAATTCATCCGTTTTTGCGCGAAGTTGGTCATCGCTGAGTTGTGACATTTTCGCTTCAAGTGGGGTAATGGCTTCTGCTTTTGCCCGATACTGATTTAAGGCACGGGCGATTGAGTCGCCAAATATCATTTTGAGTACGCTTTTAACCATAATGCCTCGTAGCTATTCATCCGACTAACGCACGCCTAAATATACGTGCCGATGAACGATTATAACATACGGTTGTTAATTTTTTCTCAGAAAAGCAGAGAAAAAGCGTCACATAATATCCATCTCAAACACTGCATTGAGGAACACCAAAACATCTACCCATTCATCAATCATTTTTGCGGTGGGTTTGCCCAAGCCATGCCCTGCTTTTGTCTCTATCCGCAACAAAACAACATTGTCATGCCCCTGTGCTTGCAGGGTCGCGGCAAATTTTTTGGAGTGCATCGGCACAACACGGTCATCATGGTCGGCGGTCAAAATCAATAATGGTGGATATTGTGTGTTCGGTTTGATATTATGCAATGGCGAATAGGCAAGCAGAAAATCGAAATGCTCTTTTGCACTATTCGCATCACCATATTCAGATGTCCAATAACGCCCTGCTGTAAAATGTTGAAAGCGCAACATATCAATTACAGGCACATGACAAATCACCGCGCCATACAAATCGGGACGTTGTAACATGGCTGTGGCGACCAATAACCCGCCATTGCTCCCGCCTTCAATCGCCAATCTCTTGGTAGAGGTATATTTATGTGCGATAAGCCATTCCCCCGCCGCATGAAAATCATCAAACACATTTTGTTTGTTTTCTAACATGCCTGCCAAATGCCATTTTTCGCCATATTCACTGCCGCCACGCAAATTTGCCAACGCATATACACCGCCATATTCTAACCACACCGATATTGCAGGATTATATGCAGGGGTTAGTTGAATCCCAAACCCCCCATAGCCATATAAAATGGTTGGATTATCACCATTCAGGTCTAATCCTTTTTTGGCGGTGATGAACATGGGGACAGTTGTACCATCTTTGGATTGATAAAAAACTTGTTTCGTCTCATAGTTATCAGGGTTAAAATGTGGTACTTCAACCCGATAAATTGATGTAAGCGAATTATCCTTAAAATCATATTTATACAAGCTAATCGGTTGTAAAAATGACATGAAGGGAATATAAATTTCGGTATCATCAGGATGACTGCCAACCCCTGCATAAAAACCAACCGTCCCCAAGGTTGGCATATCAATATCACGCGCAAAAGCTCCGTCTTTATTGAATATTTTGATGATATGGCGGGCATGGTGGGCGTAAGTGACAACAAATTGCTGATTCGCCATCGTCACACCAACAATGACATCATCCGTTTCTGAAATAACATCACGCCAAACGGTAGGGTTATGAATATCAATCGCTACAAGGCGTTTATTGGGGCTATCTTTGCTGGTGAGGATATAAAACGTGGTGCCATCATTGCCAATAAATTGATATTCGGCATCTAACACATCAAATAAACGTACAAAATCGCCATCACTCGCCATTGGGCGATAATAAAGACGATTAAATGCAAATGAGTCACCACGAACATATAAAATGAGATAGGCATCATCATGGCTTACACTTGAACCTAAAATAACGCCTTTCAATTCGGGATGTACAAAAATCAGCTTGTCATCTGTTTGAGATGTTCCTATTACGTGAAAATAGAGTTGATGCGAAAGGTGTTGGTTGTTTTCACCCTCATCTTGAGAATCTTCTGGAAAACGGCTATAGAAGAAGCCAGAACCATCTTTGCGCCAAGCCACCGATGAAAATTTGATTTTTGTGAGTGTATCGGGCAAATCTTGTCCTGTATTCACATCACGGACTTTGAATGTCGCCCAATCTAATCCGCTTTCTGAAATAGAATACATCATCAAATTGCCATCAGACCTCGGTTGCCAATCCACCATAGAGACAGTACCATCATCGCTGAGGGTATTGGGGTCAATCAAAGCGCGGGGCGATTCGTCACCATCTTGAACATACAAAACGGATTGTGCTTGTAGCCCATTATTTTTCGTGAAGAAAAACCGATTTTTTATTTTGCGGGGTATCATGCCATATTTGGGATAATCCCATACCATGTTTAGGCGTTCTCGAATGGTATCTCGCGCAGGCAACCCACCTAAAATTTCTTGGACAAAATCGTGTTGGCTTTGTGTCCATGCCAACACATCGGGATGGTCGGCATCTTCAAGCCAGCGATAGGGGTCTTGTATGGGTGTGCCAAAAAAATCGTCTTGCACATCCATTGTGCGCGTTTTTGGATAATCTATTTTCCCAAACATGGCATTCTATCCTCAGTTGAAACAGAAATAATTATTCGTCAAACAATTCGCCAACACTGCGTCCCTGATGCGCCCGTTTGATGACTTCTGCCAACATCGGACCCACCGATAAAACGGTCATATTGGGCAATAAAAATTCTTTCGGTTGGGCAATGGTATTGGTGAGGATAATTTCTTTCAAGTTCAATGCTTGAAAACGTTCAATTGTCTTTGGGGTAAAAAATCCGTGTGAAAAGGCAAGATAAATATCCTTTGCCCCGTTATCACGCAACACTTGTACCGCATTCACCACACTACCGCCTGTATTCACCTCATCGTCTACCAATAGCACATTTTGTCTTTCAACATTGCCGATGATAGATAAGGCTTGGGGGCGTTCTTTGTTATCTACACGCCGTTTTTCGACCAATGCGACCGACACACCAAGCCGTTCACCCCAATTACGGGCTTGTTTGGCAAACCCCAAGTCGGCAGAGACGACGGTTAAATCGGAGATATTTTTACTAGCGACATAATCACTGAGCAAATAAAATGCGGTGAGGGCATCCCCTGGGATATTAAAGAACCCCTGAATTTGCCCTGCGTGCAAATCGAGGGTGATATAACGGTCTGCACCTGCCGCTTCTATCATATTGGCGATGAGGCGGGCGCTAATCGGCACACGCGGTTGGTCTTTTTTATCAGACCGTCCATAACTCAGATAGGGAATGACAACATTCACCCGCCAAGCCGAATCGCGCCGTAAGGCATCTATCATGATGAGCATTTCCATAAAATTATCGTGGACGGGAGAACTCATCGTCTGTACCAAATAAACATCTTTCCCGCGCACACTCTCCTTGAGGCGCACAAAGATATTCTCATTAGAAAAGGTAGTGCGTTCATATGTACCGGGGACAATCCCCAAATAACTGCCGATTTCTTCGCCTAATGCTTGCATAGATGAGCCATAAAACAATTTCATATCGCCAAAAGTCATTTTGGTCAATCCTTCATTAATGTGTGTGTTATCTGCATTCTCAAATTTTGTGCCGGGAATTTTCATTGTGGTGTCCCTACAAGGGTCAAATGTGGAAAGGTGCAATCAATTTGCACCCTTTTAACATCAATATATCCTAATTGTAGCCCAAAACCAGAATTTTAACCGCTACTTTTCTATGATGAAACCATTTGCTCATGTTTCGTTAAAATTTTGGTCACAGCATTTTGTGGGTCTAATTGGCGCGATTGAATGTGGTCAATCATTTGTGCCAAATAATCAGCAGGGGTTGTTTGTAATAATCGTTGGATGAGTGCCTCACGCAGGCGTTCATGCAATTCAATTTCGATGCGTTGCCGTTCTAATACGGCACTTAGCCCGCCAGATTCAATGAATTCACGATGGGATTGTATGGCAGAAATCAGTTCTGTGATGCCTTTTTCATCGGTGGCGATGGTTTGTAACACGGGTGGAATCCACATCGGCATATCAGTATGGGCTGTTGGCATGTCCATCGGGAGCAATTGACCATGGTGGGCGGTCATTTGTGTACGGGAGGCGGGATGCCCAATGTCGAGCATCATCCGCAAGGCGCTCACTGTTTTTTGTGCGCCCGGTCTATCGGCTTTGTTGACCACCAACACATCGGCAATTTCCAGAATACCCGCTTTAATCGCTTGTACCTCATCGCCAAGTCCGGGGGCTTCGACCACCAAGGTGGTATGGGCGGTGCGGACAATATCCACTTCGCTCTGCCCTGCCCCAACCGTCTCCACGAGGATAATATCAAACCCCGCCGCATCGAGAACGCGAATGGCATCGCGGGTTGTCCGCGCCAATCCGCCCAAACTGCCACGAGTCGCCATACTGCGAATAAATACCCCAGAATCGCCCGATAGGTCGCGCATACGGATTCTATCACCCAAAATTGCCCCACCTGTGAAGGGGCTGGTGGGGTCTACGGCAATAATCCCTACCAATAAATTTTGTGCGCGATACGCTTTGGCAATGCTGTTGACCAGTGAACTTTTGCCCGTACCGGGCGCACCTGTGACCCCAATCACCCATGCCTTGCCTGTATATGGAAATAATGTGGTGAGTGCGGGCGCGGCTTGTGGCAATTCATCGCTCACCCATGTGAGCAACCGCGCCACAGCACGCCGACTTCCCTTCAAAATGGCAGTGGTTATGTCGTCCATTAAGCCAGCGAATCACTTTCATCTGCGACTATGGCATGAATTCGCCCTACGATGGATTCGGTATTCGTCCCCGGTCCAAAAATGCCCTTTACGCCCATCGCTTCTAATGCGGGTTTGTCTTCATCGGGGATAATGCCACCCAAAATAATCGGTACATCGTCTAATTCATTGGCATTCATCACTTCGCGGATTTTTGGCACAAGTGCCATGTGTGCGCCACTGAGGATGCTTAATCCCACAATATCCACATCTTCTTGTAGGGCGGCTTCGGCTATCATTTCTGGTGTTTGACGCAAACCCGTATAAATGACCTCAAAACCAGCATCACGCAAGGCGCGTGCGATGACCTTTGCGCCTCTATCATGACCATCGAGTCCGGGTTTGGCAATTAAAATGCGTATATTTTTTTTCATCGGCTAAAATCCTATATCATAAAAAATAGATTTTGATTCATTATAACGCCGATATGATAGGCTTCACAGACAAATGTCTTAAAATTGGTAGTATCCAGCCATGAGATGTGCTAGAATTGTCTGTAATTAGACGGTCATTATTGAGTGGGAAATTGATAAATGCAAGCACAACCCACAGCGTTATCTAAATCTAGTTTCAATCCAAATGCTATGCGGCTTCGGTTAGCAATATTAATTGGTGCAAGTCTACTCGCCATTATGGTGTTTGTTGCCTATTTGCTGTTGGCACTCACATGGCGCAATCAGCCGTTTTTGGGGGTGATGCTCAATCACACCATGACGGTGAATGGTGGGCAACCAAATGGTAGTGAACTATGGAATGGCTTGGCGGCGGGGCTTCGCGCAGGCGATCGCATCCTCGCTATAGATGGCACGCCCATTCAATCGAATGCCACACCCGCTACAGGTCGGTTTCAGTCATTAGAAGATGTTCTCGTGCGCCGAAGTGTTGGCGATAGAGTCGTGGTCTCTTTTGATTATAACGTCAAGACTTTTTCTGCCCCACGGCAAGGTATTGTCATCTGTGAGCCAGTTGATGAAGCAACCAGTCGGGCAACCTGTGAAGTTACATTCCGTTTGGGGCAATTTCCCGATAGCGACTTCATCGCCCTCTTCATCACACCTTATCTATCGGGCGTTTTTGTATTGCTCATTTCATTTGGTGTGTTATATCTACGCTATAGAGACCCCTCTGCTTTTGTGGCTATTTTGGGGAATTTGTCTTTGGCGCTGTTTATGGCAGGTCTGTTTGACCTCGCCACAACCCATACCTTCGATTTGGTCAGCCACACTTCGGGGGTGCTTATTGGGGTAATTTTAATCACTTTGGCGCTCATCTTCCCGCTAAAAATAGGTTTTGTGGCAAAAAACCCACCATTAGCCTTTGTTCCATTGGTCATCGGCATCATTGTTCTGGCTTATATCGTCATCGCATATCCCAATAATCCGCCCACAACACTTACACTGACTGCACAAACAGCAGGGGTTTCGATTTTGATAGGTATGGTCATTTTGGTGATGGCGCTGGTCTTTTATCATCGGCGTTTTGCATTTACATCACTTCAACGAGACCAAGCTAATGTGGTCATCATTGGGCTAACCCTCGCTACCGCCCCTGTCGCATTATGGGGTATCACCCGCATCGCTCAATTCATCGGCGGGGTTGGTGGGTTGCCATTTAGCGTAGAAGCCATTATGCCCTTCATGATTACACCCGCGTTAAGCGTGGCGTATGCACTCATCCAAAATCGCTTTTTCGATACAGAACGTGCCATTAGCGCAGGAATCACCTATACCATTCTGCTCATTGCCCTGACCATCGGATATATGTTGTTGGTATTGGGCGCGACACTCCTCGCATCTGAGGTTTTACGTCCAGATAACCCCTTCATCATCATCGCGGTGGTGTTCTTCATTGCCGTATTATTCACCCCTGTACGAACCTTTTTACAGCGCCGTATCGAAATGATTTATTACCGAACACGGCGCGACTATCAAACACGGTTAGAGGGTTTTTCGCAAAAACTCACCACCCTCTCCGATGCCGATGATATGCTGGCAGAATATAAAAAGACGGTGAATGATGTTTTGTTGCCCATCAACAATTTCATTTTCCTCTATAATCCCGTCACAAAAAGCTATAACGCCTATGGCAATCCGCCAGAAACCGATATTTATTTTGGCGAGAATAGCGGGATTAAAGATGTCTTGCAAAATAAAGATGCTGTCACCTATCTCGAAAGTTCCCGCCCCTATCCGCCCGAATTACGAATAGATAAGCCTCGCCTCGACATCTTACAAACCCTCATCATCGCGGGGCTGGCAGGCAATGAACGCCTCAATGGATTTTTGTGCATTGGCAAGCCACGTTCTGGCATCGGTGCATATACCTATGAGCAATTACGTTTCGTCAACAGCATTTCTGCCCAACTTGCCATTGGTGTAGAACGCGCCAACGTTATTCGCTCATTGGAGCGGCGCGTGCGCGAATTGGACGTGCTGGGGCAAGTGAGCCAAGCCATCAACTTTAGTATTTCGTTGGATGACTTGCTCGAATTGGTCAGCGCCCAAATTGACAAATTGTTTGAATCGCCCTATTTCTATGTGGTGTTATATGACCCCCAACAAGAACAACTCTATTATGCGTTCTTTTTGGAAAATGAAGTTCGGTACGAGCAATATGAAAATCTAAATTGGCAAATTGGCAATGACCTCTATACAGAAATTATCCGCACTGCCCAACCGCGTATGATTGAGGATTATAGTGCAATCATGCGCCGTTATAACTATACCTATCATCAAGAAAACACCCATCTCAAAGGGTGGATGGCAGTCCCCCTCTCGGCGGGGCAACGTACACTCGGTTTGTTGGCGGTGGGTGATTCTAATCCAGAACATCGCTATAACCAAGAACAATTGAAAATTTTTGGTGATGTGGGGGCGCTCTCTGCGACTGCGCTGGAACGGACACGCCTATTTATTGAGACCAATGTCCGCGCCCGTCAATTGGCGGCGTTGAACGATATTAGCCGTCAATTGGTGGCAATCGAAAGTGATGTGGAGCAATTGCTACGCCTCATCACCACCTCTGCTGTAGACATTTTGAACGCCGAAGCAGGTTCTTTGTTGCTGGTGGTCGAAGATGGTTCTGGCGACCTCGAATTTAAGGTGGTCATCGGTGGGACGGGTCAAGAACTCATCGGAAAACGCCTAGAAGCAGGTTTTGGGCTAGTGGGACGGGTCGCTAAAACAGGCAAGCCTGTTATCTCCAACGATACCTCGCGGGATAAAGGCTGGCAAGGTGAGGTGACAGAAGGCAACTTCCGCACCCAATCCATCCTCGCTGTGCCACTGGTCGCCAAAGATGCCATCATCGGCGTGCTAGAAGTCATCAACAAAAAAGACGGCACGATTTACATCCAAGAAGATGTTGAATTGCTCACCACCTTTGCCAGTCAAGCGGCAGTCGCGTTTGAAAATGCGCGTCTGTATCAACAAACAGATTTGCAATTGACCCAACGCCTACAAGAACTAGAAACCCTAGAAAAAATTGACCGTGAATTGAATCGCACTCTCGATTTATATAGTGTGGCAGAAATCACAGTGCGGTATGCGGTAGAAAATAGTAGCGCCACCGCAGGCGTTTTGGGCGTGGTCAATGAACAACAAACCCACTTGCGAATTGTGGCAAAATTGGGTTATGGCGACGATTCTGTGCCAGAAGGCGCAGATGGCAACCTGTGGCCCCTCGATAAAGGCATTGTGAAGCGCGTGATGCGTACCCGCCGTCCAGACCTTGTGCCAAATATTGATATTGACCGCGATTATATCCCCAGTTTGCGCGGTGGTTTGAGCCAAATCACTGTCCCATTGATGTCTGAAAATGATGTCAACGCCATTCTGGTATTAGAGACCGACCAAGAGCCACGCCTGAACCTGCTCGACCAATATTGGGCGCAACGCTTGGCGGAACATGCCTCTATCGCTATCACCAACGCCCAACTCTATAATGAACTCACCCGCGCCAACGATAATAAAAGCGAATTTGTCGGGTTTGCCGCGCATGAACTCAAGAATCCCCTCACCTCAGTTAAAGGCTATGCCTCAACTTTGAGTGGGAGCATGGTGGATATGCTCAATGCCGACCAAATCCGTAACTTTGCCACCATCATCCATTCCAACGCAGAACGGATGCAGGGCATTATTGACGACCTACGCGACATCGCCGCCATTGACGCAGGCAAATTCAAAATCCATCCAGAATCTATGGCGCTTCGTACTGCTGTTTTGGATGCGCTCCTCACCATTCAAGACCAAATTACCGCCAAAGGGCAAATCATTGATAACCAAATTGATGAAAGCCTGCCCAACATCTTGGGTGATAACAAGCGTATTATTCAGGTGATGACCAATTTCATCAGCAATGCCTATAAATATAGCCCACCGGGTGCGACTATCAAACTTCACGCCAAAGCCGACAAACGGTATATCAGCCGTAAGGGGCAATTTGTGGGTGAAGTGATGATTATCTCCATCACCGATACGGGTATCGGCATGAGCGACGACGACCTCAAGCAAATTTTCCGTGTGGATTATTTCCGTAGTGAAAATGAACTCGCTCGTCAAGAAAAAGGGACAGGCTTGGGCATGATGATTACCAAACGCATCATAGAAGGTCATGGTGGTGAGGTTTGGGTCGAAAGTACATTGGGAGTTGGGTCTACCTTCTCCTTTGTGATTCCCCTCGCGCCACAAGAGCAACCTGTTCAGGGTGTGCCTGCATCTGATTAAACCTGAATGTGGTGATACAAGGTAAATAAAAAATCCCCTCATCTGAGGGGATTTTTTATTGGCTAGGGGAAAATTAATTGTCAATATGGGGTGCGAGTTGTTTTTCGATTTTGGCTTTTTGTTGATAGCCCGTAATCCGCACCACAGGTTTGCCACCTTTGAAGAGGATGAGTGTGGGGATTCCCATAATACCCAATTGACGAATAATGCCTTGATGTGCATCGGCATCGAGCTTGCCCACAACCATTTTGCCTTCATATTCGGTGGCAAGTTCATCTACAATCGGGGCAATCATCTTACAAGGTCCGCACCATTCCGCCCAAAAATCTACCAAGACGGGCGTTGATGAATTGAGTACCGCATCGCTAAAATTAGCTTCTGTCACTTCTAGGGTGAGTTTTTCCATTTAGTTTATAACTCCTTCAAGGTCACTTCTTTAAAAATTCAGCATACTATCCATTATAATCTGAAACATCTTCAAATAAACAAGATGTTGAATTGATTCTTATCGTATATCACTATGGACGCATCCCCATCCCGATAACTTACTAGTCCCACTGACCAGTTTATGCCCTTAAATATGCGGGGCAAGGTGCTTTTCAATTTTAGTCTTGGTCTGATAGCCCGTAATCCGCATCACAGGTTGACCCGCTTTGAACAAAATGAGAGTTGGCATACTCATAATACCTAATTGACGAATAATATCCTCATTGGTATCGGCATCGAGTTTGCCCACAACCATTTTACCTTCATAATCACTGGCAAGTTCATCCACAATTGGAGCAATCATCTTACAAGGAGGACACCAATCTGCCCCAAAATCTACTAAAACAGGCGTTGACGAATTGAGTACCGCATCCTTAAAATTCGCAGTTGTCACTTCTACAGTGAGTTTTTCCATAATTCTTCCCTCTCCTTTAAGACCAGTTCTTTGAAAATACACCACCTCATCCATTATAATTTAAGGCAGTGTTAAATAAATTGGATAGTGACTGATTGTTATGACTATGGACGCATCCCCTTTACCAGAACTTACAAAACGCCAAGAAGAAATTTTGGCGCTCATCATTCGCAACTATACCCAAAAACCAGAACCGGTGAGTTCTAAGATGCTGGCAGAAAATTCTGACCTCAATCTGAGTTCTGCTACCATCCGCAACGAAATGTCGGTGCTAGAAGATTTGGGTTATATCCACGCGCCCCATACCTCTGCGGGTAGAATTCCCACCCAAGATGGCTATCGCTATTTTGTCAAATTTCACCTAAATCCAGAAAATAACACCCTCACCACATCCGAGCAAAAACATATCACGGGCAAATTTCAGACCCAACCCCTCGCCACAGAAGGCTGGTTGCGCTTGGCGGCGACTGTTTTGGCGCGGACGGCTCAAAGCGCCTCGCTGGTCACAGCACCGATGGCAGAGACCAGTCGCTATAAACGCCTAGAGCTGATTTCAATTCAGGGGCGCTTGGTCTTGATGGTGCTGGTGTTACATGGGGGCATTGTGCAACAACGGATGCTCAATTTGGCAGAACCCATCAATCAATTAAAATTAGAAGATGTCGCAAATCGGCTTAATGCCCTATTTGCCGATTTATCTACCCCTCAATTACGCCTAAAACTGATTCACCTATCGCAATTAGAACGCGAGGTGGCAGAATTGGCGATAGAATTGATGGAACAATCCGACACTGACCAAACCCGTTTGGTTTATCGAGATGGATTGAGTGAGGTTATCGGCTCGTTTACCGATGGCGAAGGCGCACAACAGATGGTGCGCGTCTTAGAAGAACGCGCCTTTTTAGAAATTATCATGAACGATATCGCCCACCAAACGTCGCAAGAAGATGTCCGTGTGATTGTCGGTGGCGATGGTCGCTGGGAAGAACTCAACCGCCTCAGCCTAATTTTTAGTCGCTATGGCATCCCCGGTCAATTGAGTGGTGCTATCGGCATTTTGGGACCCACCCACATCAATTATGGGCGTGCCATTAGCACCGTGCGTTATGTTTCTGGGTTGATGACCAGTATGCTGGCAGACCTGTATAATCCAGAAGAATAAAAGGATTGCACCCCTTACAAAATCTGCCCATTTTAGGGGTGTAGTGGCATGATATATCATGCCACTACTTTATTCGACAAATTATAAGTTTTGAGCCTCTAGTAAACCCCAGTAACAAGGTAAAATAGGCGATTGCTAATCAAGATATTCCTCATCAAGCATAGTGTTGTTAAATATTTTGTAGATAGCAACCGTTACCAATCGGGGTCGCAATAACTCTAAGATAAATCAGACAAAAATCTGATTATTCGCATAAAAGTCTCTAATGCAATTCTATTATCGGCAAGCTACACTAGGGTCATAGTGTTGGGCGCTAACCCATAGTGCATTTTTAGTATGGAGAGGGCAATTGAGCAAAAAAAAGCCACAAGAAAACCCAATAGACCAACCCGTCATTGAAGTAGATTTGTCTGAGGAAATCGTGGTGGATGAAAACACACAACCCTTAAAAAAAGAGGCAAATAACAACCAAGAAGCAGAGGTCAATATAGACAAATTGGTAGAAGCAATGGCAACATTCAAAGCCGAAGCAGAGAAAAATTTAGATGGATGGCAACGTGAACGCGCCGATTTTCAGAATTACAAACGGCGGGTAGAGCGTGAGCAAAAAGACTTTCAACGTAAAGCCGAATTGGATTCAGTGAAGCTCATTTTCCCCATCATAGACGATTTTGAGCGTGCGGTGACAAATATCCCAGAAGATTTGCAAAATCATGGCTGGGTAACAGGGACATCACTTATTTTGGGCAAGTTTAAGCGATTATTTGAAGCCTATGATATTAGCCCAATTGCCCCTGTCAATGAGCCTTTTGACCCGTATTTGCACCAAGCTATCAGCAAAGAAGATAGCGACACGGTAGAAAGTGGTTATGTCATAGAAACATTGCAAAAAGGGTATAAAAGTGGCGATATAATTTTGCGCCCTGCCCTTGTACGGGTCGCCAATTAGTTTTAGCAATCATTAGAGAGAATCAAATCTAGGAGTAAAGGTAACAATGGGAAGAATTATCGGAATTGACTTAGGAACAACCAACTCGGTAGTCGCCGTGATGGAAGGTGGCGAGCCAGTCGTCATCCCATCGTCTGAAGGCGGACGACTTATCCCCTCGGTAGTAGCCATCAACCCCAAAACTGGGGAACGTGTGGTCGGTAAAGTGGCGCGTAATCAAGCTGTGATGAACCCAGAAAATACGATTTTCTCGGTCAAGCGGTTTATGGGACGCAAATTTAGCGACAAGCAAGTCCAAGAAACGACCAAAGTCGTGCCATACGTTGTATCTGCCGCCCCAAATGGCGATGTGCGCGTGAAGATGGGCGACCGCGATTATAGCCCCCCAGAAGTGTCTGCCATGATTTTGCAAAAAATCAAAGCCGATGCCGAAGCCTATTTGGGTGAGCCAGTAGACCGCGCAGTCATCACCGTTCCTGCCTATTTTAACGATGCACAACGGAATGCCACCAAAGATGCGGGTAAAATTGCAGGGCTAGAAGTTTTGCGGATTATCAACGAACCAACCGCCTCTAGCTTGGCATACGGATTGGGCAATCATAAAAACGAAATCATCGCCGTATACGACTTGGGCGGTGGGACATTCGACATCTCCATTTTGGAGGTCGGTGATGGTGTGTTTGAAGTCCGTAGCACCAACGGCGATACCTTCTTGGGTGGTGATAACTTCGATGAACGTATCATCGGTTGGTTGGCAGATGAATTCAAAAAGGAAAACGGCATTGACCTCCGTCAAGACCGCCAAGCCTTGCAACGCCTAAAAGAAGCGGCAGAAAAGGCAAAAATTGAACTGTCTACCGTGATGACGGCTGATATTCAACTGCCCTTCATCACTGCCGATGCCAGTGGTCCAAAACATTTGAACGTGTCATTATCGCGTGCCAAACTAGAACAACTCGTGCGCGATTTTATTGAACGCTCCATCGAACCGTGCCGTAATGCTATCAAAGATGCTGGCATTACTGTCAATGACATCAATACCGTGATTTTGGTCGGTGGCATGACCCGTATGCCCGCCGTACAAGAAGCCGTAGAAAAATTCTTTGGCAAAGCACCTAGCAAAGGTGTAAATCCCGATGAAGTGGTGGCACTTGGCGCGGCAATTCAAGGTGGTGTGTTGGCTGGTGATGTGAAAGACATCCTCCTGCTCGATGTGACTCCCCTTTCATTGGGTGTAGAAACATTGGGTGGTGTCGCAACACCCATGATTGAACGCAATACCACCATCCCAACCAAAAAATCACAGGTCTATTCCACCGCGTCGGATAGCCAAACACAAGTGGAAATCCATGTTGTACAAGGTGAACGCCCCATGGCAGCCGATAACAAATCACTAGGGCGCTTCATTTTGGATGGTATTCCCCCATCCCCACGCGGTGTGCCACAAATCGAAGTCACCTTCGATATTGATGCCAATGGTATCTTGAGCGTATCGGCACAAGATAAAGCCACTGGTCGCAAACAACACATCACCATCACCGCCAGCAGTGGTTTAAGTGATGCTGAAATTGATAACATGATTAAAGAGGCAGAAAAGCACGCAGGTGAAGATGCCAAACGCCGTGAATTGGCAGAGGTGAATAACCAAGCTGAAAGCGCCGTGTTCTCTGCGGAAAAACTCTTGCGTGATTATGGCGATAAAATTCCAGAAAGCGCCAAGACAATCACCAACGAACATATCGAAAGTGTGCGTAAAGCCAAAGAAACAAACGATGTGGCAAAAATCAAAGCCGCAGTAGATGCCCTTAGCGCCCATATTCAAACCATCGGCGGGCAAATGTATCAACAACCCACCGACACCCCATCTGCCAATGGCAATGGTGCTGGGCAAGAAACAGGCGAAGATGTGATTGATGCCGAATTCACCGATGCGTGAGGCATAATCCAATTCAAAAAAAGGGTGATGAAGATTTTCATCGCCCTATTTTGTTTTATACCATACGGGCAAATCACGCCTAATGATTAGATAAACCATATCTCATAAGGGCGCAACAGGTTGCGCCCTTACCAACAATCATGCGAACAAGGTAAACCAAACGATGGCACGAGATTACTATGAAGTATTAGGTGTTGGACGCAACGCCACTAAAACCGATATTAAACAAGCCTTCCGCAATTTGGCAAAGCAATATCATCCCGATGCCAATAAAGCCGATGACGCTGAAGCCAGATTCAAAGAAATCAATGAGGCGTATGAGGTCTTATTTGATGATGAAAAACGCGCCCGTTATGACCGTTTTGGTCATGCAGGGGTCACTGGTAATGCTGGTGGCGGAGGCGGTGCTGGTTTTGGCGGGTTTGGTGGCTTTGAAGAAATATTTGAAGAATTTTTGAACAATGCGGGTTTTCGTACCAATTCACGCACGCGCAAAGGTCCCAAACAAGGGGGCGATAGGCGTGTTAATGTTGTCGTCACCTTTGAAGAAGCCGTCTTTGGCACAGAACGCGATATTGAATTTGACCGCCTAGACCCATGCGAAACATGTGCAGGCACAGGCGCAGAAGCAGGTCACAACCCCATCACCTGCCCACAATGCAATGGCTCTGGTGAAGTTCGCCAAGTTCAACAAGGCTTTTTGGGGTCTATGGTGCGCGTCACGGCTTGCCCACGCTGTGGGGGCAAAGGCACAATCGTAGAAAAGCCCTGCCGTGTCTGTGATGGCAGTGGACGACTGAAAAAACGGGTATCGCTCAATATCAAAGTTCCCGCAGGCGTGCATGGGGGCATCCAAATCCAACATGCAGGTCAGGGTGATGCAGGTGATTCGGGCGCACCGCGTGGCAATTTATTTGTGGTGATAGATGTCAAAGACCACGAAATTTTTGTGCGTCATGATAACGATATTCTGCTCGATTTGAACCTGAATGTCGTGCAAGCCACACTCGGCTCACGGATTCGGATTCCCACGGTGGATGGCGAAGTAGACCTCGATGTCCCCGCAGGCACACCACACGGCAAAATTTTCCGTTTGCGTGGGCGCGGATTCCCCCGCTTACGGAGCGATGGGAGCAATAGCGGACGTGGCGACCAATTGGTGCGCGTGCAAATCGAAATCCCCACCAAACTCACCGCCGAACAACGCCAATTATTTGAAAAATTGGCGCACTCGATGGGGACAAATGTCGCATCTCCCCAAAGCAATAAAGGCATGTTTAGCCGTGTCATTAACTGGCTAAGTGGCGAATAAAGGCAAAATACCTCATGAAATGGATAGAAATTCGGCTCAATGTGGATGGTGAAGCGGCAGAAGCTGTCGTGGAATTACTCTCGCGCTATGGGCATCAAGGCGTATCTGTAGAACAAGATGGCATCATGCCAGAAATGTATGATGATGGGGCTGTGCCTCCCGCAGAACGGCTCATCGTCCGCGCTTATTTGCCCGATGATGAACGCGCCGCCGCCGCCAAAGAGCAACTCGAATTCGGGTTGCGCCTGCTCAACATGATGTACCCCATGCCCACCCCAGAATATGTCATGGTGGATGAACAAGATTGGGCAGAAGCATGGAAAGTGCATTATCATCCCATCCGCTTGGGCAAGCGCATCCTCATCCGCCCCTTGTGGGTAGAATTAGAACCAGAACCGAATGATATTCACATCGCCCTCGACCCCGGGATGGCATTTGGGACGGGAACACATCCCACCACCCAATTGTGCCTAGAAGCACTCGAAGATTTGGTCACACATGGCATAAAAGTGCTAGATTTAGGCAGTGGGTCGGGCATCCTTGCCATCGCCGCCGCTAAATTGGGCGCATCTGATATATTGGCGCTGGATAATGACCCTGTGGCGGTCAAATCATCCATTGAGAACATCAAAGTGAATGGTGTAGATGATAAAATCACCGCCCAAGAAGGTAGCCTAGAGACTGTCATTCATTCCGCCCGCCGCTTTGACCTCATCGTGGTCAATATTTTGGCGCGGATTATCATCCAAATGTGCGGTGAAGGTTTGGGGGATATTGTGCGTCCGGGTGGGCTGGCAATATTCAGTGGCTTGACCTTTGAACAAGTCGAAGATGTCGAAAATGCTTTGCGCGGAGTGGGACTCATCCCCTATAAACGCCGTCAACAACCCGATGGCGATTGGATGGTCGTGGAATGTACCCGTCCACATCAAAATTAAGTTAAGGTTGGGTTATGTAAGGGCGCAACCTGTTGCGCCCTTACCCACATTACACATAAAATAAAATCAAAGGGAGGTTTTTATTTTATGAGTGATAATGACCCCGCAAGTAATAAACAAGTCCCTCGTGTTCGCGTAACCCAAGACCCCAATACCGACCCCATGCGCGTGGTGGTCGTTGATGATAATCAAAAGCGCAACACCCCTTCAATTGGTTGTTTAGCATTGGTGATATTTCTCTCATCCCTAATGGGGACGCTCATCGGCTTAGGCGCAGATTTGGGCGAACTCATTGGCAATCTGGGGCAGATTCAAGAAATTCTCAATCCACCACCTCGTTTATGTATCGCAGGGAGCGATACCATGTTGGGAACACTCAGCATTGGACCCAAATGGGAAACAGCATTTGAAGCCTTACATCGTGCAGATGTGCATATTAACGCCACAGGCTCGACCAATGGGGTAAAACTGGCAACAGAAGGCGGATGTGTGAATCTGCTCGCCATGTCAGAGCCGATGACCGCCCCCCAATATGATTCGCTCACACAAGCAGGCATTGGCATTGAATGTGCGGCAGAAGTCGGGTTTGATGTAGTGGCATTTGTGACCAATATCAACAACCCAATGGTGAATGATGTCCGCAACCCAGACAATCCAGATGATGTTCGCCCACCAGTACGCCCCATTTTATTTAACGAAATCAGTGGCATCTTACGCGGTACTGTGAATGATTGGTCACAATTGAGCAACTGGTCTGGGATTAGAAATACCACCAGCAACCCCATCAACATTTGGGTAAGACCGGGCAGTGGCACAACCGAATTTGTGCTGAATAATGTCGCCCGTCATATCATCACCGAAGAAGCCCAATTTCCACCAAATGCCCTTTATTTGCGCTGTGAATCGAATGAAGCCTGCCTCAATAAAACCCTAGAAACACCGGGGTCTATCTATTGGGTCAGCATCGCATGGATGAAAACCCAACCGCCCAATTATTTGCGTGCGATTAGCATTTTGGAGGGCGATACGCGCCCCATTAACCCACTATCAGAGACGATTAACTTGCAAGAATATCCCAAAACACTCATCCGCCCGATTTATCTCTATGCACTCAATAATCCACAAACCACCCTAGAGACCATTGGGCTATCAGAGACATTTATGACCTTTGCGCGGAGTGTTGAGGGACAATTGGCATTAGAACAAGTCGGCTTTTATACCCATTTCGCCCGCCCTGCCGAAGTACCTGTCCCATTTCCAGAAAGCTATTTTAATATCCAAGAGGGGCTACCGCGTCAGATTTGCAAATTGAACCCCTAAAATTCTCATCACCTTCAAAGCCCCATTAGGGGTTTTTTTGCGTTATACTATATTTATGATTTTTTGAATATTCAAAATATAGGTACAGTTTTGCATGGCATATCGAAATTTGGATGAATACCTCATCCGACTGGAACAATCGGGGGAACTCATCCGCATTAGTCACCCCGTCCATACCGATTTGGAGATGAGCGCCATCACCCACCGCGTGCAAAATGGGAAGCATAATCGCGCATTGTGGTTTGAGCAGGTAGTCGGTCATGACTATCCTGTCATTACCAATTTATTCGGCACATCACGGCGTATGGCGTGGGCGTTGGGGATAAATGACTTACATGACCTCACCGACAAATTAAACGCCCTTACAGGGGTGCGTGGATTAAAAAATTTGGGATTTGGCGGACTCATCGCACAAGGGATGCAAGCCCTTAATGCCCTGCGGAATGCAATCGGCACAAATACAGAAAAAAATAATCCCCCTGTCCAAGCGGTGCAATGGCGCGACTCACCTACACTCACGCACCTACCTATTTTACGCCATTGGGAAGCGGAATCTGCCCCAAATATCACAGGGGCGCAGTTGTATATCGGCGACAAGCGCGTGATATGGGCGCGGGCGGTGGTCATCAATCACAATACATTGGGTGTGATGAGCGAATGGGGCATGTTATCTATCACAGAACCAACCCCCGCCGCCATCGTATTGGGTGGCGACCCCGCCCTAATCTGGAGCGCCAGCGTGCCATTGCCCAACGACATCCCCCCTGCTTGGATAGCGGGATGGTTACGCAATAAGCCAGTGAATTTTGCGCGTGCCATTAGCCAACCTGTCAGTATTCCTGCCGATGCGGAATTTGTCATAGAGGGCATATTAACCCCATCTGCATCGCCATCAGCACACACGCTTGCAGGGCATCATGGAGCGTATTTTGATGAGAACGACCTCATGCCCTTTCATATCACCGCCATCACCCACCGACAAGATGCCGTATATCCTGCCATCATCCCATCACCCGCGCCTAACGAATATACCCATATGATGAAAGGGGCAGAACGCCTCTTTTTGCCGTTATTACAGACCCTTTTCGATGAAATTTGTGATTTTCATCTGTGTGATGGCGGAGATACGGCAATCATCAGCCTCAAAGCGCGTCCGTATGGCTACGCGCATAAGGTGATGTATGGGCTATGGGGATTAGGGCATTTATCCTTCTTAAAAAAGGTGATTATCGTAGACGAATCGGTCAATATCCACGATAATGAAGCGGTGCTAGGCGCAATGGATAGGCATGTAGACCCAGAACGGGATAATATTTGGGTGAATGGCTTATTGCCACGACATCACCCGAATAGCCTTATGCCACAATTTGGGCAAAAATTGGGGATAGATGCCACCTGTAAGCCTGCTAACTTACCAAAATGGAATCATCATCACATCATAGCAGTGGAGAGCAAACCGCTCACCCCTGCTACACATATCGAAACACAGCTATCTGCGAATTGGAAACACTACGGATTAAAAAAATGAACGCACAACTACAAGGCAAAGAAAAATCAGATTACGTACAAGAAATGTTCGGGCGGGTCGCTCGGCGCTATGACATCATGAATCGGGTGATGACAGGCTGGCAAGATTTACGCTGGCGCAAATTTGTCGTCAAAAAAGCCGCATTACCAGAAAACGGCGCATTGCTCGATTTAGCCACAGGCACGGGTGATATTGCCTTCGAGACGCTCAAAGTTACCCCCAATGCCACCGTCATCGGCGCAGATTTTTCCCTGCCCATGATGTTTGTGGGGCAAACACGCACACAAGGCGATGCAGTGCGCTGGTCGGGCGCAGATGCTTTGCACCTGCCCTTCCCCGATACATCCTTTGATGCCGTGACATCGGGCTATTTGCTCCGCAATGTCATTGATATTCCCCAAACCCTCCGTGAGCAATTCCGCGTATTAAAATCTGGGGGGAAAATTGTGGTGTTGGATAGTTCCCCACCGCCAAAAAATTTATTGCGTCCCTTCATCATGATTCACCTGCGCTATATTATCCCCATTTTGGGGCGGATTATTGTCGGAAAAGAAGCGGCGGATGCGTATCGGTATTTGCCAGAATCCACCCAAGCCTTTAAGACCCCAAAAGAATTGGTGGCATTATTAGAGGGTGCTGGATTTGTGGATGTGGGGTATCAATCGTTTATGTTCGGGACGATGTGCGTCCACTGGGGCAAAAAACCATAAATCCTAAGTTAAATCATCGCATTTCTCAATAATTTGCTTCGACATAGGTTCAAAACCTATGTCTATTCGATTTTGAAGTCCACTAAAGGGACTGACTTACCTAATTTTTTTCACAAAAATTGGCATTAAATCCACCAGTTATGAGACATATCTCTTTTTTAAGAGACGGTTTTAGTCCCTTTAGTGGACTTTATTCGACTAGCTGGATGTTTTGAACATCCAGCGAAGCCAAAAAACGCGATACTATCAGGCAAAATCATCAAAACAAATACGGACAGGCATTGTGTCCCTACTAATCCTTCACCCAGCGTTGGTCTGTGTCATCAAAACGCCAGCCAGTAGGTGGTTCTGGTTCACATGAACTCGGCAGACCTAAAGATATTTCTGGCTGAATAAACTCAATCCGAACAGCCTTACCTGTGATGCTTGAAATAAAATTACTCAGGATTAAATCGGCTTGTTGCTCCGCTCTACCGATAATATCTTCTTCAATCGCTCTATCACGGAAGCGATTCACGGCTTCATAACTCGCCAGTAAGCGCATCTCATCCCAATTTGCAGGGCAGGCAACGGTTGCACCCCATTCATAATATTTGATAATCTGCATGGGGTCTAATTGGCAACTGGTAACGGTTGGTTGTGATAAGCGGATTATGTAAGTTTCTGTAGGTTCATCATAAATAATATTTTCAGGAGAAAATTCTTCTAAACTTACGCCTGCTTCAATTGCTCCTTGTGCAGAATGTAACGCGCCAATATTGCACACATTACCAATCCCATAACGAGTTGAAATTTCAATGCGTGAATTGGCAAGTTCAACACGGGTTGTCACTAACTGCCCTAGCGGTTTAATGCGTTCAACAATAGAAGGGGCAGAACTAACTACTGTGCTATTTGGGAATAAGTCTATGCTAAAAATATTGCCAATAGAGGCTAATACATTTTGAACCCCATTAAAAATTCCGCCAACACTATTACCACAAAATAACACACTACCAAAGAGAGCCAATCCACAAATCGCTAGTGGTGAAAAAAGGATGAACACAGGTATTAGAAAATTAGGTTGTTTCGCATCCTCTTCGATGACTTCTTCTATAATTTCCACTTCATCTTCTGGTGCTGGCATAAATAAGCCCCCTTATTCACAGTAATTAAATTAGGGGAATATTAACACAAGGGCTATTTTCGCGCAAGCGAAAATAGCCCTTCAAAGTTTTTATAGGTTAGATGATTTTAATAAAAAATTATTTTAAGAGGATTTTTTGGCGGATAACCAGCCTATTTTAATTAAAAATAGTCGTTATCCGCCGTGTGGCATTACCGTAATCATGGTTATGCTCATTTCAAGAAATCATAGCAAGTCGAAAATTACTTTTCTTCCTCAAAACTGCTTTGTTGGTCACGATGGCGATAAATAATGCGTCCGCGTGACATATCATAACTGCTCATTTCAATCCGCACTTTGTCGCCAAGCGCGATACGGATATAAAATTTACGCATCTTGCCAGATAAATACGATAATACACGATGTCCATTTTCTAGTTCTACGGTGAATTGGGTGTTGGGCAGTGCCTCAACCACCACACCTTCTACCTCTATCTTGTCTTCTTGTTTTGCCATACACAACCTTTCGGGTCAAATAGATGAAACGATAAAACCGCTATCAACAAATACGCCGATAGCGGTAAATAAACACGTTAAAAAGCCGATAATAATCCCCAATAGGGCATTATCTTATCGAAGCCTTACGTTGACGACGACGGGAACGACGAATTGCTTTTTTCTTTTCAATTCGGCGTAGCTCACTCTTAGAGATGTGCCAGCGTTTGCGACGCACGGTGCTAAGAATGCCCGCATTGGTCACGCGCTTACGAAAGCGGCGTAATAATTGGTCTTGCGACTCATTGGGTTTCAATTTTACAGTTGCCATAATTCACCCCCTTCCTGCGTGGGATATAGACGCGAGCAGGAAGAAGTATTTTTCTTTTCTCCATGCAATAGACGACTTATTCTGCATTATAACAAGCAAAATAGCGAATTGCTAGGCACGGATTACCGAAAAATGAGGATTATCATATCACTATAGAGGCAAACCGATAACTTGCCTCTATAACCCTAAAATAGCTTGTAGGGGCGCAATATATTGCGCCCGCAACAAAGAATCTAATTACGCAGTCACCACTGGTTCATCGCTGATGGTGGCTTCGACTTCTTCTGTTATCGTTTCGACAGTTTCGGTTTCGGCATCATCGGCAGGAATGGTCGCTTCCATTTCGAGGTCGCGCAAGCTCAATCCCAAGCGTTGTTTATCGGCTTCAATGCTGATAATACGCATGGTCAACACATCGCCATCTTTGATAATTTGGGTGGCATCTTGTACGGTGCCATCACCAATTTGGCTGACATGCAACAAGGCTTCGATACCGGGGTCGAGGCTGATAAACGCACCAAATTGGGCGGTACGGCTCACAGTGCCTTGCACCAATTGTCCCACATGATACAGTTCTTCGACCACTGACCATGGATTGGGTTGTAGGCGCTTGAGGCTCAAGCCAATACGTTTGCCTTCGGCATCCAAACGGAGGATATATACATCTACTTGGTCGCCAACTTCCAAAATTTCTTTTGGATGCTTCACGCGATGCCAAGCGAGTTCAGAAATGTGGATAAGACCATCTGCCCCACCCAAATCTACGAATGCGCCAAAGTCGCGCAAACCACTGACCACACCACGACGGACTTCGCCTTCTTTGAGTTCATCAAGCAGGCTGTCTTTGCGGGCTTCGCGGTTGTCGCGTTGGGCATCGCGTTGTGAAAAGACCAAACGGCGACGTTTGCGGTTCACTTCGATGACCTTGAGGGGTACTTTTTGTCCCACGAGGCGCATGAGGTAATTCTTGCGTTCTTCTTCGTTCAACCCGCGTGGCAAATCGCTGACATGGCTGGCTGGCACAAATCCGCGTAAATTGCCAAACAGGATGATAAGACCGCCACGATTGGCTTCTGCCACTTCGCCGTGCCATACTTCGTCTTTTTCTTGCAAGGCTTCGGCAATTTTCCAGTCTTCCCCTTGACGTGCTTGGGAAATGGAGAGGACAAGGTTGCCTTCTTCGTCTTCCATCCGCAACACAGTCACATCTACTTCACCGCCCAATTGATAATCTTCTGGGCGCATGTTGAGGCGTTCAATATCCTTGCGAGAGACAAATCCATCGCGTGGAGACCCATCAATACCGATAATCAACCCTTGTTGGTCAATTCCCAAAATTCTGCCAGTCACCACATCGCCACGTTCTAAGTTATCTGCTTCAAACGAGGCTTCTAACAACGCGGCAAAATCCATAGAGTCGGAGAAGGTCTCCAACGATGTATCAGACATAAATATGCTCCTAAACGGTTAAAATTTTTCTGAATTTATGGGCAGGAACGCGAAACAACGGTTCAATTCTACCAGAAGTGACCGCTTGATTAATGCTCAGTTGCGATAAAAATGATGGCACAAAACTGATAATAAGCGTGGCACACCGCTATGCGTTGTGACGCTGTTCCCTTTCATAAAGTGTCAAAATTGTACCGAGAGGAACATCAAATGTCAATGCAAATATTACGAAAATCGCGTTTTAACCCCATATTAACCCTATTATGACCTAACTTTTGATGCAAGGGCGCAATAATATGCGCCCTATAATGCAAAAATGCTTATTCTGTGGGTGGTACTTCATCCACAGGCGCAACGACAGGTTCGGGTGCAGGTGGCACTTCATCTGTTGCTGGCGGTGGTGGTGCTGTTTCTGTGGGGGTTTCTGTTCCCCAACGTTGGGTAAAGCCAACACGCCGTTTTTCTGGTTCAAGGTGGCTAATTCGCAAATTGAGTCTATCACCCTTTTGCAAATAGGAATGGGGTTCTTTGAGTGACCCATCGCCCATTTCACTCAAATGCAACAAGCCTTCTAGCCCATTATCCAGCGCCACAAATGCGCCAAAATCCACGACATTGGTCACAGTACCTTCGACCAATTGACCTTCATGATAACGCTCTGCTGCTTCTTCCCATGGGTCGCGCAAAAGACGCTTGCGACTGAGGGCGATACGATTCGATTCGCGGTCAAGATTGAGAATATACACATCAATCACATTGCCAACCTGCAAAACATCACGCGGATGGTCTACCCGATGCCATGCGAGTTCAGACACATGGATAAGACCATCTGCCCCACCGAGGTTGACAAACGCGCCAAAATCGCGCAAGCCTGTCACAGTCCCAGAAACGACATCGCCTTCTTTGAGTTCTGCGAGCAAACGGGCTTTTTGTTGGGCGCGCCATTCTTTTTGTGCTTCGCGTTCACTAAAAATAAGCCGTCTGCGGTCTTGGTCAACTTCGATGACCTTCACGACCAATTCCTTGCCCATGAGGTCATTGGAATTTTCGCGCTTATCGGCAACATTGATGCTGGTCAAATGCGAGCTTGGGATAAACCCTTCAAGCCTGCGCCAACGCACCAAAATACCGCCACGATTGTTGCCCACCACACGGACATTATCCACTTCTTCGGTTTTGAGCAAATCACGGGCTTTTTCCCAATCATAACGCTGTAATCCCATATTAATCGAGACAATGAGGTTGTCATCGGCATCTCTGGGATTCAGGATATATACAGGAACTTCATCACCCACCTTAAGGCTACCACGAAATTGTTCATCGAGGCGTTCTAGGTCTTCTGAACGCACAATACCGTCTTGTTTTGTACCTAAGTCTACAATAATCTCGCGGGGCTTTATCTCCAAAATAAGCCCGTTGCGAATTTGCCCGCGCACTAAATCTCGTGGTGCAAAAGACTCATTGAGCAATCGTTCAAATTCTGACATATCGCTCATTTCTGGAGTGTTGATGTTGTCATCCATATAACGAAATAGCGCAATTTCGGCAGTATTCAAAAAATGCGCTGTCTCCTTTCTCGGTGGTGGTGCAAGAAAAATCGCTCAGTATAAAAGTTTGGTATAACAAGTAATCGCACATGCTTTCTGTTGATTGGTCAGTCATAGAACTGTGAATCACTATTTCATATAAACATAGTATAGCAGAAATTTCTTATAAATTGTGCAAAAATTATACTTTCTTTAATTTGCACCCTTTATAAGGGGAATTAGTTCTCTGGCATGGGCGAAAGCGCCCCCATTGTATTGAGTCCTCTATCCACTTCCCATGGATAAATAATGAAAGCATCCGTCACGGCGGCATAAAAATCGGGTTCTGCCTTGCTAAAAAGTGACCGATACGGGTTAAAATGAAAAACACAGGTATACGGAATGGCACCTGCCGCCTCACATCGCCCGCGTACTGCTGTACTGGTGCGCCCACTCCCCCATACATCATCTATAATCAGGGTATAGCGTCCGCGCAAAAGGGCTTCATCTGGAAATTGTAGGAAAGAGGGCCACGCCATCAACCCACCCTCTTCTGAATTGGGAAAATCCACCGCCGCCGTTAGCACACTGCGAATCCCCAACGCCTCTGCAAACAAGCCACCGGGGACAATCCCCCCGCGTGTAATCATCACCATGGCATCAAACCGCCCCACTGATTGCAATTGGGGTAAGAGAATATCTACCAGTTTATCTATATCTGCCCAAGTGAGCAATTCATGACGTGCGGGCAACCTCATAGCGCCAGCCTTCCTCTGTAGGTCTCTACAAAAATCAAAAAATCGCACATAATGTTTTAGATTATATGCGATTTTTATATTTTCACCAAAAAGATTTAACAAATATATAATGGGAGGTGTAGGGACGGCATATATGCCGTCCTCGATTTTTGAGGCGCGGACACGATATATCGTGTCCCTACGCTTAGTTCAGAGGGTAATATGGAGATGTTCTATAGCTTTTCTGCGATACTTTTGGCTTGGGTAAAGTGCAACAGGTAATCGGGTCCGCCCGCTTTGCTATCGGTGCCACTCATATTGAATCCGCCAAATGGATGCACGCCCACAATTGCGCCTGTGCTTTTGCGATTCAAATACAAATTGCCGACAAAAAATTCTTTGCGTGCTTCTTCTAGCCGATACCGATTATTGCTATAGACCGCGCCTGTTAAGCCATAATCTGTCCCATTTGCCACACGGAGCGCATCATCAAAATCGCGCACACGGCTCATGGCTAATACAGGTCCAAAAATTTCTTCTTGTGATACTCTAGCCGTGGGGTTAACATCACCAAAAACGGTTGGTTGAATAAAATAGCCATTTTCGGCGGTCTCTTGCAATTTACCCCCTGTGAGCAATTTGCCTTCCCCCCCCCCCAATGCCAATATAATGGGTAATTTTATTCACAGCATCTTGGTCAACTACGGGTCCGATATTAATTTTCCAATTGGTATCAGGCGCGCCCATGACCAATTCGTTGGTGAGTTCAACCACACGTTTGGCGACCTCATCATAAACCGAATCAACAATCATGGCACGGCTACAGGCGCTACATTTTTGCCCCTGAAAACCAAATGCGCTGGCAACAATACCTTTAGCCGCTTCTTCGAGATTAGCGGTTTCATCCACAATGATGCCATCCTTGCCACCCATCTCCAAAATCATGCGCTTGAGCCATTTTTGCCCCGTTTGCAATTTTGCGCCTTTTTCGTAGATGCTCACCCCCACCTCTTTTGACCCCGTAAACGAGATAAAACGGGTATGAGGATGCTCTACCATACGACCACCGACCACTGCACCATCACCCGTCAGGAAATTGAGTACGCCTGCGGGAATGCCATTATTCCAGAACAATTCGCACATCTTATAGGCGACATACGGGCTTTGTTCTGCGGGTTTGAATACGACTGTATTCCCTGCCACCAGCGACGCACTCACCATGCCTGTGGCAATTGCCAATGGGAAATTCCATGGAGAAATAACCGCGCCAACGCCCAATGGGATATATTTCAATTGCAATAATTCTGATGGATAACTGGTTAGCGCCCCTGTGCTATCGGCAATACGCAAAATTTGACGGGCATAATATTCTAAAAAGTCTATGGCTTCGGCGGTATCGGCATCGGCTTCTGCCCAACTTTTACCAACCTCAAAGACCATCATGGCACTAAATTCATGTTTGCGACGGCGCATTTCGGCAGAAGCGCGGAGTAAATACCGCGCCCGTTCTTCGACAGGCACCCGTCTCCACTCATCAAAGGCGCGGGTAGCCGCCGCAATCGCCGCATCAGCATGAGAGGCATCGCCCATCGCAAACCGACCAATGACTTCTTCTGGGCGTGAGGGATTCACTGAGGCGAATGTCTCTTTAATGGCAATTTTTTTGTTATCAATAACCAACGGGTAAGTATGCCCCAAATCATTTTTCACTTTTTTGAGGGCTTGTGCAAAATCATATTGATTTTCATCTACAGAGAAAAAAGTGAGTGCCTCTGGGAAATATGGTGTAAGCATGTGACCGTCCTTTAATGAACTCATATATAGGAATGGCATGGTCGCCGTTCCCTATTATACCCATGAATCTGGATATTCTGCACAAATTATTATAATAGCATTGCCCAAATGCCGTGTCAGCACAACCGTACACGCATCATCGCCTTTTAGCTTGAGTTGTGCCATCAATCCTTCTGGGGTGATAGGCGACCCACGCTTTTTTACCGTCACCCGACCTATATTCCGTTCCCGCAAATAAATGCGTAATTTCTTCAGGTTAAAGGGCATCCAATCCCAAATTTTCCATGCCCGCGCCCAGTCGCTTTTGGGGTGATGGTCACTGGTCAAATAGGCGATGGTATCATCCAGCATGAACATCCCCCACTTTTCTGCGACATCCTGCACCAATCCAGCGCGGATGAGGGCGGGGTCTGGTTCTATAAGCCATTGGCGCGGGGCAGAAATCGGTTTATTATCGGCTAAAAAGGCGGGATGTTCCCAGTGATAAGTGTTATCCTCGATGAGGGCAGTGGCACGCGGAGATTTTTCGCCATCTAACCACAATAGCGCCTCTTTGAGGTCGCCATCCACCGATAAAAATTCGACCTGCCCCGCATACGCGCTTAATTCCGATAAATCCACTGCAGGCGATAATTTCACTGCGCCAAAATTGCCCATCCATCGGCGGATAGTCGAGAGTGGCGGGGCATAATTTTCGACCCCAAATAAACGCCCCCCACTCTCATCACGGCGAGCAGGGTCAAAGAAAAAGGCTTCTGTGAATGATAACGCCCGTTGGGTCACATCATCCACCACAAATTGCGCGTTAGTGATGCCCAATATCTCCGCATTGAGGCGTGCCATTGCCACCCGCACAGGGTCGCTATCCACCCCAATGACCGATTCCGCAAATTCCGCCAATGCGAGGCTATCAGACCCGATTCCACAACAAAAATCGGTTATCTGTTTATCAGAAAATCGCCTCGCCCGATACGCCCGAATACGCGGGTCACTGGCTTGCTCTAATGCGTCTGGGGTAAAAAATAATTGATGTGCCATATCGCCAAATTTGCCACTCGCACGGGCGCGGGTTTGGGTGAGCGTGATGGCGTGGCTTAATTGGGTCATGGGGATAGTTTTGCGGAGTTGCGAGACGAGCGACAAATGATTTTTTGGGGATAAGTCTTGTTGTGCGAGAAATTGGAGCAATTTTTCGCCTTCGGTGGAGCATAAAAAGTCGAGGTCAGCGAGGGTTATCATTATTCATCAGGGGTTTCGGCTTCGGTCTGGTTGATGGGGATAAATGCCATTGCCCCACTATCCCATACACTCATAGTCGGGTTAAAAATGGTCTGTATAGCCCAATTCATCACCACTTCACGTTTGAATTTGACCACTTTGTTCACCTGATGAAATTTACCCGCCAAAACGGATGGTTGCATAAAGCTCACCGCTTTGGGCAAACTGCTAAATACCAACAACGTGCCATTGATAGTCACGGCTTCCCATTGAATGGGTTCATCGGGTTCTAAGCGCCATGGGGGTTTATTGGGGATTTGGCGCACGAGCAAATGCACATAACGCCCCTTATACTCGCTGATGGGGATGAGTTCTGCCTCGCCACCAGCCACTTCTTGAATCCGTTCATGGGTATCGGCGGTGATATGGGCTTTTTCGCCCCGCATCAGCACCCCGCTCGTCGGATTTTGGAACGCATCCTCAATTAAAATACGCACATAACCCGCATCTTCCAAGCGCGTGCCATATTGGGTCACATCCATTGAAGCGCGGGAATTGGCAATAATCAACCGTCCCCCATGCCGTAAAATGGGCAATACGGCGTGTAAAAATGCGTCATTCAAGATGTATTCGACTGCCATCACCGCATCTAGGCTATTTTCAGAAAAACGCCATGCGCTCACATCGCCCGAAATGGGGATAATTTCCACATCAGGGCGATGTTGTGCCACAATCTCCCCTGCCATACCGTTAATATCCAACAGGCGGAGTTGCGATGCCGATGGGGGCAAGTGCTTAAGAGCAATCTCAATCAGGCGGGAATCAGGCTTCGTCATCTGCTTTGATGGCTTCGGTTATCAGTTTATACAGTTCGAGCCATTCTTCTCTGAAAAAGTGCAATGTCACCGCACCGAGTTCAACATGATAGCCAATTTCGCCATCGGGTTCTTCAGAAATCCATACAGTATAATTTTCGGTCTCAGCAATAGTCTCTACAGGGATGTCATTGTCATCAGACATAGGGGCGCTCCTTTTTATATGCTAACAATTGAGGCAAACAGCAGGTTGGTCAATAAAAACGGTGTAAAATATGTTTAATCTGTGGCTGACATACGCGCTTTGCGCTAGTCAGCCAGTACAATTCTGCCTATTTTTGAGGGTGTACTGGCTGACTAGACCCGTTAGGGTCGTATGTCAGCCACAAAACACCAACTGTATTCATATAAGGCATATTTTTACAAATTAGCTACTGGTGCTACCGCCACCGCGATTGCCACCGCCACCGCTACGGTCTCCACCACCACCGCCACCACTGCGATTGCGGTCTCCACCAGCATTGCCACGATAACCACCACCACCGCCACCACTGCGGTTACGGTCGCCACCGCCACCACCACCGCTACGGTTGCGGTCTCCGCCACCGCCACCACCACCGCGATAGCCACCACCGCCACCACCACCACTGCTACGGCGCTCGCCACCCTTTTTATCGGAGTCGCGGGCTTCTTGGAGTGTCCAACCGAGCAATACGGCTTGACGGCTCAGGCGTACTTTGCCAGAGGGGTCAACATCCACCACCATCACCATAATTTCATCACCCATGTGAACTTCGTCCTCTGGATGGCTGACAGGATGGTCAGATAATTGCGACACATGCACCATACCTTCTTTGTTTGGCAAAATTTCGACAAACACACCGTATGGTTCAATGCGGGTTACGCGCCCTGTATAAATTTTACCGGGTTCTGCTTCTTCAACCAAACCGCGCACTTCTGCGACAGCTTTTTCTACCGATGGACCATCCACACCAGAGATGAACACCGTGCCGTCATCTTGAATATCAATGCGGATTCCCAAACGTTCTTGAATACCACGAACAACCTTGCCACCTTGACCAATGACTGCGCCGATTTTTTCGGGGTCAATTTTCACTGTGACCATGCGGGGGGCATAATCGCTCAAATAAGAACGGGGTTCGGTGATGGCTTCGCGCATCACGCTCAAAATTTGCATACGAGCATCATAGGCTTGCTTGAGGGCTTGTTTCATCACATCACCAGAAACACCCGTGATTTTGATGTCCATTTGCAAGGCAGTGATACCACGTTCTGTCCCTGCGACCTTAAAGTCCATATCGCCGAGGTGGTCTTCTAAGCCTTGAATATCGGTCAAGACGGCGACTTTATCGCCTTCTTTGATGAGACCCATCGCAATACCCGCCACTGGACGAATAATGGGGACACCAGCGTCCATCAATGCCAATGTGCTGGCACAAACACTCGCCATAGAGGTGCTACCATTGGAACTCATGACTTCACTCACCACGCGAATGGTATAGGGAAATTCATCTTCGGGTGGGGTGACATAGCGCAAAGCTGTTTCTGCCAACGCACCATGACCAATTTCACGGCGTTTTGGTCCGCGCAGGGGATAGGCTTCGCCTGTGCTGTATGGGGGCATATTATAGTGGTGCATATACCGTTTGTTTTCGTCAGGGGCGAGTCCATCCATCTCTTGCGAGTCGCTTGGTGTACCCAATGTCGCAATCGAAAGGACTTGTGTCTGCCCACGAGAGAATAAACCAGACCCATGTACACGGGGGATGAGGCTCACTTCTGCCGAGAGAGGGCGAATGGTCACAAAGTTACGCCCATCTGGACGAATGCCTTCATTGACAATCCGCGCCCGCACTTCTTGGGTCATCACATATTCAATACCTGCGTGAACTTGTTTTTTAGAGACCTTATCGGCTTCATTTTCCACAACTGCATTATGGGCTTCGTATTCTGCGACAAGGGCTTCTGATAGGGCATCAATCGCCTTACCACGCGCATCGCGGTCGGTGTGTTCGGTGATGATTTGGCGAATTTGGGGGCGGATTTTGCCCGCAATTTCTTCAAATAATGCCAGATTCGGTTCATCCTTCACATATTCCGATTTTTCTTTGCCCACTTTGGCGCGGATTTCGTTTTGAAATTCGCACAAGGGACGAATGACAGAATGTGCCAATTCGAGGGCTTCAATCATGGTGGCTTCATCAATTTCTTGAGCGCCACATTCCACCATATTCAAGGCATCTGCTGTGCCAGAGACACGCAAATCGAGGGTGCTATTTTCCATTTGTGAATGGGTGGGATTCACGACCAATTTGCCATCAATCAAGCCAATGCGAACACCCGCCACAGGACCATTCCAAACGATATTGGAGATGAGGACAGCACAACTCGCGGCGGTAATTGCCAGCATATCGGTGTGATGTTCTTGGTCATGGCTGAGTGACATGAGGATGACTTGGACTTCGTTCCGCATATCGTCTGGGAACAAGGGGCGTAAGGTACGGTCTACCACGCGGGATGTGAGGATAGCCGTTTCTGATGGGCGACCTTCACGGCGATAAAAACTGCCCGGAATACGTCCTGCCGCATATAATTTTTCTTCATAATCTACGCTGAGGGGGAAAAAATCAATGCCATCGCGGACATTATTGCTCATTGTGGCGGTGGCGAATACGACGGTATCGCCAACTTGGAGGGTCACTGCCCCGCCTGCTTGTTCTGCATATTTCCCAATTTCTAAAACAACTTCTTCTCCACCCACTTGGGTGCTAAAACGGTGTACTGTTCGTGTTGCCGAAGTCACCATAAAAAATAATTCTCCTCTATCAAATAAGCGCGGTGGCTCAATTGCCACAACGGGTTAAGAAATAAAAACACCCGTAATTCAGGAACTGGAAATTATGGTCAAGCAAAAAAACCTTCACCACAATTGCCAATACCTGTCGTTAGCGGGTGTTTTTTGGTTGCGTTTGCCAATGGTGGCATTCCCGTAATCTATCCTCAATAATGAGGGGCAGGGTTGGTTGCCCCATCATCTATTTTGGCGTTAGCGACGTAATTCGAGCCGTTTTAAGACATCACGATACGAATCTGGATTAGTTCTGCTCAAATAACGCAAATGACGGCGACGCGCCCCTACCATTTGGAACAGACCGCGACGTGAATGTTGGTCATGTTTATGGATTTTGAGGTGTTCGGTGAGTTCACGAATACGTGCCGTTAAAATGGCGATTTGAACTTCTGGAGAACCCGTGTCTTTTTCGTGACGGGCAAAGGGCTTAATCAATTCAGCCTTTGGCTCATACTTAATACTCATAACATCCACTCCTTTTTCTCTGTCACCGAACCCACTGGATGTTGCAGGTTGGTCTATAATACACATAGCAAATTATAGCAGAGGCGACCTTCAAATAGAATGGCAGGTTATAGTATGCCCAGACCCACCAAACCACAAGGACAACCCACTCGCGGAAAAACGGCGCTGAATCGCCTGCGTCAGGTAGATAATTTTATCTGCCTCACATGGGGGCATCAGCTATCCGTTGGAGCGCCCCTGCTGGTGGATGTGGGCTATGGTGAATACGCATGGACGGCGCTGGAAATGCACACCCGCCTGCAAACTATCAACCCTAATTGTCGTCTATTGGGCATTGAGATAGACCCCATCCGCGTCAAGAACGCCCTACCCCATGTCAACCCGCCCCAGATTGATTTTCGGCTAGGGGGATTTAATATCACTGATATTTTAGGCGATAAACCCGCCACCCTCATCCGCGCCTATAATGTGTTGCGCCAATATGACGAATCGGCAGTCACAGATGCCCTAAACACGATGGCAGATGCCCTATGCGATGGCGGATTATTGATAGAAGGCACATCCACCCCCACGGGGCGTATTGTCGCCTTTGATGTGTATCAAAAAAAACGCGATGCGCTTATCCATCGGCAATTGGTCTTTGGGACAAATTTCCGCCATGCCGATACCCCCACCGAATTTCAAGCCATATTGCCCAAGCGCCTCATCCACCATGCCTATGATGATGATGTAGCGACATTTTTTCGGACATGGGAACGCGGATTCAATTTGGCGCGGGGTGCTGGCATGTTTCATCATCGCAGGCGATGGGGTTATGCGGGGCGCTATTTACATGAGCAAGGGGGATATGCCATCAATACCCAAAGGCGCATTATGGGCAGGGGCTATTTGGTCTTAAATAGCCCCTTATTGCCCTGATTCCTCTGGTACTACACCACCATCACCACCCGCCACCACCGTCACGGTATGGTGAGTGCGAAACAGACTATATTGCCCTGTGCGTCCGGGGAGTAGATTGAGGACATTTTCGGTCTCCATAATCGAAAACCAGAGGGGTAAATCCCAATTGGCGCGTTTATCGGCTTGTTGCACACTCTGTTCGGTGATGAGTTGGTTGCGCTCATACAATTGCAACAACAATTTGATGAACGCATCGCGCTCACCAACAATACGCTCTACCAGTGGGTGTTCAATATTAAGCGATATGCCTTTGGTGGCATAATTGCTCTGTGGATTGGTATATTCTTCGACATTCACCGCTTCATTTTTTGCCAAATATTCGACAGCCAGTTGGAACGCCATACCTGTATCGAATACGCGCAAGCGCCGATGCAAACTCCCCAACGGACACCATGCAAATTTGCGAAAACTGGTGAATTGTTCCACGCTCACCACGACACGGCGCACCATTTCTGCTGTTTCGAGTTGTGTTTTTGCCAATTCTTCTATAGTCAGTTTTAACCATGTTGCATCTGATTCTTCTGATGGCGCACTTGGCATGATAAAACTGGGGATGGGGTATGTGGGACACAATTTGATGACAGGTACAAGGTCATCTGGATTTTGGCGATGGGGGATAAGTTGGCGCTCTAGCACCTCTTCGCGTACCAGCGCATCAATCCAATGGGAGCGCCATTGGTCGTCCATATTACATCCCGGACGGTCTAGCTCGGTATCCATCGCCAAACCTTTGAGCAAAAATCCGTAATTGACATATTCCCAACCACGTACCTGTAGCGTATTCTCAACACGGCGCACGATACGGTCAATAATCACACGGGTTTTTTCTACAATCGGATGATTCGCATTGACCATCACATGCCCGCGTGTAGAGACAGCTTTCAATATCCCCAACGATAAGGCTTGCGAGACAAAATCTTCCCCGCGTGGGCGCGATGCCGCCGCCCCTACCGCTTGCAATTGCTCGACCAATTGCCGAATAGAGACAGAATCGCTATCACTTTCCACCGTTAGGCGGTCAAATTGAATGATAATGCTCGTCCATTGCGATGGCGTAAACGCCACAAAATTATCATCGGTTGGCGAGGCGTTATTCAGCGATTGATGGGTCTGCAAATCGGTAAAATCTTCGATATATTCTACCGTCAGCGCCGAATTATTTTCTAACATACGGCTGGTGCTACCGCGCACCCCCCATACAACCACGCTAGAGCTTTGTTTGACCAATGTGTTCAACACATCGTTAAAATCTCTGTCGCCACTGGCAAGGATATACACATCGGCGGCATCATGATGCCCCGCGTCTGATAATACATCTCGCGCAATCCGCACATCAGCACTATTTTTCCCCGGTAAATTGAACACAGGGTCAATATTAGCGAGCGCCAACCGACTGGCGGCATCTTCTGTGATTTCTCTACCATTGGCATCTACCAACGGGGGCAATGTGCCGCGTTGCCCCCAAGGGGCATACGCCGCCATCTTCACCACCTGCCCATAAGCACGGGCGCGGGTGAGAAAACGGTCTATTAGGTGGTCAAGATTCACCACAAACCCCTGTTCATTGAGGCTAATGGAGATATTTTCAAAGTCAATATACACCGCGACATTTTTCGTCTTGATTCCGGGAAGCGATTCCAATGGTTGGAAAATAACTTCGCGTTCATACTCTGTCCCTTTAAGGACATCCACAGACCCCCAGAGACGGGTGCGGGTATTATGGGCAGTCTTGACACGACGAATCACAGGGAATAAATCACGGCTGGTGGTGGCAATAATCAGTTCATCCACAGGGTCGGGGTCAAACGAAAAATAATGGATGATGAGCGCATCTGCCAACGCACTACGGTTAGGCATATCAAACGTCTCATAGCCTGCCGCCTTAAAAACTTGTTGTGGATTGGGGCGTTGTTGAGGCAAATATGCCGACCAATTGGCAACGGCAACCGCCTTCAGCCTATCGGCATTCATCAAACCAGCCGCCAAAGCCGCGCCACCGCGCAACCCTACCGCCAATTCTTGCAAATCAAGCGCAGACCCTCGCGCCTTGAAATGCCCCAATAAATCGTCTACATCTACAATTAAATATGCCGCCATTAAACTATAATCCCAAGAAAATGCTCCGATTTATCAGAGCAGATAAATTTATTTATGATAATGATAACAAACAGGCTATGCGCCTTCAATTGTGCTTTTCACTCAGAAAAATGAGTGCTTTTGTGCAAAACGCACAATTTAATTATAACCGATTTTCAGTGGTTTAATGGGAATCATTATATCAGAGTTTGGATGAAATAGGGGAATTTATGGACAATTTTGAGGGGAAGTTAACAAAATCCCCTCAAAATTTAGCCGATTTAATAGGCTTTGCTGAAAATTATCAACTAATTTTCTCAATTCATTTTTCACGGCAAAAAATAATCACTCATTTTTTTCTCATATTGATATATTGACCTAGCCCTTGGGGCATAGCCTAATCTGATAATATGTCACTACTGGTAAAGAAAACACTTGACATAATTGTTCGGGCTTGAAATAGATTTAGAGATAAAAGGACTCACAAATGGCAACTACTATCAAAACTGTAGGTTTCGGATTTTTAGTGTGGTTTATAGTTCTTATCATCATGCGTGTATTGGGTTCATCGGTATTTAGCGAAGGAAATCCATGGCTCATCGTGTTCTATATTGTTACTTTTCCAGCAGGCATCGTTTTTACCTTCGTGACACGTATTATTCTCAATATCCCCATGCGTGATATGATGCAACCGATGGTCATTTTAGCTATCATAGCCATCATGATGGATGGTTTTTCTTTCGCTTTTACAGATTTTTACGGTGTTAGCGAGCATGAAATCTATTCGGCGGCTTATCTTTTGTGGGCACCCGGTGTATTTTTATTATGTGCTTTATGGTTGATTAACCGAGCAAAACGCATGGCTATCTAGATATTACTACTCTGCCTCATAGGACATGATAGAATTGAATAGAATGATATTTGGAGTGAGTATTGATGTCCAACCTAACATTCAGCATCGGAGAGGTTGCCACTTTGTTGGGCATCACTCCAAAGACCATAAAACATTATCATGACATTGGTCTTTTGGCTAAACCTGAGCGCGATACAAATAACTATCGCCTCTATACTATGACTCATATTATTCAGTTGCAACAGATTCTACGCTTAAAACAATTTGGTTTATCATTAAAGCAGATTGAAATTATCATCCAATCAGAAAATCCGAATGAATTAGCCCAAATTGTCTTAAAACAACATGCCAATAACCTGCATGATGAAATTTCGCAATTACAACACCAATTTGATATGACATTGGAGTTCTTACAGACCGATGGACAACTATCTAACCCCCAAAACCCCAATACACCGTTAGCATCCTCATTAACCACTTTATCCGATGCAATTAAACCACGTAGCAGTGGCATCTCTGATATTTTGGTCGAATTTGAGCGAGAGGCGATGTTCAAACTAGACCAATTCGGCTGGGATGTGAATTACGAATTATTCTGGCATCATGCTGGAAAACAATTCATGGATATGCTAACTGATGAAGGGCTGTTTATCTTTTGGATAGAACGCTATCTCGCATTAGCCAAGATGGATATTAATGATTTACAGGGTAAGGCATGGCTTCATGAACTTTATCATAGCCCAGCTAAACACATGCTCAGGAGGGCGCTTATGCCACCAAAGCAGGTAGCCTTACCAGAGGAATATCAGCAACACATTATCAAATTACTGTCATCACTCTTGTATCAAAACGCTTCATCATTACAAAAATATTTTCTTGAGCTACTTATCACACAATGACCAAGCAGAAAATATTAATGATGTTTATGCACCTATCAAACTGTGAAAGAAAAGGGAGATTCTAGTCAGAATCCCCCTCAAAAATTTAGCCGATTTAATAGGCTTTGCTGAAAATTGCCACCCGATTAGCAGGCTTTCCTGTATAAACACATGTCCCAGAACCACTCGGTTGGTCTAACGGGAAGCATCGCAAAGTTGCGCCAGTTTCTTCTTTGACTTTGCGTTCATCATCGTTGCTACCTGCCCACCAAACCCGCGCCCAGCCACCTTTTTCTGCCAAAACCTTAAAATCATCATAGGTGCTGATGTCATGAATATTGGCATCACGGAAGGCAGTTGCTTGTGCCAGCATGTTATCATGAATGGCGTTGAGCAAATCGGTGACTTGCGCCACAATTCCTTCTTGGCTAATAAATTGCTTGCCCTCTTTGCCCATATCACGCCGTGCCAGCACCGCTTTGTTATTTTGGACATCTTTCGGTCCAATTTCTAGGCGAATCGGCACACCACGCATTTCCCAGTCGTTAAACTTAAATCCGGGGGTGTCTTCGCGGTCATCAATATGCACGCGAATCCCTGCCCCATTCAATTCTGCCACCAAGCGATGGATTGTCTCTAAGACAGGCGTGCGCTCCGCATCGTTTTTATAGATGGGGATGGCAACCACCTGAATCGGTGCAAGACGGGGGGGCAAGCGTAAGCCCTTATCATCCCCATGCGCCATGATAATCGCGCCGACCATACGGGTACTCATGCCCCATGAGGTCGTCCAACAAAATTCTTCGACATTTTCCCGCGATAAATATTTGATAGCAAACGCCTTAGCAAAATTTTGACCCAAGTTATGACTCGTACCACTTTGCAAGGCTTTTTTATCGCCCATCATCGCTTCGATGGTATAGGTGCGAAGCGCCCCAGCGAATTTTTCAATCTCGCTCTTGCGTCCCTTCACCACCGGAATCGCCGCTTCGTTCATCGCTAAATCGGCATATACATCGAGCATTTGCAAGGTTTCTGCTTCTGCTTCTGCTTCGGTAGCATGAGCTGTATGCCCTTCTTGCCACAAAAATTCCGCCGTCCGCAAAAACGGACGTGTTCGCAATTCCCAACGCACGACATTCGCCCATTGATTAATCAGCAGAGGCAAATCACGATACGATTGTATCCACTGGCTAAAGGCTTCTCCGATAATCGTCTCGGATGTGGGACGCACAACAAGCGGTTCTTCGAGTTCTTTGCCACCCGCAATTGTGACCACTGCCAATTCTGGGCTAAAGCCTTCCACATGCTCTGCCTCGCGCTTCAGATAGCTTTCAGGGATGAAAAGCGGAAAATAAGCATTTTTATGCCCAGTGGCTTTGAAGCGTTTATCTAGCCCGTTACGAATCCCTTCCCAAATTTCATAGCCATACGGCTTGATAATGAGGCATCCGCGCACAGGCGATGGCGCAACCAAATCCGCCTTATACACCACATCGTTATACCACGCAGAAAAATCTTGACTTTGGGGCGTTACCGCCTGTTGAGACATGAAACCTCCTAGACTATAAAAATAACTTCAAAACGGGAGACAGATGTGTCACCCACCATCGGGCATGACATGTCATGCCCCATAAAATGGCAACTTAAGGCTTTTATCCCCACCCCAACCCCTCCCCATTTTATGGAGAGGGGCTAAAACCAGCCCAAAAATGAATTTCTCCCCCTTTCTCCATGCAATGGGGAAAGGGGGGTGGGGGGATAGGGGATAATTTTGTTGTTAAGCCGTCCGCCACTATTATAATCAAACATAGCACAAAATAAATGGGTTCACAATGGGTCAAAATAGGTCATTCTGATGGTGTATCCCATGTACGCCCATAATTGACATGCAATTTATCCATTACTGCCTGTCCCAAATCAATTTGAGTCATACTGGCAAGTTGCAACAAGTATAACATCACATCCGCCAATTCACCCCCGAAATCGGCTTTGTCTTTTATTTCTTCTCCCCATTGAAAATGTTCTAGCACCTCGCTCGCTTCTAATACCAGCGAAATTGCCAAATTACGCGGGGTTTGTGGTCTGGCAGAATTAGCTTCATACCAGCCTTTACTTTTTACAAAGGCGTGCATGGCTTCTTCTAGGGCTTTAATATCCATGTATTTTCCTCACTTTCACCATAATAGGGAATGATGATTTGGTCATTGGGCAAATTTTCGCCTGTGGTCATATCGGTGATGACCAATCGGCTCACATCGCTAGGGCGATATACCCCCAACACCGCTTGGCAATTTTCGGCATACGGACGCGTTAGCGGAATTTCGCGCAAATCGGTTTGGATGTCACCCGCGCCCCACAAATGGAACGGATATGCCCCACCCCATGCGCCCGCATCCACCTGCCCAATCATCTCACCTGCACATATCACATGCACAAAGGCTTGTAGCACCTGTGGATTATTCACCCCCCAACGGATATGCACGCGCAACCGATTCTTTTCTGGCAAAAATACCGCGCCCAATTCGGTAATGGTCAGCGCATCCTCAAAAGCGTATAGCGGGGTATTTGTGCCAATAGTCGGAATTTTGACCGCTACAGGCATTAACCCCTGTGGGTCAAATTGGGTTACATAGACACTATCGGCATCCTGTACGGTTTGCGCGAGTGTTAGCTCATCCACTTCGGGGTCATGGGCATAGAGCGAATACCCCACCGCCTGATTCAATATGCCATATTTGACCGTTTGTAGGTTGGTCAATTGCACCCCTGTGTTAATCCATAGGTAATCGGCATAATTCACCGTGAAAACCAGTAATGCCGCCCCTTCTGCCCCGCGTAAAAATGTCCTATCGGCTTCTAGCGGGGTGATATAATCTGGCGCATTGACTAGCACCGTTTTTGCCTCTGGCGATTGTGCCTTCACCATCGTGAATAGGCGCTGGGCATACTCATTTTGCATCGAAAAATAATCGCGTTGGATGTTCAAAAAGCGTACTGCCACCACTATACTCAAGCCAATCATCCCCACTGCCAAAATTTGCCCTACGCGCCGATTTATCAGGGCAATGAATACGACACCCCACAACAGGCTGATACCCATACTCGGCAATAAGAGCAAGCGTGGCGACCCATTGACATAAAATTGGTCAAGCAAGAGCAAACTGGGTGCAAGCATGAGCGCAGTCCACCCCAATCCCATTAAGGCGAGGCGTATAGTGTCCGTTGTGCGTCCGAATAGGGCGATAATGCCCAATAGCATCACAACCCCGCCAATAATGCCGATAACCATCGGTTGCGCGGGTGGTGTGCCTTCTATGAGTGGGCGCAATAATGCAACAAACGGGTAAAATACCGATTGCCCCAATGTCGCGCTCGATTCGATAATCTCGCTCATCGGTTGCAACTTGCCCGGACTCGTATCACGCGGGACATTGATATATAGCACCACAAATAAAATGGCGCTCATCGCCAGTGGGATAAAATAGGTGAAGGCACGAGAAAACCAATCCCCTCTATGGGCTGTACGGGCATGATATATAATGCCACTACCAATAACGCGGGGATAGATGATATACACCCACACCATCAGCACCGCCACAGGGATGACCACCCCAATTTCGTGGCTAAAAATGCCTAAAAATCCCGCGATATTGCCCACCACCAACGCCCAACGCGCCCCTTTATCGCACCATATCAGCGCACACCATACCGCCAACACCAAACACAGCGCCAAGAAGGTGTGGAACATCGAGCCTATCCATGTCACCGCCTGATAGCTGAAGGGGAATATCACAAAGCCATTGCCGACAATCATCGCCATCAATAATTTGTGCTGTGGCGTGAGCCGATAGGCAATTTTGCCAAGTATCACCCCCGCCATCCCGAAAAAAATGATATTTAGCCAATGCAAGCCCACTGCATCATAAAATCCTGCAAAAACGGCGCTAATTTTCCAGAGGGTGAATACCGCAGGGCGATAATACAGATAATCGGCATTGCCAAGCCACACATCCAAGCCGTTAGAGGTCTCTAGTAGCCGAAATTGCGGACCATCATCCCAAAAAAATGGCAACCCAAGCGAATAGCCATATAACGCCAAAATCACCACCATCGGCAATGATAAAATGAGCCATTTAATCAAACGGGAACGGGTCATTGGTCTCTCCCACATAGGGGATGATAGCGAGGTCATTGGGCAATGTTTCGCGTGTGGTCACATCCAATGCCGATAGGCGTTCTATCGTATTTTGGTCATATACACCCGCAAAAATGTCGCATCGGGCATCATCATAAGCGTATGGCATGGGAATTTGCCGATATTCGGTCTGAATTTCACCAACTGACCATGTATCAAACGGATAAATCCCGCCCCATACATGCCCATCTAATTGTGCCACCAATCCACCATCACACACGACATGCACAAAGGGTTTTATCGGCGCAGGGTTATTTACCCCCCAGCGTAATTTGACCACTAAGGCATTTTTTGTGGGGATAAAAACCGCCTCTGCGTCCATCAGCGATATGGTCTCATCAAATAGCACCTGTGGGGTATCATCGCCTATGATATTCGGTGCGCCGACATACACGGGATAAAATCGCGCCCCATCAAATTGGGTGACATAAATCGTGGCACTATTCAACGCCAATTGGCGCAATTCATCCAGCGATGTTTCGGGGTCATGGGTATATAATCCATACCCCTCTGCCCGATTCCACTCATTAATTTTGCCTGTTTTTACCAATGGCAATATGCCCGTATTCACCCAGATTTGGCGGTCATAATCTACCAAATAAAACATCATGGCAACGCCTTCTGACCCGCGCAAAAATGTGCGATTTTCTGCTGATGGGGTGATGTAATCTGGCGCATTGACCAATAACATCTGGGTGGTTTGCGGGTCTTGTGGCTGATTGAGGACATAGGCATATAAATCGCGCATATAGCCATTAAGCAACAACAAATGGTCGCGCCGTGTATTGATAAATGGGATGCTGATAACGACCATCAACGCACAGATGATGACGACCAATGGGCGGAAAAACCAAAGGATTAATCCCCTATCCCCCCTGCCCCCTTTCCCCATTGCATAGGGAAAGGGGGAGAAATTCTTAGCCAAGTGGAGTGGCGACATCCACACTGCGCTAAACAACGCCCCATAAAACAGATGCAATCCCATCCCCGCATAAATCAAAATGCGCGGAGAACCATCCACATAGGCTTTATCCAATAACATCACGGTGGGCATGAGCGCCATTAGATACCACGCCACGCCAAACAAGGCAATCCGATTTAGCGATGGTGTAAAAATAGTGATGAGAAATAATCCCCCACCCAAAACGCCCATCCCCATAATAATCGTGAGCCATGCCGATGGTGTTTCGCTTACAAATGGGCGCAATAATGCCGATAGCGGATAGGCGGCAGATTGCACCATAATCCCAAACGATTCAATCATGCCCTCAATTGGTTGCAACCCGCCCACACTTTCTGCACGCGGGACGGTGATATATAACACCAAATAAATCCCCGTGATGACCACAATCGGCGCAATAAGGGTGATGATTCTGCGCGAAAAAATGGCTTTATAACCATACGCTGTCCAGATGGTCAAAAAGAGCAATGGCGCGATGAGGATGCCATTTTCATGACTGAATATGCCCCAAAAGGCGCTGATGATGGCAATAATCAGCCACCGTGGGCGCGGATTTTTCCACCATAGCAAACCAGCCCATAGGGTAAGTGCGGTGCAAAAAATCATGGTGGTGTGGAACATCGCCCCCACCAATATCACCGTCTGATAATTAAACGGGAAAATGATGAATCCCACCCCTACCCCAAGCGCGACCACCGCCTTATTTTTAGGCATGAGCCGATAGGTGATAGCAGACAGCAACGAGCCAGTCATG
>JANRKU010000017.1:0-10821 GCA_033763335.1 bacterium
CGAGGGGTATAAACATAATAGGCTCACAGATTGATATTAGGACAATTGTTTTTAGTATAGCATAATTCCATCATAAGCCAACATTTCCGTAGGCTTAAAATCCCTCTATAATGTGGATAAATAATTGTCGCATGAGGCATATGTAATGAAAAAACAAACCATCAGCATTTTAATACTGATTATCGGCATGATTTTAACCGCCTGTGCAGAAACAGTGGATAATCAGGGATTGCCCACACGGGTGGAATTGCCTGTAGATTCATCCCAGACACAAAACCCATCGGTTGATGTGACGAATAACGCCCCCACAGAAGGGGTTAGTGGTGTTGCCACGTTGCCCGCCACATGGACAGCAACCGCCACCCCCACCAAAACCGAGACGGCGACCATCACCCCAAGCATGACGATTACCGATACGCCAAGCGCAACACCGAGCATCACATTTACGCCGAGTGTCACCCCTACTGAGACGATTGAGAGTGCGCCATTGCTCTCCCTAGCAGATTTGGCGGCACGTATTACCGATTTACCCCCCACCTATGCTCTCCCACCCGATTATATGGTGGCGTTCCCCACGCCTATCACATTTGCTACAGCACCAGTCAATTGCACCACCTTGCCCTCTGGCGGATTTGCCACAGCACTTCAAGCCGATAGCGGATTGAGTGCCTCATTGGGCTGTGCAAGCGGGGGGGTGATTGCCCTGCCATCTGCGGCACAAGCATTTGAGCGTGGCACGATGATATGGGTCAATGAAGGTAGTGGTCTCATTTATGTATTCAAAAGCGATGGCACATTCCAACGCTATCCCGATACCTTTATTTCTGGTCAAGACCCCGATAGCGGGGGCGAAATACCCCCCGCAGGACTCATAGAGCCTGTGCGCGGATTTGGCAAGATTTGGCGCACAATGGCGGGTGTCCGTGATGGTGTGGGTTGGGGCATATCCTCTGAAGGTGGCGATACAGCTACTATTCAAGAATTTACCAATGGGCGGTTGATATATTTGCCCACACGCGGCAATATCCTCGCGCTGACCTATTCGGGTAGCCCTAATAATGGTACATGGCGGATTTTATTGGGGACATATTGATGTGGATCACCATTCGCACCATACGCCTCGCCATTTGCTTGATGCTCATTGGTGGGGTGGTAATCATTTTTGCCCTAGCAATAGGGCAATTATTGTCACCCGCGCCCATGCTCGTCTATGTACATCAGACCAATGAAGAAGTCGGTAATCTTTATTTGCTCGATGTTGACCGCCAATTGAGCATCCCGCTCACCAATACCCAAACGCAATATTCAAGCCCAACATGGTCGCCAGATGGGGAGCGATTGCTCTTTGTGATGGGCGGGCGTTTTGACCCGCGTGGCGGATATTTTACGACACCACGCATTGTCGAGATGAATTTACGCACCAAAACCCGTTTTGCCCTCACCAATAATCGGCTCCCAACCAACGAAAACACCCCTAGCTGGTCTGCCACAGGCAAAATTGCCTATGCGACCTATAACAACGGCTGGGACATCATCATCATTCGTCCAGAAAATGTCAGAACAGCCCTCATCAGCCAAATGGCACAAAACACACTCAATACACCGAATAGTGAACATACCCCCCGTTGGTCGCCCGATGGCTCACAATTGGCATATCTGATTGGGGGGCAATTTTTTGCTGAATTGGCAGTTGCAGATGCCAATGGCGCGAATAGTCGTGTTTTGACCAGTGGTATGCGGGTCTATCAGGGACAATATGATTGGTCGCCCACAGGCACACACATCGTTTTTACATCAGAGCGCGATGGCAACCGTGAAATTTATTTGGTGAATGTGAGCAATGGTGCTACTACCAATTTATCACGACATATTGCCCACGATTCTGCCCCACAATGGTCGCCCGATGGCACACAAATTGCATTTATTTCTGAACGCATTTCCCCGACCACGCTTTTTGTGATGTCGCCAGATGGGAGCAATGTCCGCCAAATCACTGCTAATTCTAATTACATCACACACCCAACATGGTCACTTGATGGTCGCTGGATTGCCTATAGTATGGATAGTGGCAATAATTCTTTTATGATGCAAATTGAGCGTGATATTTTTATTGTATCGGCACAAGGCGGAGAACCGCGCCGATTAACCTTTACCATTTCTGATGATTTTGAACCCGTTTGGAAGCCCTAATGCCACCCACACATTTTTTCATGAGGCTTATTACCCGTATCACGTATTTTTTTTTGATAACCAGCCTATTATGTGCTGTGATTGTCACACTATTGGCACAAACTCAATCTGATGAAATTATTGCCTATATTGGGGCGCGCCCGAATCAGGCTTGGCTAGATTATCAATTCGCAGTCAATGTCTATGATGCACGAACACGCCTTATCGTGCCACTCACCGACCAGTCCTTACAAGCACAACTATTTAATTGGTCGCCCAATGGGGAGTATATTGGCTTTCTTGCCCGCACACATGGGGCGATAACCAATCCATCTAGTTTATATGTCATCCGTCATGATGGTCATGAGCCACGATTGATTAGCGGGGATTTAATCGTGATTATCACCACCGAGCGCCCACCCTATTGGACACTAGATAGTCAGAATATGATTTTTCAGGCACAACAAACAGGGGCAAATATCGTCCAATTTTATCGGGGATGGCTAGATGGCAGACCGCCCGAATTGTTAGACCTCAGCGCCCCACAAGCACAAGACTACATTCAAAATTTGTTTCCCCCCTACCAAACAGCCCCCAATGGCATCTTTCAGGCACAAGTAGATTACCGAGATAATCAATGGGGCTTATTTGTCGTTATTCGTGGCATCCGCACAAAAATTCACCCCCTCGCCGCCGAAGAAATGATGCCAGATGCGCCCGATTGGTCGCCAGATAGCACCCGTATTGCCTTGAGCCAGCGTGAGGGAGGTGTTCCCATGATTTGGGTGATGTCTCTCACAGGCGAAAAATTATTTCGTATTGAGCGTGGACGCTATCCATTATGGAAGCCTGTTTTAGAGGGATAAATGTGTGTTTTGTAAGGGCGCAACATGTTGCGCCCCATTTACTGCAACTTAAGAAATTAACCTCACCCCTAAATCCCCTCTCCAGTCTGGCGAGGGGACTTAAACCGACCCATAAAATGGTTTTCTCCCCCTCTCCAATTTGGAGAGGGGGCAGGGGGGTGAGGTAAAAGAGAGATTTTGCTGTTAACTTGTTACACATAGGCGCAACATATTGCGCCCCGTTCACGACTTATTACCGTTGTGCAGACTTGCTCACACCCCAAAATTTGATGCTGTTATCGCCCCCTGTGGTGACAATTAATTTGCCATTGGGAGAAAAAACCACACCATTTGCCCATTTTTCGTGTGCTTGTATACACAGTAATTCTTGCCCATTACTCACATCCCATACGCGCAGGGTATCATCTTTAGATGTTGACGCGAGCAACCGTCCATCTGGCGAAAATGCCACTGTATTCACCGAATCTCTATGCCCCGTCAATACCCCAATATCACGCTTATTCTCGACATCCCAAAACCGAATGGTCTTATCATGCGAACACGATACCAAAAGGGGTTGTGTGGGAGAAAATGCCACTGTATTCACCCAGCTCATGTGACCAATGAGAAAATCGGGCTTGGCACGCGCCAAACTACGCAGATTATTGCGGTCAATTTTCCACACGCGCACGGTGCTATCCATGCCACCAGAGGCAATCAATTGGCTATCATGCGAAAAACTCACTGAATAGACAAAACTGCTATGCAACAATGGCACAATTGCCTCTGCGATGCCATTCACCTTAATACGGCGAATATCGCGCAAATGCACGCTATTGTCTTTGGATGCCGATGCCAATAAATCTCCATCTGGCGAAAAAGCCAATGCAAAAACGGGGTCATGATGGTCTACAAAGCGCGTAAATTCGAGTGGTTCTGGATATTCATCCAAATCCCACATCCGCACCGTGTTATCGTTTCCACACGATGCCAAAATATTCTCTGTGGGAGAAAATGCCACATCCCACACCGATGATTGATGGGCGGTGAGCGTGGTCATGAGGGGGGGATACCGATTGGCAATATCGCGGTTGCGCGTATCCCATAATTTGATGGTATGGTCATTGGCACATGAAGCGAGCGTGTTGCCATCGGGTGAAAAACGGGCAGTCCGCACCCAACTGCTATGACCTTCTAGGCGTACCAATTCGGTTAATGAGCCAACTGTATCCACAGAGATACCATCATCATCAATGCGCTTCCGCAGGCGTGTTTCGAGTTCATTGAGGGCAGTACGGGCTTGTTTCGTCCGCATCCATTCTGAAAAGTCTATTGGATTATTATTCAAGACCGCCGCAAACTCCCCGCTTTCGCGTAAATTAAATTTTTCTAATACCAGTGGCACGATTGTCACATTATTTTCTACCGCATACGATAATTCTGCTTGTACCAACCCGCTATTGAGGGCGGCTTTGCTTTGGATAAATACGACATAATTTGCGCCTCTGATTTCATTCATCAAATGGCGGGTAAAATTTTCGCCGTTCATCATGTGGTCATAATCCACATACAAATCAACCCCGCGCCCTCGTAATTGGGTTGCAAGGTAAAGCGCGGCTTCGCCATCACTTTCTGCATAGGCGATAAACACTCGTGTCATAATATCCCTTTTTGGCATTTTTCATCTTATTTTTATAAGTATGACGGACGAAAGACGCAAGTTCAAGCTAAAATACAAACCTTAACACAACCCTATTTAGACGTTAAAGAGGGTTGTGGTGGGGTTTAATGAAGTGGATAAACTCTTAAAAAAGAGGATGGTGGCTGTGGTTATTCTTCATAGGAGGTATAAAATTCAGGATATAACTCATAAAAAATGAGAGTATAGATTTTTCCTGCTGATGTCTCTGCATTGATTTGAAATTCGCACGAATTGGCGAGCCGATAAACCTGCACATCACCTGTGCTGTTTTGAGCAATCAGCGTATTCTCATCGGGGCAAATCAACACATCGTTAATCTGATTGGGTGTCACGCGCATGACCAATGCCCCATTTGGGCGAAAAATTGCGATGCCACGTTTATTGGCATAACCATAAACTACAATCGGCGCGGCGGCATCGTTGTAATTGAGCCGTCCATCATCAAAAAGAATACTATCCGTTGGTGGTGGCACATAAGTCGGCAAAAAGGCACATACGGCGGGGTCTGTGGTGATGCTATCGAGCAAAGCACCTGTTTGTGCATTGGCAATATTGCCCGAAACGCCTGTGGTGTCATAGGAACGGATGGTGATTGGGCGAGAGGCAGGTGTGGCAACATAAATAATTGAGTTGAGGGGCAAATTGACCGTCACGGTGGGAACACCCATTGCCACGACCAAATCGTTATAACCAATGGGTGTGCCAGCACCATCATAAACAACTATCGTGTAATAATCTGCGCCACCACCATCATCTATGGTGGGGGTAAAGGTGACATTCACGGTAATATCAAGGTCGGTAACACAATCCCCTGTGACCGATACAACACTATTGAGGCTATTCTCAAAGGCATTGGCAGGCATAACAATGCCAAATAAACCGATAGCTATAAAACCAATAATCACCAATTGTACATAACGAAAAAATGACATCATGATTCCCTCTAAGTTTCCAAAACGATTTTTTTATTATAACGACAACGTTAAATGAGCGCCAAAATTATCAATAAATACTTATGGTGTGTGTCGGGACTTTTCTCTCATGTGACATTTTGAAATAAATCTTCATATAATGAGAGTAAGCGATGCGTTCTTAGTAGAAAGGACATTCGGCATATGCCAGTCAATCGCAGAGATTTTTTTGCCATGTTAGGGGGAGCTGTTCCCGTCAAACCAAATCAGGTGGTGGCAGATGATTTTTCGCCCCGTTCACCAGAACTTCATGTCCTCAGTCGGCTTACATGGGGTGTCACCCCGCAAGATGTGACCAATATTCAACAAATGGGCATAGAAGGCTATATCGAATGGCAATTAGCACCAGAGACCATTCCAGACCCGCGTGTAGATGATTTTATGTCTAAACGACAAGTTTTGAGCATGAATGCGCTGGAATTGAGCCAAATTGCCAATGAACAATATGGATTCGTCCTCACCAACATGCTATGGGCGCGATTATTCCGTGCGACATACAGTGAGCGCCAACTCCATGAATTGATGGTCGAATTTTGGACAGACCATTTCAATATCCCCCTCCAAGATTATTTGACAGAAAAAATCATTGATGACCGCGAAGTCATTCGCAAGCACGCACTCGGTAATTTCCGCGAATTGCTCTTCGCCAGCGCCCAAAGTCCTGCTATGTTGATGTATTTAGACAATGATGTTAGTGATAAAGAACACCCCAACGAAAATTATGCCCGTGAATTGATGGAATTGCATACGCTCGGCGTGAATGGTGGCTATACCGAACAAGATGTGGTCGAAGTGGCACGCGCACTCACTGGATGGTCTATCGAATATGGGCGCGATGATATGTTCGTGTTCAAAATGGATATGCACGATACAGGCGAAAAATTGGTCTTGGGGCAATCGCTCCCAGCAGGGCGTGGGATTGAAGATGGTTTGCAAGTATTAGATATTTTAGCTTATCATCCCTCAACAGCCCGTTTTATCGCCCAAAAATTATGTCGTCGTTTTATTGCCGATTTTCCGCCAGATTCGATTGTCCAAAGCACCGCAGAAGCATTTTTTAGTTCTGGCGGTGATATTCGCGCTACCATGCGCCATTTGCTCTTATCTGATGAATTTATGAATGCGTATGGGCAAAAATTCCGCCGTCCAATAGATTTTGTGGTCGGGACATTGCGCGTCTTGCGCGATGGACTAGAAGTAGATAACACCTATGTGTTCATCGAGCCACTAGAAGGTATGGGACAATTGCCGTATGCGTGGCATCCGCCCAATGGCTATCCCGATGTGGCGGGTGCATGGCTCAATACCAACGGATTGCTCTATCGGTGGAATGTGGGACTCAATATGGCACTTGCGGGTGAGGGATATGCAGAAGGTATCGCCCTCAATCTGGATGCGGTCATCCCACCAGTCGCTACAGTTGGCGAATTGGTGGATATTGTCACGGAACGCATTTTGACCGTAGCACTCCCCGCCGATTTGCGCCAATTATTCATCAATCTGCTCAATCGGGATGGCGATGCGTCTGCATTGGTAGATGACCGCCTCCGCCGAGACTATTTGCCCACTTTGGTGGGGTTGATGATTGCGTCTTCACAATTTCAGTGGCATTGAGCCGATAAAGGATGTGATTATATGAGCATTTCTCGCAGACAATTTTTAGGCGGGGGCGTAGCAGGCGGGGTATTGGGCGTGAGCCAACATTTATTCCCCAAATGGATGCCCCGTATGGCATTTGGGCAGGCAGGCTCGCGTGAGCGTGATGTGATGGTCGTTATTTTCAATCGGGGTGGGATGGACGGGCTGAATGCCGTTATCCCATTCGGTGAAGGTGCGGGTTATTATGATAAACGCCCCACCATCGCCATTGGTGAACCAGATGGCACAGATACCAGCGCCATTGACCTCGATGGCTTTTTTGGATTACATCCGCGCTTGCGCCCCCTCAAAGATATTTATGATGCAGGGGCGTTGAGCATTATTCACGGCGTTGGTTCACCAGACCCCTCTCGCTCGCATTTTGAAGCGATGGAATTCATGGAACGTGGGATTCCGGGTGATAAAATGACCGCTACGGGGTGGGTTGCCCGTCATCTTGCCACTGCTAGTTGGACAAATAACTCGCCATTCCGCGCTGTTGGCATGGGGACGATGCTCCCCGCCTCATTGCGTGGCGAAATTTCGGCATTGGCATTGCGCTCCATCGCTGATTTCCATCTGGGGGGCAGACAAGACCAATTGGCACAGGTGCAACGCACCTTATCGGGCTTGTATCGGGTCGAAACACCCAACGATATTTTATCGAGTCAAGCCGCCCAAGTATTCAACACCATGAGCCAACTTGAAGAACTCGCCAATCAATTTTATACACCCGAATATGGCGCAGAATATCCCGATAGCGAATTTGGGCAAGGCTTACGCCAAATTGCCCAACTCATCAAAGCCGATATGGGCTTAGAAATTGCCTGTGTGGATAGTGGCGGATGGGATACACATGATGGTCAAGGCAGTGTGGATGGCGAAATGGCATTTTTATTAGACGATTTTGCACAAGGACTTGCCGCCTTCTACGCCGATTTACAAGACCACATGGGGCGCGTAACGGTGGTGAGCATGAGCGAATTTGGACGCACGGCGGTTGAAAATGCCTCTGGTGGCACAGACCACGGGCGTGCGAGTGTGATGTTTGTGATGGGTGGTGCATCCGCAGGCGGTGTTCACGCCGATTGGCGCGGATTGACAGGTGATGCTCTTGATGATGGCGACCTTGCTGTCACCACCGACTACCGCGATATTTTGGCAGAATTGCTCATCAAACGGGTGAAAAATACCGCCGTTGACCAAATTTTCCCCAACCATACCGTGAATCTGCATAATATTTTTGTGGAATAAACTCTATTTTACCTCACCCCTAAATCCCCTCTCCAGTCTGGCGAGGGAAAGGACATGATATATCATGTCCCTACACCCACCCACAAAATGGTTTTCTCCCCCTTCTCAATACTGGAGAAGGGGGTCGGGGAGATGAGGTTAAATCATAAAATTACCATAACTCACATCATAACCATCATAAAAGGACAATCACATGACAAATAACAAGAAAAAAGTCGCATTGGTAACAGGTGCATCATCGGGTATCGGCAAAGAAGTCGCAAAACGGCTGTTAAGCGATGGACTCACCGTTATCGTTGTCGCCCGTACTGTTGATAAAATGGCAGATTTACAAGCACTCGGCGCACATCCCATGCCGATGGACATCACCGTTGACGACGATGTTCAACGGGTGGTCGCAGACATAAATAAGACCTATGGCGGGGTTGATGTGTTGGTCAACAATGCTGGTTTTGGGTGCTATGGCGCGGTGGAAGATGTGACGATTGATGACGCTCGCTATCAGTTTGAGGTCAATTTATTTGGTCTCGCACGCCTAACCCAATTGATTTTGCCAAACATGCGCGACCAAAAATCTGGCATCATCGTCAATATTTCGTCTATGGGCGGAAAAATCTATACCCCAATGGGTGCATGGTATCATGCCTCAAAACATGCACTAGAAGGCTGGTCAGATTGCCTACGGTTAGAACTTGCCCCATTTGGTATTCATGTGGTCGTCATTGAACCGGGGATTATTGAAACAGGCTTTGGTGATGTGATGATAGCCCCCATGATGAAGCGTTCTGGGGCAGGTGCTTATGGCTCGCTTGCACAACGAGTCGCCAAAGCGACAGAATCCTCTTATGCAGATGGCAATGGGTCTTCACCAAGCGTTGTGGCAAATGCTATTTCGTCTGCGATAAAATCTCGGAGACCAAAGACGCGCTATGTGGTCGGAAAACTCGCCCGTCCGTTGATTTTAGCGCGGAAATGGTTGGGTGATCGCTTTTTTGACCGTATTATGATGAGCGCCGTAAAATGAACACCGAGAACAAAAAATATATTGTGGATATGGGTTGGCAAGTCCTGTTTAAGGACTTGGGTTTATCCACAGAAGATGTGTTACGCCACGCCCATCTTCCTATAGACCTCTTAAGCCGAAAATCGCCAACCCTCACGGCAGAGGAGTATTTTCGATTGTGGGATGGATTGGCTCATATGATGCGCCATATCCCCGCATTTCCCCTATTATTGGGGCAATCTATCTCGATAGAGGCATTTAGCCCGCCCATTTTTGCCTGTTTTTGTAGCCCAAATATGACCATTGCCTTCAAACGATTGGCACAATATAAACCGCTAGTCGGTCCCTTGCGCTTGACTATCAAACCAAATAGCCAGCATATCACCTTATCTATCGGGGGCTTATCCGATAATACCCCCGCGCCACATTCATTGATGTCGACCGAATTGGTCTTTATGACGCACATGGTCAGATTGGCGACTCGTGAAAAAATTATCCCCCAAGCAGTGACCATGACCATGCCACTATCAGACACCGAAGCCTATGCCGATTTTTTTGGTGTGCCAATTCAACACGGGTCATTCAATGGGCTACAATTTTCATCAGAAGATGCCCAAAAGCCATTTCTCACCATCAATGACAATATGTGGTCAATTTTTGAGCCAGAACTCATCATGCGGATGCAGAATTTGGGCATCGAAGCAGGCTTCCGTGAGCGTGTTCGGGCGTGTCTGATGAAAATTTTGGCGAGTGGGCAATACTCGATGGCAGATGTCGCCAAACACCTGTCTATCAGCACAAGAACCCTGCAACGTCGTCTGCGCGACGAAAATACCACCTTCCAAAAAGAATTGGATGATTTGCGCGAAGAACTCGCCCGCAATTATTTATCCAAATCCGATTTTTCCAGTGGTCAAATCGCGTTCCTACTCGGTTATGAAGACCCAAATTCTTTTTTCCGCGCCTTTCGCACATGGACAGGACAGACCCCCGAAGGCATCCGCGCCACTATTCAATAGGGCAATAATTCTGATTGCTAGTTCACTCAATCGCTTTACGGCAGGCGCTAAAGCACCTGCCTAGCATCTCCGAAGCCTGCTAAAAGGCTTGTCCGATAATTCAAAATGGGACAAAAATCGTCAATTTGCCCCGCCATAGGTTCAAAACCTATGGCTATTCGATTTTGAAGCCCACTAAAGGGGCTGATTTGCCTGCTTTTTCCACAAAATTGACATTAAA
>JANRKU010000018.1:0-62630 GCA_033763335.1 bacterium
TGCGCTCTTAACCGATTTTGGATTAGATGATATTTACGACGGTGTGATGAAGGGGGTCATCAAAAGTATTTGCCCAGATGCCACCCTGATAGACATCACCCACGCCATCGCCCCTCAGCATGTCCGACAAGCCGCCTTTGCATTGATGAACAGTTATTCCTATTTCCCCAAAGGCACAATCTTTTTAGTAGTTGTAGACCCCGGGGTAGGGACATCACGATTGCCAATTGCCGTAGAAGCGGGTGGTTATATTTTTATTGCGCCAGATAATGGGGTATTGGCATATACCCTCTCTCACTTCCCTGATAAACGTATTTATGAACTGTCTAGCTCACAATATCGCCTACCCACAGTGAGTAATACCTTTCATGGACGGGATATATTTTCACCTGCGGCGGCACATTTAGCCAATGGTGTTCCATTGTCACAAATGGGTCCAGAATTGGGCGATATGATTCAGCTACCCTTGCCAGAATTAACCATTCAAGAGACGCAAATTGATGGGGAAGTAATGCACATAGACCGTTTTGGCAATATTATTACCAGCATTGGGCAATTGCATTGGGTAGATAGCCATCGGTTGGTTTTGCGCCCGATTTTTGGGGATAAGGGTAATTTGCCCATTGAATCTACCCTAGCGCGTGTCGTGGTTAATGAAACTGAAATTTATGAGATTCGTGTCTCTTATGCCGAATCTATGCGCGGTGATTTGGTTGCATTGGTCGGTAGCTCATCTTATTTAGAAATTGCTGTCAACCAAGGTAATGCGGCGGCACGGCTAAATGTCTCTGTGGGCGATAGAATTCAACTCACACTAGGAGAATTTGATGCAACAGTTCGTGATTGAGGGTGGATACCCGCTCAAAGGGGAGGTGACACCCGGTGGCAATAAAAATGCCATCACCAAAATGCTCCCCGCCTGCTTATTGACAGATGAACCTGTGATTTTGCGGAATGTCCCCAAAATTAGCGATGTGTTGGTGGCAATCGAAATTATGCAAGCCATTGGCGCAGAAGTGATATGGGTAGATGATAAAAGTGTGCAAGTTCACGCTAAAAATATCCATACAGGGGTTGTCCCGCGTGATATGGCACAAAAAACCCGCGCCAGCTTTGTTTTTTCTGGGGCGCTTTTGGGACGCATGGGGTATGTACAAATTCCAGCACCGGGTGGCGATGTCATCGGGGAACGTCGGCTCGATACGCATATTGTTGGCTTTCGTAAATTAGGCTGTGTGGTCGAATTTGACCGCGGCATCTTCACAATGAAAACCGATAAGCTCATTGGGGCAGATATTTTGCTCGCAGAAGCCAGCGTGACCGCTACCGAAAATTTGGTGATGGTGGCTGTATTGGCACAAGGCACAACGATTTTGCGGAATGTCGCTAGTGAACCGCATGTACAAGATTTGTGCCAGATGCTGGTCAACATGGGTGCAAAAATTGATGGCATTGGCTCAAATCGGCTCACCATTGAAGGGGTTGACCGCCTGCATGGGGCAGAAGCCCGTGTGGGGGCAGATTTTATGGAAGTGGGCAGTTATATCGGCGCGGCGGTGGTTACAGGGGGGGCAATCCGCATTAAAGATGCAGACCCACAACATCTGGGTATGACAGAATTGGCGTTTAATCGGTTGGGTGTGACTTGGGATGTTGACGGGAATGATATTATTGTCCCTGCGAATCAACAATTGACGGTTCAAATGGATATTGGTGGGCGTATCCCGATTATCAAAGCGCAACCGTGGCCCGGATTTCCGCCAGATTTGATGAGCATTGCGTTGGTGATTGCCACACAAAGCGCGGGGGCGGTAATTTTTCATGATTGGATGTATGAAAGCCGATTTTTCTTCACTGATAAGCTAGAACGGATGGGGGCGCGGATTACACTTTGTGACCCACATCGGGTTTTGGTACAGGGACCTATTGCCTTTAAGGGTGTGCCAAATATCACCAGCCCCGATATTCGGGCAGGGATGGCATTGGTTTTAGCGGCATTGGCGGCAAAAGGTGAAACGCGCATCTCGAATATTGGACAAATTGACAGAGGCTATGAACGCGCCGAACAAAAATTAGTGGCGATGGGCGCTCGTATCCGCCGTGTGAATTTAGAAGTCGAAACAATAGAATTTGAAGCGATTAAATCTGACCCTGTTTAAGAAATTTTATCGCCCTTTACGCGCACATCACCGACACGCTTGGTATAGCCAAGTGTGTCGGTATATTCAAAAAATGGGATGAGATATTTGCGTGTGGTGTTGAATTTATCTCGTAATGCCTTCACATCAACTTGACCATTTTTTTCGATTTGGGCAAGTGTCTCATCTAAAAATGCCACAAATGTATGCTTGGTCAAGATAATCTCATCACTAATCAGGATAATATCCCCCCAATCAATTAACACCTGCACCAGTGGCTCACCAATCATGGCTACACCCTCTGAAAAAGTTGGTGGGGTAAAAGGTGCTTCATACATTGCATTGAGTAATTTCATCATCAGTTTATCTTGGGCATCTGTAACCGTAATTTCGTGTTTATGATGGCGGATAATGGCATCGTTCACCGTTAAATCTGCTGTTTGACCCAATAAAAAGATGAATAGTGGTTGTTTAATGCCCAACCGACTGCGTAACTCCTCACGCGGGATTCCTAATTTGAGTGGGTTATTTTGATGAAATTGCATCACAATTTGGGTCATTTTGTCGTGTAGCCCATAAATCGTCTTTGATGCCATATATTGACCATTCGCAGTTTCGATGATTAACCCCTCTGTGAGTGCTAATCCCAAGACAGCTTCAAAATCGGCATTATTTAAGCCACTGCCATGATGCAATGCCGATTTTTTGAGGGGTTCTGGTTTTTCTGCCAAATGAGCAAGGCGTTCCTGTGGTGTGCCATCCATCTGCATTTGGAGTGTAGCAATCAGATTGGGCATAAATCGCTTCCAACGGCGGGCGGGATGTGGATTCACCACAATACCACCACCGATGGTCTGGGCAGGTGATGGGTAGCGTAAAATGAATTTATCGCCATGCGATACGGCGATGGGCGTGGTCAATTCCAATTGAACCCAGCCCTCATTGCCACCAATCAGATTGTCATCATTGAGTAAGCGCACGATACCAAGTGCCTCATCTGTCCCGCAAAAAAATTTGATTTGGGCATTGTGTTTGAGGGGTCTATCCACATCGGGCAAATGGCGGAAATAAGCGTCTATCCGTTGGGTAGGGGAGAGGCGATTGGGCAATGTGAGGGTGTCACCCCGCCTGATAGCATTTTTTTCGATGCCAGACACATTGACGGCGGTACGTGTGCCAGCTAGTGCCACATTTACGGCTTGGTTATAGCTATGCAATCCGCGAATTTTACCTTTTACCCCACTGGGTTGTAATTCGACCTCATCGCCAATTTTGAGCGAGCCATCCAGCAATGTACCCGTGACGACTGTGCCGAATCCGCTAAGGGTGAATATGCGGTCTATGGGCAAACGGGGGAATTTGCCTCCTATACGGGGTGGTAGGGTGGCTAATAGGGCGCTAATCGCTGATTTGAGGGTATCCATGCCCATACCCGTATGGGCAGAAATTCGGATGATGGGGGCATCTGCGAGTACCGTATTTTGGACGGTATCGCGGATTTCTGTTTCTATCAGGTCAAGCCAATCATCATCATTGACCATATCACATTTGGTCATGACGATAATCCCATTGGGGATGGCGAGCAAATTAATGATGGCGAGGTGTTCACGGGTTTGGGGCATAATACCCTCATCGGCGGCGATGATGAATAACACCGCATCAATTCCGCCAACACCTGCCAGCATATTTTCGATGAAATCCCGATGACCGGGGACATCCACAATGCCAACAGTCTCGCCAGATGAATCAGAAAACCACGCAAATCCCAAATCAATGGTCATCTCGCGTCGTTTTTCTTCTGCCAGACGGTCTGGGTCTATGCCTGTGAGGGCGCGTACCAGTGTAGATTTGCCGTGGTCAACATGCCCCGCCGTACCCAATACCCGCATGGTCATGGATTAGATGTTCCATTCCCGTTGGAGGGCAGATAATTTGGCTTATTGGTGTCGTATTGGGCGAGCATATTTTGATAATATTCCCGATACATCAATGCGCGTTCTCGCTCTAATTTCCAAAGACGTTCTAAACCATCACTGAGAGGTTGTACAAGCCCTAAGAGGGTTTCAAAGCGTTCTACAAAACGCTCAAATTCTTTGTCGTGCAAGCGCCATGATTCATCGGTTGAGAGGGTGAATTGTTTCCAGCGTTTGCTATCATCGGAGCGCCAATCGTTCCATTCTTGGCGGAATCGTTCTTCGCTTAGGCGTTGGGTTTCTGCGACTTCGCTAATACGGCGTTCTAGGCGTTCCCCAATGCGATTAAAATCATCAATGATGTTCTTCATACTGCGATAGGCATCTGTCCATGTTTCAAATCGCTCAAAATTTTGTTTCATCATGCTATCTTGGTCAGACATCTTTTTGAGCAAATCTGCGACTTGTTGGTCACGTTGTTGCAATAAGAGGGTTTGTTGGTCAATAAATTGTTGAATTTGCTCACGGCGGTCACGCTCGGTATTTTGCAATTCTTGAATACGGCGCTCATTGCGAAGGGTCAAATCTTCTAATAGCGTGAGTTTTGGACGCATCCCCTCAAGTTGTTTTTTGAGTTCTGGCGTTTCGCTTTCTAATTCGGCAATGCGACGTACATCATTACGGCGTTGTTCTTCGATGAAGGTCAGACGGCGTTCTGGTTCTTCTAGGCGTTTGAGCAAATCTTCAAACCGTTGTTGTAAATTGGTGATGATGGTCGAAAGCCGTTCCCGTTCCATTTGCAAGACAGGCACTTCTGTCGTTGTGCGTTCCAATTTAGTAATTTTTTCGGTCAGTTCTTGCACAGGGCGGGTGAGATTTTGGCGCTCTAACCCTGCACGCCGTTCTAATTCACGCTCGGCAGTGAGGCGTTTTGCCTCTGCATTTTCTAACAATTGGCGCATTTCCTTGCGAAGTTGCTCCAAAAGGTCGGTATCAATATTGGCACCCGTTGTACTCGTGGCATGAATGATGCTTTGGTCAGATTCGACTGAACTCAAGCGACGTTGAAGGGTACTGATGGTGTCTTGTTGTTGGGTGAGGCGCTCTTCGAGGGTCGCAATTGTTTGTTTATCGCGCCTGCGTTCTTCATCCAACCATTCTATCATGCGGGCTAACTGGCTAATTTCCATTAAGGCACTTTCCTAACCACAATTATTTGTTATCTGCTGTTTGATGGATTCGATATATCATATCCCCACAGCCAAAGTTCCTGTAGGAATGAGGATATTATAGCATATCCCCGTTGATTTTCAGTATGCACAAGCAAAAATATGCGACCCACGCTAAAATAATGAATATGACCATTCGCTGAGGGGAATTTTATAAAATGTACTATACACGTCAGAAATTAGAAGAATTTGAAGCATACATGCTTGCCCCCTATGCCCTAAAAAGCATGGATAGTCGCGGAAGGATACATCATGAACATGAACCCAATTATCGCACCGTGTTTCAACGCGATAGAGACCGCATTGTTCATTCGGCGGCATTTCGGCGGTTGGAATATAAAACGCAGGTGTTTGTGAATGATGCAGGCGATTATTATCGCACACGCCTCACTCATACGCTTGAAGTCGCACAAATTGGGCGTACCATCGCCCGTGCCTTGGGTGTGAATGAAGATTTGGTCGAGGTGATTTGTCTGGCACATGATTTGGGGCATCCCCCGTTTGGACATGCTGGCGAGGGTGTTTTGAACACACTCACCAAAGAATATGGTGGATTTAACCATAACCATCAGAGTTATCGGGTGGTGACAGAATTGGAACGGCGCTATCCCAAGTGGAAGGGGTTAAATCTCACTTACGAAACACTGGAAGGCATTGCCAAACATGAAACCGATTATGATATTAGCGCGGTGATGGGACTTAATGTTGCCACACGGGGCAGTTTGGAGGCGCAAATTGCCAATATTGCCGATGAATTGGCGTATAATGCACATGACCTTGATGACGGATTGCTCTCTGGGCTAATTCATCAAGACCAATTACAAGAATTGGCATTATGGCGACAGTTATGTGAACGGCTCGACTGGCAGGGTGGGCGGATGGATGAAATTACCCGTCATCGCTTTATCCGCGAACAAATTGGGTTACAAGTGGATGATGTCATCTCGCAGACAGAACGCAATATTGCCGACTATAGCATTAAAACGCCAATGGATGTGCAAAATCATAGCGCCAACATCGCCTCGCATAGCACCACATTTATTGAGCTAAATAAGGCACTCAAGAGCTTTTTGTATGAGAATATGTATTATCACCATACGGTGATTCGGATGGCAAAACGGGCAGAACGTTTTTTGACAGAAATTTTTAATAGCTATATATCAGAACCGCGCCAATTGCCAGATGATTATCGAAATTTGCTCAAAGAACAGCCTGTGCATGGGGTTGTGACCGATTATATCGCTGGTTTGACAGATAGAAGCGCCCAACAAGAATATCGGCGCTTATTTGATTCTTTGACGAGCCTGTAAATGGCTTGTACAATTAAACTGGTAAATATGGATAAACACCCTATAGGGATAGCCTATGTCATCTGAAACACTTCTCAACAATCGGTATCGGCTGGTCTCGCAATTGGCATCAGGCGGGATGGCGGTCATCTATAAAGCAGTAGACCAATCATTAGGACGCACGGTGGCGATTAAAATTTTGCGCCCAAGCCTCACTGTAGACCCTATATTTGTGGCGCGGTTTCAGAATGAGGCGCGGAGCATTGCCAATCTTGCCCATCCCAACATCGTGACAGTACATGATGTGGGGAGTCAAGGTCCCACACATTATATCGTGATGGAATTGGTAGATGGGTCTGACCTCAAAAATATGATACGGGCGCGTGGGGCGTTGCCATTGGATAAAGTGATGAAATTTGGCATCGAAATTTGTGCAGGGTTGGGTTTTGCCCATCGTGCAGGCATTGTCCATGCCGATGTGAAGCCTCAAAATGTGCTACTGACGAAAAATGAGATTGTTAAAATAACCGATTTTGGCATTGCCCAAGCATGGAGTGATACCCAACCACAACAACGGGAATCGGTGGTGTGGGGGAGTCCGCATTATTTTGCACCAGAACAAGCACAAGGCGAAAAGCCATCTGCCGCATCGGATGTGTATTCTATTGGCATTGTATTATTTGAAATGCTCACAGGGCGCTTGCCCTATACAGGGACAAATCAACAAGAATTGGCGCTGGCACATATCCGTAATCCAGTCCCATTGGCGAGTGATATCAACCCCAATATCCCCAAAGATTTAGCGGAAATTGTGCGGAAGGTGATGGATAAAGAACCCCGTGACCGTTATCGTACCGCCGACCAATTGGGGCAAATTTTGATTGCCTATAAAGAACGCATGGATGCGGGTGGCGGGATTCCATCGAAAAAGTTGAATCAACCATCGGGTAATTTTTCGCCAGATGTGACCAATCCTAGCCAAAAAGTGACACAGCCCCCGCCACAATCTACCATGCCATCGGGGTCTATTCCGCCACAATCGGGAAATCAGCCCCCATCACAAAATTATTCACAACCACAACCCCCGCCAATGGGAATGCCCACCCAACGGATGAATATGGCACCCGAAGCTCCCCGTCCACCATCTAATGTCGCATCAAATAAGGGTGTACCTGTAGACCCGCGTGCGGGAAATGTGTATGCGGGTAATGCACAATGGAATGCCCAAATGCAAAGCGTCCCACAAAATATTCCTGCGCCACAACCCAATGTGGGAGGTGGTCGTCCTTCTGCACCACGCGCCACCACCTATCAGCGCGATTTTGACGAAGAAATCCCAAAAGTATGGGACACGGTAACGGTGATATTGGCATTTTTGGCATTTATGGCGGTGTCGTGCCTGATACCACTGTATTTAATCGTTATCACAGCCCGTTTGGGATGAGATTTTATTGTTCAGGGGTGGCGGTTTCTTCTTCACCAGTCATGGAATCCGCCCCTGTCATCGCATCTACACCTGTCATCGAATCGGTCATGGAACTACTGCTTTCCATCACGCGATATGACCTAATGATGACATTTGTATTGCTCTCCGATGTGGATGCGACATAAATCCCAATACCACCAGCATCAAGGCTATCATCTTCGACCTCGATGATTTCTGTGCCATTCACATAGCCTGTGAACGTGTTCTCCGAAACCTCAATTTCGAGGGTGTTCATTTGACCAATGGGCATAATTGCCTCATCAGGTGTCCAGTCTTCATCTTCATCACGTAATTCTTGCCATTCCCCATCATAGCGCACCCAAATGCTATACCTGCCCAATCCATCCACTGCGAAAACGTTGTAATTATCCTCATCATAATAGCGAAATATGATGCCATACCCACTGGCAGAGGCGCTTCCCTCATTCAATTGCCCTGTGAGTTGGATAATAAAATTGTCATAGGGTGTCGTGGTATCAAATAGGGTTGCAATGGCTTGACGGGTGCGGTTATTGATGATTTGATACCCCTCTGTGGTGATTTGTCGTGTCAATCCTGCTGAATTATCTTGTGGGATACGACTTGCAAAAGGGTCATCTGTAAAATTGGTGATGAAAAATTCGGGTGTTGGCTCTTCTATAGGGGTGCTTGGGGGGGCATTACGCGACATCACCCCTAAAACAACCACGACTAAAATTAGCCCTAAACCCAATGTCAAAAACATCCATATCCCTCTGGATGAAGAGGATTGCTTTTTATCCACAATACTATTTTGTTTGATGGGGGATAGTGCTTCAAGGTGTACAGTAGTGGCAGTCATAATTTTTTCTGCGACTGTTTCTTCGCCTGCAAATGCCCGTTTGATGTCATCTAAAAATTCAACTGCTGTCTGATAGCGTGCATCTTGTTGTTTGGCGAGCGCCTTCATCATCACCGCATCGAGTTGAATATTATCAATAAAATCATAAGTCAAAAGAGATGGAACGGGTTCTGTCATGTGTTTGAGCAACACCGAGAGCGTGCCATCATCGTGGAAGGGGGGATGCCCCACGAGCATTTCATAGAGGATAATGCCAAGTGCATAAATATCACTGCGATTATCCACAGCCGAGCCTGTGGCTTGTTCTGGGGACATATAGGCGGGTGTGCCAACCGTCATACCCTCTTGGGTGAATTGTGCGCCCTGTGTCATGCGGGCAATGCCAAAATCGGTAAGGATGGTGCGCCCATCGCTGTTAATGATGATATTGGCGGGTTTGACATCTCGATGCACCATGCCTTTATCGTGGGCATATTGTAACGCATTGCATAAATCGGTCATGATGGCGAGGACGCGCTCATGTGGTAAAAGGGTTTCTGAGGTATTGGATTCTTCTAAAATATCTTTCAGTGTTTTGCCCTCTAGGAGCGACATGACCATATAACACACGGTTTCGCCTGCGCGTTGCCCTGTGGCGTAGTCATAAACTTGGACGATATTGGGATGGTTGAGGGTGGCGACAAACCGCGCTTCTCGCTCAAAGCGTTCTTTGAACATGGGGTCTTCTGCGAGATGTTCGTGCAATACTTTGATGGCAACTTCACGCCCAAGATTGGTATCATATCCTAAATAAACCCGTGCCATCCCTCCTGTCCCTAATTTTTTGCGGATTTCATAGCGGTTATTAAAAATTTGATTGAGGGTGTCTTTAGAATTTGTATCGCCCATGTTGTGTTGCCTCTATAAATTAAATATGCTTATCTATCATGCTATGGAAGGTCTTTTATAGAAAAATCTTACATATATTGGCATAAATACAGAAAGGGTCAATTTTGACCCTTTCTGTAAATGTGAAATATCGTGTTACTGCTTAGGGGTTAACAGGAAGTGTTGCTTCTACGGTTGCCACAGGGACGACTTCCATTGAACTGGTATCATCAGTTGTTGTCGTTGTGTCGGTGGTGGTGGTCGTTGTGGTGGTGGTTGTAGACGTAGTACCGCCTGTTTTATTGATAGATTGTACGGTATTAAATACAGGACGTGCCGACCCATTGGGTGCAATGAGGCTGGTATAGCACAATTCCACAAGGGCTTGTCCTGCGCTACTTTGGCATCCATTCAGGTTATCCAAGAACATCGGACCAACATAATTGAGCGAATCCCCAATTTCATAGGCACGAGGCACGTAAATGGCTTGTTCTGTTAAGCTGGTATAGGTGACAAAAATATTGATTTGGCTTGGTGGCGATGTATCTTCGCTCGAACCCCAACCAAATTTAGTGACCCACAAGGGTTTATTGCTGATGTTGTATTTGACCATCAGGGCGCGATAGGCTTCGATATTGTTCTTGAAGTAGAATACTTCATCTTCAAAATGGGTCGAAACGCCGATGGGTTGTTGACAACAAGTGGCATCAGGCGGGTTTGCCCAACCACCGGGGTGTGCGCCAACTGCATCTATGAGTGTTGCACCACCGCGTGAGAGGATTGATTCCATGTATACACGGTCATTGATGGCATTTACACGGTCATTGAAACGGGTGGGCGCAAGACCCGCAGAGATGACAATGGCGGCATCATCAGTTGCGGTGAGTGCTTGAGAAGCCCCGCGCAATAACTCGACATAATCGGTATCGCACATGCGGCGGTCACAATTCCAATTACGGCGCAGATTTGGCTCATTCCAAATTTCGTAGGCATCTACAACACCCTTATAGTGGGTGGCGATGGCGGTGACGAAAGTATTGAAATCGGCTAAATCTTTTGGAGGTCCGTTTTCATCTTGGCTATCTCTTGCCCATGAAGGCGCATTGGTGAGGGTGAGCAAAATATTGACATCAATTGCATCGAGTGAACTAATAGCATTGTCGAGTTCACCATAGACAATTTGACCTTTTGTGACTTCGAGGTCACGCCAGCTCACCACAATTTTGACCCATTGAACATCCAATTGGTCTATGTTTTGGACAACTTCAGCGATGGGTTGACCATCAATGAAAATTTCTACCCCATAGCCAAAAGTGTTGGGAGGGAGTGTTTCGCCTGCTGTGGCGGGAACACTAACCACTGGTGTCACTTGCGCGGTGGCTTCTGCGGTAGCTTGGGCAGGTGGGGTCGTTCCTGTGGCGGGCAATTTAATCACCTGACCAACATAGACAATATTTGCATTGGTGATATTGGGGTTTAGTGCCAAAAGTGCGGCAACGGTGGTATTGTTGCGGGCGGCAATGCGACCCAATGTATCGCCTGCGCGTACAGTGTCGGTTGCGCCACTACTGGGTAGTGGGGTAGCAGTTGCGACGACTGGGGCGGCGGTATTGGTTGGGGCGGGTGCTGTGCCACCTGTGCGGGCTGGAATCCGCAACCGTTGCCCAACAAAAATGAGACGTGGGTTTGTAATGCCATTTTCTGCCGCAAGGATTTGATAGGTTGTCCCAAAGCGGATGGCAATACGGAACAGGTTATCACCCGCTTGCACCACATACGTTTCTTGTGCAGGTGTGGGGGCAGGTGTAGATGTTGGCGCAGGGGTTGGAGTGGGGGCGGGCGTGGATGTTTGCGCGGACACCGTGCCAATCGCCAAAAGGAAGAATAATAGGGTTAAAACACTTGTAACAGCGATTCGCCTTTGTCGCATATTTCATCTCCTTCAATTGCAGAACTAAGTTCAACACGTTAATCGTTAATGATAGCCCCATATTGGCATTTACGCTACTCAAAATGATAACTCAAATTGATGGTAAAAGCACATTCTGATGAGTCGTGTTATAATAAAGTTGGTTTAGCAAGGCTTATTGGCACACCCACGAAGGATAAGATAAGCAATGCAACGCAAAGGTGTTTTTTTTCTCTTCGTTTTAATCTTTCTATTTGGAATGAGTATTCCACTCTCTGCCCAAAGCCGTTCTGTCTTTTTTGAGGAATGGAATGTAGATATTTTTAATGTGGATACCACCAATAATTCATTTGTCGTGCGTGAGACGCTCAAAGTGAGTTTTTCTGGCACATTTCGTTTTGGGTCTAGGGTTATTCCGCTTGATAATTTGGATAATATTAGCAATGTTAGCGTAAAAGAATTAGGCGTGGCATTGCGCCCAAGTTGTGCGGGAGAAACACCCGGGACATATTGTGTTCAAAATGTCCAAGAGGGACTCTCTATCATTTACTATTTTAATCGGACAATTACCAACGCCTCACAAGTCTTTGAAATCGAATATGAGGTAGATGGGGCTATCCGCGTATATGATGGTGGCGACCAAATTTGGTGGCGTGCCATTCCAGAAGAAAAATTTGGATTTCCTGTTGGTAGTAGCATCATTAATGTGCGTTTGCCATTGGGATATGCTCCCAGAGAAGGCAGAGACCCCGTTGTTACCTATGGGGCTTCATCTGATGTGCGTGTGAATACGACATCGGTTGTGGCGAGTTCAAAACAGACCATTGGGGCAACCGAGTATTTTGAAATTCGCGTACAATATCCTCATGACCCCAATGCCCGTAAAGCAGGCTGGCAAGCTGGATTTGATACTCGGCGCGAATTTGAAGAGACGCAAAAACCACTCATTGACTTGGGATTGATTGCTGTATCACTCGTTATCGCAATTAGCTCCCCATTGGGGGTCTATGCACTATGGTATAGCAAAGGGCGTGACCCCAAAATTGGCATTGTGCCTGAATATTTATCTGAACCACCGAGTAATTTGCCCCCCGCCATTGTGGGGACGCTCATTGATGAACGGGCAGATTTGCGCGATGTGCTTTCGACATTGATAGATTTGGCGCATCGTGGTTATGTGGTGATTGAAGAAGAACAGACCAAAGGCTTATTTGGCTTGCCCATCAGCGACATCACGTTTAAGCGCACCGATAAACCGATTGATGATTTGCGCTCATTTGAGAAGGCGATTATCAAGCGGATTTTTGGCGGTAAACTCGAAAAATCCATGAAATCCCTCCAAAACAAATTCTATCAATACATTCCCGAATTACAGGGTGATTTATATGAAGCCTTAGTGGATGAAGAATTATTGACAGCCAACCCCAATAGCATCCGAAATACCTATTCGGGTGGGTTGGGTGGCGGGTTATTCCTGCTGGCGATTGGCGTTATGGTGCTGTGCATTGTCGCTTTGTCGGATATTACCTACACATTCCTGTGCTTACCCGCCGCATTATTTGTACTAGCTATGGCTTTTGTGATTGGTGGCAATTTTATGCCTCGCAAAACTCAAAAGGGTGCAGAAGAAGCCGCTAAATGGGAAGCATTTAGGCGCTATTTGCAGAATTTAGATAAATATGCCCAAGCCGAAATGGTAGCAGAGAATTTTGAAGCCTTTTTGCCTTATGCTGTCGCATTTGGGGTAGATAAGGCTTGGATTCGGCGTTTTAGCCAGATTGATAATGTCCCAGCACCTATTTGGTATTACCCCACTTATCGCGGGGGATATTATAGAGGCGGGTATCAGGCAGGGTCTCCTTTGCCAAGCGCAGGGAATGTGATGCCCGGTGATATTGCCCGCGCAGGTGGTGGTGGTTTGGAAGGCATGGCAGGTGGGTTATCTATGGGGCTAGAATCACTCTCCACTGGATTATCGAATATGCTTGAATCGGCATCTAAGACCTTTACCAGTCGCCCACAAAGTTCTTCTAGCGGGTCGAGTGGCAGTTGGTCGAGTGGTGGTTCTAGCTGGAGTGGGGGCGGATTTAGTGGCGGTGGGTCTAGTGGTGGTGGGTCTGCTGGTTTTGGTTGATATTCATTAAGAAAGAGGATTTTGGATGAATCAAGGACGTTTGTTTGGGATTATCTTGATGGTGATTGGCATGGGTATAACGGCGCTGGCAGGATTATTTCTTGCTGTGCGCTCCACACAACCAGAAGCCACCACTATGGGGACGGTATTAGGGGCTGGATTGGCATTTGTTGTCGTTGCCCCGCTTATTGGCTTTGGCTTGTTTTTGTATATGAAGGGCGGGCAAGATGCCCAACAAGAATCAGTCATGCAAAAGCAACGCCAACTCCTCGATATTGTCAAAAGTCGGGGGGAAGTAGGTGTGAATGATGTGGCACTCGAAATGGGTGTTAAAGTAGATAATGTGCGCGATATGATTCATCAATTGGTGGGGTTACAAGTCTTTAGTGGCTATGTTAACTGGAAAGATGGCAGACTTTTCTCTGCTGATGCCAAACTCCTACGCGATTTACAAAAGTGTAAAAATTGTGGCGGGGATATTCAACTTGTGGGCAAAGGCACTGTCCAATGCCCCTATTGTGGCACCGAGTATTTTTTGAATTGAGAGGATTTTAAGCATCATGTCTGATTTATACGAAAAAATCGTGAGTCAACGAGGCGCATTTGAGCGACTCATTGCGAAATTACCCGGTTTTAAGGGGTATCAAGATAAACAAGCCCGTCGCACAGCCGATAGGATGATACGCGAATATATTGCAGGCGAGCTGGATAAACGCATAGACCGCCTGATTCGCCTAGAAAAATTACTCCTCGATGTGCAAGGCGGAATGAGTTATATGCCTCGCACGCGCTCTGCCAAAAGTCGGATACAATTGTATCGAGATAAAATTTTTACCCAAGCACCCGGTTATGATGGCATGTGGGCGCAAATGAAAATCGGCGCAGAAGAACTGGAAAAGATTTATGCGTTTGACGAAGCCCATATTGGCTATGCCGATAAATTTGACGCGGGGCTAGATACACTTGAACAAGCTATTTTGAGCAAAGAAAATCTGGAACAGGCAATTTGGGATTTGGAAACAATCGCTTCCGAAGCCATAGAAGCCTATGAACTGCGTGACGAAGTGTTGACCAACTTAAGCAAAACGGTATAAGGAGAAAAGACATGCCTCGTATTATTGATATTATTGACCATGTAAATGTCGCTGATGATGAATTGGTCTGGCGTGAGCCTCAAGACCGCGAAGGTGACTTTCGGTTTGGGTCACAACTCATTGTAAATGAAAGCCAAGCGGCGGTATTTGTGCGGGCAGGGCAGGCGCTTGATGTGTTTGGTCCCGGACGGCATACACTATCCACAGCCAATTTGCCCATCCTCTCTAGTATTATTGGATTGGCAACCAGTGGGCGCACCCCCTTCACCGCGTATGTGTATTTTATCAACCTGCGCGATATGCCTCAAGTCGGTTGGGGGACATCTAAGCCCCTTTATTTGCGGACGAATACAGGCTTGGGGATTACCCTCCTGCGGACACATGGTGTGATGGACATTTCTGTTTCTGACCCCATGATGTTCCTCAAAAAATATGGTGTGAATCGCGCACTCACCACCTTGCGCGATATTAAAGACCGCATCCAAACCCTGTTGTTGGGTGAAGTGAATAACCTATTGACCAAATCTGGCGCACAAGACCTCATGGAAGCCAATGGCATTTTGGATGAAATTGAAGGTGCATTATTGGCGAAGGTCAACGAAAAATTTGCCGAAATTGGGATGAAAATCCGCGCATTTGAGGCGAATCCATTCGATACAGTGACACTGCCAATTGAAGAATTGCGCGATATTGTGCCTTTGGAGATATGGAAAGATGTCCTCGAAACACAAAAACGCCTTGATATTGGTATGGCGGCGGCAAGCAATACGAGCGGGGGTAATCTTGCCTCTGCGGGGTTAGGTTTTGGGCTTGGTCAACAATTGGCAGGGCAAATGAACCCCTCTGGACAAAGCTCAGAAATATCGGCATTGCAACAACAATTGCTCCAACAACAACAAATGATGAACCAGATGATGATGAATCAGATGGGGCAAAATCAACATCAAAATCAACCCGCACCAACCCCTACCTCAGCCACCAATCCACAAACCAAAGAAGAAATTGTGGCATTGATTGATGCGCTTGATGCCAAATTGATTAATGGCGAAATCAGCGAAGCCACTCATCAAAAATTGACAGAAAAATGGCAAACTCGTCTGGATAGCATGGGATAATAACAAAAAATGGGCGGAAATTTCCGCCCATTTTTTTATTCATTCGTTGTTGCCGCTTCAAATTCTGCGACAAAATCTTCTAGCTTTTTACCCTTGAGTTGCTCTAATTCTGGCAAATCTTTGATATAGTCGCGTAGATTGGGTTTAATTTTGCTGTCGGTATGTAAGACAGGGATAACAGGGTCTTCCACTGCCAATTTGACACGCGGGTCTACAAATACGATGAGTGGGGTCACAGGAATCGTATTATCATATTCTTCGATGATTGAGCGAATGTAACTGGCGGCTTGTTCTGCGTCCAAATTAGGATTGCCAATACCATCCAACCGAAAGAGGGTGAATAATGTCCCTATTGGTCCTTTGACCACACGCCATTTTTTGCCTTTAACCGTCACACGCCCATCTTGAAAACGAGTCACCAACACAAATACACCTTGTGGCGAAATCAATACATGGCGGGCAGGAAGGTGCAAATAGTGATATAACGCCGAGTTTTTATGCACAGCGCCTTTGAGCGATTCTGTGATGGCGGCTTCTGGGCGTGGTTGACGTATCCACAAATTGGTAAGCCGAACAGAAATCATGGTAGAGGTAAACCCAACAATCAATATCAGGGGCATACCGACTAAATAGAGCTGTGTGGTCATGTCTTCTGGCTCACCTACACCAAAAAATGGAGCATTGGCGATAAAAAAGCCGAATATCAAAACGACTAAACTGAAGAAAAATAACCGCGTGGCATTTTTCCGATTCCGTTTAATCAACCTATCATTAGCGACAATACGCATGTAAAAAATCCTTCACCGTTGGGGCAAAAAGTAAGAAATAAAGCCGGGATAACGCATTTCTGCACAGACAAGGTCATTGAACCGAACAGACGGCAAAATCACCCATTGGCGGGGTGTGCCATAGGCAACGCCGATGAGCGCCGTTGTCGTGTCGGTAGCCAGTGGGCGGATGCAATGGGTGATTGGGAATGGCAATGGTGATTGGTTTTCTACGGGAATACCATATAACGAAATATCGTGTAGAAGCCCTACTTGTCTGTAGCCCGTGGGGACTGGAATCGCAAAAATGGTATAGATGGTATTGCAGAATGTTCTCACACCATTGTTGTAATTGATGATGATATCTTGCGTATCATAAAAGACACCCGGACAGCTTGGATACACAATCATTGGCGAGAGGTTAGTGGTAGAACTACCAATAATTTGTGTTGTTGGGCTGGTTGTTGTGCCAGTCGTCGTTCCTGTGGTGACAGCCGTAACCAAATTCAGATTGGTCGGGACTTGTGTGCCAGAGGGGGTAATTTCGGCGGTGATACGGGCAATGCCGCCAATATTCAAATTGACAGGTGCTGTCCCATCGCTAGGACCGAATACAGTGGCTGTACGCAAATTATTGAGGTCAAATGTGGTGTTTGGTGTCCATCCCCAATAGGTCAAAACGGATGACCCAGATTGGTCACTGCGGAATCTGAATCCGACTGGCATATAAAAGCCCACCCAAACGACTGGGGCAGTAATTTGTACAGGGGTTGTTAATCTGCCGATGAATACCCCTGTTTGGGTGACGGGGAATGATTGACGGGCGACCAAAACAGCATCTACTGGGTTGCCCCCATTAAAATCTTGATAGATGACCGCTTCGACATTTTGCCCTGCGACAAATTGCTCCACAGACATCCGCACTGTGTCTATGGTGATGGGTGGAGTGAGGGTGAAAGATGGTAAATCGAATCCATTCATGACGAGAGTAGGCTCGCCTGTGATTGTCCATCCCCTGAACCCATCGCCATTATTGCTGAGAAGATATGTCCCTGCATCTACAGTCGCAGGGGTGTTATTCCAAATCATCAACAACGAAAGTGCCATGAGGCTGAGTGTTCTAATTAGTGTTTTCATCTCTTTGCCTTTTGCATCTTATGAATGACATGAGTGATTCTGCCATGCCATTCAATCGGCGTGTATAATCAAGCTATTTTAGAAGCAAGTTTGCAATTAATCAAGCAAGTAAAGATATAGGAGTAAGTGATGCCAGAATTTGCACTATTAACGTTTGTGATGTTATTGGGGTTGGGGGCTTGGTGGTCTATGGTGACATTTCCCAAACAGCGCGATTTTGTCAAACGCCAAAAATTTGCGCGGGCGCTGGCAGAAGGGGATGAAGTGATTACGTATGGGGGTATTATTGGCAAGGTTATTCATGTGGATGCCGAAAGTGGCATTTCTACCGTTGAAATCGCACAAGGGGTACAAGTACGGATGTTGAATGTGTCGTTGATGCAACCATTTGATGCCGAAGAGGTCGCCCAAAATTCTCAAAAAGGCATTTCTAAAGAGGCACAAGCCAACTGATATTTTTTGTCCCTATCCGCATGAAACAGATAGGACTACACTATCACAGTTTGCCTAATTGCGGGGCAAATCACCAATTCGCACACACGCAAGGAGGGTATTCGATACGATGAGTCGCCATTATGCTTGGCTCTTATTTATTTTAACCATTATGTTTGGGGCTGTTTGGCTCATTTTGCCTAATACTCCCAGACCCGATTTTTTGTTACGTGGCGGAGATGAAGAAGCTCTCGCCAATTGTGAGCGCGACCCAGAAGCGGATTGCACTCAATTTAAGGGTGATTTTGAATTTCAACAGGGGTTAGACCTTGTTGGTGGGTTGCGCGTGTTGCTTCAGGCAGAATTGCCACCAGAAGCCTTTACACTCGAAGACCTTAAGCAAACTGCCAATAGTGTGACTCGGCGTATTAATCCGAGTGGCACAATAGAAGTGACCGTACAAACACAAGGGAATAACCGTATTTTGGTGGAATTGCCCGGTGTAACAGACCCAGAAGCGGCACTCCGCACCATCCAACAAACGGCTTTGCTCGAATTTGTTGATTTTACGGGGCTAGATAGTCGGATTGGTCAATTGCAAGGTCAACGCATTTTGACCGATTTACAATTACAAAACTATCAAGCACGCGAAAGATTAGCGGCAGAACAAGGTCTCACCCTTGAAGAAATGGGCGTTGCCCCATTGCCAACTGTTGTGAATCCATTGGATGGGCAACCATTTAGAACGGTGATGACGGGTGATGGGTTGCAAGCGGCGGTTGCGATGGTTGACCCACAAAGCAATCGCTGGCTCATTCAATTTGAAGTGAAGCCAGAATATCAGAGTATTTTTGGTGAATATACCGCGCAAGCCTCCATCAATGGAGAGCCGATGGCGATTGTGTTAGATGGCGTGGTGCTATCTGCTCCTTCTGTTGGTGATAGATTGGATACGGGTGGTGTCATTACCAGCCCCAATTTCACCCAAGAAACTGCTCAAGAACTAGCATTGCAATTGCGTTCTGGTGCATTGGCGATTCCATTGCGTGTTGAAAGTTCAGAACTGGTGGGCGCGACATTGGGTAACGAATCGGTACAACTCAGTTTGCGAGCAGGGATTATCGGCGCGATTGTGGTGCTGATTTTCATGTTTGTCTATTATCGTGTCCCCGGAATTGCCGCCGACCTCGCATTGATAGTATTCATCACGCTCAACCTATTTTTCATCAAATTGATTCCGCTTACGCTGACATTACCTGCCATCACGGGCTTGCTGATTTCGATTGGTACAGCAGTGGATGGTAACATCCTCATCTTTGAGCGTATCAAAGAAGAATTGCGTGACGGAAAACCATTGATGCAAGCGTTAGAGGCAGGGTTTGACCGTGCATGGACATCTATCCGCGACTCTAACCTTTCGACCATCATCATCTGCGGGATTTTATTCCTGTTTGGTCAAACACCCGGTGCGAGTTTGGTGGCGGGTTTTGCCTTGACATTGGCGTTGGGGTTGGTTATCAACTTGTTTACAGCAGTATTGGTCACACGCACCTTTTTATTCATCATTGTTAAATTGCTAGAAAAACCCATCGAACAACGTAAATGGCTTGTTGGGATTTGAGAGGGAAGCACGATGTTTAATTTAGTCCAAAAACGGCGTTGGTATTTTCTCATCTCTGGGACAGCGATTTTGTTATCGTTGGCAGTGATGATTTATTCCACCATCAACAACGGCTCTCCCTTCCAATTGAGCATTGATTTTGTGGGTGGTAGTATTTATGAACTCCGATTTACCAGTGAAGGTGCAACTGAAGGCAATATCCGCCAAGTATTTTCGCGCTATGGCGAAGATAACATCATCATTCAACGATTGGGTGAGGCGGTAGATTATCGCTGGTTGGTGACGGGGAATTTTCCTGATGAATCTGCCCTACAACCCATTTTTACGGAATTAGAATCACAAACCCCCGTTGAACGGACATATCTGGATGGGGAACGCTATAAACTCACTTACACATTGCCAGAAGTCACTCTGAGCGCCATTGAGAGCGCCTTTAATGGGCAAAATATCGCTGTAGCGGATATTGAATCCCTCACGCCAGAAAAATGGCTTGTGCGTGGCAATTTGGCAGATGTCACTGCGATTGAGCCTGCATTGGCACAATTGAGGACTATTGGGCGCTTAGACGTATTGGCTCAAACAGGCAGTATTTTTATCTTCCAATTCACCCAAGCGATTACACCTGCCCAATTTCGCCCGCTTTTTGTGAATAATGGTGATACAGAACCCAATGTGATTCGCTTGGGGAATGCAGAAGAAAATCGCTGGCTGGTCTATTCTGTGTTGGCAGATGAAACTGTTCTTAACAGCATTTTTGCTGGATTAGAAGCACTTGCCCCATTACAACCCGATACATCTCGCTATGAGATTATGGGGGAAAATCGTTATGAATTGCGTTTCACATTGCCTGTTGTCAATGATGATGCGTTGCAAAGGGCTATTGAATCTTATCCAAATATCAATATTCAACGTATTGGCGCTGGCAGTGACCTCACATGGCTACTTTGGGGTAAATTTGCCGATGATGCCCAACGTGAAGCACTCTTTAGCCGTTTGGCATTTGCACCCATAGAAACTACACCGATTGAGCTAGATGCGTATTTGCTCACCACACAGGAAAATGTTTTTTCTGCAGAAGGGTTGCAAACAGCATTTGCTAATTTTGATGGTGTGACTGTTGAGCGCGTTGGTGGTGATGTTGAATTCCGTTGGTCTATTCGTGGCGCGTTTGAAAGCCAAGAAGCGACTCAAAATATTCTCACCGATTTGGGGGAAATTGCCACTCTCGATACGTCTAGCGCCCGTGCGCGGACTGTGTCTGGAACGGTTGGGCAAGAAGTCACCCGTTCAGCACTATGGGCGCTCTTGTTTGCCTCATTTGTCATTACAGGGTTTATCGTAATTGCCTTCCGCCAAGTGCCAAAAGCCAGCCGCTATGGTATTTGTGCGATTTTGGCGATGGTGCATGATGCGGTGGTGGTGATGGGTTTTACATCGTTCATGGGGTTGTTGCTTGGATGGCAAATTGATGCGCTATTCTTGACTGCTATTTTGACTATTGTCGGCTTCTCTGTGCAAGATACCATCGTCATGTTTGACCGTATTCGTGAAAATATCCCAAAACGACTTGGTGAACCCTATGAAACGATTGTTAATCGGAGTATATGGGAGACCATTCATCGGTCACTTGCCACACAGCTCAATGCGTTTTTCATCATGGCGGCAATTTTGCTCTTTGGTGGCGAGACCATTAAACAATTCATTGCGATTTTGTTTTTTGGGTTGTTAGCGGGGACATATTCATCTATTTTTATCGCTGTGCCATTATTGGTGGCATGGGAAAAAGGGGAAATCCCATTTTTGAAGGGCGATGAAGAATTGGCAAATGCAGAAAAAACATCGTAACTGACTTATTTCAATGAGGACGCAATTTGTTGCGTCCTCATTGGTAATCGCTATTGCATCATTGGCAACGTGAAATAGAATGTTGTCCCAACCCCCTCTTCACTATCTAACCAAATCTGCCCCCCATGTGCTTCAATAATCGCTTTGGTGATGACTAACCCCAATCCTGTGCCTGTGGTGGTGTCGGCTGTGGATTGGGCGCGGAAAAATTTTTGAAACATCTGCTTTTGATTTTCTTTGGATAGACCATAACCTGTGTCTTCCAATTCAATTTGAAGCATAGGTACTTGATAGCTATCAGTTGGGATGACACGCAATGACACTTTCCCATTAGGGCGATTATATTTGATGGCATTGGTGAGCAAATTCAGTAACACTTGTTTGATTTTGCCTCTATCACCGTTGACCACATAATCATCGCAATTGACCACAATTGCCACACCTTTTTCGTTGGCTTGTGGCAAGACGACATCGGCGCTCTCTTCGAGTAATTTACGAAGGTCAAATTGGGAGAGTTGGATGCGCGTGCGACCTGATTCCATTTGGGCTAAATCGAGAAAATCGGTTGTGAGGCGCATGAGGCGGTCTGTTTCGCCTTGCATGGTGGTGATAATGTCATGTCTGCGATGCTCTGGCATGTCTGGACGCAGTAAAATTGCGGTGCTGGCTTTGAGCGAGAGTAGGGGAGTGCGAAGCTCATGTACCATTTCTGCAATAAAATCGCTTTGACGAAACAGGCGGGCGTTTTCGATGGCGATGGCGGCTTGTGCGGAGAGGGTAGTGAGGATATTCACATCTACACTGGTGAATGGCATATCGTTGCGTTTATTCACACACATCACGACCCCGATAATTTTCTTGTGGGTACGCATTGGCACACCCAACAAGTTACGGGTCTGAAATTCGATGGTCTCATCTACATTTTGAAAATGCTCTGGCTCATTGGCGACATCTTGAATGACACGCGGCTCGCCATGTGTGGCAATCCAGCCTGCAATACTGCCCTCCATTGGGATGATGATGCTTTCCATCTCATTGGGGTCAATATTAGTGGCAGTTTCAAAGCGCAATTCACCCGTCATGGTGTCTATGAGCATGATAGATGCGGCTTCGGTATCAATGAGGTCGGCGGCGGCAACGATAATTTGTTGCAGAAGCGAGCGTTGGTCAAAGGTTGAATTGAGTTGCTTGCTAATTTCGATGATACGCTCATAATGAGCCAATAACATCGCCTTACCTGCTGGGGTTTCTGTGGTTTTTACATGGTCTTCATTCATGAGACATCCTGTAAATGGGCTAAAACTTGCGGAAGAACTAAAGAAGAACGGGCATGGATAACCACATCTGCCATGTGGTCTAAATGGGTTTCATCGAGGTTGATGATAATTATTTTGGCATTATTGCGTTTTGCAATTACAGGTAATTGATTGGCAGGTGCAATTTCGAGCGATGAGCCGATAATCAGCATGACATCACATTGTTTGGCGACTTGTTGTGCATCGCGCAATTCACGCACGGGCAATTGTTCGCCAAATAAAATCACATTGGGTTTTAATATTCCACCACAATGCTCACAATGTGGCACGCGCCCATCTAGCAAAAATTGTTCTAAAATTGGCAACCCATCAAACACCTGATAACAGCGAATACAGGTTGTTTGGCGCATATGACCATGTAATTCATAAATCACCTTATTGCCTGCACGGGTGTGGAGTATATCAATGTTTTGGGTGATGATGGCGGTCAAAATGCCCTGTGTTTCTAAATTTGCGAGGGCAATATGCGATGGATTTGGTTTTGCCATGAGGATGGTATTGGCGAGTGGTTTGACCCAATCATAAAAGGCTTGTGGATTACGCCGAAAGCCAAACAAACTTGCCACTTCTAACGGGTCTACATCTGTTTGTTTCCACAAGCCTGTATCGCTCCGAAAATCTGGGATTCCAGAATCGGTGCTAATGCCTGCCCCTGTAAATGCCACCAAATTTTTGGCATTTTGGATAAGGCGTGATGCCTCTTTAATCTTTTGGGCAAGTTCTCCATCGGTCATTAGATATGTGCCAACTTATTTCGTTTCTAAGATTTTATATACATCTTCTGCGAGTTTATTTAATTGACTGGATACAATTGCATTTGGTTGAAAACTAACCATTGGCATCCCCGATTCCATCGCCTGATAAGCCAATTCTGGAGATGGGGAGATGATAGCGCGAATTTCATGTTCAAGCGAGTGTTCCACCTCATGCCATGGGGGTTGTAAATTGATTTGCGCCCGATTGACAACCACCAAATGAATTTTGTCACGGTTATTTTTTGCCAATTCTTGAAGTAATTCGCGTGCCATTACTAATGTGACAGTAGCAGGGTCTACCAATACCAATAGCCTATCCATTTCTGCTTGTAACCGATTGACCAACGGGTTAAAGCCTGCCCCTAAATCGAAGATGGCTGGTTTGCCAACACTCCGCAATTCATTCACAATAGCAACAGCGGTATCTGGTGAAGGGTTTAGCAAGCCTTCACGCGGTTTTGTTGAACAAGAGAGAACACGCAACCCCGATTGATGGGTGGCTAATTCCTTGATGATAGTATCGGCAGTAATTTCATTGGCAGGACGGCTGAGGAGTTTGCTCATACCATTATTTTGCCCAAGCCCTAATGATGCGCCCAAACTACCTGCGCCAAGCCGAAAATCGGCAATAACAGGAGAGGCTTTCATATTGAGCAATGATGCACCTAAATTCATGGTGATGGTTGTTGCCCCAATGCCACCTTTGACTCCCAAAACACCGATTGTTGCCCCTCGACTATTACCACTTTGCTTTTTGCTATTACTGCGTTGCAAAATAGCACGAACCCGTGATGCAAGTTCGGCGGGGTGGGTGGGTTTTGTGAGATAATCATCGGCACCTGCTTCAAACCCTGCTACTTTATCATCTATCAAGGTTTTTGCGGTGAACATGATGATGGGAATGTCTTGTGTGACTGGATTGCCACGCAACCGCCGACACACATCATACCCATTCATATCGGGCATCATCACATCCAAAATAATGAGGTCTGGCAACTCGTTTACGGCTTTGGTGATGGCTTGGTTGCCTGCATGGGCGGCGATCACTTCATATCCATTGCGTTGGAGCATTAACCCGATTAGTTTTAGGCTGTCAACATCATCATCAACAATAAGAATTTTTTCTGGCATAGGATTTTTATAGGGCTTTTCTAATTATCCGAATAAAATTAATTTAGAGTTTAGCACGAAAGGGTATATGGTGCAATTGCATAAGGGGGTGTGGTTTGGTTATGTTTTTTTAACCTTAACTTGCCCATACCCCACCGATGGATTATAATTTGTGAATGAAATTTTTTTGATGTAATGCCATTACCAAAATTATTTACACACTGGGCAAGTTTGGTTGAGGAGTGAAAGCTGGATGTCTGTGGTTCATGATGAATATGCAATTTTGCGCGACGTGATGCGGATTCTCGCTACAGCCTCTGAGCCTAGCGCCCCTATTTCGCCGATTTTGGAACATTTGCGGGTCATGACGAATGCACGAGGGGCTTCACTTGTGATTTTTGAAGAGCCTCGCTTGTTATTTGTTGCGAATATTCAAGAAGCTGATGTTCCTGCCGATTCTGTTTTATTAGATTTAGCCACCAAATTACCCTATGGTGTACATCTAAATCCTGAGTTACCAAGCGATTCTTCCCAACATGGTGGTTGGGTATTAGCACAATTGCAGGTAAAAAATACGGTTGTGGGAGCAGTCTGCCTATTTTTTGATGCCCCTGCCCAAATTATGCCAGAACGCTATACAGCGATTGAATCGCTCATTGAAAGCCTAACCATTAGCGCAACCCATGTTCGATTGGTGGCGCGTCATGAGAAATTAGGGCGCAATCAAAGCGAATTTATGCGAATTGTCTCGCATGACCTCCGCTCTCCACTGACATCTATACAAGGATTTGCCAGTATGTTGGAGGCGGGGTCTGTTGGTGAATTAAACCCTCAACAAGAGCATTTTGTCGAAAAAATCCTCTCTGGCATTAGCCAAATGACCTCATTGGTCGAGAATTTTCAAGATGCGGGACGTTATGACCCCGAAACAGGCTTCTATGAAATGCAACGCAAGCCATGTGATGTCTCTGCGATTATCAGCAAAATTGTGAATAATCACATTGTCCCCGCCGAAAAACAAGAATTGCACCTCAAAACAGTTGTAGATGAGGATATTCCCATTATTTTTGCCGATAGCAATATGTTGGAACGCGCCATTATCAACCTTGTGGATAATGCCATCAAATATACCCCTAATGGGCGTGAAATTCAGGTGGTAGCACGGCGTAATGGGGATAGTGTGAATATTTCTGTTAAAGATAATGGGCTTGGGATTAGCCCAGAAAATCAGAAATTGTTATTTGAGCGTCATGTACGAATTCCACGTACTGAACATAAACGGGTTAAAGGCAGTGGCTTAGGCTTGTTTATTGTGCGAAGTGTGGCACGCCGACATGGTGGCGAAGCATGGGTAGAAAGCGAAGAAGGCAACGGAAGCACATTCTTCATCAAAATTCCCATTGGCGAAGTGAATATGTAAGCCAGATAAACCGAATGCTTATTACATAATTTGTCTCGCTAGAGGCTCAAGCCTCTAGCTATTCGATTTCAAAGCCCACTCAAGTGGGCTGTTCTGCCAGTCTGTTGGGTCAAAATAGCCTTAAAATCCTAATTTCTTCTTAAAAATTGGCAGAATAGCTTGCTGTAGCAGGGTTTTGGCTGTCTAGGTAGGTGCTTTAGCATCTACCGCATAGCAAGTTAACAAACAGCGAGTAGTTAAGGTATAAGCCAGACAACCCATGCCTATTCATATTTTGTCAGAAAAACTTATCGCGCAGATTGCCGCAGGTGAGGTGGTTGAGCGTCCCACCTCAGTGGTGAAAGAATTACTGGAAAATGCACTTGATGCGGGTGCAAAAACGGTGCATATCAGCACACACGAAGGTGGGAGAAAACTCATCCGCGTGAGTGATGATGGTGGGGGTATCTTGGTAGATGAGGTAGAATTGGCTTTTACCCGTCATGCCACCAGCAAATTGAGCCGATTAGAAGATTTAGAGGCATTGCTCACACTTGGATTTCGGGGAGAAGCCCTCGCCAGTATCGCATCGGTGGCGCGGGTGATGATTACCACACGCCATCACACCGAAAATATTGGCACACAGTTGCGGATTGAGGGAGGCACTATCACCCAAAAACTGGCGGTGGGTGTGCCTGTGGGGACGGTATTGAGTGTCGAAAATCTCTTTTATAACACACCCGCACGCCTGAAATTCCTAAAATCAGAAAATACAGAAAAACGGCATATTGTGTCTTTGGTGACGAATTATGCCATTGCTTATCCACAGGTCAAATTCATTTTAGAGCAAGATGGACGCGAAATTTTTCGGTCATTGGGTAATGGGCAATTGGCTGATGTGGTGGTGCGGGCTGTTGGACTAGAAAGTTTTAAGCACATGCTAGAGGTCTATTCAGAAGACCCTGCCCAAGATGACCGTCCACCTGTGCGCGTGTGGGGATATGCCTCTGCGCCAGATTTGAGCCGTGCCGATAGGGGTAATATTACCCTATTTGTGAATGGGCGCTGGATTCAAGACACCAAATTGACCTATGCGGTGATACAAGCCTATCACACCTTGTTGATGACAGGGCGTTATCCGTTGGCGGTACTCATGGTCGAAATTCCCCCGCATGAAGTGGATGTGAATGTGCATCCGACCAAAGCGGAGGTGCGATTTAGAGACCCCAATGCCGTTTTTTCTGCGATTCAACGGGCGGTCAGGATGGCTGTTTTGGGTGGTGCAAATACCCCTGATATTCGGTTGCGTGGGGGGAATATGCCCACACCAACAGGAGGAATGCCAGATGCCTCATGGAATATTGGCGCACCACGTCCACGCACGACCGAATTGCCATTAGAAATGACTGATACGGGGCAATATCCACAAAATTACCCCTCTACCCCTAATTATCCCAAAGATGAATATGATGTCTCGCATATCCCAGAGGGGATTGGGTTGCCACAAAATCCGCGTACATTGCCGATGTTGCGTGTGGTGGGGCAGGTTGGGGCGATGTATATTGTCGCAGAGGGTCCCGCAGGCATGTATTTAGTAGACCAACACGCGGCGCATGAGCGAATTTTATATGAGCAGTATATGGCGCGGTTTTCTGCCCAAGAAATTATGGTGCAACAAGCCCTCAGTGGGCAAACACTCACCCTCGCGCCGAGTGAGGCGCAATTAGTGGCAGATAAATTATCCGCACTGAAGTTAGTGGGGTTTGATTTAGAGCCATTTGGGGGCAATAGCTTTGTGATTCGTGCCATACCTGCCATTTTAGCCGATAAAGACCCAATTACCGTCCTCAATGGGGTGATAGATGACCTCGAAGCAGATAAAACACCGGGAATGGGCAAAATTGAGGAAAAATTAATTCGGTTTGTTTGTCGGCATGTGGCGGTGAAGGCGGGGCAAATTCTCAATCATCAGCAGATGCAAGACCTCATCCGCCAATTGGAACGGGCGCAAAATCCATTAACATGCCCGCATGGTCGCCCCACATTATTGCATTTGAGTGGCGACCAATTGGCGCGAGAATTTGGGCGGGGTGGATAAGTATAGGGCGCAATAGGTTGCGCCCTTACATATGAGATGTGACTATTTTTATGCCCCTGTGTGGTCAATGAGGCTTTGACCTGTCATTTCTTGGGGTTGGGGCAACCCCATAAGTTCCAACACGGTAGGCGCAACATCTGCCAATTTTCCGCGTGTTTTTAGGGCAACATATTCATCTGCCACCACAAATAACGATACGGGTCCAACGGTGTGATAGGTGTGGGGCGCACCAGAAATCTCGTTTATCATGCGTTCACAATTGCCATGGTCGGCGGTGACAATTGCCACACCGCCCTTAGATAACACTTTTTCCACTAATTTCCCCGCACAAATATCTACAAATTCAACCGCTTTGATGGCGGCTTCTAAAATACCTGTATGCCCAACCATATCGGGATTGGCGAAATTGATGAGCAAAAAGTCATCATCGTATTCGTCAAGCCGTTGGAGTGTGGCATCGGTCAATTCTTGGGCGCTCATTTCTGGTTGTAGGTCATAGGTTGCTACTTTTGGCGAGGGAATAATTCTGCGCGACTCTCCCTCAAAAGGTTCTTCTCTGCGACCATTGAAGAAGAATGTTACATGGGGATATTTTTCTGTTTCGGCAGAATGATATTGGGTTTTGCCATGTGTGCTGATGACTTCTGCGAGGGTGTTATTGAGATAATCTGGTGGGAATAAGATTTCGACAGGCAACCCCTCTACATACTCGGTAAAGGTGATAATTTTGAGACCTGTAATCGGTGGAAAAGTAACATCGCCTTCAAAGACATTTGCAGAGAAGGCTTGGGTGATTTGGCGCATACGGTCTGAACGGAAATTGTAAAATATCAAGACATCGCCTTCTTTGACGGCGAGATTTGGATTATCTCCAATAACAGTGGGGATGATAAATTCATCTGTTACCTCTTTAGCATAAGATTGCTGGATGGCTTCTTTTGCGCTGGATGCAGTTTCGCCAACACGATTGACCATGGCATCAAATGCGAGTTTGGTGCGTTCCCAGCGTTTATCTCTGTCCATGGCATAATAGCGCCCACTCACGGTTGCAATTTGCCCTACGCCATATTTATCCATTTGCGTGGTCAAATTATTTAGAAACTCGACACCACTCTCTTGAGGGGTATCGCGTCCATCGGTGATAACATGGATAACAGGATTAATGCCAGATTTTTTGCTGATGTCGAGTAGTGCAAAGAGATGACCTTCATAACTATGTACACCACCCGTCCCCAATAATCCGATTAAGTGGACATTTTTGCCATGTGCTTTGGCATAGTCAAATTGTTTGGTGAGGGTAGGGTTATTGGCTAATGCTCCTGTGGTGATGGCGTTTTCAATGCGGGTGATGTCTTGATACACCACACGTCCCGCGCCTAAATTGAGATGTCCGACTTCTGAATTGCCCATTTGTCCGGACGTGAGTCCAACGTGTTCGCCAAAGGTATCTATGATGGCGCGTTCACGGGTTGCCATCCAACGGTCATAATTGGGGGTATTGCCCAAAGCAACGGCATTTCCGTGTTCAAATTCGCGGATGCCCCAACCATCGAGAATAATGAGCATAACAGGCTTTTTTGCCATGCGAGTTCTCTCCTATAATGATATATACTGAGTGAATTATAGTGCCGATTGAGAGAAACCTAACAGTGCAAAATATCACGAATACGCAACCACTAGCAGATAGAATCCGCCCCAAGACGCTGGATGAATTTATTGGACAGAAGCATTTGGTGGGTGAAGGCAAGCCGATTTATCAGATGATTAAGCAAGGGCGCATCCATTCGATGTTATTTTGGGGTCCGCCAGGGGTGGGAAAAACCACGCTGGCACGGATTATCGCCCATCATATCGGGATGGAATTGGTTATGCTCTCGGCGGTATCGGCTGGAAAAGATGATTTGCGTCGTGTTGTGAGCCTATCACGCGATGAACGGACACCAATTGAAAAAATGCTAAATGAAAAATCATCATCCAAAGGGGTATTGCTGTTTTTGGATGAAATTCATCGGTTTAATAAGGCACAACAAGATTTTTTGTTGCCATACGTTGAAGATGGCACAATCACCCTCATTGGCGCGACTACCGAAAATCCCAGTTTTGAGGTGATTTCTGCCCTTTTATCACGTTCACAGGTATTCACACTGCAATCGCTATCCGAAGAAGAATTGCAGGAAGTGGTGAATCGTGGATTAGCCGAATTGGGTGTGACATTGGATGAGGATGGAATCGGTTTTTTAGCGAGTTTTGCCAATGGGGATGGGCGCAATGCCTTAAACCTATTAGAAGCGACTGCACGACTGTATGCCGATGATGCAGAGGGTCATTTACGCCTAGACCACATCAAATCGGCGTTGCAATCCAAGCACTTGCGCTATGACAAGGGCAATGATGAGCATTACGACACGATTAGCGCCTATATCAAGTGTATGCGGGCAGGGGATGTATCGGCGGCATTATATTATTTGGCGCGGATGGTTCATGCAGGGGAAGACCCCAAATTCATTGCTCGGCGGATGGTGATTTTTGCCAGCGAAGATATTGGGATGGCATTGCCAACGGCTTTGGTGGTCGCCAATGAGGTGTTTAAGGCAGTGGAGACGATTGGCTATCCAGAATGTCAAATCAATTTGGCACATGGGACGGCGTATTTAGCCTCTGCACCCAAAAATCGCACCGCGTATGATGCCTACTTTAAGGCATTAGATGATGTGGCAGAGCATGGCAATTTGCCAATCCCGTTACATTTACGCAATGCTCCTACCAAATTGATGAAAGAATTGGGTTATGGAGACGGTTATGACATGTATGGGGAACAAAATCGGTTGCCAGAAAAGCTCAAAGGACGACATTATTATCCGCCTTCTAGTGAATGACTCATTGACACACTCCCAAAATCTCATTATCATGTTTACCCGTTAGTGATTATGCACATAAAGGGTGAATAATTTTGCCTATCTTGCGATTAGCATGGGAACGATTCAACGTCATCGGCTCAGTTTTGGGCGATGTTCAGGGCAAAGTGATTGCCCAATTATTGTATTTTACGATTTTGGTACCATTTGGCATTGGGTCTCGGTTTTTGATTGACCCAATGGTTATTCGTGGGAAAAATCGCCTTACCCCATCATGGGTGAAGCGCCCCGCAGTCCCCTCCGATTTGAACTCTGCACGCGAACAAGGGTAAGCATAGGTTATATATGTATATATTGGGCATTTCTTGTTTTTACCACGATTCAGCGGCGGCGCTCATCCAAGATGGGCGGTTGGTGGCGGCTTCGATGGAAGAACGATTTACACGCAAAAAAAATGATAGTAGTTTTCCTGCTAAAGCGATTGACTTTTGCCTAAAGCAAGCGGGAATCACCAGTAAAGACCTTGAATATGTGGTTTTTTATGAAAAGCCACTGGTCAAATTTGAACGCATTTTGCAAACCACATTTAATACATTCCCTAAATCGTCAGGATTGTGGTTTGAAGCGATTAATGTGTGGCTCAAAGAGAAATTATGGGTGAAAAGTGTCATTCAAAAGAATGTTGGCATTAAGCCCAATCAAATTTTGTTTTGTGACCATCACATGAGCCACGCCGCCAGCGCCTTCCTCGCTAGTCCATTTGATGAAGCCGCCGTCTTGACGGTGGATGGGGTAGGGGAATGGACAACGACTGCTATTGGTACAGCGCGGAGCTATCGCCCCGGACAAAGTGGCACAAATGATATCAATTTGTTGAGCGAACAACGCTTTCCTCATTCGCTCGGCTTGCTCTATTCTGCCTTCACCGCATGGCTTGGATTTCGTGTGAATAACGGCGAATATAAGGTGATGGGTATGTCGCCCTATGGGCAACCCCGCTATATGGATAAGGTGGAAAAATTATTCCATCTGTCACCAGATGATGGTAGCTTTCGGTTGAATATGGATTATTTTAGCTTCCATCATTCCACCGAAAACACCTATAACCAAAAATTTGTGGATTTATTCGGTGCGCCACGTCCTGCGGAAGCTGAATTTTTTACGATGGATACCAATCCAGAACGCGCTGGTGAAAAAGATGCGATGGCACAAAATCAGTATTATGCTGATGTCGCGGCGAGTATCCAACGCGCCACTGAAGAAGCATTGCTGGCGATTGTCAAACATCTGCATAAAACCACGGGCATGAGCAAATTGGTGATGGCGGGTGGGGTTGCGCTCAATACCAAAGCCAATTATCGCCTTTTGGCAGAAACGCCATTTGAAGAAATTTATATCCAACCTGCCTCTGGTGATGACGGTGGGGCGTTGGGGGCGGCATTATGGGCATATTATATCGTGATGAATAAACCCCGCGATTGGGTTATGCCTCATGCCTATTGGGGACAGAGCTTTACCGAAGGCGAAGTCAAAGAATTTTTGGATACCAACAATATCAAATACGAGCATTTCTCAGATGACAGCAAATTGCTGGATATTGTGGCGGAATCTATCACCACAGAGAATGTGGTTGGGTTCTTTCAGGGACGATTTGAATGGGGTCCGCGGGCATTGGGTAACCGAAGCATTTTGGCAGACCCACGTAGTGAAGCCATGAAAGAAGTGGTCAACACAAAAATCAAATTCCGCGAGCCATTCCGTCCATTTGCCCCTGTGATTTTGCGTGACCGCGCCCTCGAATATTTTGATTATCCAGATGTCCAAAAGCATGAAGCACCCCGCTATATGCTCATGGTCGCGCCCATCAAAGAGGATAAACAAGATAAAATTCAAGCCGTGTGCCATATGGGAACTGGGCGCTTGCAGACGATTGAACGCGAGACCAATTCGCGTTATTACGGCGTAATTGAGCGTTTTGGTCAAATTACAGGTGTGCCTGTGTTGCTCAACACCTCATTTAATTTGCGTGGTGAGCCAATTGTCTCTACCCCCAAAGAAGCCTTTAATACCTTCAAAAACAGCGATATTGATATGCTGGTGTTGGAGAATTTCTTAGTCCGTAAACCGTTTTAGAAGGTAATTGTGATGAGTTTAGAAACAACAACTATGAAACAAGAAACACCATTTTCGTTGCCCGATGCGCTTGCATTGGGAAGTGCCATTTTGGTCGCCATTGGGTTTGTCATTTTGCCATTTTGGGCAAATGCGAATGGTTTTTCTCATTTGAATGACCATCGGATTTTTGTCTTGATTCCGATTGTGGCAGTGCTTGGGGCAATTATTGCCATTGTCTCCCTGACCAATATTCGGATGCGCCCTATGTCTCCCTCACTCCTATTTATTGCAGGGGTTTTTGGCTTATTGGCATGTGGTTTGCCTGTTTTGCGTGTTTTGGCAGGTCAAGATACACAAGCCACCGTCATTGGTGATGTCGCCAATATTGGGTTTTACCTCACTGTGATTGGGTTTGTGGGATTCCTCGTTCAATCATTCATCAAACGCCCTGCATTGCCAGAAGGGGTGAGTGGCTATAACGAGGACATCATGAGCCGTTTGGGTACGATGGGCGAATTGATGCGCTTTTTGTGGAAACGTAAACTCTATTGGATGATGCCCATGATTATTGTGTTATTCATGTTTGCGGCGCTCATCATTGCGGGTAGCGCGGGTGGTCTTGCACCATTCATCTACACCTTATGGTAGGGGGATGCTATGAATAACGAATTATTGGTATGGGGCATTACGATTGGTTTTGCGCTAATTTTTGGACCCCTTGTGGCGCGTAGCTCGATGCGTCGTGATGCGGTGCATGGTGGCATGGTGGCACAAATTTTTCATGCGCTGGCTTGTGTGGTGATGATGATGGTATTGCCCCTCATTTTGGGGAGTATTTTCATCGGGCATAATGCTGGTTATGGCATTATTTTTGCATTTGTGCTATTTGCCATTTGCGGTATATTGCTCACGATATTCGCCACATTTGAAAAAGCCCCACGCGATACGTATCTCAAAACCCTCGTCCCCAAAGAAGATAAGGGCTGGACAGCAGAAGACGCGCTCAAATCTGGTTTATAAGTATCAAAAAAGGGGAGAAATCCCCTTTTTGATTTATGCGACTTTTTCTGGAATCTGAATTTTTGATTCCACTTTTTCTTCATGTCGGGCTGGCGATGTTTCATCCAAAATAATCCGCACAGAACGGTCAAATGTGATGTAATTCCACACCCAATTGACAAATACATTGATACGATTGCGGAAGCCCATCAACCAGATGAGGTGCAAAAATAACCATGTCACCCATGCGAAAAAGCCTGATAGTTGCACTTTGTTGAATGGATATGCCACTGCCCGCCGTCTGCCAATGGTTGCCATAATGCCTTTATCATAATAAACAAATTCGGCTTGTGGCTTATCATTGAGCCGATTGATGATATTTTGTGCGGTCAATTTGCCTTGTTGCTGTGCAACCGTGATGACTTGCGCGTATGGATTGCCTTTGGCATCGGGTATGTAGGCAATATCGCCGACTGCATAGACATTTTCTAACCCGATAACTTCCATTGTTGGCTTGACAGGAATCCTATCGCCACGCGCCAATTCCACACCCAACATTTTTGCCAATGGCGACCCCTTTACGCCTGCTGACCAGACTAATGTGTGGGTATGAATGACCTCACCATCTGCCAAAATCACCCGATTTTTCTCCATTTTTTGCACAGCTTTCCCCAAAATCACCTCAACACCGAGTGATTCGAGTTGTTTGCGTGCCAATTCTTGCAGGCGTTCTGGATACGGTATGAGCAGGGTATTGGTGGCTTCTACCAACACGACACGGGCGCGGATGCTATTGGCGCGGTTATATTCCCGTGAAAGCACATGGTTATAAAGTTCATATAATGCGCCTGCTGTTTCGAGTCCGGTTGGTCCACCACCGACAACGACCAGTGTGGTCATCGCTTCACGCTCAATGCTATCTTTTGTCCATGTGGCTTTTTCAAATAGCTTGAGGATATGATTCCGCAAAATGATGGTATCTTGCAGATTTTTGAGTCCAAAAGCGAATTGTGCCACCGATTCGTTGCCAAAAAAGTTGATAACACTGCCACTGGCGACCACCAGATAATCATAAAATTGGTCAAGGCTAGTGCCATTGGTTTTGACAACGACACGTTTTTCTGTGGGATGAATAGCAGTTACTTCGCCCAATAAAAAGCTGATATTGCGATTCTTGCGATAAATTCCGCGAACAGGGTAGGCAATTTCGCTGGGGTCGAGGGCGCAAGTAGCGACTTGGTATAGTAGGGGGGTGAAGGTATGAAAATTATTGCGGTCTATGAGTAGAATATCTACGGGTTGGCGCATGAGATTATTCACAACCGAGAGTCCGCCAAAACCTGCACCGATGATGATAATACGTGGACGCGCTGAAGTTGCCATAGTCGTTTCTCCTCCAAGAATACACTGGTTTTTCTGTATATTGTGAATTATATCACAATATTTTTAATTTGTGAAGCATTTCACAGAAATTGGTGAAAATTGGTTATGCCTCTCCCTGACAATCGGCATCAAACACGCTATAATGCCTTTTTATTCATCGTACACCAAAAATTAGCAAGGATAAAAACATTATGCCTCGTGCGCTTATCAGTGTTTACGATAAGACGAATATTGTCGAATTTGCCCGTGATTTAGTCGGATTGGGTTGGGATTTGGTCGCCAGTGGTGGGACTGAAGCCTTGTTGCGTGGGGCAGGGCTATCTGTGACCCCTGTGGAACAATTAACGGGAATACCCGAAATGTTAGGTGGGCGAGTGAAAACCTTGCACCCAGCTATCCATGCAGGGATTTTGGCACGGTCTACACCAGAAGATATTGAGGACTTAAATCGCAATGGCTATGCGCCGATAAAATTGGTCGTATGTAACTTATACCCTTTTCAAGAAACGGCGAGCAAACAGGGTGTCTCATTGCAAGATGCAATTGAGCAAATAGACATCGGCGGGGTGACATTGCTTCGTGCGGCGGCTAAGAATTTTTTCCATGTGGCGTGTGTGAGTGACCATGCCGATTATGCCCGTGTGATTGCCAGTCTCCGCGCCATAGGGGATACTGATTTGGCATTACGGCGTGATTTGGCAGTGAAAGCCTTTGCTCATACCAGCGATTATGATACGGCTATTCACGCATTTTTGGCGCGTGGCACCATGACATCTCTCCCCACTGTCACGGCAGATTTGCCCGACCAACTCTCGCTTGGCATGAAGAAAATTGAGACGCTCCGCTATGGTGAAAATCCACACCAAATTGCGGCATATTATTCCAATCATGCGGGGGATGCACCTCTTGGTGGGGCAATTTTGAGTGGTAAACAACTCTCTTATAACAATATTTTGGATATTGATGCGGCATGGCGGACGGTGAGCGCGTTTGAAGCCCCCACTGTCGTCATTGTGAAGCATTTAACCCCGTGTGGGATTGCCAGCGCCGATACACTTGCTAATGCCTATCCACTAGCACTCCAATCGGACACTGTATCTGCCTTTGGCGGGGTGATTGCCGTGAATCGGACAGTGGATGATGACCTCATCACGGCATTGGGGTCATTATTTTTGGAGGCGATTGCCGCACCATCATTTAGCGAGAGCGCATTAACACGGCTCAAAGAAAAACGTCAAAATTGCCGTGTCATTCGTATTCCACAACCGTATGATGGGGTGGAATTGGAAATTCGCAATGTGCATCGTGGATTGCTCGTGCAACAATCCGATACTGGCGACCCTGAAGGTACACTATGGAAAACCGTGAGCCAACGCCCACCAACCGATGACGAATTGCAAGCCCTCCAATACGCATGGAAAGCCGTTCAACACGTAAAATCCAATTCGATTGTATTGGCGATTAAAAACGCGACGGTTGGGGTTGGTGGTGGATTACCAAGCCGACTAGATGCCGTTAAAATCGCCGTTACAAAGGCAGGGGAACGCGCTAAAGGGTCGGTATTGGCTTCTGATGCCTTTTTCCCATTTGCAGACGGATTAGAGGCGGCTATTGAGGCGGGGATTACGGCGGTCATTCAACCGGGCGGGTCTATCCGCGATAACGAAGTGATTGAAGCGGCGAATAAGGCAAATATCGCCATGGTCTTGACGGGTATCCGTCATTTCCGTCACTAATGCTGATGGGTGCTGGTGGGCGCAACATGTTGCGCCCTTACAATCATCCATACCTTGCTGATAAATAACAAAAGATTATTCGTCCAGAGGATGACGTAATTCTCGCGCATGTTCTTCATGATTTTGGGTGAATCGGCGTAACTGAAAATTCATTTCACGGAATCGGCGGTTGATGGTATCTAAAATCAGCCCTGTGATGACCAATAAGGTACTGAGAAGAATCATGCTGGCAGAGAGGATGGCGGTGGGGAAACGGCGCACTAAGCCTGTCTCTAAAAATTCGATGAATACACTCAATCCCATCGCTAAGGCTATAACTGTAATGATGCTGGCAATACCAACAAAAAAGCGGAGTGGGCGATAATCTCTGAATAGGGTCATAATCGTCATCAAAATGCGCCAACCATCACGTACCACACGAATTTTAGAGTAGCTTCCTTCTGGGCGTTTTCTGAGTGTGACGGGAACTTCTTGGATAATATACCCTTCTTGGAGGGTGCGAATGGTGAGTTCTGTCTCGATTTCAAAGCCAGTTGATAATAACGGGATATTTTCGACTAATTCGCGGGTCATTGCGCGATACCCCGATAAAATATCGGTGAGGCGCACCCCAAAAATCGTGTTGAGTATCCACAAAAAGAACCGATTGCCCCATTTATTGAGCATTTTGAACTCGCTGGTGGTATCATCTAATAGACGACTTCCGACCACCATATCAGCTTTCTTGTGGATGACAGGGGCGAGCAATGTATGGACAAATTCGGCAGGGTAGGTATCATCGCCATCCACCATCACATAAATATCAGCTTGGATGAAGCGGTGCATTTGACGGATAACGTTACCCTTTCCTGCATGTTTGACATAATAAACTTCTACACCCAGTTCCCGCGCAATTTTGGCGGTATCATCGCTAGAGGCGTTATCAAATACATACAGAGTTGCTTGTGGCAATTGGGCGCGAAAATCATGTATAACTTTGGCAACCGTCAAGGATTCGTTATAACATGGGATAAGCACAGCAATTTGCGGTGATTGTGTCATCATCATCTTCCAGTATGGGCAAGTCGTATATTTGGGATACTATAGAATAGAATTGGCAGTTACACAAGCGAGATAAGATGAAACACACAACACGGATACCTTGGGGAATGATTACCCTGTTGCTCATTATGTGGGGGTTGCTCACCGTACAGATTGGTGTGCCATGGTTTGGGCATCATGATGCCAATGGTGTGGAATTTATGACGATGGCGCGGAATTATCAATTATACGGTGCGTCAGAACTCGGATTTTTACAACTTCGTAATTATGAAATCCCCGCAGAACCCGAAAATTATAATTTTTACCTACACCATCCACCGATGATTTCTTGGGTATTGGGTCTGGCAGGGGTGCCATTTTCACTCACAGAAGCCTCGTCTCGATGGGCGATGATATGTGCCACGATGATAAGCCTATCGGCATTATATGTGTTGGCACGCCGCTTGTTAGGCAAAAAACGGGCGCTATTGGTGGTGATGCTCTATGGACTCACACCGATGATTGCCTATTTTGGTCGGATGCCCAATCATGAGCCGTTGGTGATGGGATTTTTGATGCCATTCATCACCATCTACGCCCAATATTTGCGCTATCCCACACGAGCGCGTTGGTTGGCTTTGGCGATACTCGCTATTTTTTCGATGTGGACGGCATGGGCGGCGGCATTTTTCTTTATGGCATTGTTGTTTTTTGGGGTTATCTATCGGGTGGAAACACGATTCAGAAAAATTATCACCGAATGGCAAAAATTATTAGATTTGGTTGCATTAGGTATTGTTGTTGTGGTGGCGACAATTGCCGTTCCCTTATTTTATGAAAGTCAACGGCAAGGGGCAATTCAGCAATTACTGGATGTGATGGTTTTTAGGACGAGCAGTGTTGGTGGCTCACGAGGCGCACCCACATTCACTATATTGGACTATATTGCCCGCCAATTGATTCATATGGCGACCATGATGACCTTGTTTGTGGTAGTGATGGGATTTGTTGGTATCAAACCACTCCTCAAGCAATCACGCCTAACCCAGATGATGACATGGGCAATGTTGGCAGGCGGGTTGGGATTTTTGCTCTTTTTCCGCAATGCCAGCTATATCCACGATTATTATAAATATTACCTCATGCCCGCTTTTGCGATATTAGCAACGTTGGGCGTATCATGGGCATGGGGGTTACGCCGTCTATTTTGGGTAAAACCCGCCGTCTTAGGGCTATTATTGGGGTCTACCATCTATTCTGTCCTCATTTTTGTGGGGTCACATGCGAGTGCCAATCAACCATTTCCTATGGCAATCGCCAAAGCGATTAATGCACATAGCACCACCCAAGAATTGATTTTAACCAACCTCACACGACAAAGCCCCGCCATCGAATTTTATGCCGAGCGCCGTATGACCTACGAAATTATCCCAGAAAAGGCACTCGAAATAGTCGCTGAAAGCACGCAAGCGGTGATTTATGTGTTTTGCCTAGACCCATTGCCAGAGAATTTGCAATCTTTTCCCTACGAAGAAGTTGTAGATGGTGATTGTTATATTATCCAAATGAATGGCGCTACTGGTGAAAAAGCACCTTGATAACAAAGGGCTATATTTGTTATAATTTTTGCATACGCCACCATAGCTCAACGGCAGAGCATTCGCATCGTAAGCGACAGGTTAAGGGTTCGAATCCCTTCGGTGGCTTTTGCTAATTTTCAAAATGCCCGTAAAATAGATATGCTTTACGGGCATTTTTTTGTTATGCGCTAAAGGGACAATGATGGCAGATGACAATGCGCTTTTTGATAATGGGAGACCACGCCCAGTAACCTTAGCGGTAGCAGGTGGTACAGGGTCTGGTAAGACGACTATCTCTAATGCGATATTACAACGAGTGGGACATCATCATATCGCTTATTTACCCCATGATGCCTATTATAAAGACCTCCCACATCCCCTAGAAGCGCATCACCAAGAAATTAATTTTGACCACCCCGATTCACTTGATACCCCCCTCCTCATCGAACACATTAAACAACTTCAACAATGGAAATCGGTGCAAATCCCAACTTATGATTTCACACAACATCAGCGCACCGATATTACGATTCCGGTTAGTTCACAACCGATTATCCTTGTGGAGGGGATTCTCATTTTCAGTGACCCTGCCTTACGTGACTTATTTGACATTAAAATTTTTGTAGATACCGATGCCGATTTACGCTTCATCCGCCGTTTACAACGCGATATTAAAGAGCGTGGGCGGAGTGCTGAATCGGTCATTGACCAATATTTGACCACAGTGCGCCCCATGCACGTCAAATTTGTTGAACCATCAAAACGCTATGCCGACGTGATTATCCCCGAAGGCGGGCATAATACGGTGGCGATTGATATGGTATCGGATAGAATCCGGAGTATGTTGGCATGGAGTGAATCGTATGTCAGAGATAACCAGATGGATTAGCGAATCATACACACCGATTATATTGGATGCCCATGAGGACATCAGCTATAACGCTTTTTGTTTTAACAGAGATTATCGTTTAACAACCCAACGGATTCGTGAACTGGAAGTGGGGACAATTTATCCCGCGCAAAATGGTAATGCTGTTTTGAGCTTGCCTGATGGTTTGCGGGGTAGAGTAGCTGTTTCTTGTGCCACCATTTTCACCGCACGCGATATGGGTAATCCATCTGTCTCTTATGCACGGGTAATGTATAAAACACCCTCACAAGCAGAAACATTGGGGTTTGACCAAATCACCTATTATGAAAATCTCATTGCTGTAGAGCCACGCTTGCGCCTCATCAAGACCAATGCCGATTTAGATGCGGTATTGGCGACATGGGGGGATGAACGCCCAACATCAGAACGGGTGCAAGGCTGGATTTTATTGATGGAAAATGGCGACCCCATCGTCACCCCACGTGATTTTTGGCGGTGGCATGAACGTGGATTGCGGGTGGTAGGACCCGCATGGGTGGCATCGCGCTATTCTGGCGGGACGGGTATGCCCGGTGGATTAACCCCACTCGGATTCGATTTGTTGCGCGAAATGATGGTGTATCGTGCGGTATTGGATGTCTCGCACATGGCGGAACAAGCCTTTTATGATGCGGTCAATTTTTATGAGGGGAGCATCATCGCCAGCCATAGCAATCCACGCGCTTTTTGTAACACAGACCGCCATTTATCTGATGATATGATTCGCTTGTTGGCGGAGCGCGATGGTGTGATGGGGGTGGTGCTATTTAACCTATTTTTAGATGGTAATTGGCAATATTCAGATGGCAAAAATGCCATTGGCATCAGCCGTGTGATTGAGGTGATTGATTATATTTGCCAACTCACAGGTAGTTCTGCCCATGTGGGAATTGGCGGTGATTTTGATGGCGGATTTGGCGTGGAGAGCATTCCCGCCGAAGTGGATAATGTGGGGGATTTATGGCTTATCAAAGGGGTATTAGAGGCGCGTGGTTATAGTGAATCGGATGTTTATGCCATTTTGAGTGGAAATATGCTCCGCAAATTGCGCCAAGCCTTATAAGACCAATTGACGACTCGCCAAATTATGCTACACTGTGAATACAACCAAATAATAAAGACATTGACCGAGAAAAGTAGTTATTTTCACTGATGCCCAGAGAATGCAAGCCATAGGTTGAGAGCTTGCTCATCACAAAATATACGAAAAGTCCCTCGTGAGTCGCCTCCCTGAACCAATAGTAAGGGCGGACGGGAACGCCCGTTATAGCGATAATGAGCGCAGTGGATTTATCCACTGAAGCAAGGTGGTATCGCGGAAGAATAAACCCTTTCGTCCCTGCATAATCTGTATGGGATGGAAGGGTTTTTTGATTATATTGAAAGGACACAGGATGAGTAATACCAAACAAATGCCAAAGAATTTTGATTTCGCAGAGGCAGAAAAGCGCCTTTACGAATGGTGGGATGCCAATGGTTATTTTAAGCCAGAGGTTGCCCCAGATGATGCTGAACCTTTTGTGATTAGTATGCCACCACCCAATGTGACGGGTGCGTTGCATATTGGTCATGCCTTATTTGTGTCATTAGAAGATTTGATGACCCGCTATGAACGGATGCGCGGTAAAGCGGCATTATGGGTTCCGGGGACAGACCATGCGGGTATTGCGACCCAATTGCAAGTCGAAAAGATGTTGCGCGATGAGGGGACAAGTCGTGAAGAGGTTGGGCGCGAAGAATTTTTGAAGCGCACATGGGATTGGAAAGAAAAATATGGTGGCACAATCACCAGCCAATTGCGCCGTTTGGGTGCGAGTTGCGATTGGTCACGCGCACGCTTTACATTAGATGATGGCTTATCCAACGCGGTGCAAGAGGTGTTCATCAAATTATATGAACAAGGACTCATTTATCGTGGTCCGCGTTTAGTGAATTGGTCACCCGGACTCCAAACCGCCGTCAGCGATTTGGAAGTGGAACGCGAAGAAGAAACTGTGAAACTCTATTTCTTCAAATACCCTGTGGAAGGTGGCGAATTTATCCCTGTGGCGACTACACGCCCTGAATCCATTTTGGGTGATACGGCGGTGGCGGTGCATCCAGAAGATGACCGTTATAAGCACCTGATTGGTAAAACGGCTTATGTGCCAATGCTCAACCGCGCCATCCCTGTGATTGGTGATGAGTATGTGGACAGAGAATTTGGTACAGGCGCACTGAAAATCACGCCTGCACACGATTTTAACGACTATGAAATTGCACAAAAACACAGTTTGCCCCTTATCAGCGTGTTAACGCGCAAAGCCACCATCAATGAAAATGGTGGTGAATATGCAGGTTTAGACCGCTATGATTGTCGTAAAAAATTGTGGGCAGATATGGAAACAGCAGGGCTGACCATCAAGGTCGAAAATTACACCACCATTGTGCCACGTAGCCAACGCGGTGGCGAAATCATTGAGCCGATGATTAGCACTCAATGGTTTGTGAAAATTCAGCCATTGGCAGAAAAGGCGCTTAATGCCGTCAAAACGGGGCAGATTAAAATTGTCCCAGACCATTTTGAGCGCGTGTATTATCATTGGCTCGAAAATATTGAAGATTGGTGCGTGAGTCGCCAATTGTGGTGGGGGCATCGTATCCCTGCATGGGTGCATGATGATGGTCGTATTCATGTGAGCAAGACCCCGCCAAAGGGCGATGGCTGGACACCCGAAGAAGATGTGCTAGACACATGGTTTAGCAGTGGGTTGTGGCCTTTTAGCACACTTGGATGGCCCCAACAGACACCTGATTTGGCGCGGTTCTATCCGACTAGCGTTATGGAAACGGGCTATGACATCCTATTTTTTTGGGTGGCACGCATGATTATGATGGGCTTGTGGTTTACCGACCAACCCCCATTCCATACGGTGTATTTACATGGGTTAGTGCGTGATAAATTGGGGCGTAAAATTAGCAAGACGCTCGGCAATGTGATTGACCCATTGGAATTGGTTGACCAATTCGGCACAGACCCACTCCGATTCGCGCTTGTGACCAGTGGCTCGGCAGGGAATGATGTCAATTTGGACACTGAATGGGTCGAATATGGGCGTAATTTCCTCAACAAAGTGTGGCAGATGACTAATTTTGTCACAGGTAATCTTGAAGGCGAGATTCCAGCAGGTGTGCCATCACCCGCAGAATTGGATTTGCCTGCGCGTTGGGTGATGAGCCGATTGAACAAGCTCATCAAAAATGTGCAATATCTGTTTGATACCCATCAATATGGCGAAGCAGGGCGACAAATCCGCACTTTCTTGTGGGATGAGGTTGCGCCATGGTATTTAGAAATTAGCAAGCACCCTCTCTATAACGGCACAGATGCAGAAAAGACCATCGCTCGGCGTGTTTTGGTGCATGTGATGGATATTGGTTTGCGCTTGCTCCATCCATTTATGCCATTTGCCACAGAAGAAATGTGGGGATATTTGCCACATGAGGGCAATGCACTCATCCTCGCAAAATGGGCAGTGGCGGATGAAAGCTATATTGACGAAGAAGCCGAATTGCAGATGGGGGTGCTAATGGATATGGTGCGCCAAATCCGCGATATTCGCAACAATCAGTATGATATTCCCCCTAGCAAGAAATTAGGCGTGATTGTGGCACCGGGTAAGCATCGGGAAAATATCGGTTTATATGGTTATATTTTTGCGCGGTTGTGTAATGTTGACCACATGACGCTACTTGCTGATGATGCCTCTGCACCAGATGATTCGGCATCGGCGGTGGTTAGCGACGTGACGGTGTATGTGCCATTGAAGGGCATGATTGATGTTGAGGCAGAAATTGAGCGCCTGACCAAAGAAGGCGAAAAATTGACCGGGCAAATCGCCAAAACACAAGGCATGTTGGATAATGAGGGCTTTGTGAGCCGTGCCAAACCCGAAGTGGTGGAACGGGAGCGGATTCGACTCGCAGAATTACAGGCTAGTTTGATACAGATTACAGAGCAACTCACTCGATTAAAGGGTTAATTGGAGCGTACAAGGGTGAAGGGTTTCCTTCACCCTTGTGCGTTGGGGTTTGCCTGACTCTTAAAAATGGTGCGACCAGCTTCTTGGGCGGCTTTACGGACTTCAGCATCGGTATCTGTCGCAAAGAGATTGCGTAAGGCTTCTAATGCACCTGCATCATTGAGCAATACAAGCTCTTGAATAGATTGCAGGCGTATTTCTGCACGTTTATCTTTTAGCCGACCAATATGGTACTCCAATAATTTTTGATTGACTCCCACGATTTAATCCTTTAACTACTTCACTATGCTAATACTTTCTCAATTCTATTATAACCAAAACAGTTTGTGATAGGCTAAAGAAATAGGTCGAAATTCCTATTTAAGTAAAGATTAGCCACCCACAAATTATGATTTTCTCAATAGGGCGTGTTATAATCAAACCCAGAAACGCTATTTACACTACTATAGCATACTTGAGGAATTTGAACTTGGTCAAACATGCCGTTATTCTCACTGTTGGGTCTTTATCGCATCGTAGCCAGTTAACCTATAATCGCGCTCATTCTATGCTTCCCGCGTTGGGAAAGCCCTTGGTTATCCGTATTATGGATAGGTTATATCGGGTGGGAATTCGCCACTATACAGTCGTTGTAGGCGAAAATGAAGGCGCGGTGGTCAATTACCTCAATACACAGTGGATGCCCGATGTTACTGTGAATTATATTCTCAAATTCCCAAATGATAGTTTTATCAAGACGATTAAAACAATTGCACAAAAAATCAATGAACCCTTTATTGTGTGTAGTTATAACAGCTTTACACATACCCATTTTCCAGAGGGGTTACTTAAACATTACGAAGAAAATCCTGATGTGTTGCTTTTTAGCGGGGCGACCAGCACGCTCTCACAAGCACCACAGCATGTTTTTGCGGTGGTTGATGGCGATAATGTCAAAGAAATTGTCACCGCATCTACTCCAGAGCGACGTGCTTTGACGTTGATTGACTTTTTTGTCTGTGGAGCGCCTGTGGTAGATTACATTATGGGACTAACTGACCAAACCAATACGCATCAAGAATCGCATCGGCAATTTATGGATATTGCCCAACGCTATATTGCCAGTGGTGGCAAAGGGGTTATGGCAAAAGCCAATTGGGTATTACAAGTCGAGGCAGACCGCGATTTGCTCACTTTGAATAAACATTTGTTGGACGAGGGACAAGATGCCCATATTTTGAGTGAATTGCCCTATACGGTTAAAATAATTCATCCTGTGCGGATTGACCCACAAGTGAATGTGGGGCAGGGGGCAAAAATTGGTCCGCATGTCTATTTGGAACGGGGTGCGAGTGTTGGTCATGAGGTGACACTCAAAGATTGTATCATCCTCACCAAAGCCAATGTGCCATCGCAAAAGGCGCTATCTGGCACGATTTTGACCACTCGTGGACCACTCACCTAATCATTCCCTTCATTCACATGCCCAATAAGGCTATAATGGGCTGTTGATGAATGGATGTAAGAGGTGTTAATTTGCCAGAATCTTATAAAACATGCCCAATTTGCAAGACTGCTAATCCTGTCAATGCGTCTTTTTGTATGACATGTGGGACGGCACTCAGCGCAGATGGGGTAGGAAATGTGCCACAATCGGCAAAATCCGATTATGAATATCAATATGGTGAGACTGACCTCATGGAGAGGGCAATTCATCCAGTAGGGCGACGCTATATGTTGGGGGCGTTTGTATTTTTGGTCGTTATGATGATATTGGGTATTGGTATCATTTTTGCGCCGAGTCTGTTACAAAATGCACAACAGACCATAACCTCGCTAATAGGCGAAAAAAGCCCAACCCCAAGCGTTACTTTTATACGCCCAACTGTTACACAAGGTTCGCCGACACGTACCCCTACGGCGACAATTTCGCCCTCTGATACACCAACAATTACCCCAACCAGAGAGCCATGTCTCCAAACTGTACAAACAGGTGATTTATTGTGGGATGTTGTGGTGAGATGCGGTCATTTTAGTGATGCTGTCTTTGAAATGGTCATTGAAATGAATGACCTAAAAGATGCAGGCACGATTTTTGCAGGGCAAATACTTGAAATTCCGTGGCCCACCCCCACATTAGACCCTAGTATCCCGACTATTGACCCCGAAGCCAGTGGCGATACAGAAGAAACACAGAATATTAGCTTTGACCCGTTATTTTTCCCGACACCGACATTGCAAGCAGGGATTCAATTCCATAATGTGACGGCGGGGGAGAATATTATCACCATTGCCCTGCAATATAAGGCGACTGTCGAAATTTTATCGCAATTGAACCCAGAAGTGACGTTTTCTCAATGCGACTATAGCTTAGATTTGGGCGGGGAACGCTGTACTGTGATGGTATTTGAGGGACAATTGTTGCGTGTGCCTGCACCAACGCCAACCCCAACCCTATCACCAACGCCATCTGGGAGCGAAACACCAACGCCAACCCCAACTGCGACCTTTAATGCACCTGTGGCACAAAGCCCCAGTAATCTGGCATTTTTTAGACGAAATGACTTGGTGACATTGCGTTGGAGTCCAACAGGTACACTTGGTGCTGATGAAAATTATAGGGTAAGCGTCAGGAATCTTAGCACACGGATAGAGTATACTGCTTATACATTAGAAACGGCATTTGTTATCCCAACCGAGTGGCAAGCCAGAAGTGAAACGCTGGTGCGTCATGAATACGAATGGACAATTAGTGTTGTGAATATCAATGATGGCAATCGTGCCACTTATACCACACCTGCACAAATTTTTGTTTGGGAAACAGGCGCACTCAACTCAATCAACGGATAAAAACCATGATTAAATCGAAATTTTTTATGCTGATATTATTGATTTTACTCGCCAGCCTGTTAGTGGCATGTGGGGCAAATGAAGATTCTACACCGACTGCCCCTGCGGTCGTACAAGAACCGATTAACCCACTCCCGCAAGTGACAGATGTTACCCCAACTTTAACAGTGACATCATCGGCAACAGTGCAACCATCGCCACAACCGACATCTACCGAGCCACCTATTACACCAACACAGACCGAAACATCATTGCCATCAGAGACCCCCATCCCAACGGCAACAGAGGGTCCATGGGTCTATACCATCAAAGAGGGTGATTCGCTGATTACGATTATTCAACAAGAACCGTTTAATTATCGGACTCAGGATGTTTTCCGTGAAATTGTACGGCTCAATAACCTGATTAGTGCCGATATTTTGCCACCTGCAGGTCAAACCATCCTGATTCCACGCCCCACCATTACCCCAACCCCACAGAATGATATTGGCGTGACGACCAATAATACTTCGGGTGCGACCATGCCCCCTATGCGCCCAAATGTGAACCTCGCCCCTTGGGAACAGGTTGGGCAATATACCATTCAATTGGGCGATAGCTTGGTGAGTATCGCAGAGCAGTTTTCTATCTCATTGGGGCAAATTAGCCAATTAAATGCCGATATTAGCTTTATTGGGTGTAATTTTGATTTGCCTGCTGGTGGTCCAAATTGTAACCCCTTTATTCGTGAGGGGCAGGTGATTAACGTTTTAGTCCCGACTGCGACAATGACACTCACCCCAACGCCATCGGGACTCGAAACTGCCACCATGACCCCGACATTCAATGCACCAATGCAGGTGTCGCCTCCAAATGGGGGTATTGCCGCAGGATTGGTGACATTGCAGTGGGTCACAGTTGGCGTATTGCGCCCAGAAGAACAATATCTGATTCAAGTGGTAGATAATACCAGTGGTACAACATGGACTGGCATCACCAAACAAACAACATTGCGCTTGCCCGAAGAACTTATCCCCAATGATGGACAACAACACCTCATCACATGGACAATTTCGGTGGCACAAGTGAATTCAGATAATAGCTATAATCTGGTCGGGGTATTGGGCGAAGCGCGTAGTTTTACATGGAATAGTCGCTAATCTTAGGGGATGAAACGATTTTCATCCCCTTATCAATTATTTACCTACCAAGACCACAATTGACCTTTCTCCCACCCAAATGTGGTCTTGTGGGGTAATTATTACTTCTTGTCCGGGTGGGTGAATAATATTTTGTGCGCCCGGACTGGTATTGATGAATACATGCCAATTTTTATCGGCAGGTAATTGAGGTAATTGAAAAATATGACTCTCCCAGTGCATATTAAATGCCATATAAATCATGTCATCTGGCGGGTTTCCATTGACGGCAGTATGTGCGCCATCGAGCATAAACGCGGTTGTCAGGACATATTCTGACCAATCGGGTTGCCATGCACGGGTGCCATGAAATGAAATATCGGGGTAGCCACTGCCCACAAGGTCACGATGGGTAAAATGATATGCGCTCCGCAAAATGGGGTGTTGATGCCGAAATTGGATACAATACTTGCAAAAAGTGAATATATCCTCGTTCTTTTTGAGCAATTCCCAATCGAGCCAATTCGATTCGTTATCATGGCAATAGGTGTTATTGTTGCCCCATTGTGTGCGCCCCATTTCATCGCCCATGAGCAACATCGGAACACCCCTGCTCATCATCAGGGTGGCAATGGCGTTTTTGATGAGCCTACGGCGCATTGTATTAACGGCTTCGTCATCGGTTTCGCCTTCTACGCCACAATTCCAGCTATAGTTATCGTTTGCACCATCATTGTTATCTTCACCATTTTGCTCGTTATGCTTATGGTTATAGGCATATAGGTCATATAGGGTGAAGCCATCATGTGCTGTGATAAAATTAACCGATGCCGAAGCGCCACGCCCTGCATATAAATCGGGTGAGCCTTGTATACGCTCCGCGATTTCCCATGCTAAACCACTATCACTTTTTAAGAATCGGCGCACGCTATCCCGATATTTCCCATTCCATTCTGCCCAACGTCCATAAGCAGGAAAACTGCCAACCTGATACATGCCACCCGCATCCCATGCTTCTGCGATGAGTTTGCAATTGGCTAAAATGGGGTCGTATGCCAACATTTCGAGTAGGGGAGGGTTGGCGAGTGGTCTGCCGAGCTGGTCGCGCCCTAAAATTGAGGCGAGGTCAAAACGGAAGCCATCAATATGATATTCTGCCGCCCAATACCGCAAGGAATCTACCACCATATTGCGTACCACAGGGTTATTGCAATTCATGGTATTGCCCGTCCCGCTAAAATTGAGATAGCGCCCATCGGGGTCGAGCATATAGTAGGTTTTATTGTCTATGCCACGAAAAGAGATGACAGGACCTTTTTCGTTGCCTTCTGCGGTATGATTGTAAACCACATCTAAAATCACTTCGATATTGTTACGATGTAATTCTTTGACCAGTGTTTTGAATTCATCGCAGTGCATTCCATAAATCCCTGTGGCGGCATATCCCGCTTTGGGTGCAAAAAAGCCGATGGTGCTATACCCCCAATAATTCATGAGGCGCTCTTTGGTGACAGGGTTGCGCCGAACATATTCGAGTTCATCAAATTCAAAAATCGGCAATAACTCAATACAATTGATGCCTAATTCTTTGAGATATGGAATTTTTTCGCGGATGGCGGTATATGTGCCACCATATTTAGCATTTGATGATGGGTGTTTGGTGAAGCCTCTGACGTGCATTTCATAAATGACCAAATCTTCCATCGGGATAAGAGGAGGGCGGTCATACGCCCAATCATAATCTTCTGGGACAATTTGGGTGCGATGTTGATAGTCAAATTCGGGATTCGTGACTTCTCCCCAACGCTCACGCCCGCCAATAGATTTAGCATAGGGGTCACTGAGGACATTTTCGTGATGAAAACGGTGTCCCATGTGCGGGGCATTTGTCCCATCCATGCGGAAGCCATATTCAATGCGTTCATAGTCAAGGTCAAAAACGACCATAGCAAAAACATGACCTATTTGAAATTCTTCTGGGAAAGGGATTTCTACAAATGGGTCTTTTTCGCCTTTGAGATAGAGTACAAGGGTGCATTTCGTGGCAAAACGTGAGAAGATAGAGAAATTAACACCATTATGAATGACAGTTGTCCCAAATGGGAGAGGTTGTCCAATCCTGAGCCGATAGCCTTTGTGAACATGTGTAGGCTGATTATCTATCCGTGTATTTTGCATGATTAATATCCACACTTAAGCGTGCATTATCATTAAGAGGGCAACAATATTACCCTCTCTTAATCATATCACGGTTTTAGAATTCGACTATGAGAGGGTTTTGAGTGCCTCTGCGCGATTTTCGGCAGTGATAAAAAAGTCGAGAAAACCGGTGATAGACATGACATCTTCTACTTCTTCGCGTAAGCCTGTGAGGACGATATTGCCCACCTGACCGCCTAATTGACGTGAGAGCAACAATAAAAAGCGCAAGCCTGCGCTGGACATATATTTGACATTGCTCATGTCTAACAATACTTTGCTATTGGGTGGGGTGGCAGACAACACTTGGTCTTGAATTTTGGCTGTGGCGTTAGCATTGAGGTCGCCATTCAGTTCGATGATGGTAACGTTTCCGTTTTTTTCTATATTTATATCCATGTTGTTTAACAAAGCCGCCGTTCTAATGAAAGAAAGCATATCTATCATTTTATCTAATCCATACAATTATAACAGGTTAAATAATTTCTCTTATCATGTGCATAAAATTACCTTAAAGATAGCACCTTTAGGACTTTTTGCCTATGGGTTTGGGCAAATTGCTCGTGGCTTTCACAGTTTCTTAATCTGTTTGTGACGGATAGAACGAACAGCCCATAGGATGGGTTTGATAATAAGTCTGATAAGGTGTACCAACAGCCCTAAAATAGTTGCCAGCAATTCGGGTGGTGGTGGTGATAAAATTGGTATAGTCGCGGTTTGATACGCTTCTAAAACCCGATTAGCAGAGGCGATTCCTGTCACTGTGGCGCGTTCCATCCACAAAGAAGGGGTATCATAGCCTATCCAATCACCTGCCATGAATAAATTTTCCCATTGGGTATCTACCCATAAACTATCATGAGTGGGAATGCGGAATTCTGTCTGATTTTTGCTATTTCTACGAACAGCACCATGCACAAAATGTCCGCGTAATTCTGGAAATGCCCGTTGGACTTCATCTACAGCCAAAATGAGTAAATGGCGGTCATCTTGGTTGAGTATAGTGTCTTCTCCATAAAGATGAACCTCTAATGCACTACCACCTATTTTTTTCCATTCTGCAAATTCACTATCTAGCCGATGTAGCCAGAAGAAATTGTCTAAGACACAATCACCTGTGAACATGCCACTATTTGCACCACCTGATGGGGCAGAATCAAACCATAGGCGCATAACGATGTTGCGGAGTGCAGATGGGAAACGAATATTTTGGGCGATAGGGGCTGTTGTAGGGCTATCTAGCAATAATTGTTTGGCTGAAGGGGCATTTGTGGCGATGATGACATGTTCGGCATAAATGGTGCGGGTGATGCCCCCACTGGGATAATCATCTAAGGTGATGCGCCATGTATTATTGATGCGCTCCAAACGGGTTGCTGTTGCCCCACGCCATACTTTCCCCCCCTGTGCTTCGATAAAATTCACCAATGGTGTGATAAGGCAGTCCCCTGCGTTGGTCGGGAAAAATTCCATTTTCCACGAGTCTCGCCGAAGAACGGTATAAAAGCGTAAGGCGGCGATAAAACTGGCAACCGAGATATTATCTGGTGGAGCGGCAAGTAGATTTGCGCCTAATCCTGTGAATGTGGCGCGTAGATTGGGGGTCCATCCGCGAAAAAATTCGCGCATGGGTAAGCCATCTAGGGCGGATTGTTCTTTAAGGGGGTCAAATCCGATAGCCCAGCCGATACTGAATAAAAATCCGGGTAAGGATAAAAAATCGAGTGGGGTGATGCCTGTCCAAAAACGAGGTCTGAGGAGCAATTGCAAATAATGGAATGGCGCAGGTATCCAACGGGAGCGCACAGCATTTCCCGCTTCGATTTTGCGAATATCGCGTCGCCACCGATTGACCCATTCTTCGCCATCAGAGGTGTTCAGTTGAGTAGGGGTAAATTCGGCAATAAGACGGCGTAAATTGACATATCCACCCCAAACAGCATGAATGCCATGTTCGGGCGTAAAACACCATTCTTGCCCCTTATAGGTAATAATATCGGCATCACCACTTGCCAAGCGCCCACCTGTCCAATGGGCATCGGCATCTAGCACTAAGGGGGGAATATCGGCATTAGCCAAATAGGTGGCGGCGGTTAGACCTGCTAATCCACCGCCGATAATTACAACCGGATATATATTGTCTGATTTCGGCATAATCACCATGCCAAATAGGGCAGGGGCAATTTGCCCCATACCTTATTCGGTCTCACAATAGGGTTCTACACGGAATTGAATCCGTTCACCACAAGTTAATTCACGTAGGTAACGATTTTCGCCAGCCCATGTAAGCATGGCTTGTGGCTCTAACATCACCCGCCAAATACGAAGGGTTTTATCTTGCCCGCTAGAGACTGCAAAATCACTGTTGGGGATGAATGCCACTTGTGACACCCAATCACTATGCTCATCGTAACGGAATAATTCTTCACCACTGACAACATTCCATAAGCGAACAGTGGTATCTGCCCCGCCAGATAGGAGCAATGTGCCTGTTTGATTAAACGCGACAGACTGAATAAAATTGACATGCCCAATCAATTTGCGTGTTTCTTTGCCTGTAGTTGCATCCCATAGGCGAATGGTCGAATCCCATGCGGCGCTGGCGACGATGTTACCATCTGGACTAAAGGCGACCTCGTTTACACGGTTGGTATGCCCGACAAAATCGCGGATTTTTTCGCCTGTGGCGACATTCCACAATTTAACCACCCCATCGTTATCCCCTGCCAAAATAGATTCACCTGATGGATGGAAGGCAAGCCCAACCACTTCATCGGCATAATCCCCGAATTGACGGGTCATGTCCCCTGTTTGGACATTCCAAAGGGTAATTGTGCCGTTGCCATTGGCGGATGCTAAAAGGGTATTATCTGGGCTAAACGCAAGATTTAGAACTTTGATATTGGTCATCTCGCTAATACGGCGGATTTCTTCGCCTGTTTGAGCATTCCACAAGATGATTGTGCCGTTCCAATCGGCAGTAGCGATAAATTGCCCGTCATGGCTATAAGCAAGCCCTTCTACCGTGCTGGTATGTTGGTCTGTGCTTTGCCAAATGAGTTCGGATGTTGTGCGGTTATACACACGCACAGTGGTATCTTTTGCATCGGCGACGTTGAGGGGACCTGTGCTGGTGGCGATAAATTCGCCTGTGGGGTCTACTGCGACAGCCCATGCCCAATCACCAAATCCGCTAATGGTGTTGATTTGAGCGCGACCTTGCAAATCCATCAACCACACGCTGGTATCTACCGAGCGTTCTCTATCGCGTTGGATTTCATTGCCTCCTAAGTTGCCACTGGCGACAAGGGCATATTGTCCATCTGGACTAACACTGACGCGCAACAATCTATCTTCAAAATTGGTATAACGGGCGATTTCAACCGCCGTATTAAAATCCCATACGCGCAGGGTGCTATCCCATGACGATGAATAGAGATATTTGCCATCTGGGGAGAATGTTATCCCTGTGACGATGTTGGCATGACCAAAGAAACGGCGGATTTCTTCGCCTGTTTCCATATCCCAAAGGGTCAATTTTCCACCTTGTGAGCCATCCCAAGAGCCTGCTACCACATATTTGCTATCTGGACTAATGGCAACAGCACGCACAAAGCCACTATTGAGCTTAAATTCGTGCAATGTTTCGCCTGTGGCGACATCCCACACGCGGACGGTGCGTTCTACGGCATCTGTGCCGATATTGCCAATGGTTTCATCGCCAGAGCTAGAAACGGCATATTTGCCATCTTTGCTTAGGTCAACATCCAACACTATCCCGATATGTCCTTCAAATACACGAATTTCATCTCCTGTAGCTACATCCCATAGGCGCAAGGTTCGGTCTAAACTGCCTGTGAGCAATTGTGTGCCATCGCCACTGAAGGCAAGGCTTGTGACTGTATCGGTATGACCTTCAAAACGGCGGATTTCTTCGCCATCCAGTGAAAATAAAATGGCTACATTGAGTGTGGTTGCTACGGCAAATTGTTGTTCGGTGGGATGATAAGCAATACGGGTAATAATTGCATCGCCCAACGAAATTTCACGCACAAACTGGTGTGTGGCGTTTTCCCAAATGCGAACAGTGCCATCTGCCGAGCCAGAAAGGGCGTAGCGCCCATCATTGCTAAATGCCGTAGTGAGGACAGCCCCAGTATGTCTTTGATAGCGTGATTTTACCCCCGCACCCAAGATAGATGAGGCGAGAATCCGTTTTACTTCTACAGGGGCGGGTTGATAGAGTGATTCTGCCGATGTTGCCAGTGCGATGCTGAGGGTTGAATCGCCATTTAACAGTTCATTGCGGGCATTGGCGGCGAGTGCTAATCCACGCGCTTCTGCGGCGCTTTGCTCTGCCAAATCACGGGCGGTTTGTGCTTCTAGTGCATTTTGTTCGGCATCATTACGAGCCACTTGTGCTTCTTGGCTTTGTGAAAAGGCGAATATTGCCAAGCCAATACCGACCAATGCGGCGATGGTCATAAAAATGACGAGGGCGCGTAGGCGTTGTTCTGAGCGTTTTTCAAGTAATTCTTCACGGGTTTGGCGTTCTCGTTCTGCTGTGAGGAGACGTTCTCGCTCTGCAATACTGGCGCGGACATAATCGGCTTCTTCTGCATTCATCTCTAATTCAGATGTGCTACGCCATGATTCAATTTGCTCAAGGCGTAAGCCACGCAACAAGAAACTGGGGTCTTTACGCGAATTTTCCCAATCTTCCACAGAGGCGGTAAGGCGACGTTGGGTGCGTAAATCTTCACGACTGGTATTAAGCCATTCACGCAATAGCCCCCATTGGCGAATAAGCGCCTCATGCGCGACTTCTACGGTAGAACTACGGGTTTGTGGGTCATGGTCAAAAGTTAACAAGCGATAACGCCCAAAGGCTTCGATGACCAATTCCATTTCCTCACGATTATTGCCAATCGAAAGCAATTCCGATTGCAATACGCGCCGACGAGTGTCTTCTGTACCTTCACCGAGCGTCACCAATCTCAAGAAAAGTTGTTTAGCGGCTTTTTGCCCATCATCACCTAAACCTTCATAGAGTTCATCGGCGCGACGTGCCAACGCACCCATTGTCCCGCCGATGTCGTTATATGCCGCGAGGGTGAGCATAATCCCATTGCGCCGTTCAAATAATTCGGTGAGGGCATATTGGAGCAGGGGGAGTGCGCCCGGTTGTTGATTCACATCCGCCACAATGGTTGTGACCAAGCCGTCTTCTAAGACGAGGTTGGCGCGTTTTGCAGGGGCGCTAATCGCACGCTCTAATTCTTCTGTATTAAGGGGCAAAATAATTTCGGTGCGTTGGCGCATTAATTCGCCAAAACGGTTATAGTTGAGGGGTTTATCATAAAAATCAGCGCGGAGGGTAATAATTACCCGCAGACGACTGCGTGGTTCACTAATGGCGGCAATGAGGCTATCCATAAAATGAGTGCGCTTGTGTTCTTCATCCACCAAGGTAAACAGTTCTTCAAATTGGTCAATGAACAGCAATAATTCAGTTTCATCTTCTGGCAATACCCGTTTGAGCGCCCGTATCAGTCCACGCTCATCTTGCATGAGTTGGTTGAGTAGGCTTTCTGGTGGGTTAACAGCGATACGAAGCAATGCCGCTTCGAGTTCTTCCATTGGGTCTAAACCGGGGAGCATTTCGATGATGAACCAATCTTTAGACCCCGGAATGGCATTATCGCGTAGGGCAGGTAATACACCCGCTTTGACGACACTGGACTTACCACTCCCACTAGGACCCACAACCGCTAAAAAGCGCGTATTTGCCCCTGCTTCTAACAACCGATTGATGACATTGAGGGTGAATCCTTCACGCCCAAAAAAATCACTGGCATCGTATTGCTGGAAGGCGCGTAACCCTTTATATGGGTTTTCTGGTTCGGGAGCATTAACTCCTGAACTGGTGAGGATAAGTGTCCCTGTGGGACTTTCGACCTCTTTGATGGCATGACGAAATCCACGCGCAAAATCGAGGATGTTTTCGTAGCGGTCTGTGGGGTCTTTGGCTGTTGCCCGTGATAAAACCAAATTCAGCTCTGCTGGCAACCCTTCAGTAAGGGCGTTAATATCGGGCAACGGCTCGCTGAGATGTTTATACATCAGCGTGGCGGGCGATGTCGCCTCATAGGGGCGTTTGCCCGTCAGCATTTCGTATAACACGATGCCCATTGCGTAAATATCGCTTTGGGCGGTCACACTTTCCCCTTTAATTTGTTCTGGAGAGAGATAAGCAGGCGACCCCAAGATAGCATTATTTTGGGTGATGGCTTGATTATCGGTTAAATCTTTGGCGATGCCAAAATCGGATAAATAGGCATTGCCCTCTGTATCTAACAAAATATTTTCTGGTTTTAAGTCTCGATGGACGACCCCTTGCCGATGGGCAACAATGAGCGCCTCACTAATTTGGGTGAGCATTTTGCTAATTGTAGCGAGGTCTAATGCGCCTTTTTCTTTGATGAGGTCTTGGATGCTACCCCCACGTAACCAACGCATCACCAAATACGCGCCGCTGGGTTCGCGCCAATAATCATATAATGGCACGATATGGGGATGCTCTAGGCGGGCGATAAGTTGCGCTTCGACCTCAAAGCGTCGAATAAAATCTGGTTTATTGGCATATTCGGGCAAGATAATTTTGATGGCAACTTCGCGCCCAATCAATTTTTGATAGGCACGATAGACAACTCCAAATCCACCAATACCAATGCGCTCTTGCAATTCATAAGTCTTAATCACACGTCCGCTAAGATCTTCCATATTTGCCTTCTACGTTGAGTGAGTTAAAAAAATGGTTGTTTGGATATTATAACCAATCATCATCAAAAACTGCGATAGGTATCTTCTGTATCTTCTGTATTATCATCACTTGGGCGGAATCGTGTTCGTAATTCATGGATAGCTAACCCGCCTACCAACACCATTAATCGCCGTCCAGCCAATGAGACTGTCTCCCATGTGAGCGCCCGCAAGCTACAGAAGGTGAGGGCAATATAATATTCTGACCACTGATTTTCATTGGCAAGGCACAATTTTACGATGGCACGAACTGAAAGAAGGACATTCATACGTGAGCGTAATGGTTCTGGGATTTCGGTGGCGAGTTCGCCTCCATTGAGTTTTTGTAGATAGCCAATGACACGGCGGGCATCATTCCATGTTTCGCCTGCATAGGGCATGATATAGTCGTTTAGTAGGCTAATTTCGAGTGTTGCCCAATCAAAAATGGTATGTCCCTCACGGGTATGGGCAAAATCAATCAAAAAGGCACTTTCTTTTGGACCAATCATGATGTTCCCCGGATGCAAATCGCCATGAATGGTGGCGCTTGTGCCGTTGACGAAACTGTCGAGTAAGCCCTCATACATCAAAATCGGGTTGGGGACTTTTTCTAATCCGGGTACATTGACAGGGATTTTTTCGTTATGGGCATCAAAATCGGGTATGAGGGCGCGTACCGCATTCATTAACTGTTGCCCACGAGTTTGCCAAACTGTGCCGATGATATTTTCTATCACTTCACCCCGATAGTAGGTATCGGTATTAAAATCTATGCCTCGAATTTCGATTTTATAGGCGCTGGCAGAATCTGTCCCTTGTCCCACTGCGAGTTGAATCGCATGGCGCTCTGCATAAACTTTTTGCACGACAAAATTTTCGACTGCGACCATATCGCCAAAATCTAAACGATTAAGTTTGGCGCGTTTGACAGGCATCCGCAACACATAGGCGTTGGGTGGAAGGGGTTTATCTTTTACCAATTCTAAGGTGAGGATGGGGGGCAATAACCAATCGTATTCGCGCCAAACTTGGAAACGAAATTCACGATTTTGCGACCACCACATGCGCCCAAAGGTGGGAAAAAAGGTCTCTGTGAGCCATTGTGCCAATTTTTCTGCTTCCCAATCATTCAAAATGGCACGTAAATCGCGTGGGGGTTGGTTATTTTGGGTGATGAGTGTGTATTTAATGCCTGCAAGGTCAGATGAATCTGGGGCGGTGGGTTTATCTTCAATACGCGCTGTCATTGGGGGTAGTTTTGCTTTGACATGCGATTCGTAGCGTTGTGCTTCATCCAAAATAGAATCTACTTGATGAATTTTGACCGCCACCGTTGCATCTTCTTGTTGGTCTGGACGAATGGGGGTGACAACGAGTAGCGTCGCTTGACTATACCCCCCTGTGAGCCGATGCTCAACCCGAATTTGTGGATAATCGGCAAACATGCGTCGCAATACAAATAATTGCTCTTTATTGAGCATTTCTTCTCGGTTAAACCCTGCGCCAAAATCTACTTTGACATAGGCTTGTTGGGTTTCGGTGTTGAGGGTGTAATTTTGTGCCATATCACGGAGGGCATCAAAATCGGTGATGCCGAGCGCATAGATGACTCGTAATGGCACGCTATCGCGTTCATCTAACATAGCGATGAGCAAATCGCGCTCATAAACCTCATCGCGCCCTGCTTCTAATGCAATATCATAGGCGATATTCTCTAATACTTTTACCCGTGGGGTATTGGGGATGCCCGCCCATAGGCGTTGTTTGCTCCCTTTGCCCATTTTACGCCGAATAGCATCTATGACATATTCTTGTGCTAATCCATGCTCTTGCATGAGTTTTGCGGTTAAACTGCCCCTAATTTCGAGCAGGGCAATAAATAAATGCTCCACACCCACAAAAAAATGGCGCATTTTGAAGGCTTCTTGTCTTGCTCCAATGAGGATGTCTCTGTAAGGAATATTTGGCATGTTTTACTCGATTACTTGAATTCGCAACCATGTGCGACCCACACGGAATAACTGTTCTTCTTCAATTCCAATTGTCCCTTTGATAGGTTGGTCATCAAAAAAATCGTTCTTATTTTCGATAAATGTGCCATTGGTGCTATCATGATCCTGAAGCCACCAACGGTTATTTTTCCAAATAATGTTCGCATGAAGACGCGACACATAGGTATCGTTGCGGAGGCATAAGTCATTTTCCTCTTTGCGTCCAATACTAATTTCCCATGTATCATCTGTTTGTTGCCCATCACCTTGTGATGGGTCATAGGTAAGCGTTGTGCCATCTTCAAACCCGCTCATAATCATGACATTGAGTTTCATTTTTATCATGCCACTCCATTCTATATTCTTTATCAGTATAGCTCATTTTAGGAATTTTGGGGAAATGATTGATTTATTTTTTGTTTTATGATAATCTCTATATATTGTAAAACTCTTATCCAGAGCGGTGGAGGGAACGGCCCTTTGAAACCGCGGCAACCACCCCTTGTAACAAAGGGGGGCAGGTGCCAACTCCGACGGCGGACATTCTGCTGACAGATGAGAGCGTATCGTGAACCTTCTATTCGTTTATAGAGGTCACACGGCGCTAAGTCTCTTTCATATAAAAAGAGACTTTTTGTTTGCAGAGTACACCCTTGCCGAATTTTGGATGAGTTTATCTGAGATTCGGCTTTGTGTTTATATGGTGAAGTTGAGAAAAGGATTTTCTACACAATGGGTACTCTTCGTGAAATTGCAACACAAACAACAGATACTGATGAAGTGGAACAAGTGGAACCTCGATGTAATGGACATAGCACCCGCGCCGTACATGGTGGGGTAAAGCGTAAAAAAGCCTATAATTCGTTGCACACGCCAATCGTGCAAACGGCAACCTACACCTTCTCTGATACGCAAGATTTAATTGATTTTATGGAAAGTAAAACGTGGGGCGATGGCGACCATCGTGAAGAATATGGGCGCTATGGCAACCCAACCGTATCGGCAGTGGAATCTCGGCTTGCGGCGCTTGATGGTGCAGAAGATGCGGTACTTTATTCATCTGGGATGAATGCAGTGACCTCTATTTTGCTCGCCGTATTGCCCGCAGGGGCGCATATCGTCATGACGAGTGATTGCTATCGGCGGACACGTCAATTTTGCCAAACCTTCCTTAAGCGATTTGGGATTGAGACAAGTGTTGTCCAAAATGGTGATTATGATGCCCTAGAAGCGGCGATTATCCCCAAAAAGACCCGTTTTATCATCTCTGAAAGCCCAACAAACCCCTATTTGCGGATTGCCGATTTAGAGCGCATCGCTTATTTGGGACAACAATATCGCGTGATGACGATGATTGATAGCACTTTTGCCACACCCATCAACCAACGCCCAATTGAATGGGGCATAGATTTTGTGGTGCATAGCGCGACAAAATACCTGTCTGGTCATAATGACTTGTTGGCGGGTGTGATTGTTGGGCGCAAAGACCGTATTAAAGCCCTGCGTGATGCCAGAGGGGTATTGGGTGGGGTTGTTGATCCTCAAAATGCCTTCTTGTTGGATAGAGGCATTAAGACATTGGGTGTGCGTGTACGCCAACAAAATGCCAATGCGATGGCTGTGGCACAATTTTTAGAAGCACATCCCAAAATTCAACGGGTATGGTATCCGGGGTTAGAATCTCACCCAGACCATGCGATTGCTATCGCACAGATGGAAGGGTTTGGTGGGGTGGTCAGTTTTGAGGTAGATGGTGATTTGGAACGCACAGGCAGATTCATTGATGCCATGCAAATCCCCTATATCGCGGCGAGTTTGGGCGGAGTAGAAAGCCTGATTGAACAACCCGCATTGATGAGCTACTACGAAAAAACCAGCGAAGAACGCCTTGCATTGGGCATTAAAGATAATCTGGTGCGCTTTGCACTGGGTATTGAAGAAACCGATGATTTGTTAGCCGATTTGGAACAAGCATTGGCTGTTATATAACAATTTTTAGAGGAGAGGCATAGGTGATATGCCTCTCTTTTCCCCTTGTGAATATCGTCATCCTCACTAAAATGCGCTTATCTCATCTCTCAACATAGGATATATTTTATGATTCCTCAACAATTACAAGATTATCTTGCCAAGCGTGGGTTTTCGCATATTCATGCACAGAATGATAACGGTGATACACCCCTTTTGTTGGCAGTCGCAGAAGAAAATTATGACATCGTTGTAATGTTATTAGAAGCAGGGGTGAAGGTTAATCTAAAAACGTCAAAAGGCAAAAGTGTCATGTATATGGCAACACTAGCCGATTCGCGTTTTTCTGAATTATTGATACAAGCGGGCGGTGTTGTGAATGAGGTATATCAAAATCGGTCATTGCTTATGCACTGTATTGAATTAATTGACCGAGAAGAGCGTTATAAGCAAGTTGGCATGTTTTTGTGGGGTGGGGCAGATGTGAATTTTACTAATTCTCATGGTTGGACGGCGTGGATGATGGCGCAACAGTATCATCCAACGGATATACGGTTACTAAAATTATTGGAAGAATCAGGCGCACAACCTGTAGATATACGCCCTCAACAGATATTCTACTATATC
>JANRKU010000019.1:0-4391 GCA_033763335.1 bacterium
CCGATAGTGGGTGTTGGGGTGGGCAATTATGGGCGTGCCTTTCGGGATTATCGCACCCCAGAACTCGCCCGTGACCGTTTAGCCTCTGCCCATAATGTTTATCTGAATACTGCTTCAGAAACAGGCATACTAGGGGTCATCGTCAGTATTTGGCTCGGTGGGGCTTTGGTGATGACTTGGTGGGGTGTATGGAAGGCACAACCCAGCCCTGCCCGCAAAATCCGCCAAGAAGCCGTTATTGCCGCCTTAATCGGTGTTGGTGTGCATAGCATGGTGGATGTGTTCAGCACCACCCCACTGGTCGCACTCATTATTTTGCTGGTGGCATATAGTATCACAGGGCATCAAACAGTATTATCGGTGCGCCCACAGGGACATAAATTTCCTGCATTGGTAGCGTGTATAATTGTGGTGGGATATGGCATCTTCTTCATCCAAACAGACCGCGCCTATTCCGCTTATCTTGCCAGCTTGCGTGATGATGGAAATGCCCTTGCTAATGCCCAACTCGCGCAATCACTCGACCCAGAACTCAATTTATATACCCTACAAGTCGCTTATCTCACCAACACCATCCCCAGTTATAAAACGGCACTCCAATTAGAACCCACATGGGATGTCGGTTGGATAAATTTAGCCCATTTATATGAGCAAGCGGGGCAATATGATAAAGCACTTAACAACTTATTCACAGCCAAAGCAATAAATCCCCTCGCGGAAGTAATTAATTTCAATATTGGGCGCATGGGAGAAAGTTATGATTTGTTGGATGATGAAGCGATTGTCGCTCATTATTATCTCGCCCTCTATCATCTTAATGGAGGCAATCATGCGACGCAAAGCGATTTTTGGTCACAAACCGATTTACGAATAGAAGCCTTGCGCCAATATATCGCTGATAGGGAAACAGTATATCCTGTCACTGCCTATCGGCTGATTACGCGCTACTTTCCAGATGAATTAGCCGATTTTATCCCCAAAAATCCGCAAAGCGCATCTGATTGGTGGATGGTCGGTGAATATGCCCTATCGGTAGAAAATAATCCCGAACAAGCCTATGAAGCCTTTAGCAATGCCATCCAATTAGACCCCCGACTAGGCGATTACTATGCGTCTCGCGCCCGTGCCAGCCTGATTTTGGGGGATGATTTTTCTAGTGATTTGAATTTTGCCACCTTGTTGGGTGTCGAGTTTGAATCCATCGCGCTTATTCAGGCGAAGATTGCCGAGCGTGATGGTGATACTGAAACTGCCCAAAAATTACGTGAGCAAACCAGCACACGCTTTACAAATAGCGATTTTGCAGGTGTGTTATATCAAGGGCGTGTGGGCATATTTGATTTGCCAGCAAGCATGTTGCCAGAAGAATAGAGGGCTTCCCTTTTAGCCTAAAAATTGGTATCATGAAGAAATTAAGCCCCCATAGCTCAGTGGATAGAGCGTTGCCCTCCGGAGGCAGAGGCCCAGGTTCGAGTCTTGGTGGGGGCATTCAACAAACTAAAGCGCCCTACGGCGCTTTTTTTGATTTTCGTGCTAAAATTATTTGGCAGATAAGGGGAAATAATCCCCTCAGCCCTATTTGTGCGGATTACTATCACCAGAGCGTGATGATGCCCATTGTTTGAGATTGTCAAACGGTTGAGCAAGGCTCGGTGTTTGGGCAACCATCACATTTGCCATCTCCAAATTATCAGTCAATTCATCCAACAAGGTCATAACAGCTTCTGGCTCATCTGCTTTGAGCGATGCTTCTAGCTTATCTAGCTTTTTATGCACCACTTCACGCCCTTTTTCAGATAAATTCACCCCATCCAATCCAGTCCTAAGTGTCATAAGCGCCGTGAGCAATTCGGTTGGCACACTGGAATTTGTGACCTTATTCACCGCCTTTGCATTTTTACCAAATGCCATCGCCCCGCCTGTCATCGAAAAATTGCCCCCCACCTGAATCCCTGAATTGTCTTTTTTATCGTTGTCGCCCATATTTGCCACCATCTCCTATTTATCAGATTGACCTGTCATAGATTTCACGGCATCTTGCGCCCGATTAACAATATTTTTGGCTTTTGCTCCTTCGCCAAATGCAATCGCACCGCCAGATATTTCAAAATCACCACCGACCATCAAACCATTATTGACAATAGTCCTAGCCCGTTCTTCAAATTGTGTGGTATTGACCTTTTTAGAGGCTAAAAATTTACCAATGTAACTAATCATCTCTTTTTCAATGATTTTGGTATACATCTCTTTATCCATCACTTGGAAAAAGCGGGTGTAATCGGAATGACTAAATTTTTCGCGTAGGCTCTCCGATTTGCCATAATTGAATGGCAATCCGCGCCGTAAATCTTTGCGTGCCATACGCAATTTTTCTTGAAGTACATCAGGTGCGCCCAATCCGATGAGGGAACGAAGCCAATTAGAAATACGATTCAAAAAAATGACCGCTTCTACCACAGGGATAAACGGATTAAAGGCGCTGATAATTTGTCTGATGATGCCAATATTTTGGACATAATCAACCACATATAAATACGGTTTAAGTGGTGGCAATAGAAAACTATTGAACTCCATAAATAAATTGCGCCCACGAAACGAAAACCGCACAAAAAACGAGAAAATGACCTCTCCGCGCCAATCATAAATTCGTATCCATTTGTAAAAACGGACAGAATGGTCATTAGTATTGGCATAATAATCTATGGCTTGTGGGGGCAACACCTGTGATGGTGATTGTTCCAGTGTAGCAGGCAAAAATGCCAATTGGTTATTGGTGACATCTAACCCATGTGTGAATAAATAATCGCGTACATCAACATGGTCAAACCCTAAATTTTGGATACTCTGGGTAAGTCCTGCATACAGTTCTGCTAATGTGAAGGGAGTGGGTTCTACCAAATTCCCCAAATCATCTTTATATGCGCCTAAATCAACAGGAAATGACCAGCCTCCCAAAAATACACCTGCACCAACAAAGGGCGAAAATCCACTATAAACAACCGCGTTCTGATTGGGTTGTGGAATAACGGGAGGGGTTGCTGGCACAGAAATATTAAAATGTTGCTTCGCCTGATGCCATGTGGGTGAATTCGGCTTAAAAAAGCCAAGATAATCATTTCGCAAAATGCGCCGACTAAAAAATGTTAAAATAGCTGATGCAACCAAAAACCCAATTATGGCAAGCAGTACCACACCACTATTACCATAATCACAAAAATATCTTCTACCGTTATAGCCACACTCTGAGGCTGTAGACCCTAATATAAACAAGATGCCACAAACAAACACCACCAAAAAATAAAATGCACGAATTTGAGCAATACGGTTTTCAATATGTTGCGCCACACGATAAACAAATTCACCATCCATGCCAAGTTCAGGGGTAGCCGCCGTAAATGGGTCACGGACATGCTCAATAATTTGTCTACGATACCCCGACCCTTGTACAACAGCATTTGCCGCCAAAAGGCGCGTGATATAGTCGGTATTTCGGTTGTCTTGTATAGGATATGAGTATGGTTGTGGTTGTGGAACAGGATAACCACTTGGTTGGTTATTTGGCGGTGGTGTATACAAAAAATTACCAAACTCGTCGCTTTGTGTCATGATGATGCCCCTAATCTTGTGAGTATGCTAATAGTTTAATCTACAGGAAATTATATCTTAGTGTGTTAACTTATGCTACAAATTGCCTATCGATATATCACAATTTTGTGAGTTGATAAGCACCCCAATTGCGATTATCATCTACTTTCATGAAAACATATTACCGCTTATTCACACGTTTAGCACAGCATTGGAAATGGGGAATTCGTTTTATCATCCTCATTTTTCTGCTATCACAACTCACTGCCCCACGATTGCGCGTCATGCTCGAAAATCCGCCAAAAACGATGCAATCTGCCCAGCCAAAAGTGTGTGTGCATACCGATTTAATCCATGAACCACCAGAATCTTCGATTCAGATGAGCCTACAACTCATTCGTGAGATGGGCGCACCCACCATCGTGGAATTCTTCCCATGGGCATATATTGAGCGTAGTCCCGATGTATACGATTGGAATCAACCTGACCTCATCGTCAAACATGCCCAAAATCAGGGTGTAAAGATTATTGCCCGCATGGGGTTTGTCCCAGAATGGGCGCGTCCAAAAGATACCACTTTCAACACCATAGATGAGGATGGACTTGTGCATTTTGCTGAATTTGTGACAGATTTTGCTACACGGTATGCGGGACGCATTGACCACATCATCATTTGGAATGAACCCAATTTGGCATTTGAATGGGGGTTTGAATCCACAGACCCCGCCCGTTATGTGGAGATGCTCAAAGCCGTATATGCACCGCTCCACCAAGCAAATCCGAATATCACCGTTTTGGCAGGCGCA
>JANRKU010000020.1:0-32265 GCA_033763335.1 bacterium
GGGCAAGTCAATGATATGCTCACGAATACGACTAATATCTGGCTGACCACTTTCAAGCGCCCCCATTTTGTCACCTATCGGGATTATGTCAAGCAGTTTGAAGAGGCGGTAAGTCTCAATTTTGCCCTCTGCCCCATACAAATCGAATTGACCGACCTCACCTTACGGTTATATACCCCCAATGATGGGCGATTTTTAGGATGCCCAGAACCGCCCTATACCCCCGATGTGTTGACCCCTTGTGAAAGGCGTTTTTATAACCCGTGAATACCCGCACCGATAATCAATTACTGGTCTCATTTTTTATTTGGATACTCATCATTTCCGTCCCATTTTGGTTGATGGGCATGATGATTCAAGTGGAGTTGCCCATTAAATTGCCCCTTAGCGCACTCATGACATTTAACCCCATGCTTGTGGCGCTCATTTTCACCTATCGCGCAGAGGGCATGGTTGGTGTAAAGGCATTATTGGGGCGCATATTCGATTTTAAGCGTATCCAACAAAAACGATGGTATGCGGTCATTTTTCTGCTCATGCCTCTCATTGCCAGTATTGAATTTGGGCTAATCGTGTTGTTTCGTGATGACATCACCGAGGTGCAATTGCCGATTTTAATCGGAATCCCCATGTTCGTGCTGTTTTTCATCGCCGCCTGTGGTGAAGAATTGGGATGGCAAGCCTATGGCTATGACCGCTTAGCAAATGGGCGTAGTGCATTACAGGCAGGCATCATTTTGGGGGTGATATGGGCAGTATGGCATGTTATCCCGTATATCCAGACATCAGATACCCTGATATGGGTTTTTTGGCAATGTATGGTGACGATTTTATTACGCATCCTGATTGTTTGGGTGTATGTCAACACGGGGAAAAGTGCTTTTTCGGCAATCGTATTTCATGCCATGATTAATGTGAGTGCCTTTTTATTCCCCAATTATGGCTCATATTATGACCCATTCGTCGCCACAATGGTCGTTGGCGTGGCTGTGGTGGTGATTGTGAGGGTATGGGGAAGGGCATTATCAAATAACTAGGTAAAAAACGAAATTTCTAACGTTGGTAAGTCATTATATACTCTAAAATAGAAGGACTATCAAGTGATGGAAGATGAAGGTTTTCTCAAAATTGTTTTAGATGAATTGCTTGAATGGAATATTTTAGGAATTACAAAGACATCTGCCAAGAATTTTATGGATGCTTGTATTGTCTGCCTAGCTAATCAGCATCACCACAGCAATGTTAATCTAAAACTTGTTGAGAATGGTCATCTTCAACAAGCGAGATTGGTTTGGACACAGATATTAGATGACCAAACACGCCGTACATGGCGCGATTTATACGAGGCGGTAGAATATGGTGCGACAGGATTAGCCATTCTATTGGTCATCAAGCGAACACCTTACACTATTTTAGAGCGGTCTGTTCGTGGAACAGGATTTGATTATTGGCTTTTAGATAAAGAGTCGGCACAATCATCAGAATGGATTACGCAAGGCAATGCGCGATTAGAAATATCTGGTGTTTTGAAGGCTGATAAAGACAGTATCATTAAAAATCGCATAAAAGAGAAGTTGAATCAAGTTTCAAATGATTCAACATTTCCAACACTCATTATCGTTGTAGAATTTAGTCATCCAGAAGTTCATATGGTGTGGAAACATGACCCCAATACGTGATATTCATAGACAAGCAATGGAAATTGCAGATGAGGCATTTATGGCGAAACGTTTAGGTGAACTAGACCGCGCCAAAAGTCTTTTTTTGCAATCGTTTGAATTAGAATTGAGTATTGCCCAACAAGCTACCACAGAACCGAGTCGCTCTGTGTTATTAAGAAGTGCCGCCACACTCGCGTTACATGCAGAACACTATCGTGAGGCAGAACGAGTCGCGGCTATGGGTTTAAGTGGAAATCCGCCATCCGAAATTGCCGATGAATTGCGTGATGTGTTGGGAAAAAGTAATTTTTATCGGCAACTCTCTATGCAAATCAGCGAACAAGTGCCTAATGAGCAAGTTGCTTTTGAAGGGCAGTTGTTATATGTAGATGCCTTCAAAGACAATAAAATCAAAATCTTAGATGAAAGCGGAAAAAAGCATACCATTACAGTATCGGACACTATTGCCGAAGAGATTGTTCGCATCTATTTTGGTAAAAAAGTGATAATACATGCCATTCGTAACCAGAAAAAACTGCTTCTACGAGATATTCATTTGGTATCAGAATAAAAATTAAGGGGGATAGTTAGCCCATCCCCAAATGATTTATCGCATCCATGTATCGTATTTTTCGGATAGCGCCATCATAACGGCTTCATCAGCGAATTGGGCATCGGTCATGGTTGCCAATTCTGCTAAATAGCTATCAAATCCCCCAGGGGTAAAAATGGTGATGAGTTTGCCGCCTTTTTCGCATGTCACATCATGCCATATATTGGCAGGGATATTAATCACCATGCCAGCAGTAGCAATCACTGTTTCATCATCAAATTTGAATTCAACCATACCCTCTAAGATATAAAATATTTCCACCATCTGTTTGTGATGATGGCGCGGCAAATGAAATCCGGGCTTTAGGGTATCTTCGACCACCGTTACACGCCCATTGGTAAAATCATGTGTGGTTTTGACATAAATATGGTCATTTGACCAATCATAATCTGTGCCTGCGCCAGATGCGATAATCTGCTGTTTCATATAAAGCTCCTCGTGAATAACAATAAAAAAGCGGATGGGCAACACCCATCCGCGAGATTACGATAAATTAGTAGGCTTGCAAGAATACCACTTGCCCGTTGATGTTGGCATACCACGCGGGCAACCATCCAATTCCAAAGAGTTCCAATTGAATATCTTTCTTGAGTGCGTTAATGACATACTCGCGGGTTTGTTCAATCACACTCACCCAATAATCATTGATCTTTTGGACTTGTTCTTCAAATTCGATTTCAATCCGTTCTAGCTCACGCTCCAAATCGGTCATGATTTCTTTGCGTTCACGGATATTATCTTTGGTATTGCGTTTGTAGCGTGATGTCCGACTAATACGCGACAGCGTGTAATTGGTGTTGCCTTTCATCAAACTGGTGATGGCTTCACCTGTGGTAAAGAGTTCTTCGCGTTGTAGCCCCTTCAATTGGGTTTGCTCGGAGCGAATATCACGCTCTGTTTTGCGGAGTTTGCCCTCTGCTTTGTCCATCATCGCGCCATATTTTTCTGACAATTTATCAATAGCGAGGTCGCGTTGTTCACGCGCCGCTTGTTGCACCCGCGCCTGAAATTCACTGAATTCGGTGTCGGGATTGCCATAAATGGCGAGTGTCTCATTCACAGGGATGATGAGTTGCGCGGTGTTATAGAGCATATCTACCACTTCCCGTTTGAGGGCAGTGAGGCGTGCGCTATCGGCTAAACCGGGTGATAATTCGCCAAAAATAGCGGGATTTTGCGGATTTTGCTCAATCATACGGGCTTCGACAGGATCCATCATATAATCTTCCCAATGGATGATGCCCATGCGTTGTAAATCGGTGACGAAATAGCTAAACATCCGCGCTGTGTAAATATTGGCTTTGCGGTCTGCATAGCGAATCATGGCTTGTGACATGAGTCCGGGTTTATAGACCAATTGCACTTGTGTGCCACCACCACCGCCCATAATCCCCGTCTTTTGTGACCATTGTTGCAATGCCGATTGATACGGGACACGCACAGGTAAAAAGTATTGCGACACGGTGCTAGAAAGCGGTGGGGGATTATTGGAATATCCCGAAATGGCGCTCGATTGTGACACCGCAGGCATATTTTGGCTGGGTTGTGGTGTCGTCATCTGCATAGGCATGGTGGGTTGAACCGATGCCGATTGTGCCGTGAAATTCATCGGTGGTGGGGGTGGTGGCTGGGTTGCACGGGTATTGGGCAATGGTGGCGGTGGTGGGACATTCATCCCTGTGCCACTGGGCATATTTTGGGGTGGTGGGGGTGGAGGCGGGGTTGTTTGCATTCCTGCTTGTTGTTGCCATGTGGGTTTGGGCGCATTCATCGCTTGTTGTTGGATTGTGACCATCAATTCTTGGCGTTGTCTGCCCATGAGCAGTTGAATTTGTTGGCGGGTCAATGGACCGCGCAAATAACTCATTGCCCAACGGCTATGTACCAATACAGGACCACCCTCACTATGCACATTCCGCATCAAAAACACACGCGGGGCAATATCGGCAATCATCATTTCAATGTCTTGTAAACTGAGATTATCGTTGACATTCGCCATCGCCTGCAAGCCATCCATCACCCGCTTGCGGTCATTATCCGATTGCAAGCGCCCAATAAACCACGTCCCTGCATTGGTCAGACCCTTATAATCGAGGTCGCCCGGATTTTGGGTGGCGAGGATAAGACCCAACCCAAAGGCACGGGCTTGTTTGAGCAAGCGCATGAGGGGTTCTTTGGTCGGCGGATTTTTTGGATATGGCGGAAAGTAGCCGAACATCTCATCAATATAAAGCAGGGCGCGGAGGCTGGTCGTGCCTTGTTGGGTACGCATCCAACCAAGCATGTTCTCTAATAACAAAGTGGTGATGAATTGGCGTTCTGGTTCAGACAGATGGGCGATATAAAAAATAGATACACGCGGTCTGCCGTTGGGTTGATAGAGCAAATGGTGAATATCCAATGGATGTCCACTAATCCATGATTGGAAGGACGGGGCGGCGATGATGTTATTCATCTCCAATGCCAATTTGGTGCGGGCTTTTTCTGGGAAATATTTTTCGAGTGGGAACACCCCCAAGGTATCAAAGGGTGGTTTTTGGATTTGCAAAATAATTTCTTCTAGGCTGAGGTCTTTGCCTTGCTTCCACGCATTTTCAAAAATGTTGGAGATGAGGACATGCTCACGGTCTTTAACAGGTTCTACTGATAAGCCCGCCAGCGCCAAAATTGCCGATGTAATGCCTTTGATTTGTTCACGGTTGGCTTCTTCATTTGCCATCCAGCCATCACGCGGGGCGCGGAGCGAAGCAAGAATACTGATGGGCAAGCCTGCATCTGACCCTGGTGTATAAATGCTATATTTACTCGCCAATTGCAACCATTTCACACGGTCTGGCACAATGCCCCAATTTTCGAGTCCTGTTTGCCATTTCCGCGCCACATCCGCCGCATATTGGGGAATATCCATATTGGCACGACGGGCATCATCCACATTGACCCACGGCTCAAAATCTTCTGGACGCAAATCGGGGAAGGTGAGCAGAAGGTTGGTAATATCGCCTTTGGGGTCTATGATGATGGCGGGGATATTATCCAGAATGGCTTCTTCGAGCATGGTAATGCACAAGCCCGTCTTACCACTGCCTGTCATGCCAACGACAACGGCATGGGTAGTGAGGTCACGGGCATCATAATAGACCACATCATCCGTGAGCCGATTGGTTTCGGGGTCATATTGTCTCCCCAAGTAAAAATTCGCTTTTGCTTCTATAAATGCCATTTTTTATGCTCCCATAAACTGGTTATTCGGACGAAATAGCGTGTTATCTCGCATATATATGATACGATAAAATTGCTTCATCTGGTGATTGTAGCTATCCAGATGGGGGATTTTCACTATCGGGTAATTCCACCAGCTTGCGCCATTGGATGATGCCGTTCTCAGAAAAATCATCCATTAACTGCTGTGCCAATAGGTTAATGGCGCGTGCGCGTCCCGCCAAAAAAATATCATCGCGTTCCGCCGCTTGTCCCATCAAAGGGTCTATAATCATATTGTAAAAATTAGCTTCGTCGCTCAAAAATGACCAAAAATCGCGCCCAACAATCCGCATAAAGCGCCCTTTCATAGCAATATCAGCCTTGCCATAGCAAATGCCTAATACGGGTTGAATATCAAGGTTCGAGTCTTTTCCGATGAGGGTATTCCATGCCGTTTCGAGTTGATTCACCAATTGACGGCGTTGTAAATCGCCTCCCCAATGAATTTCGGGGCGGATGGCGACCAAATAGTGGGTTTTTTCTTTGACAAATTCCAAATCTATCCCATCAAATACCGAACTACCGCCCCCTTGGCAAATACGGATGGTATAAACAGCCAAATCTACCAGAAGCCTATTAAATAAGAGTTCCTCTTGTTCTGATAAATATGACTCTAGCACATCTTGGGCAAAATCGGATGCGACATGGATATTTTTTGCCTTCAAAAAATAGGGAGTGCGCCTTCTGAGTAGGCGGTCAAGCGTGATATTATCTAATAAACGAGATTTTTGATAATGAAATTCGATTAGCCTCTCATATAAGAAGTTGCGGATTTCGGTCAAATATTCGGCTTTCATGTATATCCTTTAATGATAATTAAAGAGGCGCACTTTTGCACGCCTCTATGACAACATATCTAGATTATAGCACGGTTTTTCTATCCGCAACGCATATCAGCAGGGTCGGCTTGACGTGCTTGACTTTGGATGCGCTCAAATTCTTGAATATACAACCGCGCAATATCGGGGCTTTGGATGATGACCAAATTCTCATCATTGCTACGGGTGGCATTTTGCGAAATGTTGAAAGACCCTGTGATGACGGTGTTTTCATCCACAATAAATACTTTGTGGTGAAGGGTGTAACCATTGCCATCTTGACGGGCATCAATCCCCACACAGAATAGACGGGGCAATTCGCTAGAATCGGTTTCGCTACCGCGTGTTTCAAAAACACCAGAGACGGTGATACCCGCTTCTGCACGCGCTAATAGGGCATTACCGATAGAATCTTCGGTGAAAGAGAAGGTCATAAAGCGGATTTCGCTTTGTGCTTTTTGGAATTCGTTGATAATGGCACTCAAAACGTCTCCACTAGGGGCGAATAAAATGCGAACAGAGACACCATCGGCGCTAAAGCTCAATTCATGTGCTTCTTTTTTGGGTCCAAATGTGCCAGCAAACATTTGGTCAAATTCTTTTTGATAGGCACTCACAGCGCGGGTACTCCGCATGAAGAGCATATTGTTGTTATTGCGATAAGTGTCGTTCATGGTGAAGTTCATCGAGCCTGTGATGACGAGGGTGCTATCTATAATCATGAACTTATTGTGCATGAAGGCACTCCGTTCATCGTAAGTCATGGGGATTTCCACATCAATGAGGGCTTGAATGGTGGAATCTTCATCTTCTACCGTATGTTCATTATCCACAACCATCCGCACTACAACACCACGATTTTTTGCCGCTAATACGGCTTGGGTGATGAGAGGGTTATTCCATTCAAAGGCGGCAATATCCAATGTGCGAGTCGCGCTATTCACAGCATCAACCACCGCTTGGTCAACCCCGCCCACATAAGTAGAACGGTCAGAATTGCCTGTGGGGGCGGTAAAATAGACCTGCCAAAAATCTTTACGTGCGCCATATCCTTGTGAAAAGGATAATAATTGAACTTGCCCACCTGTACCATTATTTTGTGGGATGGCGGTGGGGTTGGCAGAAATTTGTGTTGGACGCGATGCAGGTTGAGTGGGGAGTTGTGTGCCTGCGTCATCGGTGCTGAAATTAATGCCAAAAAATGCCGCAATGAGGACAATAATACTGCCCACAACACCGATGACGATATTGGCGAGTGAACTTTCTTGTGCTTTTGATTTCTTACTTGCCATGAGGGTTTTGTCTCCTAAAGATAAAAAACGTTAAATATTAAAACTCATCATCTTCTGCCGATGGCTTAATGCCTTCGTCTGGGTTGGGTTTATCAGCATCAGATGTCTGATTTTTTGCCTCATTCACCCGCGCTGTAATTTGATTGATAAAATTCAATAATCCCCCTTTGGGCAATATTTCGGTGATGTCCTCTACAGGGGAATTGAGGAAATCGGTTGTTGAATCTACAGGGGTAGATGGTGTTGGCGGTACGGATGGTGGTGTAGTGGGTGTTGTGGGTGGCAAATTTGCTACTGATGAAGCGACAAATTTGGAGAGTAAATGGGTCACAGAGCCTTCATCGGATAACGATTTTTGTTCTTCGATGATTCCCCCTACAGCCCCATTGATAGCAACACCAATATTTTGGGCAAAAGTCATCATTTTTTGCATTGCTTCTTGTTGTTCCTCTTCTGCCATGTCTTGATGCTCGGCAACAAATCGGCTTATATTTTTGATGAGTTTGCGGAGTTGGGTGAACTGCTCATCAAATTCATCTGGAGATGCCGATTTTTGTGCCAAAGCCCCTAATTGTTGTTCGCCCCATTTGAGCAAGGTCTTGGCGGGCTGGTCGGTGAGCGCCTCCGTGAGCGATTCATCCTCATAAAATTGCGATATGGCACTTTCTAGGTCAATATCTGACATCTATCACATCCTTTCCCAAACAATAGTAACATTTTTTTAGCAAAAATTCCGCACTAGACCATGTTTCATTGCAGACTCGTTGCCCTATGTTATAATTCATGGAGAGAGTTTATGCTATTGGAATTAAGAAAAAATTCAAAAATTTCTTCTATTCACCTGTAGAAAGGGTATTAATCGTGAGTTCCCTCGTTACTACTTTAACCGAGACCTTGCGCTATCGTGGCGCAATTGGTCAATGGAGCTGGGTGTTACATCGTATCACAGGCTTAGGTGTATTATTTTTCTTCATCCTCCACATTATAGATACATCGTGGTCGGTGTTTTATCCAAATTTATATGAAAAAGCCATCGCTATTTACCAAACACCCTTATTTACGTTGGGTGAATTTGGGCTGGTGGCGTGTGTGGTCTATCATGCCTTTAACGGGTTACGCATTGGCATCCTCGACTACAACCCGCGCTGGTGGCGTTTTCAACAACGTGCCGCCGTATGGGTTTTGGCGATTTCGGTTGTTGTGTGCATCCCCGTCTTTTTGTTGATGGTGGGTCATGTCATCGCCTACTATAACGAAAGCCCAGGAATGCTCGGACTGGGTGAAGTTTTGGTGGAACAATTACCATTCGTCATCGGTATTGGCGCGGGCATTGTGGCGGCATTCATCTTTGCTGTGCTTGCTGGTTTTGTCGTTGGTAACAAAGAAACCCCTGTTGTGGGTGGTAAGAGCAAAGGTAGCAAATTAGAACGTTTTTGGTGGACATACATGCGGATGAGTGGTTTGCTCATCATTCCGTTGGTGTTTGGGCATCTGGCTATCATGCACATTATTCAAGGCGTATTCGATTTAACTCTTGCGGGGGCAAGTGTCTCTGGTGTGGTTGCTACCAGTAATTCATTACTCGGCAACGCCATCAACGATACGGGTACGGCGGTTGAATTTGTGGGTGAACGCTGGAATTATTTGGTATTGAGTGTCGCCATTTGGCGTGTATACGATTTAGCCCTCCTCGTCCTTGCGGCTGTGCATGGGTTTAATGGTTTGCGTTATGTATTGACCGATTACACCTCCAATAGCGTGTTATTGCGTCGTACCGCCGTTTATGCCTGTATTATTGGGGCATCGGTGATTATTTTGGTCGGTGGCGCGGCATTATTTGGGACGATTAATGAGTCATCGGTACGGATTGCAGAAAGGGCGCGAGCCGAACTGGTCGAAATTCGGGTTAAAGAGGGATTCCAAAGCGAATTTACCACGACCCCAACAGAAAATACCGAAGATAGCACCAGTACCGAAGACTAACTTGGATTGCGGATTATTTTAGGAGCATGAGATGAAGATTCATAAGCACGAAGTGGTAATTGTTGGCGCAGGTGGCGCTGGACTCATGGCGGCGCTTTATGCCAGCAATGGTGGGGCAGATGTTGCTGTGGTGAGCAAGCTATATCCCACCCGTAGCCATACAGGGGCGGCGTTGGGCGGTATTGGTGCGGCGCTCGGTAATTTGGAAGAAGATAAACCCATTTGGCACGCCTTTGATACCGTTAAAGGTGGCGACTATTTGGCAGACCAAGATGCGGCACTCATCCTCGCCGAAAATGCGGTGGATGCCATTGTCGAATTGGAACACATGGGGTTGCCCTTTGACCGTACTGAGGATGGGCGCATTTCGCAACGCCGTTTTGGTGGACATACCAGCAATTTTGGCGAAAAACCGGTCCGCCGTGCCTGCCATTCGGCAGACCGCACGGGTCACATGATTTTGCAGACCCTTTATCAACAATGTATCAAGAATAATGTCAACTTTTTTGATGAATTCCATGTCGTGGATGTCATCATGAATGGTGATGCCTGCGTGGGTGTGGTGGCGATTCAACTTTCTACAGGTGAATTTCATGTATATCACGCCAAAGCAGTCTTTTTTGCGACAGGTGGATGGGGTCGTGTATGGCAAATTACCAGCAATGCCCATTCCTTGACAGGTGATGGCGCGGCGGTGGTGTTCCGTCGTGGTATCCCAATGGAAGACATGGAATTTTATCAATTTCACCCCACTGGCTTATATGGTCTGGGCGTATTGCTCACTGAAGGGATTCGTGGCGAGGGCGGTATTTTGCTCAATCGCAACGGGGAACGCTTCATGGAAAAATATGCACCAAAAATCAAAGACCTCGCCAGCCGTGATGTCGTCAGCCGTTCTATTTACTTAGAAGTGCGCGATGGCAAAGGCATTAACGGGAGCAATTATGTCCATTTGGATATTCGTCCCCAAACCGTCAATCGTTATTTGGCAGAAGCGGGCGAAACACGCCGTATTGACGATGATTATATCCGCAAAAATTTGGCAGAAACGCTGGATGTCTGCCGTACTTATATCGGCGTAGACCCACTCACCCAACCCATCCCCATTCAACCGACTGCCCATTATGCGATGGGTGGTATCCCCACCAACATTGATGCCGAAGTCATCCGCGATGCCGCTGGCACCGTGGTGCGTGGCTTATATGCCGCAGGCGAAGTCGCTTGTGTGAGCGTTCATGGTGCAAATCGTTTGGGGACAAATTCACTGGTAGACTTGGTGGTATTTGGACGGCGTGGCGGGATTAAAATGGCAGAATTTGTCAAAACTGCCGAATATTTGCCATTGCCCCCAAATCCAACCGCCCAAATTGAAGCCGAATTTGCACGGATTCGTGCTGGCAAGGGCAAGACCCGTATCCATGAACTTCGCACACGGATGCAAAAGGTCATGATGGATTATGTCAGTGTGTTCCGCACCGAAGAAACCATGCAAAAAGCAGTGGATGAATTGATAGAATTGCGCCGTCTGTATATCAATGACACCTTCATTGAAGACAAAGGCGTAAAATATAACACCGACCTCATGGAAGCATGGGAATTGGGATGTATGCTCGATTTGGCAGATTCCACCGCCCTCAGCGCCCTCAATCGCAAAGAAAGTCGTGGGGCGCATAGCCGTGAGGACTTTAAGGCGCGGGATGATGTGCAATGGTTGGTGCATACTTTGGCATATCGGGCAACAGACGACCCCTATGCGCCAACTGTCACCTATAAACTCGATACCACCAAACCCGTCAATATGAGCCTCTCCGATGTGGATGAACGCTTCAAGCCAAAAGAACGGGTGTATTAAAGATAAAAAGCGCCCCTATCCCCCCGACCCCCTTATCCCCACTGCGTGGAGAAAGGGGGCGAAACCAATTTTTAAGGGTGGTTTTAGCCCCTCTCCATTTTATGGGGAGGGGTTGGGGTGGGGCGCATTGCCTTAAATTGCGCTATATGGGGCGACATAACTGTCGCCCGTTGATGATGATGAGAATTTTGAAACTGTTTATGATAACGCTAATTTTGTGAGGGATAGAGATGGATATTACATTCAGAATCCGCCGTTATAACCCCGAAGCAGGGGGAAAAGCCAAACCGTATTGGCAAGAATTTGAACTGAAAGATGTTGCAGAGACCAATCGTGTCCTCGAAATGCTCCACCGCGTCAAATGGGAACAAGATGGTAGCCTATCATTCCGCCGTTCTTGTTCCAGTGGCATTTGCGGGTCAGATGCTATGCGTATCAATGGACGCAACATGCTCGCCTGCAAGGTGTTGGTGCGCGATGTCGTAACGGGTGCAAAAAATACCATTCAGGTCGAGCCAATTTTGGGCTTGCCCGTCCTAAAAGACCTCATTGTGGATATGGAACCCTTCTTCGCCCATTACCGCGAAGTGATGCCATATTTTATCAATAATGACCCCGTCCCTGCCGATGGTCGTGAACGTTTGCAATCGCAAGAAGACCGTTCTGTATTCGATGACACCACCAACTGCATTTTATGTGCCGCTTGTACCACCTCTTGCCCCAGTTTTTGGGCAAATGGCAAGTATGTGGGACCCGCCGCCATCGTCCAAGCCCATCGCTTTATTTTCGATAGCCGTGACCAAGGCTGGAAAGACCGCCTCGCGGTACTTTCTGAACCGAATGGCGTGTGGCGTTGCCGTACCATCTATAATTGCACCCCCGCTTGCCCCCGTCACATCGAAGTGACCCGTGCCATCGGTGAGGTGAAATTGGCTGTTCAACGTGGGAAGCGTGAGGGCATCATTGACCCAGAAAGCATCCCCGCCAAATTCCATAATTAGAGATATGATTCAAAAAATAGGCATAATAGCTTATGCCTCTCACTAAATTGTGTGGTAAGGGCGCAACATGTTGCGCCCTTACACCTTATCCCCTACTAATGGCGGGCTAGACCCTTTTGGAGTGTCTGTCCGCCACTTTTTATAAAAAGATATGATGATGAAGGATACCCCTATGCCCTATAATTTTGACCAACCCATAGACCGCTTTAATACCGATAGCGTGAAATATTCGATATTCGATGACACCTCCATTTTGCCATTATGGGTGGCAGATATGGATTTTGTATCGCCAACGCCCGTTATCGAAGCCATAAAAGCCCGTGTTGAGCATGGTATATTTGGTTATGCGTTTGATAACCGCCCCTTGCGTGACATCCTCGTCAAACGGATGGCAGACCTGTATGGCTGGCATATCACACCCGATGATATTGTATGGGTACCGGGGGTGGTGACAGGGTTTAATATGGCGATACGGGCATTTGGGCGTATTGGCGAAGAAGTCCTCATCCAACCACCTGTATACCCACCATTTTTCCCCGCCGCACCCAATCATGGATTATTCACCAAATCTGCGCCCCTCACCATGACCCAAAAAGACGGCATATTGTCTTATGAATTTGATGAGGCGGTTTTTCGTTCTGCCATCACCAAAGGCAAGACCAACACCTTTTTATTCTGTAATCCACATAACCCTGTCGGGCGCGTGTGGACGAAAGAAGAATTGCTGTGCATGGCAGAAATCGCCATCGAAAATAATATGCTCATCCTCTCAGATGAAATCCACTGTGATTTGTTATTTGATGGGCATCAACACATCCCAATGGCTTCTCTAAGCGAAAAAATCGCCCAAAACACCATAACCCTCATGGCACCCAGTAAAACCTTTAATATCGCGGGATTAGCGGCATCCTTCGCCATCATCCAAAATGAGGGGTTACGCAATCGCTACAACCAATTTATAGGCAATGTTGGCTTGCATATCAACATTTTGGGATTGGTCGCCATGCACGCCTCATATGAATATGGGGATGAATGGCTACGAGAGATGTTGGCATATCTGCAACAAAATCGGGATATAACCACCCAATTTGCGCGCCAATATATGCCCAATTTTCCCATCACCCACCCACAAGGCACGTATTTGAGTTGGATGGATGCCCGTTCAGTTGCCATGCCACCCAATGGTCAATTTATGGATATGTTTGAGCCATTCTTTTTGGAACATGCCAAAGTTGCGCTGAATCGTGGGTTGGCTTTTGGGGCAGAAGGGGATGGTTTCGTGCGGATTAATTTGGCGAGTCGGCGTGAGGTGTTACAAGAAGCGTTGGAACGGATGCGTTCTGCGGTAGCAGATAAATAAATACGAGTATTGTGTTAACTGTAAGGGCGCAACATGTTGCGCCCTTACAAGCATAGCATCTAAAAACGATTATTCCCCGTGTGGGGACGTGTCACGGGCGAGGAACGAATCAAAATCGGCGGTAGTGCCTTCGCCCACGCTCAACGAGACTGTCCCGCCAAATTTGGTGACATTATCTTGGGCGGCGATGAAAAAATTATTCACAAAAAAGGCAATTTTATCGTCATGGACGATAATTTTGAGGGGAATCCAAATGGGGAGTTGGCTTCCTTCTGCCCCCGGAATATCGCCCTCATAATACACAATTTCTTCGGTGGCGGTGGTATATCGGGCGATAAAATCTATTGTGCCATCCTGATTTTTACGTACATCCAAAAAGTAACCCTCAAGGCTTTGCCCTGTCACGGTGGTATTCACACGCACGCCCAAACTGGCTAATCCGGGCTGGTTATCTGGGATTCGCACATCTACCGTCACATACAAATCGGTAGAATCGTCATAAGTACGGGTATCGCTCCCAATACCAAACATTTGCACCCCTTGCGAATCGTTCACAAGGCGAAATGTCGGTCTATCCAGATAGGTAATCCGCATAAAGGTTGGATTGGTGGGCGAGGCAGAGTCTTGGACATATTCGCCATCGGCATCTTGCCCACCTTCCCACCAATAACGGGCTTCCAGAGGAGTGGAGAAATCATCTTCGATGTCACTGCGAAATTCCCGAAAATTGCGCTCTAAGACCTCTGCTTGTAGCGCAAAAGCGAATTGTGCTTCTGCATTGGCAGTGGCGGCGGTTTGTGTGACCAAGAAATCATCAAAGCGCATATAGTCGTTGCTACCTGTTATAAAGCGAATTGTACCCGCAGGGGGGGTGCTGGCGAGGGTATCCTCAAAGCGGATACGCCCTTCCAAAATAATTTTGAGTTTATCGCCAATGAGGGTAATTTCGACCATTTGCCATACATTGCGCGTATAGAAATTATCTACACGCCGTGTCCAGACGATGGAGCCATTGGCATCTAAATTCGTGATTTCGAGGTTGCCACCGTCTAATTTTAGCAATAATGAGCCTGCACTACTCTCACGTAGATACAGTTGATACCCACCCGTTGTACTCCACATCCGCGCCCGTAGCGTAAAATCTTGAATGGGGGTCATGATGGGTTTGATTTCGACACCATTATCTACTTGGACAAAATTATTGCCACTTTCGGTCACAATAGTAGCTTTGAGGCTGTTATCTGTCTCCCATGTGCTGGGTAGTGTTGCCCCTTCAAAGTGACTGCTGAAGGCTTCGGCTTGTTGTACGGTGAAATTATCAATCCGCACAGACCGATTGCTGGCATTCACTTGCAACAAAATTTGACCTGCGCCAAGTTCTGGTGTGTTGTTATCTTCTGCGCTCATGAGCAAGCGCCCGTCTATATACACATAAATGCGCCGTCCATCCGCCCAAATGGTCACATTGTGCCATGTGTCATTAGAAATGGGGGCATTTCCTGTTTGGCGGATGATAATTTCCGCATCGCGTTCTAATACATTGGGTTCAGACAAATTATTACGGCGTAAAATCACCAATCCGGGGAATAGCTCTAGGGCTTGATAATCGCCACCCTCATCATAGCGGAATACAATGCGTAACCCACCAGCCCCTTCTTCGAGGTTAAAATCGGTGCTGATGACAAAATCGGATACTTCTGGCGCGAGCCATTCGGGTTTGCCATTGCCCATCACGACCATTGGTGAATCAACCCGTCCGCGTCCCAATAACAATTTTTGCCCATCTTCATTGACGACTTGCCATGTGGCGGGGTCAAAGTCCCACTCTGCAATGGGGTTGGTGCTTTCAAAATCGGCAATATAGGGCAATCCGCCTTGTGGTTCTGGTGTCAGTGTAACCGATGGAATAATTCCCGTTGGTGTTGGCGATACAACCACCGCCACGCGGGTAGATGCAAATTCGGTTTGGGTTGCAAAGAAATTTTCTGCGATTTTTGTTGATGTCAAATCCAATGCCGATGTTGGTGATGGGGTGATACTCGGCGTATAAGAGGGTGTTGGCGTATAGGACGGTGTAAATGTCGGTATATCTGTCGGTGTATCACTTGGGGATGGGGTGAACGTGGGCGATGGTGGCTCGGTATCGGTAGGTGTGTTGGTAGGTCTATCCGTTGGGGTATCTGTTGGCGTTTGTGTAGGGGTATAAGTTGATGTTGGGGTATCGGTGGGTGTATTGGTAGGGGCGGCAACCACCTGAATATCGTTAATATTGCCCATAGGCGCGACAAATGACCGCGATGATAAAATCCAACCATCCGACCCATCGGGCAATAAGACCTGATACCATCTGCCATCCTCACTAATACCCACAATATCCAACATCATGCCATTGGGGATGGTATTCACCGATGGATAACTGCTCCCAGGTCCCAACCGCACGATGAGGTCTGCACGGGCTTGTACCACAGGTGTGGCGGGTGTTGGGATATTGGTATTGGTCCCTATTGGGGTGTTGGTATCGGCATCGGTTGGGGTATCGGTTGGTTGTGGGGTGTCGCTGGCGTTGATAATGCCTGCACCACCATCGGGTGTTTCTGAGGCATCCCCGTCATCTTGTGGGGTATTTGAGGCGGTGTCGCTGGTTTCTGATGGGGCTTGTGTGCTAGTAGATAGAATGACGATAGAACTCGGATTCGTCGGTGTGGCGGTATTATCATTATTCCCGCCCTGACTGCTGATGAGGGCAATTACCACACCAATGACGATGACCAATGCCACAACCCCGCCCAATAATATGGGGGTGCGTCGTGCGGTACTCATGGGTGAACTGGGATAGGGCGTGCCACTCGGTGGATAGGGCGAAATACTGGGTGGGGTAGGCACCCAGCCGCCTCCACCAAGCACAGGGGTATTGGTGGAGGTGCCACGTTCTTCGCGGATTTTGCGTAAATCATCAATAATGTTGAGCGCAACGGTGCGGAGCATGGTCGGTTGTTCTGTGAGTGAACTCATCCCGACCAATTGGGTGATAGCATCACTCAATTCTCGACCCGATTGATACCGTTCTGTCGGTTCTTTTGCCATCGCCCTGCGGATGATAAAATCAAATTCTGCGGGTAAAGTAGGTCTGATAGATTGAGCAGAAGGAATGGGTGCTTGAATGTGTTTGAGGACGAGCGCCATCGGTGTTTCTGCGCTAAAGGGCATACTGCCTGTTGCCATTTGGAAGAGCATCACCCCTAGCGCATAAATATCGGCACGTTCATCCACTTTTTGCCCCAAGCCCTGCTCAGGTGCCATATAACCGGGTGTGCCAACCGTTAGCCCTGTATGGGTGAGTCCCGTCATGTCGTTGCCCGATTCGCTAAAGCGAGCGATGCCAAAATCGGTCAGATAGGCATTGCCTTCGGCATCAATCATGATGTTACTGGGCTTAATGTCGCGGTGGATAACCCCTTGCCGATGGGCATAGTCGAGTGCGCTACTAATTTGGCGCATCATATAGGCAATTTCGGGCAGTGGGAGCGCCCCTCTATCGAGGACATCTTTGAGCGTGCCACTCTCCAAAAAGCGCATGACGATATACGGTGGATTACTTAGCCCGTCATAATCGTAAACGGGGATGATATAGGGATGTTCTAAACGGGCGACTAGACGCGCTTCTCGGATAAATCGCTCTAATGCCGATTTATCTGAGGCAATGTTGCTATGAATAACTTTGACTGCGACGGAACGGTCAGCATTGAGTTGCTTGGCGCGATAAACCGTCGCCATGCCCCCCCGTCCAATTTCTTCTACTATTTCATATTGCCCGATGCGTTGACCAATCATGGCGGCGCTCTCTGTTTGTTTATAAATCCTTCCTCATTGTAACATAACTATGTGTTTCTTATGAACTACCTTTTACCTATATCTTATCTTTGTTTTTGGTTGATTTTTGGTTTTGGTGGCTCAATTTGCTTGACATCCTCTTAAAAAACTCCCTATAATCCGAATGTAACATAAAATTTTGTTATGTTTTCGCTGGCGACTTGTTATAATTGAAATCCATTATCCATCTGCTTTGAAGGTAGTCATCATGAATAAGCGTGTTCTTAAAATTAATGTCGGATTTTTGCTCAATGCACCTTCTAGCACAATCAACGACTCCACCCTCGATTTCCCAGATGTGCAAATCTCCGATGAGATAACCCTCAATTATATTCGTGGGGATTTGCGGATGAGCCGTACCAAAGAGGGCATATTGGTTCAATCACAAGTCGAAACAGCCTTTAATGATGAGTGTTTTCGTTGCCTAGACCCCATTGAACATACAAGTCACTTTGAACTCGAAGAACTGTATGCGTTTAATACGCCTACAGAGACCGAATTTCGGATTGATGAAGATGGTGTACTCGATTTTGGTGCATTATTACGCGCCGAGACGCTCATCGAAAAATCTCATCGTGCATTATGTAAGCCAGATTGCAAAGGCTTATGCCCAGAATGTGGTACGAACTGGAATCATGCCACTTGCACCTGTGCTGATGATGCGATAGACCCGCGTTTTGCGATACTCAAGACCTTATTGGAGAAATAATGTGTGATTAGATAAGAAGGAAATCGGGGGAAGTATGGTTAACCGATATGAAGATGATTTTCACGATGGGTTCGATATTGAAGTAGACGATTCGTTTTATGAGGATGACCTCACAGAGGACTTTTTTGAGGAGGATGAATTTCTCCTTGAAGATGAATTCGTTGGGGGCGAAATTGACGACGAAGATGCGTTTGAAGATGACTTTGATGAAGAATATGAGGTGGCATTGCTGGCTTCTAGCGATACCATCGGCTTATATCTCAAAGAGATGGGGCGCGTGCCACTATTGAGCAACGATGAAGAATCGGAACTCGCCAAACGTCTTGAAGCAGGTATTTCTGCCAGCAAAAAATATTGGAAAGACCCCAACCATCCCCGCGCAGGTGATTGGTATGCCCTCATGCAACAAGGCACAGATGCCCGTGACCACATCATCCGCGCTAATACGCGCCTTGTGGTGAGCATTGCCAAAAAATATATGAATCGGGGCGTGCCATTCTTAGACCTCATCCAAGAAGGCAATTTAGGGCTGATGAAAGCCGTCGAAAAATTTGATTATCGGCGTGGATTCCGCTTTAGCACTTATGCGACATGGTGGATTCGCCAGACCATCACCCGCGCCATCGCTGACCAAGGGCGTACCATCCGCGTGCCTGTGCATATGTCCGATAGGATTCGGCGCTTGTATCGGGTTGTGCGCGACCTCGAACAGCAAAACGGACGCAAGCCCGATGTCCACGAAATCGCCCGCGAAATGAATATGGATTCGCGCAAAGTTCAATGGATGCTCCGCGTGAGTTGGCAACCTCTTAGCCTCGAACAGCCTGTGGGCGAAGATGAAGATAGTGAACTCGGCAATTTTATCGAAAATGACAGTATTCCCACCCCCGCACAAAGCACTCATGATAAATTGTTACACGAAAAAATCGAAGAATTGCTCGGCACGCTAACCCCGCGTGAAGCCCGTATTTTGCGCCTGCGCTTTGGTCTGCAAAATGGTAGAAGTTATACACTCGAAGAAGTTGGCGAAAAATTTGGACTCACCCGTGAGCGCATCCGCCAAATCGAAGGCAAGGCATTACGGCGCTTGCGTCATCCACGCCGTAGCCGTCACTTGCGTGATTATCTGTAAATTTTCATTTTTGGTCTTTATAAAAACACCCACTCACTTATCGAGCGGGTGTTTTTATTTGCCTGTTTCCCACAATGCTTGTGCGTCTTTAAGCGGTAACGCTATCAAAGGCTGTGGCGGAAAAATAATGTTTTGGCGAATGTCGCATAAGCGGGTCAAAATACGCGCTTGGTCATCTGGGCTATAGCGGGTCATATCAACGGGCAATGTTGTATAATCCACCGAATCGCCATATAACCCATCTTCATAGGTTTTTTGATACGCTTCGTCAAAATTGAAATGCAGGCTATCGCCACGATTAAGCGGAATTGTGATGGATGGGATGGGGCTATCCACATCAAATTCGCTGATTTTTGCCATGCCATCTTCTAGGTTAGGGCGTGTATCCATCACCACAATCCGATAGGGATGCCCCACAAAATCATCTGCCATGCCCTTGCGCGTTAAGCGATAGGGCGGGATGGTATCAAATGTTGGTGGGGTGTGGTGCAAATAATCCAATTCGATGAATACCAAGCCTTTTTTGAGCAATTCGAGCCGTTTTGCCCGATAATAAGACGCATCTTGACCAGTCGGCTTGTTGGATGGGGATAAAAATTCCAGCCAGCCGACTAATTCGCCAAGTGCATCAGGTTGTTGCCGATAGGTATAAATTCCGACTGCACGCGGTTGCGCGATTTCATCGTCACCCAAATGCAATAATTCCAACACAGGCATGAGGCGTTCAGTGGATGACCCAGAAATGCGTGTTGGGGATGACGGGGCTTGTGATAGGTCATATAAACTCACATCCGATTCGGGCGTGCCGATAAGGGTAGAATCCCGCCGAATTTGGAGCGATTGCTCAACGTTTGCGGTGTATCCCAACGGGTGCAGGCTCTTGCGGAATAATTTCATGAGGTCGGTGATATGAATCGTATGAAAACTATGCCAGCCACCCCCGATGAGATGGCTGTTGAGGATAGGATTTATCCCGCGAAATAAATTTTGAGGATGACGTAATGGCATAAAAGCCTCTTTATGGCGTATTCAAGCGTGAATCACCCGGTGCCACCTGATAAATCGCGCCCCATGCTTCGTAGTGGGTGAATACGCGGTCTGTCCGCACCACATTTCCTTGCAAATCTTTGATGAGGCGCACTGTGGTTACATCAGCACCACCGACTGCCCAATCTACCTGAACAATTTGACCGGGTTGTAGGTCATAATTTACCTCATAACGGGCGGGGAGAGGTGCTGTCTCATTTTGGATGGTGGGGGGCAAAATTTCGACAATGCGCCCCGGATTGGTGCTATAGAGGCGGAATTGTATTTCGTTGCGGTCTGGAAACACCTCTGCCTCAATCAGCATGTGATAGGGGGTGTCATTCACAAATCTAAAATTTTGGTCGGGTGTCCAAATGGCGGCATCAAGACCGGGTGGCGAATTGAGTTCATAAAATCCCACACGGTAAGCATGACCACTCCGCTCATTAATCCAATAGCCACCATTGATGGCGGCGCGAAAAAGGGTTGTACTCACTTGGCATATCCCGCCACCAATGCCGTTGATGGTGCGCTCACCAGAAATAACCTTGCTCTCCACAAAGCCTGCTTCCAGTGATACATCGCCTAAAATGGCGTTAAAACTGAGTTCTTCGTCTGGCGCGAGGATAATGCCATCATATAGCGATGCGCCAAGTGTGATATTATGCACCCGATTTGCCCCCGACCCCGTGAAAAGGGTGGTGGCTTCACCGACCATCTGCGTAATACCCAATTCCTGCGCGGTGATATTATCGTGATAACGAGCGAGGGTCAGGTCAAAGACCATTGGCACAACCCGATTATCTCGGCTAAAAACGGCTTGTTCCAACGCGGATAGGGTGGCTTCGACATTGAGGGTGCGCCCAGAAATAGATGGTCTGATGACCACCAATGCCCCTGTCGCATCATCAAAATGAAAACGCCCATCTTTTGGCAACCCAATGAGTCCGGGGGCGAGTGTTTCTAGTGATTGGGCGAAAGCACTCATATCTATTTTGGGGATATAGGTGAATGTACCATCCCCGTTATCCACCAATTCCAGCGTCACAAGGGCGGCGAGTTGGTCGGTGCTAATCGTCCACGGACCCAACGGCTCACCATTGATGCCTTGTGCCGTTAATTGAATAGGGGCAGAAAATACGGCTTCCAATTGCTGGGCAATTTGGCTCACATCGGCTAAAGCGGGTAGTGTCTCTTGTACGACCAGTTGCAATTCTGCCCCACCATATAAATTTTGGAGATACGGTGATAGTTGCGCGAGGGTCATATCAACATCCATCGTGCGCCCTGTTTGGGCGGGTGCGGTGATGAGTTGTGTGCCTTGCAATTCTAAATGGGCGTTTTGGGCGGGACGGTTAACCTGTTGCGCGATTTGCATCAATTGTTGATGGGCGATATTGGGGTCATAGCGCAAAATTGGGGCGATAGATTTTCCCCCAAACCATGCAGAGGCTTGGTCAACCAATGCGCGAAATGCCGATGGATTATTATTCACCGCGAGGGCTTGATTCACCGTTTCTTCGGCATCAAACGACACCCCCAATTCCCCCGCCGTAAATTGCCAAATTTGGTCAGCATGGCGGAAGGTAAAAACGGTGTTATCGGCATAGGTGAACCATTGGGAGAGGGCAGTGATGGCTTGTGAGCGCGTCATACCCCCCAAATCTACCCCATTCACATAAACGCCCGGAGTGATGCGGTCATTGTATGCCAGCCGAAAACCTGCCAGCGCAATAATGAGCAATAAGACCAGCAATACCCCACCTGTTACCATGAGGATGGGCAGGCGAATCCACCACGGACTCATCGTATTTTGGTCGGGCTGAGGCTGTGGATAGGAAATAAAGCGTTCTTGTGATTGATATGTAGACATAATGGCGGGTTATTGCCCTTTCTCGTATTGCTCCACAAGGGCTTCTGCTTTTTTATATTCATCAGACCCTTCTGGGGCAGTATCTAACACCTTACAGGCTTCTAAATATTGCTCCATCGTCACGGTTGCCGTACCAGAAGATTTTGCCGCTTCTAGGCGGTCTGCTTCGAGTTTCATTTTTTCTTCATCGGTCATCTCACCATCGGCGGTGATGGCTTTGGTGATGTCCTCATCACTTAATTTTTTTTGTGTATCAAGCAGGGCTTTCAATTTATCGTATGTAGCAGACATCCATCACTCCTTAACTGTGGAAGAAGCACCATTCTATAGGGGATTATAGCATAAATGACTTTTTGGCAAATATACGGTTATGTGGCGGTGTAGTAAATAGTTTTTTGACGTTTATTGAATGATGATTTGCTGACGCGATGTATCGCGTCCCTACCATCCAAAACACAGTTATGAGGCTGTAGGGACGGCATATATGCCGTCCAAAATGGTTACGATGCCTCGTCATGACGCGGAAAAATCAGGGGGTTGGGGAGTATTTCCTCCAGCGTTTTGCCCGATAGGGTCTTGTCATTGATGTGCAGGTTATCTAGCAAGACGGGCAAATGTTCGCGGATGCGTGTTTCATCTTGTGCAGGTGCGCTCACACTCACTGTGACCAATTTGTTACTCAGTGGGTCTAAAATGCCGATGACGATGGTCAAATTGCCTTCGCCGTTGTCCATCAGATAATAGGCACAATCCAAATTATCCCAGATAAAGGGTAATGGACGGCTCACGGTGGCATCGCCCACATAATCGGGATGCGCCAATATTTCTGTGAGGATGCTGAGGGCGCGATTTGATTCCTCAGAAATAGGTAATGTAACCCCATCAAGAGGCGGGACGAATAGGTGAATGAGGATTCCCCCTAATTGTCCTTCTGTCGCCACAGAACCGAGTTGTTCTGCCAATACAATGCCATATTCAGTCGTATAAGATTCCCATTTTTGTGGGTGTGGTAGCGCAAGATGAATACCGCCAATCGAAAAATCAACCGTTGGTACAGTGATTTCTGCGACTGTTGTGGCAATATCCGTCAGTGTAACACGCAATGCCGCATCTTCTTGTGGCGACACATCACAGCCGACCAATACCATCATCATTATGCCGATAATGATCATTATTTTCATCAGACAAATAACCACTCAAACTCATTAATAAACAGAATATTCCATAGGGTGATTATATAACCCCTCGTATGGCTAACATTTCTCACATGGTAGCATAGATTTTATACACGGGGTAGTTTTTCTAATCGTTTATGAATCCAAGACTTATTATTTCATCAAACAAGTTGCCAAAAAGCATATTTTAGCGCATGATTAGGGGTAAATATTGTGTTTTACATAGAAAGGAATGGGCAATATGGGCTTTAAGAAAGGTCGCTGGAGCGTCATTTTGGCGGTATGCTTGTTATTTTCGCTCAACATTTTCACAGTAGGCGCGGCGGAACGGGATAATGCTAGTTGGACTGTTGGGTGCGAAGGGTTTCGGAGTAATGGGGGCGGATTTGTCCTCACCCGTGATAATACAGGCGTTGGGCGTGAGCAATTGGTCATTTCTGCATTAGATGGCAATGGCAAGGTGATTTTTGCGCCTGCCGCCGAATCTTTCATCGTTGGTGGTGGCTTGTATATCACCGATGGCGTGCTATTCAAGTGGACATCTGCCCCCACAGCCAACCCCCTCACCGTATCGGTGGTGAGTTCAGAGGGCAATGGATACCCAGAAGAAGTTGTCTATCGGGTACAAGGCACATGCGATAATTTCGCCACTTGGACAATCCCTTTACCAACCCCTAATGACCGCACCGTATCACCTTCTGTACAGATTAATGAGTCATCCAGACTCGTCACCAATCCCGAAAATATTGGCGAAAATTATGTGGGGTATTTGATTGTGAATACCTTCCGCGCTAATTTGCGGAGTGGAGATGGTGTTGAATATACAGTCGTGGCGCGTGTCAATGGTGGCACAGAACTCATCGTTCTCGGTGTGAATGAAGACCGCACATGGTGGTTTGTGCAAGTGGATGATGTGCGCGGATGGATTAACAATGATTTGATTTTGGTGCGTGGTGATTTGACCACCATCCCCATTTTGAACGTAAACGAAGTAACAGAAGCCGAAATTTTGCCCCCACGCTTCTATTTGTGGATTACCAGCCCACTTTATGCCTATGCGACCAAAACAGGTGGTGTGGTTTGTCAATTAGAGGGCGACCTTGAATATGTCATTACTGGCAAAAATGGCGATGGTAGCTGGTTCTTGGTAGAAGCCTATTGTGGCAATCAATGGGTTGAAGGTTGGTTCCCCGCCGAATTTGGGGCAATCCGCAATTTAGCCGAATTACCCATCCCCGTTGTTCAATAAATGATGTGATGCGAGGGGCAATTACTTGCCCCTCTTAGAAATGATGTTATGGAAAGTGAACTTTGTATGATAAAAGAAAATCTAGCAACCTTAGTACAAGATATGTCTACCGAAGAGTTAGATGCGGTCATCTATTATTTACAAGCATTGCGTCTACAACGGGGTAGCCATGAGGCGACATTAACCGATGAAGAAATTACAGAACTCATGACTCCTAACCCCAAAGATGGGGCATGGATTGTCGCCAATAGCCCTGAGATTGGTATATTGTCAGATATGACAGAAGATACACTGGAGTGGTCTAAAGAACTGCGGCGAAAAATAGAATCACGCACAACAGGCGACAATAAAAAGTGATTATAAATGGGCTATTAGATACAAATGTCCTGATAGATGTTTTACGTAACTATCAACCAGCCAACTATTGGCTGGCACAACAATCCCAATTGGGCATCAGCCGATTTATTCACATGGAATTGATTGAAGGTGCAAGAAATAAACAAGAATTAAAGCAAATATTGGCATTTTTGCGAAATTTTGCAACAATCCCTGTATTCGACGATGATGTGATATGGGCGCAGAATCAACTTGCAAAATATAATTTAAGTCATCAAGTTGGAAGTTTAGATTGTCTGATTGCATCTTCGGCACATCGGTTACAATTACCACTTTATACACTTAATATCAAAGATTTTAAGCCATTGCTTGGTAATTTAGCACAACGCCCTTATTAAAAAATAAGGCACATAACCCCAGTGTGCCTATTTATATTTAGGCTTTCTCGGCGTAGGCTTTTAACCCCGTCACAAAATCTTGAAAAGATTGTGTCATATCGGGAATTGTCTTGCCAATCAGTGGCAACATCGGACCGCTAAATTCCTCACGTAGTGTAAAATCAATCGTCCCATCAGCTTTTGGTGCTAATGTGAATGTCCTCACGCCCTTAAATAACCCCAATGGCATACCCCCCGTCCATGCCATCTTTTCGCCAATCACAAATTCTGTCACTTTGGCGGGAAAGGCACGATTGGGGCTAATTTTGTTGTGGGCGACCACTTTTTGCCCACTTGCAATTGTTCCCTCTATTTTAATCACACCCGGTTCCCATGTTGGGTAATTGGGGGCATCGGTCAAAATTGCCCAAATACGTTCTTTACTCGCTTTGATATTGATTGTGGCAGTAAAATATTTCATTGGTTACACTCCTGATTATCAATCGCAAACGAACACCACCTTATATGACTGCAATTTGGTACAAAAGGATGCGGTGCGCGTATAAATTTGATGTCATTGGAGATGTGGATGATACAACAGCCAGACCAGTTGCTCGACCAAACGAAATTTGACCAATTGGTTGAACACCATCGGCATGAATTACATATCCACTGCTATCGCATGATGGGGACATTAGACGATGCAGAGGACATGGTGCAAGAGACCTTTTTGCGGGCATGGCGTGGGCGCGGGACGTATGAAGGGCGTGCCTCATTACGGGCATGGTTGTATAAAATTGCCACCAATGTGTGTTTGGATGCCCTCAAAAAACAACCCAGACGATTTATCCCAAAAACCCGCGAAAAAGCCTCATCTGCAACCGACCCCATCCCGCCATCAGTCACCGACCCCATCTGGCTAGACCCTTATCCCGATGAATGGCTCATGGGACATGAGGATACACCAGAAGACACAATTATTAGTCAAGAAAATATCACAATGGCATTCATCGTTGCTTTGCATTTGCTTCCCCCGCGCCAACGGGCAATCCTCATTTTATCTGATGTGTTTGATTGGCAAGCGAGTGAAGTGGCGCTGGCGCTCGATACCACACCATCGGCGGTCAAAAGTGCTTTACATCGGGCGCGTGCCACATTGACCCAACAGGGTCAGGCACAGACACCCTTTTCTGGTGATGTTGAACAAACTATTTTGGATACCTATATTCAGGCATGGCAAACTGGTGATGTGACGGCTCTCATTGGTTTATTGACCGATGAAGCGACTTTTAGTATGCCACCCATTCCATCATGGTATCGGGGGCGCGAGAACATTCGCAATCTGATTTCAAAGACAATTTTTACCGGACAAGCCAATGGGCGTTGGCGATTGTTGCCTACTCGTGCTAATCGGCAAATTGCCTTTGGGTTATATCGGTATTCAGAAGCGGATGGCGTGTATATGGCGTATGGCATCCAATTAGTAACATTTGAGGGGCATCTGATTGGCGATATTATCACCTTCAGACACCCCTCATTGATGGCACATTTCCGTTTGCCAACTACACTCTAAAAACAGATTTTTAGCAATTTGCCCCTGTAACGACATCACAGGTAGGACGTGGGGGGCGAGTCGGTTCTTCTGTGACGACTGGCACAATTTCTGTTGGCATAGGTACAGATTCTGTCGGTGCGTGGGTGGATATAGGCGCGGTTTGTGCCATTTCGGTTTCAATCGGTGGGGCTATCCGTTGTACCGCAGGCACTAATAAGGCGGTGGTACGGCTCGTTTCTGCAACCCAACCACCACGACTTGTTTGCCACCAGCGATACCCACCCCAGCACAATGATTCGCCAAATATGGTGAATTGCTCATCGGCTTCCACAATCCCAATCACACGACCATTAGGGACTGCGCGTAAATTGAGGACGTTACCGTTGGGTTGCACTAAACTATCACTGAAGAAGGCGCTGGGCAAAATTCCTACACAACTAGATTCATTACCCAATGTGGCGAGTGGGATGCGAATATCATTGGGCAACCATACAGGCTTGTCATAAGTGTTGGGAAATTCGGCTACAAAGGCATCTGGTGTGAGCAGATAAAAATCAGCACGTCCTTTTGGGCTATGATATGAAATGCTCTCTGCAATCCATACACTGCCCAAATCCATGCCAAGTAGATTCAAATTCACCTGCCACCATACGAATACTTGCGAATAATCATTTTCTGACATGATAATTTCGCCATCAACAACACCTTCTACCATTTTGACAGTTTCTGTACGGCGGGTGCAAACAGGTCCCGCCACAACAGTATCAATGAGTTGACTGAAAGGAATGGGTACTTTGAGGAAATTTTCTTCAGAGATAAGGCTTGGCTCTTCTTCGGCTTCTTCGTCGTCATTATTGGGGTCTGCACCATGAAATTCTTCTAATAGCTCTTCAATGGCATCGGTATTATCAGTGAGGTCAATAAGGCTTGTTTGTTCCCATGGCAGATAGATATAAGCAGGCATTTGTGGATTAGAGCCAAGATTAAAACGTGCATAATTGACGATGACATGATAAAGCGATTCTATCTTGTCGTCAGAGAGGCTTGTTTCATTCACATAATGTCCCATGTAAAAGGCTTTTTCGCCAATGGTCAAGCGAGAGGGTGCAGTGCCATCACACTCATTACCTTGTAATTGGGTGCCACCCACAATACCTTCACTGGGTTCATAAACATGGGGGGTGAGATAATAGGCTTCCATATCGCTCAATTCTGGCAAGGCTTGAATATCAAACCCACCTTGCAGAGAGATAAATTCCACTATCAACCCGCCTTTTGGCTTAATTTTGATGATAGGGGCATATTGCACGGGTTCAGCGTCATTATTATTGACATTATCATTGCCTTGATTTGCAACCTGTAATTCGAGCGCAATATCTTCCCAACGGACACTCTCTATGAGCCAGCCTGTTTGCCCACTCACTTCCACTTCCCAGAACATCGCCACACCCTCTTTGAAGGGCAAGCAGGTATATGCCCCTGTGGTTTGGGCGATTGTGCCTTGCTCTAATGTGGTGATACCATTTTGTGCCAAAATCATGCCACTATTACCCCCGCCTGCTTCTGGCGATAGGCGATAGGCATCATGTTGGACGGCATTCAACAAGGCTTCAAAATACGTATATAAATCGGCATAATCCATCTCGCCACCCGTAATTTCACCAAACCAGACCTGTTCGGTGAGGCGTACAGGGATATTTGGCGCGAGATACGATGGCGCGGCATGTTCACATCCTGTATTGGCGGGGGTGTAATTGAGGTTGACCATCATCCCCGCTTCGGGATTTTCTGGATAAAAATCTATTTCATCGGGGTCAATGCCAAATAACCCTTTGGCAGATAACATGCTGGTGCAGATTAACATTACGATAACGATGATGACAAGTAAAAGACCTTTGGTTTTCATGTGGTGGCACTCCTAATAAATATGCGAGATATAACCACATCATAGCTATTTAGCGCCTAGAGAACGCTTATTGATTCATTTCCAATCGAAACCAATGAAAGCATGATATTTGATAGGGGTAAATTTTTCCAATTGATGGGAATTTATGATAAATAGCAATCAGAAATATGATTTTGTACACTATTTTTATGATTAAAGTGAGCCTAATTTGAAGATAAAAATAAGGATAGGAAAGGAGATTATTATCATGATTATTTCGGATAAAAGTATGGAAATTCGATTGCCCACAAAGCATAAAAATGTTTTGATGGCATTTTCTGATGCTACATCCAATCTTTTTGAGAGAAATTCTATCCCCATACGTTTTGCGGTCACAAAAAGCTCAGATGAAACATTCTTTTGTGAAATTGGCTCTTTGGATACTCATGACGAATCATTCCCTTTGCCTCAATCAATTTTTCAATTCCGAGCAAGAGAATATGAAAATCATAGCCAATTTAACGCGGTAATGCTCATCCCAACCGGTATAGATTGCGAAATTGGGGGACATGCGGGTGATGCGACCCCAGTTGTACGATTGTTATCTTCTTTTTGCAACCATCTCATTATTCACCCAAATGTGGTGAATGCGTCTGATATTAACGAATTGACAGATAATTGTTTGGTCGTTGAGGGGAGTGTTTTATCACGTCTCTTAATGGGTACAGTTGGATTAGAAAAAGTCCCTGCAAATCGTGTTTTGGTTGTCTTAGAAGACGTGGATGTGCCAGAGATAACGCAAGCAACGATTAATTCTGTATCGGCGGCGCGAGTTACTTTGGGGTTAAACGTCACAGAGGTTATTTGCATGAGGCAACCATGCTCAGCAAAAATTCAATTTAGCACATCGGGTCGGGCATCTGGGACAATTCAACAGTTAGAAAATTTAGTGAATATCTTGATTGAACGTCAAGATACCTATGATGCTGTGGCATTAGTAACTGTTTTGGGAGGAGAAAAGACCCAAGACCAACTCATGTACGATTATTATGTGCAGAATACAATTAATCCATGGGGGGGTATCGAAGCCATGTTGACACATGCTCTCTCAATGCTCATCAATAAGCCGACAATGCACGCCCCCATGATGGAAAGTGCTGAACCACTTAATTTTGGTATTGTTGACCCACGTAAATCGGCAGAAGTTGTCTCCCGCACCTATATGCACTGTATTATGAAAGGGTTGCATCGTAGCCCTAAAATTGTTACCAATACGACACTTTTTGGCAGGTCAGGCATTTTAAGCGTAGAAGATATTCATTGTTTGGTCATCCCAGAAGGTGTTTTAGGGTTGCCGACCTTGGCGGCGATGCAACAAGGTATTCCTGTGATTGCTGTGCGCGAGAATAAAAACTTAATGCAAAATTGGCTAGAGGATTTGCCATTTACACAAGGAAAATATTTTGTTGTAGATAATTACCTAGAGGCGGCAGGGCTAATGGCGGCGCTCAAAGCGGGTGTTTGCCCATCTGCCCTTCGGCGACCCATTCCACAAACACTCGTACATGAAATGAGTCTCTCATAAGAGTTATAGCCAGAGAATTCTCATAGCATATGTTTATGGGAGTTCTCTGGCTCAATTATTTTAACCCACTAGAGGCAAAACTTTCGATGAATCGGCGTTGGAAAAAGATGAATAACACCACCAACGGCGCGACCACCAAAATTGTCCCCGCCATCAATTGCCCATAATTTGTCCCCGCCTCTGTCGCAGAAAATAGTTGGCTCAATCCTGTTGTGACAGGACGGACTTCTGCCGTGCGTGTGACCATCGCCGCCCACAAAAATTCATTCCAACGGGCGCTAATGGAGACCAATGAAAATGCGACATAGGTGGGGATGGATAGTGGGATATAGACAAAACGCAAAATTTGACCAATATTTGCCCCATCAATCCGCGCCGCTTCTTCAAGTTCGGGCGGAATTTCACGGAATGTTTGGCGCATAAGCAATACCCCAAATGCCGATGCCCAATACGGCATCATCAACGCCCAACGGGTATCGAATAACCCAATTTGGCGCATGGTGGTCAAATTTTGCACCACCAATACCCCACTCGGAATCATCAATTGCACTAGCAAGACGAATAACAAGGCATTGCGCCCAAAAAATTTCATCCGCCCAAAGGCATACCCCGCCATCGTGATTGTGACCAATTGCACCCCCAAAACACCGACAACGACCAAAAAACTGGTCAGATAATGCCATTCCCATGGGGCGAGTTCTAATGCCCGTTGATAATTTTCCAGTGTGATGCTCCGCCCAAAGAAGATACTCCCCACAGTCAACGGGTCTGATGAGGGACGCACACTAATCAATATGGCAAAAAATAACGGTGCGACCCAAAGTAGACTCACCACCATCGTAAGAATATCCGCCACCACACTCCAACGATTGCGTTTATTGACCATCGTCATCTTTCCTTTCAAAAAAGGCGAAATTGATGAAGGTGAAGGTGAATAATATCACCACCAAGACCATCGAAATGGCATTGACATAACCTCGTGCGGGCGCAGATGGATAAATTTGATAGATATACCATAACAGCATATTAGACCGATTGGCGGGCATCCCCCGATTGAGGACATCCAATTGTTCCACCGTCTGGAAGGCATAAGTGGATGCAATCACCAATAAAAATAGGGTGGTACGACGTAATAACGGCACGGTGATGGCGAATAATTGTTGAAAATAATTCGCGCCATCCAATTCTGCCGCCTCATAAATATCTTTGGGAATGGCTTGCAAGCCTGCCAAATAAAATATCATATAAAAGCCTGCTTGCTTCCAAATATTGACCACCACCACCGACCACAATACTAAATCGGGCGTGCCAAGCCAATCTTGGGTGGGGATGTTGAAGGAGCGCAATACCGTGTTGATGAGTCCGCCCGTATTGCCATATAAGAACGCCCACATACTCGCCCCGCCGATGAGGGGCAATAAAACGGGATAAAATAGGCTAAAGCGCCATAATGCCCTGCCACGTACCCCGCGATTCATCAGCAGGGCTAACCCAAATGATAAGGGCAGGGTGATGCCCACTGTTGTCACCGCAAATAAGAATGTATTTCCCAGAATTTGCATAAAACTACCAACGATAGGATGTGGTGGGGTTTGTGCGGTGAATAAATCGGCGTAATTTTGAAATGCGACGAATGTGTCGGGTTGTTGCAC
>JANRKU010000021.1:0-60420 GCA_033763335.1 bacterium
GTGGGCAATATAGGACTCGAACCTATGACCTTCTCGACGTCAACGAGACGCTCTGCCAATTGAGCTAATTGCCCAGATGTGATTATTATATATCGCAAATGGGCAATTTTGCAAGTGGTGAAAATGCTATGGCTTCAAAAATGTGTCATATAAGGGTTGTTTTTTCTGTCCACCAAAATTGACCAATCCGTAGCCATCGTCCATGCCGTCTCCATAACCATACCACACCGCACAGGCGACTTTTCCTGCTAATCTGGTGTTGATTTCGTTATAGAAGGCACGCACATACCCACTCACACGGTCTGCCAATCCATCATTGCCTTGTTGCCCCAAAACACCCCATTCGGTAATCCAAATCGGCTTGGTGGGCAAGGCTTGGCGCAGATGATTCACCGCCGTGACCAAATCGCCGTGAATCGTGAAATCATTGCCAGCAGGTCCGTTGCCATAGGCATGAAAGCCAACCCCATCGGGGCGGATGTTACTCGGCATATTATTAAAGGCTTCTTTGATATAAATGAGTCCGCTCCCCGCCCCTGTCACCAATCCCCCTGTGATAATCAGGGTTTTTTGGTCAATTGCACGAATGGCTTTGATGCTCTCAGAGAGCAAATGCCCATAAATGGCGGGTTTTAGGGGAAGTGCAGAACGGATATTTTGTGGGAGGGTATCTTGTTCATTCCAAATTTGATAGGCATGAACAAGGTTTTTATCCTTAAAAATTTGTGCCGTTTGCTTGACGATATTGATAAAGCGCGGGGTAAAAAATGTCTTCCATGTGTCATCATTCAGGCTTTCCCATGTGAACCCACCACCTTCCCCATAGGTCTGGTGTCCCAAAATGAGGATGACCTTCACACCCGCCCGTTGACACGCTTGTAGATAGGGCAAATAACGGTTAAAGGTAAAATTCACATCCTGATTCCCAAACGCCCGTTGTTCATCACTGGGGGGGAAATTGGGATTGCGCGACACATTAAATTTAAGCCGTACCCATCCCAAATTGGCGAGGAGCGCAGGGTCTGGATTGCCTGCGGGGTTATCTATATCCAAATTCACGCCTGTTACCTTTGTCCCGCGCAAAATGGGGTCTAAGACCACCACACCGCCACCCGCTTCTTCATCCAAACTAACAGCACGCAAAAATTCACCGGCGCAATAGGCTTCATCTACCCCTGTACGGCGGATGCGTATCCATTGATTGGGAACACCAACTTTTGCCAAAACGCGCCCATGCGGTTCTTGTGTCTCTACGAGGTCGCTTGAGGTGAGCGTCGCCAAAATTTTGACATCTTCGGTGGCGGCAGGTTTTTCACGCACGCGCAAACTACCCGTGGGGCGCAAGCGCATATTTGCCCAATAGACAAATAAAGTGGGGTCTACCACATTGGGCAATTTGAATTCTGACAATCCGCCTGCGGATGATTGTACGACCAATTTGACAGCATCTTTGGCGGCTTTTCCGATGACTGCACCAACTTTTATGCTGGCATTGGCTTGTACTTTAATATCTTTAAGCCCTGCATACGTGGTGGTATAGGTAACACCCTCAATCATGGTGGCAATTTGAATATATGCGCCATAATTGAGCGCATCATTATTGGTCACAACCTTAACCACTGTGCCAGATGCCGCACACATGATATCCACATCTTCTTCGGTATTAATATCTATCCCCTCATGCGTATCGGGGTTGCCATCGGTAGAAGTAGAAAAACGGCGTGTGATACGTGCAGGGCGGTATTTAGTCGGATAGGTGAGCGTAAACCGTTCAAATAGGTGTTGTGGGGTATTTGTTTTTTCGCCATAACGGTCTTTGGCATCAATCCGTTTGGCGAGTTCTGCCTGAAGCTGGGCGGGCGTACTGGCATTGATAACATCCACACGCACCACCAATGGATAACCACGGCGGATATGCTCTACGGGGGCATCATTAAACCACATTTTGGGGGCAGTCACCGCCGTGATGGTATGATACCGATTGAGGTCATTCCCCGCAGGTGAGCGAACAACAGCAACTTTTTCAAAGGCTTGTGTATAGGCTTTCGTAGCATTGAGCCACGCTTCAAAATTATCATCTGGCAACACGATTGCATGAGACATGGGTGTGTGCAACATCCTTTTCTAACATCGTTTTAACCGATTATTATCCTAATGATAGCGCCAAATAGGGGTTTATGGCAACAAAATAACGGTATTACTAAGTTTTTATGAATTTTATGCTAATAGCATGGATAAGGTGTAAAATAAATTAAATACTTGTTATTGGAGAACTCCTCAATGGATTCCTTATCATCATATCAAGAACTCCTAAAAGAGAAAAAGGCGCTTGAGCTAAAATTAGCCGAAACAGAAGCTATTTTGAGTGCTATAAATGTTTTGGCGTTAAAAATTAGCCAAACTGAAAATATCAAGCAAGCCTATACTGTTATTTTAGAATATCTTTGCACCAAAAATGGTTGGGAAATTGGGGAAACATGGCTAATAATAGACAAAAAATTACAACGGATAACCAGTTGGCATATTGATACACCAACCATTAACGCCTTTGATAATTCTAGCAACCATATATCTTTTGAATTAGGGCAAGGTTTACCCTCTAAGCTATGGGAATCTAAATTGCCATTATGGTTTGAGGATGTGAAAAAAGAGCCAATTTTTATGCGAAAAATGCTTGTGCAAGACCATCATATTCGCTCTGCAATGGGGATTCCCGTATTGGTAGACAATGAGGTTGTCGCAGTCAATCTATTCTTTAATCGAGCTATAAGATACCGCGATGAAACACTGATTCACTTATTCGCTTCTGTTGGCAACATCATCGGCACTTATATTTTACATAAACAAACAGAAGAACAATTGCGAGAAAAAGATAAGTTTATTACCCATATCACAGAAACCGTCCCCGATATTATTTATGTTTATGACCTTGTTGAAGGTAAGAATATATACAGCAATCACGAAATTACAGAAATATTAGGATATACACCAGATGAAGTTCAAGCAATGGGTGACAATTTGCTAACAAATATCATCCATCCAGACGATATGCCAATGGTAGTAGAGTCTAATAAAAAATATGATTCACTTGATGACAATGAAACTATGACAATTGAATACCGAGTGAAACATAAATCGGGCGATTGGCGTTGGATACGTGGTCATACCCGTGTTTTTTTGCGTGATAATAATGGACAAGCTATTCAGAATTTGGGTATTGCCCATGACATCACCAAAGAACATAACATGCAACAAGAACTACAGATTAAGCACAATGAACTCGAAAATTTCTTTTCACTATCGTTGGATTTGTTGTGTATTGCCGATAGTGAAGGTCATTTTCGTAAATTGAGTCCATCATGGAGTGTTTTGGGATATTCTGTAGATGAGTTAATCGGAAAACAGTTTTTAGATTTTGTTCACCCCGATGATATGCAAGCAACGCTTGATACGATGGATGAATTAGGCGTGGGAAAACCTGTTCTCAATTTTATCAATCGTTATCAGTGTAAAGATACATCATATCGTTTCATCGAGTGGCGGGCGCAACAATATGATAATCGGATTTATGCTGTGGCACATGATATAACCAAAAGGAAAAAAGCAGAAGAATCGCTAAAAGAGAGTGAATTACGCTATAGGTCGGTTGTCACCACAATGTCTGAGGGGATTGTGTTACATGCACAAGACGGCTCCATTGAAGCCTGTAACAAAGCCGCAGAAGAGGTACTTGGGCTTACTGCCGACCAAATGATGGGGCATAAATCCATTGACCCTTTGTGGCATGTTATTCATGAAGACGGGTCTCCCTTCCCCGGTGAAACACATCCCGCAATGGTCACATTACGCACAGGCAAGCCTGTTTCTAATGTGGTGATGGGTGTCCATAAACCTAGTGGTGGATTGACATGGATTTTGGTCAATACACAACCCATCTTTCATGAAGACACCGATAAACCATCTGTCGTTGCTTCTTTTACAGATATAACCCAGATGAAACAAATCAGTGAGGCGCTTCGCCAAAGTGAAAGTCGCTTTAGGACAATTTCTGAGATGATTAGCGATTATACCTATGGCTTTTCTGTTTTAGAAAATGGGGCTTTACAACATGAATGGACAGCAGGTGCATTTGAAAGCATTACAGGGTACACATCCGATGAAATGAACAAGCGTGGTGGGTGGGGAAGTATTTTTTATCCAGAAGATCTGCTCATTGCCGCCAAACGCTTCAAAACATTGCTTAGTGGAAAAGAATCGGTAGATGAATTTCGGATTATCACCAAGTCTGGTCAGCTTCGGTGGATACAAGATTATGGCAAGCCGATTTGGGATGAAAAAGAGGGCGTGTTATTTATATTTTTGGGGCGGCACAAGACCTCACCGAGCGAAAAAACGCCGAAAAACAGGCTTTAGATTTGGCAACGGAGCGTGAACGTATTGATATTTTAGCCGATTTTATCTCTACAACCTCGCATGAACTCCGCACGCCCCTATCGGTCATCAATACCAGCCTATATATGTTGATGCGAAGTGATGATGAGGTGAAACGGCAACAAAAAGCCGACCAAATCAGCAATCAGGTGACATATCTAAACAACATGATTAATCAACTCCATGAGGCAGTGCGATTAGACCGTATCCATGAATTAGAATTGATACCGCTATCGTTTGAATCGTCTATAAAGGCATTTTTAGACCACTATCTCACTCAAAATCCGCATGTCAATATTGTCAGTCATATTGCACTCGATGTGCCGTTGATTTTAGGTGATAGGGTCTATATTGATACCATCCTAACGCATCTGGTCAATAATGCCGTTCATTTTTCCGATGAAGGCAACCGCATTGAGCTAAATGTCACCCTAGAGGGTGGCATGGTGGCGCTCCGTGTAAAAGATTATGGCATCGGCATTGCCCCACAGCATTTAAGCCAGATTTTTAATCCGTTTTATAAGGTCAATCCTGCGCGGACACAGGGCGAAAATGGGGTTGGGGTTGGATTGACCATCGTCAAGCGTCTCATGCAACTGCATCATGGTCGGGTAGAGGTGGAAAGTAAATTGGGCGAAGGGGCGGTATTCACTGTTTATTTCCCCATCGCACCATTGGCATAAACGCATCCCCGCCGAGTGCTACATGATTCCCCTACGGGGTGTTGATGTGGGGGCATAAACCTATCACAATATGCCTCATGCACATTTTTTGATACATAGGGGCTTGATGATGAAAAAATTGAGTTTGTTGTTACTGGTGCTAGGGATATTGATTCGGGTTCAAGCACAGGAAAATGATTTAGGGGCTATTATCACGCTCGATTGGGATAATACGGGTTCACGTTTAGCACTAGGGTATGAGGGTGGGGATATTGTTATAGTAGATTTAGAAACTGGTATTAGGGAACATATCAATGCGTTAGATGAACTTTACAGTAATATCCTGAGTATTGATTGGCACCCGATAAATCCTGATTTGATTATTATAGGCATGGCATCTATAGAATATATTATCTATGATATTCGGACTAATCAGCCCATTTCGTATGTAGACGTAAACGCCCCAATTACCTCATCAGTTAGTTGGAATATAGATGGAACACTCATCGCGAGTGCCGCTAATTGGGTACGAGATGATACCAAAAAGCCTCGTGTGGATATTTGGGATGCAACCACACTTGAGTTAGTAGCATCTTTTACCCATGAAGCCTTCATCACGGAGATTATCTGGCATCCATCAGACCCGCGTAAATTAGCGAGTACCTCCTATGACGAAATAACTCGTTTTTGGGATGTGGATAGCGAAGAACAATATAACCGAGCCATATATAACCCTGGTGGTGGGCTTGATATTGCATGGAGCTTTAACGAAAACCAGATTGCTATCTCAAGTGGCGATAGTGTGGTCAGGATTTTCTCCAATCCGCCAACAGAAGATTTGGTCAATCGTTTTGAGCTAACGTATGCTGGAAATTTAGATTGGAAATATGACGGCACACTCGCAATGGTTGATGCAAGCAGTGTCAAAATTACGGATGTTGAAGCACGTGAAATTTTTGAGACATTAACCATGTCAATAGATGGCGTGAGTCGTGCAGTCAATGATGTGGCGTGGAGTATAGATGGCAAAATTGCTTATGGTGCATCGAATAATAGCCTCATCTACCTAATGCCCAACACCTACTACATCATAGATGAAGTAGACGCATTTGCCAATTTTATCGAAATGGCAAATGCCAACATATCCATGAATATATTTGATGTGCGCGGTGATTTTGACATCACCATACCACTGCCCATGATTACAGGTGATATCACGATTATTGGGGATGAATCGCAACTGACCACCCTGCGCGAATCGGGCATGTTATCCGTTGGCGAAGGCGGTCAATTGTCGTTTGAAATTCGAGAAAATCTCTAGGCGCTAATTGGTGTGTTTCATAATTAATATGGTAAAAATAGGCGGTGGGACGACATACACTGCGTTAGTCGTCCCCTACAAAACCCAACCATTTTGACAAATTGTAGGAGCGGTACTAGCGCCGAAAGGCGCGTATGTCCGCCCACTTATATCTTCCAAAATGCGAATAGGCAGGTGATTTATCGCCTGCCGAAAACAATTTAGGCTAAAATCCTGCCACTTGCCCATCTTTGCGCGGGTCACTGCCACCGAATAACACGCCACTGGTGCTATCACGGCGGATAATTTGCCCACTGCCAAATAAGGCGCGTTCTGCCCCACTCACAGGGCGGATATGATGCCCCATGCGGGCGAGTTCCGCCAATGTCTTGAAGGGGATGCCCTCCTCTAATGCCAGCATGGAGGTGCTATAACCACTTTCTAAGCACCAGCGCGGACGGTCTAATGCCTCTTGTGGATTAATATTGTCATCCACCATCGCGCTAATCACCTGAAAATGTCCTTGTGGTTGCATAAATCCGCCCATGACCCCAAATGTCGCCCAGAGTTGCCCATCTTTGGTGGCAAGTCCGGGGATAATGGTGTGATAGGGGCGTTTGTTGGGCATGAGGGCATTGGCATGGGTCGCATCCAACACAAAATTTGCCCCACGATTTTGCAAAAATACGCCTGTGCCTTTAGCGACAATCCCCGTCCCAAAGCCCATATACAAACTGTTGATGAATGAACAGGCATTGCCTTCGCCATCCACCACACACAGATAAATCGTATCGGAGCTATTGGGCGGGATGCCAAAGGCGGGGTGCATGGCACGATTTTTATCTATCAGCGCACGCCGACCCGCAATATAGGCGGGGTCTAATAATCCTGCTACTGGCACACGGCTCATGGCGGGGTCTGCGATATAGTGGCGTGCATCGGCAAATGCAAGGCGCATCGCTTCGACCATCAGGTGCAGGCGTTGGGGGTCATCCCATGCCATATCCGCTAATCCGAGTGATTCGGCAATGGCGAGTGCTTGTAATGCCGCCAATCCCTGCCCATTAGGAGGGTGTTCGTGGATGGTGATGCCGTGATAATCGGTGTGAATCGAATCGCCCCATGTGGATGTATGCGATTTGAGGTCAGTGAGGGTCATCATCCCCCCCAATCCCTCTAATGTGCTGACGATGGCGCGGGCGGTATCACCTAAATAAAAGGCATCTGCACCGCCTTCTGTGATGGCACGAAAGGTCTTGGCGAGTCCTTTGAGTTGCACCATTTGTCCGACTTGGGGCGATACCCCATTGGGCAAATAATCTTCGGTGTTATGGCTTCCTTTGAGGAAGGCTTGTGACCGAATCCATGCCTCGCCGAACACAGGTGTCACGGGCGAGCCGATTTCCGCGTAATGAATGGCATCTTGCAACACCTCACGGAAGGTCATCGTACCAAACCGTGTGAGCAAATCTTCCCAGCCACGCACCGCACCGGGGACAGTCACGGCATGGACACTGCGGGGTGGAATTTCGCCACTCATCCCCGCTTTGGTCAAATGCTCAATGGTCAATCCATTGGGGGCGCGTCCACTGCCATTGAGTGCCGTCACGGTGCCTGTTTTGGCATCATAATACAACGCAAAACAATCCCCACCTGCCCCTGTGGAGGCGGGTGCGGTCACATTCATCACGGCGGCGGCGGCGATGGCGGCATCAGCCGCATTGCCCCCTGCGCGTAAAATTGCCAATCCTGCTTGTGAGGCGAGTGGATTTTCGGTGGCAACCATGCCACGATGCGCCACAATCATCGAGCGCCGTGACTTAAAATCAAACGACATGGGTTTCATGCGATGCTCCTATGAGGTGGGCTTCTTTTTAATTATTTCTGGTGCTTTATCGGTCATCCGCTTAAAAATATAGGTCGCCGCCCCCGATTTCATATCGGTGGTGATGCCCGTCATTTCCCAGCCCTGCCCGCCAATATCATTTAGAACATGGATAAGGCGCATATTTTTGAGGTGCGATTGTTGCTCCCCATTGATAAAATATTTAATCGTGCCGTAATTGCGCGTCATCAATAACGACAGATATTCCCATTTTTGGGCGGTATCATTGGTGGTCGGGGCATTCTGACTGCTGATAGAACGCAGTGTGCCTGTGGTGGCTTGTACGGGGCGGTTCTGGCTCAGATACGCATCATACTTTTCGCGTTTTTGCGGGTCTCTGAGGACACCATAGGCTTCACGCAACGGTTCTGCACGCGGGTCATCGGGACCTGTTACCTGACTAGCGAGTATTTTGAACGCTTGGCGAATTTCTTCATCAGTAGCAGATTCACTGATACCGAGGATGTCATAATAATTTTTGACGTTGGACATAAAGACAATATCCTTCACTGATAATTGCTATCTCCAAATTGTAGGGTATGCAAGCCATCTCGTCAAATTTCGATAGATAGAGATAGGGTATAAAATGAAAACACGACTGATAGATATGCCTGTTTTTCGTCCCCCACCGATAGTTCTACGCCCACCATACGATAGCTTGCGTGATGTGATGAAATGGGGTTATGCTCTGGCAAATCATTTTATATGAGGATGGGTTAGGGATACTATGAAACACATAAACATCACATTATGTGCCATGTTCATCATCATTTTGACGTTCTCGCTTGGGATTCATGCCCAAACAGACCCATTTGCAGTCTATGATAATGAGTTACTGGTTTATGTTGTTGAGGACAAAGATAATAATCAGAGACAAATTGTCTCTCAAAATGGAGATAGGCAATCACTTTATACCTTTTCAAGCGATAAGTGTTTTGCAGTAACAAGTGATGGGAAATATTTGGCATTATATGAAGAGAATGGGAATACCATTCAAATTATTCACCTAAACAGCCAAACTGTTTTGAGTCAGACTACATGGGATAACAGAACATTTACATGTGGTGTAGCATGGTTGCCCAAAAGCACAATTCTTTCAATTCGTAAGAGCCTAGACAATCTTTTATATTATGAATTTTACTTTGACGGTTCTAATTTAACACAACGACCCGACTACGACGGTAATATTCTTACAACCTATCCTCAATTACCGTATTGGATTCCCAATATTTTCACAAATCGCGTTTGGAAATCACCGAATCCAGATATCTTTCTATATGAGTCATGCCCAAGTGGTGAGGTATTAAATAATTTGATATGTGATGTCAAACCGGTCATATATAACATATCTCAAAATCGAGTCATTGAGGAGCTAGATGTTAATCCAGATTATTTGCGTGGGCAGATTGTTGATCCATATACAGGGCGGACACAAAGTCTTAGTAGTGGATTGGTTATGTGGTCATATGATGCCAGATACCTTGCTTTTTGCGATTGTGAATATAGTTCAGGAATGACAACTGTAGATGGGATAATTACCATTTATGATTTACAGACAGATACCTACTGGAGAGATAAAAATTATGAATTTTATTTCTTTAATGTGCGCGGTGGGCTAGGGTGGTCATCTAACAGTTATATTTTAGCAATCTGGATAAGTGGTGGAGGTTCAGATATTTATCCAGATTTGCCTAATGGTATGTTAAACCATTTGAAGTTTTATAATTTACAGAGTAATACATATCTCACTTCAGAAGGAGTATTTGATAGAGGTTCATCTCGTATTACATGGTCTCCAGATAGTCGAATTGCGGCAATTTGGGCAAAAGAGCGTGTCAATCCAGAAGAAAGTTATGTTGGAACTGTTTACGATTTAGTTTTTATTTCCACGACTACTGGCGAACATACTGTCATAGACACTGATGTCACGGAAATCATCACATGGCGGGTGATTGAAGAGGATGAGGAATGGGGGGAATAACCATGAAAACACTGCTGATATGCCTAATGTTAATTGGCTTGGGGGTGACGGTACAGGCACAAATGCCTCTGGTCGTTACCGATTCCGAAGTGTTGATTTATGTCAAAATTGTGGACGAAAAAATGGTGTTCGTGGCGCGTTACGGCGAGGAGGTCATTACCTATGAACTCGGTGAGGGCGAATGTGGCGATATTTCGGATGATGGGCGGTACTTGGCTTTATCCACTGAACAAGCACAAATTTTAGAAATTATACATTTTCCCAGCAAAAACGTTGTTTTCAGTAGATCGTGGGAGACAGAATGGAATCCATGCGAATTATTTTGGATTAGTGACAATTGGCTAATGATAGGAACATCAGATATTCAAGACCCGATTTTCAGGTTTGAAAACTTTGCCTTGTATCCAGTTCCATATGAGACTATTTTTCTTGATTACCCATCGTTGCCAAACTTTTTCCCAAATACTCTTGAGTCTTTTATTCAACAATCGACCACTAATCCTGATATTTATCTGTATGAGCGATGCCTTAGTGGGAGAGCATTAGGAAGAATAGAGTGTGGTATCGTTACAGAGATGGTTGTTTACGATTTGGCAAATAATCAAGAATTAGAAGTTCTTGAAAATGCGTATTCTAATACTTTTCGTGGCTATTATGTGGATACTAGCAAACCATATAATCGGAATTATATTAGCGCCTCTTTAGTGTCATGGTCTCCCGATGGTCGTTATATCGCCTATTTCTACTCTCCGAACACAGATTATTCAGAAGGCAAAATCATTATATATGATATAGAACAAGATATATATTTACCTGACCCTGTTAATCTATCCTTTGAACCCAACATATGGGTTCCACTACAATGGTCGAGTAACAATATTTTAGTTTATTGGATGAAGGCACCACCAGGAGCAACAGCGGCAATATCCGATTTCTTAAATTATTTTGTGTTTGTTCATGCAGACACTGGGCTGGTTGCGAAATCATATATATTTGATGTACGGCAAGCTATTTTTGCACCAGATGGTCATGTGCTTGCAATCGTTGGCAAAGAACCAGCTGAATCACAAGAGACATTCAATTTCGATGGTGTCACCCCCGCCGATTTGATTTTTATTGATACATCCACCACAGGCGCAAGCACCATCATTGACACGGATGTCACCGGAATTATCACCTGGCGGGGAATTGAAGAAGATGAGGAATGGGGGGAATAACATCCCCCCGATGGCGCTTATATTATGCCAAATTTGGATTTTCGTTCCAGTTATATTCCATATAGCGGGCTGTCCAACGGGCTTGTTCCACGCCGTAGAGCTTACCCACCACATACAACGCCATATCAATCCCTGCCGATACCCCTGCACTGGTGACAATTTTGCCATTATCCACCCAGCGCGATTGGCGCATGAGGTTGGTGGTTGGCGATACTGCCGCCAATTCTTCAAAACTGGTGTGATAGGTGGTGGCAGATAGTCCATGCAATAAACCCGCCTTGCCCAACATTAATGCCCCTGTGCAAACCGATAGCACCTGCTCCACACGCGGGGCATTGGTGGAAATCCAATTGGTGAGGGTGGTATTGTGCATAGCTGTGCGGGTGCCACGCCCACCGGGGATGAGGTAAATATCGGGCTTGGGACAATTATCGAGGGTGTAATGTGGGTTCACACTCAAACCATTACGGGCAATGATTGGCTCGGCGCGTTCTGCGATGGTATACACATTGAATAAGGGTTGTGTTGTATCACTGATGGCGCGTGCCACCCCAAATACCTCAAAGGGACCCGCAAAATCTAATACTTCGACTTCGTTAAAAATCATAATCGCAACATTACGTGGCATGAGTTCTACTCCTTATATCAGCGTGGGCTTGTCATGGCAAGCCCCTACGGTTATGGATGGTATGTTTCTAGCCAATTGTCTCATCATCCGCGAGGGTGATGGGTCCGTTGGGATAATTCGCCATGTGTGCAATTGTCACCAGCGCGTGAATGGGGATGGTATATCCTGCATTGAGCATCATCTCGCGCCCATTTTCAAAGGATTTTTCCACGACCACCGCCACACCGACCAAATTGGCTTTGGCGCTCTTACAAATCCGCGCCAGCGCCATGAGGGTTTTGCCTGTGGCGAGGAAATCGTCCACAATCAGCACATTTTCGCCTTCATGCAAAAATTCCGCGCTCACCAACAGAGGCACATCGCCCCCTTTGGTATGGCTTGGGGCTGTCTCTAAAAATACAGGACCCGCCATGGTTATCGGTTTCTTTTTGCGGGCATACACCACAGGCACATCCAAGACTAGTCCTGCCATCAATGCGGGTCCGATGCCTGAAATTTCGGCGGTCAAAATGCGGTCTATTTTTATCCCACTAAATTGCGCCGCCATCTCCTCCCCCATCTCCCGCATCAAACGCGGATGGATTTGATGGTTAAGGATGCTATCCACCTTCAAAATGCCATTTCCTAAATTCAAACCTTCGCTACGGATGAGTTTCTTTAAGCTATCCATTGTGTGTTGTGTATGTCCTCATGGTTTAGGGGTGCTACCACCCACTTCTTCATAAACATCAGCAAAAATCATCTCAAATGACCCCGTTGGAAAAGTGGCGATTTGCCCACCTGCCTCTTGTCCCTGTTTAGAGAGCAATGAGGCTTCCATTGTGGCGCGGTCATCGTAATACACTTCCAAAATGCGATAATAGGGCGCTTTGCCCGTTGGACTGCCAAAAACATCAATCACCTGCCGACGGCGAACATTGGGCATACGCTCAACCAGCCCCAACAGGTCATTATAACTATTCTCGAATGCGTCTAAATTATCGGGATGATGAAACAACATCATGAATTTGAACATGTGCGTGCCTTTTTGCCAATTTGATTGGGCTATTATACGTGTTCTTCACACAGATTCGCTAGAGTCTTAACATTGATATGGCTTGTATGAATTTCGTAAATGAGATATGCTCATTATAATAGTACATCAACACAAGGGGTTTTATGTTATGAAACACCATTTTTTCGCTCTTATCACAGGTATCACCATCCTTATTTCTATCAATTTATTACCCCCCCCCGCTTACATCCAGCGCAGGCACGCTGACATCCACCATCACTACCAGTAAAATTGCCAATAGTTGCATTGTGAACAACACCAATATCGCTATCCAAAATGAGAATGAAACCCTAATTAATGCAATAGATAATTGGTGGGGGATGCCACGCGGTGCATCTGACCAAAATCGCGCAGGTGGCGATTGGGTGGGGTGGAATATCATCTCACAACCCCATTTGCCCACCATGCCCTTGCTATGCGATTTAGCCGATGCCGATTGGATTCCCTTCAATGAACAGGAATTACAAAACGCTATCAACCAACATATCTCCTATTTGCGTGGGATTGGCTTTGCCCTGATAGACATCGAATGGGGCTATGGGGCAAAATTTAGCCTCATCAGCAAACCTGAGTATCATGACGAAGAAACTTTCCAACCCCTACAAGGTGAGGCATTCATCAGCATTACACCCTCACCAGACGGCACATTCATGACCCTGATGGTAGATTTGGCACGCACACAGTCGAATCCGAATATCCATGCCAAACTCATTCAAATTGCTACCTGTGAACTCATGCCCCTGTTCCTAAATAGCCTACAGCAGGTGCAAAATCGCTATGTGTTGCCATCACAGAATATTCAACAAATGGTGGTGATGGATAGCAGTCTCATGATGCAATTTTCACCCCTGACCGAACTCACACCAGAGCCAGCACCCGAAATCGTGATGAATTACGATACAAGTTGCTTGCCACCCATCAGCATCCCTGTGCCAACACCTACCCCACCACCACTAGAAGGTGGCATTGGACTCATCACCATCCCGCCGATTGAGAGTGAATTTATAACGCTTGAAAATCAACAACAGCTCCCATGTGTTGGAGATTGGTGTCGTTTGTTAACGCATGTCGGTGATATTTTTACCTATACAATCAATTTAACTGTGCCACCTTATGTGAGCTTAGAGTCAATGCAAAGAACTGCTACTGGAATTGTTCAAATTTCACATACCTTGCCATCATATATTACTTATCCCAATAATCCATCATGGGGTGTCGTTGGTCATAATCATTCTCGCTTGGCATTTAACTGCACAGTTTATCAAACACAGAGTGCAATTTGTTACTGGGATAGTTTAACGAATCAATTTTATTTTTCAGTAGATGCTGAAACAATAAACTCAAAGGTACAAATATCACCTGATGGTCAAAGAATTATTGCCATAACAGAAAATGGCACAAAAATGAATATATGGGACTTATCAAACAGCCAATTTTTGAGAGTACCTGTATTTGAATCATATTTTGGTGATTTCGATTGGTCAGATAACAATGTAATTTATTATACCGTTGCCTATGGCGCAATGAAAAAATTTGACCTTTCAACTCTAACAAGTTCTTTGATAATGGATAATCCATCTTTATTATCTTATGGATTTGATGTATATCAAGATAATTTATTATATTGGGAGTGGTGGAATGAGGAATATACATTAAAAAGATCTGGCGGTAATTTTGTTATTGAACACCCGCAAAGTTGGTATCCTATCCATTGGTCTCCTCGCCCAGATAATAGAGTCGCTCGATTAATACCCGACCCAAACAATATTAACCAGAAATGCCTCAATGTATTCAATACGAATGATGTTAGCCTAGAGACCATAACTATTAGCGATACGATAGCCTGTTTAGCATTTAGTGGCGCTTTTACATGGGCTAATTTAGAAGTCACCATTGAACAACAAATTGCAGAACTCGCTGAATACGGCATTATTGTTTATGCCAATGGGTTGCCAACTTCACAACCTAATGCAATTGCAGATTGGTCTTTACAACATGGGCAAGCATGGACTGTCGAAGAATTAGCACAAATTCTAATTGGCATTAGAAAGTCAGCTAAAGCATTTTATATGCTCAAATATCCTGAGACATTGCCATCCATAAATGTAGAAAAAAGATTGTTCAAATCGGTTATGGATGCAGTTCCACATAATGGGGTTGATGTGGATGGATTCTATCTCCTGCGCGTAACGAATGCTTTCAAGTATGGGCAACTTGAGTCACAAGGATGTGATGCTGCGACAGGTGAAAGAAATCACGGTTGTACCAGTAATACTTACTCTGCTATCGCATTTTATGGTAATTTTTGGCAAGTCAACCCAAATGGTATTTTGAATGTTGAATATAACTTTGTTCATGAATTAGGTCATCGCTTCGATAATCAGAGTGATACTGTGACAATTGAAGATACAAAGCTATCTGATTTCTATATGGATAATGATGGAGCTATTAGTGTTACTGATTGTAATGGTACTCGTGTATTTGGGATTTCATTTGGAACTAATGATTGGGCGCGAGGAGGCAGAGGTTGGGGTGATGTATCATTTCCCAATACATTTGGGAATACATTCCAACAAAATGCCACTGAAACTAAAGACCCTGATGGTCTAAAAGATGAAAGTAGTGAAGTTGACGAAGCGGCTGCAGATATGTTTCTCAATTGGGTGTATCGGCGTATAACAGATAGATGGTCTAATCCTTCAATAGATGGGTTACAGTGTGAACGGCCGAGTTATCCTGAAGAACACTGGGACAATTTCACTGTAGATGATGCGTGGAGACAACTTGACGAACAATGGCAAGGTTTTAGAAATATTGCTCCTGAAGCTAATATTATATCGGGTAGTATAACGTGGGATTATAATGCAACGAGATTTGATGATGACACTGACTTGCCTAATCAAGGTGGTAGAGCGCATTTATCAGGTAATGCTCGTTATTGGTGGATGGAAAAAACAATGTTAGCTATCTTCAGTTTACACACCAATTGGAACTAGGGAGATTGAGAAATGAAAATTTTAAATTTTTATATACTATTAACGCTGTTTTTTAGCTGTTTTATAGTTGATGCGACAGTAGAATATATCATATCAGAACTCAAGTGGAATGATGATGGCTCAAAATTAGTCATTGCTTACTCTGATGGTAGTTTTAGGATATTACAAACAAGTGATATGTCTACCTTATTTCACCAACCTAATCCTGATAGTTCTATTTCTTCTTTTGCATGGAGTATAGCAGGTTCAAAATTAGCAATTGGCTATTATATGGATCGAGTAGATATCTGGGATACGATAAATTTCCAAAAAACTTTATCGATCCTAACAGGAGAAAATAACAATGTAGTTTTGAATTGGGTAGAAAGTGATAGTGCTTTAATTGTAAGTGATACAGGTGAGTTTCCAACATTTAAATATGATATGAGCAATGGCAATCTAATTGAGGTATATCCAATAAACTATAATACACTTTATCTGTTTAATGGAAATTCGATAGCAATTGCAAGTAAATACTATAGTGTGATTTTCATAGATTTGAATGATATGGAGATTTATGACAAGATAGATTTTAACCAAGACTTCGGTTTTATTACATCCCTGCGTGTATCACCAAACGAACAAGTCGTAGCGATTGGATTTATTGATAATCAAATCCGTATTCTCAATCTTCAATCACGAGAAATTGTTGCGGTATTAGATGGTGGTTTAGCTACACGCGGTGAACGCGGAATCGTAGATTTAGCCTTCAACGAAACGGGTACACGTTTATTTACCGTTACAAAAAGAGGGTTAATTCGTACTTGGGATACAACGACATGGCAGATGTTACAGAGTGTTGAATTAGATACAGTTATCATAAGCAGTGATTTTACCCCTGATATAAATCAGATTATTTATTCTGATATTGAACAGGGATCTCAATTATTGTCACAAGATTTGTGCGATTTTGTCGCGCCAGATGTCTCAAGTTTATTAGCGATATTACCTCAAGCTAATACATTCAATGAAGATGCACAAATCTGTCTCACAGAAAACGGCACATATACCCTTACTGCATCACTGCCCAATATCACAGGGGATGTGGCAATTATCGGCAACGGGGCAACTATCACCATGACGGGCGGGGTGCAAATCTTTACTGTGGCAGAAACAGGTGGTTTGACGCTGAAAAATATCACCGTGTCGGGTGGGAATGCGGTGCAAGGTGGGGCGATATTTAATGCAGGCACGCTGGTGCTTGAGGATGTGATACTCGAAAATAATTCTGCCACAGATGGCGGTGCAATCTACAATACGGGCAGTTTGACCATGCGTGGCGGTGCGATTCAGAGTAACACTGCGACGAATTTTGGTGGTGGCATCTATAATGTGGGCGAGATGGATTTGGATGGGGTGAATATCCGTGATAACGATGCGGTAGCGGGTAGTGGGGTGTATCAGGGGGAATAGGGTGCTATCATAAGGGGGATTGATGGTCATGGAAAGAGATGCTATGTTAACCCCCTTTGGTTATTTTGATTTAATCGAAACCTTTTCTGCGGATGGATGTGCGATGTGTGCGCTCACCAAACGCGATGTGCAACGCCATTTAGATGCGATTTTATACGAGCATGTGACCGACCCGCGCCTACACGCCAAATTCCGCGCCAGTCGGGGATTGTGTATGGAGCATGGCAAAATGCTCATTCAACCGGGGGGCGCGTTGGGCATCGCCACGCTGTATGAAGCGGTGGTGGATGAATTGACAAAAATTGCCCAAAATATGACCAGTATTTCCCCCACACGCGGATTTTCACGGCTGTTATCTGCCAAAAGTAGCGGAAACACCCTAGCCGATGCCCTAGCACCTGACCAGCCCTGTTTTGCCTGTGAAACACAATCTGCCAGCGAAATTCGCTATGCCCAAACCTTAGCCGAGCATATCACCGACCCAAAATTGCACACCGCCTACGCCGAATCACGCGGGTTATGCCTAACGCATTTTCGCATCACATTGAATGAGGCAAAAAATGCCGAAAGTGCCAAGCGCCTCATCACCACCCAAACCGACATTTGGGGCAAATTGAAGGATGAATTGGCAGAATTTCGACGTAAATACGATTTTCAGCATGTAGAAGAAGCAATCGGGGCAGAAGGCGATAGCTGGAAACGCGCCGTGTCGCTGGTCGGCGGGAAATGATAACAGATAACATATTAAAGTGATGACAATCATCTCTTTGTGCATCCATTGAAACCGTGTATTCTCTGGATATATCATTTCACAAAGGTAATTTAATATGCGTCTTTTCATAAGCTATGCACACGTAGATAAACGAATTGTGATAGATTGGCTTGTAGATACACTCCGTGCAAGTTATCACGAAGTATGGATTGATGAGAGTCTTTCGGCGGGGCAAGAGTGGAAACCCCAACTGGTTGATGCAATTCAAAAAAGTGATGCTCTCATATATGCTATGACCCCAGAATCACTTATTTCTACTGTGTGCCAATGGGAAGTCGCTACGGCGGTTGAATCTGGAAAACCAATTATCCCCGTTCTTATGCAAGCACGCACACCAATTCCAGAATGGCTTGGCAAAATACAATATGTTGATTTTAGCAACGGCGCAACAGGTAATACAGTTGCACAGCTACTTGGTGGTTTACAAAAAATCCAATCTGTCCCAATTTCCCCTCCCCAAAAATCCCCTCAAAAACCTAAAGAAAATAAGCGATTTCCTATAGAACTCATTGTGACTATTATCGGGACGATTCTTGTCCCTATTCTGTTATTTCTATTATCGCAATCACCGAATAATACAGAACAACTAACCACACCCACTATACCAACCCCAGCCACCCCTGTTATACAAGCCTTGCGCGATTTGGATATTCGGAACGGTCCCAATGCCAATTTTTCCAGCATCGGTATTTTAGCATCTGGCACAAGTTTGGATGTGCTTGGCATTAGTGAAGACCGTATATGGTATCAGGTACTATTATCCGATGGTACAAGGGGATGGGTTTTAGCCTCATCTAGCGGTTCTCAAATAAGTGGCGCACAAGATATTATCCGCATTATCATCCCTACCGAAACACCTACATGGACACCAACCATTACCGCATCGCTAACAGCTACCCCAACACAAACAGATACACCTTCTGCTACTTATACCTTAGCACCCACCGAAACACTGACACAAACGTATACCCCATCGGCAACTTATACAGCCACGAACACTTTATCTGTGACACAAACGCCAGTACCAACGAATACCCCAACACGCGGTTATCCATGTTCAGGGACAATTAATGCTGGAGGCGGAAATGCGGCTAGTGTCTCGGTAGTTCGCTCACAAGCATCGGGGTCATCCACATTGTTATCGCCCATTCGTGTAGGAGCGACTGTAACGGTGATAGAGCGTGATGGCACACTCATTAGCAACACTTGGTATCGGATTCAAACGACAGAGGGTTCACCGATTGGGTGGATTCCTGCGACATATATCACCCTTTCTTCACAATGTCCTTAGTTTCAGGAGGCAATTCATGCTCGGCAAACATTTCACAATAACAATTTTTATTGGTTTGATGCTGGTATCTTTTTCAACACAAACACAAGTAGTAGCACAACAAACATTACCCCCAATTAACTGTGGAGATATTATAGAGGTTGAAACCACACCAGAGCGCCCATTAGCTGAATTTCAAATTCAAACATCAGCAGGGACTACACTTAATGGTCGTGTTGAACCAATTGGAACAACATTAGATATATCTATAAGTCTCTATGATTCAGGCGAGAATTATTTTTGGGGATCCAATAGGACTGGTGAAGGTGAAATAGAATTAATAGATAGTTTAGTTATATCAACTTCTAATCCTGCGCTCGCTATCGGAATGATATACGAAGGTAGGGATGATGTAAGGTATTATAGAGAAAATGTTGTAGGTTATGGCGCATTCACTATCTATTTGGGTTGTATTTTACGCGATGGCACAGTTATTAATCCAGGTGATAATATAGAAGAATCCGACAATTCATCATCAGATAAACCATTCTCTGGCATCGGCTTCCCAGGTCTTCCACCTGTTGATTTCACCAATGGCATCACCATTCCCTTCATGATGGATGTTCCCAATAGCGGGGCAATCAATCCCGGTTTTGAAAGCGTATTTGGTTTTACAGTAGATGCTATTGCAGGTGATAAACTCGATTTAACATTCACTCGTCTGAGTGGAAACCTCAATTTAGGGTTGGCGGTGATGTCACCAGATAACAAAATTGTCTACCAAGCCAGTTTGGTCACGGTAGAGCGTATTAGCGCCTTATTTAGTTTTCCTACTGATGGTCAATACACGATTGGTGTATGGAAAATTGAACTTGCCCTACCTGCTACACCAGAAAATACAGCCTTCCAACTGGTAGGTACACTAAATCCATAAAAATCGAATATTCATAGTGGCGGGCGAAAGACACATCAGCCCGCCATTTTTCTTTCATCTCATAAAACCAATCACCGCTACACCTACGGCATAAATTCATCCCCTACACCCCACCCCACCCGCTAGGGTATAATCACGCCCATGAGAAAATTATTCGTATTCATCATTCTAATCATCGGTTTGGGCGTTGGCTTGGGGTTTGACCTCGCCAACAAGGGTTTAGCATGGCAATTCGCATGGTCTGTCACAGGCGAAGAAGAACCCATTTCGCAAATTCGCGGGGTTATCGAATGGGTCGGCAGTGGCTTACGTCCCCAACCCAACACACAACCCATGACCCCCATCAATAATATCGGTGTGCCACCCTATGGCATCAATACCTTCTTGGCACTCGAAGCCGACCCGCGCAAAGTCGAAGCCCAACTAAAAACGATTAGTGACGCGGGCATCGTCTGGATTCGGCAACAATTTTCGTGGCACGACATCGAAATTGATGGTCGCGGGCAATTCACCGATTCCCGTCATGACCGAAATGGTGATGGCACACCAGATACCATTTCTGCGTGGGATAAATATGATTACATGGTAGATATGGCGGAAAAATATGGCATCCGCATCCAAGCCCGTTTGGATACCTCGCCAGCATGGTCACGGAGCAATCCCGATAGTGACGATTTAGGTCCTGCGGATGATGTGCAGGATTTTGTCAATTTTGCGGTGGCGGTTGCCGAACACTATCAGGGACGCATCCATCACTATCAAGTCTGGAATGAACCGAATATTTTCCCCGAATGGGGTCCGCGTGATGTCAGTCCAGAGGGCTATACCGACATGCTCTGCAAAACATATACCGCCCTAAAAGCCGTTGACCCCGATATTCAGGTCATTACGGCGGCACTCGCACCAACTGTCTCGCTCACAGGGCGCGATATGAACGATTTCATCTTTTTGCAACGCATGTATGATGCTGGCGCAGGGGATTGTTTCGATATTTTATCGGTGCAGGGCTACGGCTTATTTAGTGGACCCACCGACCGCCGTATGCGCCCCACCACCACCAATATCGGACGGCATATTTATATCCGTGATTTGATGGTCGCCAATGGCGATGCCGATAAGCCGATATGGATTAGTGAGGCGGCATGGAATTTTGTCCCTACAGTCGAAGAAAATCCGAATGTGACGGGTATCCGTAACCAATTCGGGCAAGTCACGCAAGGACAAGCCGCCGATTATATGGTGGCGTATTATCAACGGGCAAAAGAGGAATGGCATTGGCTTGGGGTCATCAATTATTGGTATTTCACCCGCCCAGATACGGTATGGGAGAACACCCCACAATATTATTTCCGCATGGCAGAACCCGATTTCAGCGATGAGCATCCGTATTATACGACCCTACCCGTATATGAGGCTGTCAAAGATTATATTTTGACCGAAACACCTACGTTATATACGGGGGTGCATCAAGCGGATAACCATTGGGCGATTACATACGCACCAGATACGCTTGTCATTGATGATGAATCGGCACAATTTGGCAAAGCGACATCCACCGATAGCATATCGTTTAATGCCCATTCATATAATAGTAACGGGCAATTATTTGTGCGTTGGCAGGGAGATTCCGCCGATATTTGTGTAAATGACGTATGCCAAGCGTATTCATCCACATCAAATGGTTGGCATACGACCCTCGTGGGGCTTATAGGAGATGAATCTCTTATCACCATCACCAAAACAGGGGTTGAGCCATTGGTGATAGATAGCATCACCATTATTGACCGTCAATTTGAAAATCAATGGGGCATTATTGTTTTGGGGATAATCGGCGGATTAATGAGCATCATCGTGATTTTAGACATTTTGCGAGGGCGTGCGCGTGATTAAAACTCGGCATATCGGCATTTTGGGCGGGTTGGTGATGATATTGCTCATCGCCTTTGCCTTGCGTGTCCATGACATCGGCGGGCAATCGCTATGGCATGATGAAGGTAATACGTATGTGCAAACCACCCGTACTTTTGCCGATAGCGCCGAAAATGCGAGTCGGGATATTCATCCGCCCCTGTATTATTGGGTGATTACCGTCTGGACGCGCTTTATGGGTGATAGCGAAGTTGGGTTACGTAGCCTGTCGCTATTCGCCAGTATTATCACGGTAGCGATTACCTATGCACTCGGAAAACGCCTTTTTGGGGTGATACCCGCCCTACTAGCGATGACCTTCATCAGCCTAAACACGTTTAGCATCTATTATGCCCAAGAAGCGCGGATGTATGCCCTTTTAGCGATGGTCGGCGCGGGGAGCATGTGGGCATTCGCCCGTTTCATATTATCGTCTGTAGGGGCGCAACATGTTGCGCCCTTACAACCATCCACACGCAATGTTGAGGACACGATATATCATGTCCCTACAGCATGGATAGTTGCCCTCGCCATCCTCAACGCCATCGGCTTGTATATCCATTATTACTATCCGTTGGTCATGCTCACACAAGGCATACTCGCCCTATTATGGTTTGGCGCGGATGGTCTGCGGGCATATCGGCAAAAAACGACTTTTTCGCCCCTCATCCGTCATGTAGCCGTGTATATCGGCATCAATGTAGCCACCATCGCCCTATTTTTGCCACAATTACCCACTGCCCTCACGCAACTCGGTGGATGGGGGCAAGCCGATTCATTGTTACCATTGCAAGTGGCAATCGCTACCCTGTTGGCATATTTAAGCGTTGGCATCACCGTCGGCACAGGCTTGAGTACCGCCATTTTATTCCTGCTGATAGTTGCCCTCTTGCAATTACCCAATGAACCGCGCCGTATGTGGTGGAAAGTGGCATTACCTGTATTTTGGGTGGGAATTTCGATGTTCTTATTTTTGGCGTTGGGGTTGTATCGAGAAGCCAATCTCAAATTTTTGCTCCCCACCCAAATCGGATTTGCCTTGTGGATGGGGCGCGGGGTGTGGGAACTCTGGACGCTCAAACCGCGCCGTGAGGGGAAAAATTTGGAATACATCCCCAAATTGGCGGCGGGCATGGCATTATTCAGCATCATCATATTGTATATAAATAGTGTTCCCCCTCTCTATAGCGATTTTCGGCGCGATGATTATCGGACAATCGCCCAACTCATCATGACGGATGAGCGCGAAGGCGATGCCATCATTTTATCCGCGCCAAATCAGGCGGAGGTCTTTCGGTATTATTACACAGGAAATACCCCTATCTACGAATTGCCACGCGGATTAGGCGGGGATGATGGGGCAACATCCGCCGAAATGGAGACCATCATCAGCACCCATGACCGCATTTTTGCGGTATTTTGGGCGCAAGGTGAGCGTGACCCCAATAATATCGTTGAGGGGATGTTGGACGAAAAGACCTACGAAGCCAATGGCACATGGTACGGTGGGGTGCGCTTGGTATCCTATGTCGCCCCAATCGAATTTAGGGATAGCACCCCTGCAAATGCACTTTTTGGCGAATCAATCCGCTTAGAAAATTTCGCCATAAGCAATGATGTGCTGGTCGCAGGGGATGTTTTGCAAATTCAATTGCAATGGGCAACCGATACCCCGCTAGAAACCCGCTATAAGGTGTTTATTCAATTGGTGGATGATACGGGGAATGTGATTGCCCAACGTGATGCCGAGCCAAGCGCATGGAATCGCCCCACTATCACATGGGAAATAGGCGAAATGATTACCGACCAACACGCCCTCATCATCCCCAATAATTTACCAGCGTCTCATTACACCCTCATTGTGGGGTTATACAATGCGGATAATCCGCAGGAACGCCTCTCTGTTGGTGCTACGGATTATTTCATCTTAGCGCAATTCACGTTACAATAGACATCGTGTCGCAATCTGAATAGAAGTGAGGTCATGTTATGCGCGTTATTATCACAGGTGGAACAGGTCTTATCGGGAGTGCATTGGTCAAAAATTTGGCAAATGATGGGCATCATGTCCACATCTTGAGTCGCAATCCGCGCCAAACAGAACCCCTCCCCGCAACCGTTCATTTTCATAAATGGGATGGCAAAACAGCCGATGGCTGGGGACAACTAGCCGATGGTGCAGATGCTATCGTTAACCTTGCGGGCGAAAGTGTGTCTGGTGAGGGATTTTTCCCCAGCAAATGGTCATGGAAACGTAAAAAACTGATTTTGCAAAGCCGTGTCGAGGCGGGTGAAGCCGTGATGCAAGCCATCAAGGGCGCGACCAATAAGCCAAAAGTGCTGATTCAATCATCGGCAGTCGGCTATTATGGCACGCAAACAGGCGACCAAGATGTCACAGAAGATTTTCCTGCGGGAAATGATTATCTGGCAGATGTCTGCAAGCAATGGGAAGCATCTACAGTCGAAGCCGAAAAACTCGGTGTCCGCCGTCCCGTCATCCGCACAGGGGTGGTTTTGAGCGCCGATGGTGGCGCATTGCCCCGCATGGCACTCCCCTTCAAAATGAAAGCAGGGGGCATTTTGGGCAGTGGCAAGCAACATCTCCCATGGATTCATTTGGATGATGAAGTCTCTGCTATTCGCTTTTTGATTAATAACGAAAATGCCAATGGGGTATTTAACCTCTCCGCACCCAACCCCGTCACCAATAAAGAGATGAGCAAAGAATTGGGCAAGGTGTTGGGCAATATTATCCCTGCCCCTGTCCCCGGATTTGCCTTCAAAATGATGTTTGGCGAGGTGAGTACCATCGTTTTAGATGGTCAACGCGCCGTTCCAAGTCGGTTGTTGGAACTTGGCTACAATTTCAAATATACCACTATCGCAGACGCACTCCGCGCCATTTATATGGCAGTGGTCAAGGCGTAAATTCAATTTCGGGGATGTTATGATGTATGAGGGCGCAAACAGTTTGCGCCCTTATGTGGTGGAGTGGGCATAGGATGGTAAAATGCCATCCCTACAAACCAATTCTGACCGTATGGGCATGATATATCATGTTCATCTTTAGCATTTTTAAGGATTTTCTGAATGACAAAACGATTTTCCCTCATTATTTTTCTGCTGATTTCTCTCTTCACTGCCTCCACTGTTAGCGCCATTCCTGTCGGACCCGATGACGAATCACCATCCCTCCCCAAGCGCGTGCTACTAGAGGGGATGCAACAAGTATGGCAACAATTCAATCGGTGTTCGGCGGCGGCAGTCACCATGCAAGTATCTTATTGGCGCGGAGAACTCAATTATTATGACACCATACGCGCCCTCAATCCGCGTGATGAAGATGCCAGCACCCGTTTGGATGAAATGCTGGGTTATGCCGAAACGTTTGGATTGGCAGGCATAGAACGGCTCGGTGGCGATTTGCCCATGCTCAAGCGATTGGTGGCGGCGGGATTTCCTATCCTCATCGAAACAGTTTATTATGAAGAAGGCGAAAATGCCGCCAAAACATGGATGAGTCATAATCGCGTTATTGTGGGATATGATGACGACAAAGGCGAAGCCTATATGTACGATTCTTTGCTCGGATTTGGGGCAGATAATCTTGGCAGGGCTGTCAAATATGATGAATTGATGGAACGCTGGCGACAACTCAATTATGCCTATATGGTGGTCTATGAACCCGAACAAGAAGAGCAAGTACGCGGACTCATTGGCGAGGTGAAATGGGATGATGCCCAAAATATTGCCACCCTCTATGAGCGCGTCGTCCAAGAGACAGAAGCAAACCCCACCGATGCCTTTAATCACTTTAATGTTGGCACAACCCTCACCCGTTTGGGGCGTTATGATGAGGCGGTGGTAGCATTTGATATTGCCCGCGAAATTGGCTTGCCCTTCCGTATGATGTGGTATCAATTTGATATTTTTGAAGCCTATTTAAAAGTGGGTCGCCCACAAGATGCCCAAACCCTTGCATGGCGTGTGATTGGCGATGCCCCTGGTGTTGAGGAGATGTATTATTACCTCGCCAAATCGTATATCGCCACCGATGATATGCCCCGCGCCATTTCTCAACTAGAACAAGCCCTATGGTATAACCAAAATTTCACGATGGCGGCTGAATTGCTCGCCGAATTGCAAAATAGCTGAAAGGATTCCCATGCGTCGTTTATTGATGACCGTGTTCATCGTCTGTGTGGCAATTTTGCCAACATGGGCGCAAGAAGAAACAACACCAGAACCCACCATAGAACTCACCTATCGGGTAACGCTCGATAGTGTGTTAGAAGTGACATGGTTAGGCATCGAAAATCGCCTCAATCCATACGGTGAAATCCAACCAATTGTGCGTGGCGAGGTTTATAATTCTAGTGATTCAACCGCTTATACCGATATTAGCTTATTTGCCTTTGCCTATGCCGTTGAAGGCGATGCAGAACCCATAGCAGAGGGCTTTGGCTATCCTGTCACCATTTGCGGATTTTCGCCCCTCAATTTCACCATTCCCCCACTTGGCAAGCAATATTTTGATATTCCACTGGAATTATATGGGGATGACACCAGCATTTCGCACATCGAAATGCAAGTTTCGGGTAATATCACCGAAAACCCAACCCCACCCACAGCTCCCATCCCCAATATCACTCAAATTAGCGATGATGAAGTGGTCAGCGTCGAATTTTCACGCGATGCCCCCTTCCGTTATGCGGTTGGATGCGAAAAATTGCCCTTCACTGCATGGACATGGTATGGCTATAACCCAGACGATGACACATTTGAGATGATTCAACATCCGGGTGTTGAACAAGTTACCGAACAAACACGGGAACGGATGCGCTTGAGCGATGATGCCGAATTTAATCATTCCTTCATCAGCATTTCCCCTGTTTCACGCCGATTGGTCTATCAATCGGGTGTGAATCATTTTTATACCGCTCAACCCGATGGGAGCAATCGGCGTTATGTCCACCAAGACTTATCGCGCTTTAGCTTGCAGGGCATTATTTGGACAACCGAAAACGATGCCTTTTTAGCCTATTATTTTGGGGCATATGGCGAAAAAGTACGTTATTTTTCTGCCCGCGCCAATTCAGAATGGATTAGTCGCTCTGCCTATTCTGCCATGCAATCCTTCACCGTCCCCGGACCCAATTCACAAGGCACAGAGGTCATTATCACGACCGATGAACTGGGTCCAATTGGCTATTATGTCAAACACACCTTTTTGACCGCCAATGAATTGATGTTTGAGGCAGACCCACCGGGCAATAATTACCCCGCCCCCGTCTGGATTCAACGCGGTAGCCGTGACCTTGCCTATATCGCCAGACCAATTGATGGCATCCCAACCCTACAGTGTTATAATTTCCGCAGTGAAACCCTGACCACACTCACTCCCCTTCCCCTGAATTTGACGGAGAATGACCGTGCGTGGATGTGGGTTTCGCCAGATGATTCTGTCCTCATGCTCTCGCAAAATGGTATTGCGGGTGGCTTATGGCAGGTGGATTTAACCGCCTTGCCCGACTGTGAGTAAAATAATATGGCTAAAACATATCGTTGGGGAATTTTGGGGACGGGCAAAATTGCCCATAAATTTGTACAAGACCTCAAACTTGTGCCAGAAGCGCAAGTCGTAGCGGTTGGCTCACGCTCACAAGCCTCTGCCGATGAATTTGGGGCGCAATATGACATCCCAAATCGGCACGCCACCTATGAGGGACTCGCCAACGACCCCAATGTGGATGTGATTTATATCGCCACCCCACACGGGCTTCATCATCAAAATAGCCTGTTGTGTTTGAACGCGGGCAAGCATGTATTATGCGAAAAAGCCTTCACCATCAATGCACAAGAAGCACAAGAAGTCATCGCACTCGCTCGTGAGAAAAAATTATTCATCATGGATGCCATCTGGACGCGCTTTATGCCCAGCATCTATGAGGTGCGCCGTATCTTGCATGAAGGGTTAATTGGAGAAGTGCAATTCGTCAATGCAACCTTTGGCTTTAAGCCACCATACGACCCAGAAGCCCGCTTATTTAACCCAGAACTCGGTGGCGGGACATTGTTGGATATTGGCATATACCCCATCCAACTGGCATTTATGGTCTATGGCGAAAAACCCCAAGAACTCATTAGCACCGCTTATATGGGGCAAACAGGCGTAGATGAGCGCACCGCCATTATTTTCCGTTATAGCGGTGGCAGGTTGGCGACCATCAACACCTCGTTCACCCTTCAAATGACCAATGATGCCACTATTTATGGCACAAATGGCTATATTCACATCCAAGCCCCATTTTGGCATAGCCAGAACATCACGCTCTATGTGACGGGGGAAAATCCAAAACTCATCCACACCCCCTTAACAGGGTTTGGCTATACCCATGAAATTATGGAAGTCCATGCGTGCCTAGATGCTAATCAAATCGAAAGCCAATGGATGCCATTAGACGAAACCCTCGCCATCATGCAGACGATGGATGCCCTCCGCGCCCAATGGGGTCTGAAATATCCACAGGAAAAATAATAAAAATAAGATAGTTTGTACGGGCGGATTAGGCGTAGCCGTATATCCGCCCTCAAACCAACTGACCGAAAATTCCCCTCTTGACCCTCACGTAACGTCATGGTTTATGATGTAAATGAGTGTTGAGAGGGATTTTTTATGTATACCGTCAAACAAATCGCAGAACTCGCCAATATCAGTATCCGCACACTGCATCATTATGATGACATCGGCTTATTGCGCCCCACCAAAATCGGGGCAAATGGCTATCGTTATTATGATGATAGTGCGCTCATTCGGCTACAACAAATCCTCCTCTATAAAGAATTGGATATGGAGCTGATGCAGATAAAGGAAATTTTGGATAATCCCAAATTTGACCCACTACAGGCATTACATAACCATCGCAAGGCGCTCATGCGCCGCGCAGACCGCCTAGCCGACCTCATCAACACCGTAGAAAATACCATCGTACATATAGAAGGAGGCAAATCCATGAGCGAGAAAAAATTATTTCAGGGATTCAGTGATGAGCAACAAAAAGAATATGAACGCGAAGCGCGTTTGCAATATGGTCCAGAAAATGTCAATGAATCCGTCAAGCGGTGGAAAAATTATAGTGAAGCCCAGAAAAAAGCCATCATGGATGAGGGCAATGTGATTTATACCGATATTATCAAAGCCATCGAAGCCAAAACGCCTTCTGATAGCATAGATGATTTAATCCAACGCTGGCATCAACACATCCGCCATTTTTATGAGCCAACACTCGATATTTTGCGTGGCTTGGGCGATTTATATACCACAGACCCAGCTTTCAACGCCAATTTTAAGGATATGCACCCCGAATTGGCAGATTATATGAAAGAGGCAATTAATCATTATGTGGATGAACTGGAATATGCCGAAATTGAGCGCATGTTGGCAGAAGATGAGGCATTAAAAGGCAGAAATGGCTAATTTTTTGCCTAATTTTCAGATGTTGGCAATTTTATCTATCCTATATTGTGGCTGACATACGCGGCGGTACGCCTCTAGTCAGCCATTATAATCCTGCCTGTTTAGGTGGTGTAATGGCTGTACTAGACCCGCTAGGGTCGTATGTCAGCCACAAAAAATAATCCGTACTTAAAAACTTGACTTTCTATTTTAGCTTATGCTAAAAATAAAGTTTAGTTTAGTAAAAAATAAACAGAATTTCCCTTTTTATAATAGTGATATTTTGCCTGCTTGACAAAATTCAAATAGTGGATTATCGTTTTGATTGGTAGTCAAATCATTGGGATACCAAAGATTGGGATGCAAATGACCCAAAATGAAAAACGCAATACCGCTATTGAACTCAAAATGTTGATGTCGGTAGCATGGAAAACGACCACTCTGGCGTATGAGCAATGGCTCACCCGCGAGGGGATAGACCTCTCTGGGTTGCAATCAGCAGTCTTGCGGATGGTGGCACATGAGGGGTCAAATACGATTAGTGAATTGAGTAAACGGTTTGCTATAGACCCATCTACCCTTGTTCCGACTGTAGATGCCCTAGAGCGCAAATCTCTGCTCATCCGCCAGCGCGACCCAACCGATAGACGGCGGGTGTTGCTCACACTTACAGAAGATGGACAGGCACTTGTTGCCCGTTTACCCCATCTTATTGAGGATGACCCGCTTTTGGATGGAATAGAGGCATTAGGAGAAGAAAAAACGATGAAACTCATTGAGCTTCTCTCATTATTGGTCTCTGCCATGCCCGAAGGCGTGCAGTTGCTTCACAATGCGTTACCCCGTTTATTGGCTAGTGGACTTAAAGAGGAAAACCTACTATGCAAGCAGTTCATTCAGCGCCGCCCATGACCAAAGAGCGCAAAAAACGCGCAAAAGGGGAACAAGGCTATTTGCGCCGTGCTATTGGCTATTTAGGGCGTTATAAAACGATGACTTTCATCGCTTATGGGGCGTTGGTTGTCGCAACGCTATCGCAACTCATCGTGCCACAATTGGTACAAGCGATGATAGATAACATCACACAAGGGGCAATCGCCCAACGGGTGTTGAGCATCCCCAACGAACAAATACGGATGGTGGCACTCACCCAACTCAATACCACCCAAGAAGCCCTACAAAATACCTATAATAGCGCCCCATCGTGGATTTTAGGCGCTGTGGCGCTCATTTTGTTGGTGGCAATCATTCGCGGGTTATTTGCGTTTATTCAGACCTATGCGGCAGAATGGATGGCACAAGGCATCGCCTATAGTATGCGGAACGACATTTTTACCCGCATCCAACGCCTCTCATTCAGCTATTATGACCGCAACCAAACGGGTCAATTGATGATTCGCGCCACCGATGATGTTGAGCGCGTGCGCTTATTCATCGCACAAGGGCTATTGATGACCTTCCAAGCCTTTTTGTTGTTGGTCGTCACACTGACTATTCTCTTTTTGACCAATTGGCGACTCACCCTCTCCATCCTGCCCATTTTGCCCTTCTCTATCATCCTTTTTGGGATATTTGGCAAAATTTCGCAACCGTTGTTTCGTGATGTGCAAATCCGCTTATCCAAACTGAATACCGTTTTACAAGAAAATGTGGCGGGGATTCGGGTGGTCAAAGCCTTTGTGCGCCAAGACCGTGAACAAAAACGCTTCGATGCCAGCAATCAAGATTTACTCGTCCACTGGCTCAAAATTGCCCGCGCCTTCTCCTTTTTGTTCCCGATGATTTTCTTTGTGGGGCAAATTGGGCAAGCCGTGATTTTGTATTTCTCTGGGACACAAATCATTGATGGCTCGTTGGCAATTGGCGAATATCAAAAATTCAATCTGTATCTGGCGTATGTCTTTTTCCCACTCGGTCAATTGGGGCTAATTGTGTCGTTGATGGCACAAGCCAGCACCTCAGCAGAGCGTATTTTTGAGATTATAGACACCAAAAGCGAAATCACCGATAAGCCCGATGCAACCGTTTTGCCAAACATTGAAGGCGAAGTGGAATTTCGTGATGTGACCTTCCGTTACTTCAATTCAACCACACCTGTGTTGAATAAGGTCAGTTTTACCATCCAAAAAGGGCAAACAGTCGCCCTACTCGGCGCAACGGGCAGTGGCAAGACCACCATCATCAACCTCATCCCCCGTTTTTATGATGCCAGCGAAGGCGCTGTGTTGATTGATGGGCATGATGTTCGGGATGTGCAACTCGATAGCCTGCGCTCACAAATCGGGATTGTTTTGCAAGAGACCAATCTGTTTAGTGGCACAATCCGCGACAATATCGTCTTTGGTCGTCCAGATGCCACCGATGACGAAGTGCTTGCCGCCGCCAAAGCCTCTGCCGCCCATGATTTCATCATGGAATTCCCCAATGGCTACGAAACCTCTGTGGGAGAGCGCGGGGCGACCCTGTCTGGTGGTCAAAAACAACGGCTGGCAATCGCACGGGCATTATTGCTCAATCCAAAATTATTGATTTTGGACGATTCGACCAGCGCGGTAGATTTCACCACCGAGCGTAAAATTCAGGGCGCACTCGATAACCTCATGCAAGGGCGCACCAGCTTTGTGATTGCCCAACGCATTTCGACTGCCCGTAATGCCGATGTGATTATTGTGCTGGATAAGGGTGCGATTGTAGCGATGGGAACACATGCTGAACTCATCGAAAATAGCCCCATCTATGCCGAAATTTTTGCATCACAACTTGTGGATGACACCCAACCTGTCGCGGAGGCTTTGTAACACTTATGATGGATTTTCAACGTCGTGCCTTAGACCAAGAGACACGCAAAGCAAAAAACGTTTTGGCGACTATTCGCAGATTTAGCACCTACTTCCGCCCCTATTGGCTCAATTTAGTCGGTGTGTTGGTATTCACCCTCGTGGTTGTTTATTGCAATATCCTCTATCCAGAGCTGATTGGACAAGCGGCAGATTGTTATCTCATCTCCACCCCCACTGTGCAAATGGGTGGGAGTGGAATCGCCAGCACCGACTGCTGGTATACCGATATTGCCCAACTCACCACCAATCAATCCAAAATAGACGGGTTATTGGGCTTATCATTGCTGATTGCTGGCACATTTGTGATTAGCGCCCTTTTTACGGGGTTCAGCTTTTATACCATGCGCGTCGCTGGGCAATCTGCCCTACGGGATATGCGTGGGGATATGTTCAGAAAAATGCACAGATTGTCCATTGGCTATTATTCGCGCAACGAAGCAGGCGAAATCATGAGCCGTGTGACCAATGATATGGATACACTCCAGCAGATGTTCAACTTTGCCCTGCTCAATGTGTTTCAGGGATTAATGATTATCTTTTGGATTGGTGTGGCGATGCTCCGCGCCAATTTTATCTATGCGCTCATCAGCCTTGCCATTGCGCCTGTGATGTTGTTTACCACGCGCTATTTCTCTAATCAGGCACGCAAAGCCTTCCGCATTGCTCGCAAAGAAATTGGTCATGTGAACGCCGATTTGCAAGAAAGCATCGCAGGGGCGCGTGAAGTGCAAGCCTTCAATCGTGAAGAAGAGAGCATCGCCCAATTCCAAAAAGCCAATGAAGCCAACCGCGCCGCCAATGTGCGTGCGGCGGTATTCACCAGCGCCCTCAACCCTGTACTCGAAGCCTTGAGTTATGTGGCATTGGGGACTGTGGTCGTGGTTGGGGGATTTTCTGCGCTCAACAATCAACCGCTACTAGCGGGTACATCGGTTATCAGTGTGGGGACAATTTTCGCCTTCCTCGCCTACATCCAACGCATTAATCAGCCCATCTCTCAAATCGCCGTGTTGTGGACGAATGTCCAAAGCGGTATTGCAGGTGGTGAGCGCATTTTTAGCCTAATGGATGAAGACATCGAAATTTATGACCGCGAAAATGCCAAAATCATGCCTGCTATTGTTGGCAAAGTGCAATTTAACAATGTCGAAGCCGAATATGTCAAAGGCGAAAAAGTCCTTAAAGGTGTTGATTTTGGTGTGAATAAAGGGGAAATGGTGGCGATTGTCGGACCAACAGGTGCGGGTAAAACCACCATCATCAACATGATTCCCCGTTTTTATGATGTGACCGATGGCGAGGTGCTGATTGATGGCATTGATGTGCGCGATGTCACCCAAGATAGCCTCCGCAAGCAAATCGGCATGGTGTTACAAGATACCTTCTTGTTCTCAGATACCGTGATGGAAAATATCCGCTATGGGCGTTTGGATGCCAGCGATGATGATGTCATCGCCGCCGCCAAAATGGTCGCCGCTCACGAATTTATTGAGCGCCTGCCAGAGGGCTATAAGACCGTTTTGGGTGAACGTGGGTCGGGCTTGAGTCAAGGTCAACGCCAATTGATTGCGATTGCGCGGGTGGCATTGATGAATCCCAATATCCTCATTTTGGATGAAGCGACCTCTAGCGTGGATACACGCACAGAACGGGTCATCCAAGCGGCATTTGAAAAATTGCTAAAAGGGCGTACCAGTTTTGTGATTGCCCATCGGTTGAGTACCATCCGCAACGCGAATTTGGTGTTGATGGTCAAAGACGGGCAAATTATTGAGCGCGGGACACATCAAGAATTATTGGCAAAAGGCGGGGCATACTATGACCTGTATATGAGCCAATTCAAAGCCGAAGAAGACGTAGCATAACATAACACCCCTATCAAAAAAGGCGGAGTCATTCCGCCTTTTTATTTTTGGGGTTCTGGAATAAGTAAATCTTGTTCTAATGAAGCACTTATCCAACTTAATTTAGCATCTTCTAGCAATTCTAATGCCTCTTGAATCGTATCCCCAACGGCGAGACATCCCTTCAAATCAGGAATTGTAGCACTCCAGCCATCTTCTTCTGGGCGAATAAGAATGGCATAACGCAACAGCATATAATAATTCAAGTCTTTAGTCGTTATCTGTGACATCATCATCCTCTATAATTTCTTGTCCTAATTTATCGCTATTTATCATCAAAATCTCGTCTATTGCTTCAATTGCCTGCTTAATATAAGGTATTTTGATGGGGCGATGAAAAGGCATGGTTAAGCGCCAATTCTTTTCTCCTATTATAGCGATAAATGTGTGATGACTCCCTGATGTTCTAACATGGATAAATCCAAAATCCTCTAATATTTGTTTAATTTCATCAAATGACACATCTTTAGGGTTTTGGCGTAGCTTTTTTAGGCGTTTATCACGTTTTGTCACACTACCCCCGTTTGCGTTTTTCCATATCCATGATGATGGATTCGTCTGTCACACTCTCGCCAGAGAGAATACGCCGTTTGAGCTGTGACTTAAATTCCTCACGTTCATCCTCATCCATCATTTCCATGAGGAGCGCCATCGTATAGGCGCTATTATCACCGCGCTTTTCTGATGTATAGTTTTGATTGTTTTGACCAACACCCGCAGTTTTTTCGATTGCCCCTGTTATCCATATCACCAGTGTGCAAATTAACGCCACACCTAATGGAATCGAAATAACCCACCCTTCTGACATCAGCGCAAAAAACGAAAGAACTGCGGTGATACCCCAAATAACGATAGTGGTAGTTTCACGACTTTTATCATTCATTATAAATGTCCTTTTTTATGACATGCGATGTTTTCTATACGCAAAACAAGGGGTTTGATGCAATTTATCCGCGTTTGCGTTTTTCCATATCCAAAATGAGCGACTCATTGGTCACATTTTCACCAGAGAGGATGCGATTCTTGAGATTCTGCTTAAATTCTTCGCGTTCATCGTCATCCATCATTTCCATGAGGAGCGCCATACTATAGGCGGTGTTATCCGTTTGTTGAGATGATGTTGAGGTTGACTCCGTTTTTTGAGATGAATTTTTTGCCGATTCCCAGATAGTCAGCGTAGCGACCAATGCACCACCTAACGGAATGGCAAGTGTCCACTCTTCTATCCAACCCAGACTCATATTGCCGATGATGATAATTGACATTAATGTTGCAAACGCCCAAATTATTGCTGTTGCGCCAAAGCGCCATTTTGTATCCATGATAAATCCCTTCGTTTGTTATCAGATAAAGAGGTCGTTTATAAAGGCTTAGATTTGCGTTTTTGCAATTCTTGTGCCAATGATTCATCGGTCACAGGCTCGCCAGACAGGATACGATTTTTGAGGTTATACTTAAATTCCTCGCGTTCATCGTCATCCATCATCTCCATCAGGAGCGCCATGGTATAGGCGGTGCTATCCCCTTTTTTGCCAGATGAACCCGATTTTGACTCTGATTTTGATGACTCACTACCCTTGGCAGATTCCCATATCGCAACGGTGGTAAACATGGCAACCACCAATGGGACAACCATAATCCAATCCTCTAAATTCCCCGCACTCGCACTATCAAATGCCACAATCGTCATGACTGTCGCTAATACCCAAATAAATGCAGTTGTGCCAAAACGCCATTTTATGTCCATGATGAAATCCTTCTTGTTGCCACTATTCTACGCCCAAATAGGCAGTTTAGTGATAATCTTACCCACGTTTGCGTTTTTCTGCGATGCGCGATTCAATGCTCAGGCTATCATCCAAACCAGATTATCAACGTGACATCACGACGGCTTTTATTATCCACATAAAAAATCCTTCTCTCTGCGGAAGTTATTTATACTGTTTATACGCACAAAATAGGGGATTAGTTGTAAGGAGTTACCCGCGTTTGCGTTTTTCTGTGATGAGTGATTCAATGCTCAAGCTATCGTCACCAGACAGCAAGTCATCTGCGAGTCTGTTCTTAAAAGCCTGTCGCTCATCCTCATCCATCAATTCCATGAGCATAGCCAGTTTATAGGCGGTGGTATCTTCGCGTTTGGCTTGGGATGGTGGGTAGTATTTGGGTGTGACCATTGCCTCAATGATAGCACTACCCCAAATAATGGCAGTCCCCAACAATGCCATCCCCAATGGAATGAGCATCACCCCTTCGCGTCCAGAGGCAAATAGTAAGAATAAGGCAATCATCATGGAAATGCTCCAGATGAAAATCGTTGCATCACGGCGACTTGTTGAATCCATATAGCATCCTCTTCATTTTCGACAGAATATATCTATTTTATGACGAAATGAGGAGGGCATTTCATACGATTACTGCACGTCTATCACACGCCCTTCGGAGGCGCGGAGCAATCTATCCCACAACGCCGCACCAAGCCCTGTGCGCCCAAAATCGCGGGTGAGGATAACATCCACCTTTTGCGAATCGAGCTGGCGCATCCCTGCGAACAGGTTGTGGCTAATCGCTTTAAGGTCATCACGTTTGCCCAATGCGTGAACAATGCCATAATCTGCCAGATGATGACAATCTTCTGTGGCAATCAATAACCCCACTTTTTCGCCCCGTTTTTGGTGTGATTGTGCCATTTCTTTCATCGCCAATAGCACCGAATAGAGCGGACCGGTGAACAATTTTATTTTGGCGCGTGGCGAGTAATGTTTGAGCAATTGACCGGGCGATGAGGTCGCCTCATCCGTCGTCAAATAGCGGGGTGCTAGTTGCACACTGGGCAAAATCCGCCGTAAATCGTCTAATAAAACACCCCCCGGACGTAAAATAATCGGGGTTTGGGGATTGGTCAAATCTAACACGGTAGATTCTAAGCCGATATTCGTCTCACCACCATCTAGCACAATATCCACGCGGTCTAATAAATCTTCTAGCACATGATGGGCAGTGGTGGCGCTGGGGCGGGTGAACGTATTGGCGCTAGGGGCGGCAATCGGCACACCCGATGCCAAAATAAGCGCCCGTGCCACAGGGTGAGCAGGCATACGCACGGCGATGGTATTGAGTCCCGTGGCAATATTGGATGGGACATGAGGCGCACGCTTGAGTACCAGCGTCAACGCCCCGGGCCAAAAGTGTTCTGCGAGTAATGCGACCAATTGCTCTGGCACATCAATAGCAAGGCTATGCAATTGGGCTAACGTGGCAATATGGGCAATAATAGGGTCACTTGATGGGCGGTCTTTGGCAAGATAAATACGGTCAAGTGCCTGTGCATCTAACGCATTTGCACCTAGCCCATAAACCGTCTCGGTAGGAAACGCGACCAATCCACCTGCACGAATTGTTTGGGCGGCTATTTGGATATTGGCTTCTTCGGGATGTTGTGGGTCAACAGGCAAAATGCGGGTTTTTGCAGAATAGGACACGAAATCGCTCCAAGAACTCATCTAAAATATCTCAAAACTTTCTTATAATGTGTAAGTATGGTCACAATTTTTTTATTTTAACACATAAACAAGGGATATTATTCTATATCACTATTCCCGACTAATATAGTCAGATAATTCACCTCACACTTTACAGTATCATTGTTAACTCTTACTCATAGAATGATGATAAATTAAAATCAATACTCGTATGAATAGGTTAAGTTTCGTTAATTTATGGTATCCAGAAGGTAAATGTTGCGATGATTGCGAAAATTCAACAATTGGGGCGCGGACAGCGTGCCATCATCTTTTTTAGTATTTTTATTGGTGGGTTAATGTTGCTGGTGGCGCTCACTTTTTTGCTCCTCACATTTTCGGTTAATTCTGCGCCCCGCACAATTGCACAAGGACTGATAGACGGGGTAACGGTGCGCGAATTTGCCACCCTACCCGATAATGATGCCTATCCCTCTAGCGTAGCAGTTGGGAAGGATGGCACGGTGTATGTGGGCAGTTATCAAAGTGGTGTGGTATGGGCAATTTCACCCGAAGGTGTGGTGAGTGAAATGCCAGAAACACGCATCGTCATCGCCTCTGTGAGTAGCATTGAGGTGGCAGAAGATGGCACCCTTTATATTTTAGACCGCACCAATCCCAACCCTGCCACCAAAGGCGGTAAAATTTGGCAGATTTTACCCGATGCCACACCCAAAGAATTTGCGACCATTTCTGATGGTGAGGAGGGGTTTATCGCCCCACATGATTTGGCATTGGCAGATGATGGCACGCTTTATGCCACCGATAGAGGTCGGCGCGAAATATGGAAAATTGATAGTGAGGGGAATGGCGAGTTATGGTGGGCTGTTCCCACATCAGACCCACAAGTGGATGGTGCATTACCCACCAGCATAGATTATGACCCCTCAACTGATACATTCGTGATTGTCGCCACGGGCAACGGGATAGATATTCTCTATCGTGTCTCGCGTGATGGACAAAGCACCGAAACCATTTATCGGTTCAGTGGCATTGTCGCCGACGCGCCCGGATTTGATGGCATTAGCATCAGCCCAGAGGGGCGCATCTTTTTGGCGAATTTTAGCCAAAGTGGGATAAGTGAATTGGTCAACAATAATTATGTCCTCCTAGCACAAGGATTTAGGGGCAGTAGCGCCGTTGCGTATCATGATGGAAAAGTGTATGTCAATAATTTTGACCAAGTGGGTCTGGTGAATCCATTGATACAGCCCCGCCTGCCCTTTGCGATTGATGAAGTGACATTGCCTGCATCTGAATAATTTCTTCTCAAAAAAACGGGCATGAAGGTTCATGCCCGTATAAATCCCCGCCAAAATAAGCCCGATTATCCATATTTATCCTTTGTGATATTTACCGATAAAATCTGCTATAATTTGCACAATATACCCCAAATAAATTTTGATAAAGGAATTACGCAGATGGAACAATCTTGTTGGAATACATGGTCAGATAGAGGGTTTTTAATCAATCCGAATCCCTTACATAGCCTACGTGGGATTGATACCCCCCTTTCAACAGACATCACCGACCATATCGAATCACTCGGCAATCAATTGACCACTCTGCTCCATAGTGGCATCATTCAATCAACATTTGACCAATTCCCCGTCTACGATATGCGCCCCATGCGCGTACTGGATAGCCAATTTCACATCATCGAATATCTGCTCATGCGTTATGGCTTTTTTGCCAGCGCCTATGTGTATGCCGACCCAGAAAATCCCGCCAAAAAGTTGCCCGCAGGCATCGCAGTACCATTGGTGCAATTGAGCCGTTTTGTAGAACGCCCCCCTATCCTAACCTATGCGTCTTATATCCTCGCCAATTGGCATGTGAATAATCCACAAGCAGGCATGACAGTGGATAATATGAGCATCGTTCAATCATTTGTCGGTGGGGAAGATGAACAAGGGTTTATCCTCGTTCATGCTGATATTGAAGCGCGGGCGGCAGAGGCATTATCGGGCATCAAAAGCGCCATTCAAGCCTCAAAAATAGGCGATATGGAGGCTGTGATAGATGGTTTATATCATATCTCCACCAGCATTTTAGACATGATGGCGACCTTTAACCGTATGACCGAAAAATGCAATGTTGAGGTCTACTATCATCACATCCGCCCCTATATTTTTGGATTTAATCATGTGGTCTATGAAGGGGTGGCAGAATTTGAAGGCAAACCGCAATCGTATCGGGGGCAATCTGGCGCACAGAGTTCCATCATCCCCGCATTGGTGGCAGGTTTGGGCTTGGAACATGAACAATCCGCGCTCACCCAACATCTGACCGTCATGCACGATTATATGCCCAAACCGCATCGTGAATTTATCACCGAAATGACCCAACATAATATTCGGGCATTTGTGATGAAAAATCGCAAACATGCCGATTGTCGCGCCGCCTACAATACCAGCCTAGAGAGCCTCTTGGCATTTCGGCGCTTGCACATGACTATTGCCTATCGCTATGTGGCAGAAAAAGTGAAAAATCCGGTTGGCACAGGCGGAACGCTATTCATGGATTGGCTCAAAAAACTTGCCGATGAGACCGCATCACAATTCGCCTAAAAAAGTTTTTTGTGGCTGACATACGACCCTAAAAGGGTCTAGTACAGCCATTACACCCTCCAAAACAGGCAGAATCGTAATGGACGACTAACGCAAAGCGCGTATGTCGTCCACACAGCCGAAGATATAAAGCATTTGACTTCAAAATCGTTTCTCCTTTAGAGTCATATTGTAATTCGTAAATTTATACATCTGTGCTACATTTAGCATACTTGTTTTTATATGCTAAAGGAAATTAGCCATGAGAAAAGTTATTGCCGTCTTACACATCTCCCTTGATGGTATCATACAAGCCCCGGGCGGACCCGAAGAAGATACCAGTGAGGGCTTCCCGTATGGCGGGTGGATTGCCCCATATTCCGATGTGGTTGTTGGAACGGCTATTCGGGCGCAGATGAACATGTCGTTTGACCTATTGTTAGGGCGCAAAACCTATGACATTTGGGAACCGTATTGGTCTCAACATGGGGATATATGGCAGAACGTCAATACCGCGACCAAATATGTCGCCTCGAATACGAGAACGTCAGGCGATTGGCATCCCGCCATGTTTTTAGGTGGGGATATTGCAGAAAAAGTTGCCCAACTCAAGCAACAAGATGCGCCAGATTTGCACGTTTACGGCAGTGGCAATCTCCTTCAGACACTCATCAAACATGATTTGGTGGATGCGTACTGGCTAAAAATCTATCCAGTGACGTTGGGCAGTGGAAAACGCTTGTTTGCCGATGGCACAATCCCAGCCGCGTTCAAGGTGACAGATAGCAAAATCGGCACAAGTGGCATCATTGTCGTGAATTATGAGCGTGCAGGTGATGTTATAACGGGAAGTTTTGATTAGTCGTACAAACTCATCCTCATCTTTTTGCCAAAAAACCAAAAATGGCTTACACTGTATAACGACAAAAAGAAGTAAGTAAGCTAAAATAACTAACTGGTTTTGGAGAAAAAAGGAGTTCTTTTTAATGAGCGACTCAGAACTTAATTTTAATACCACCGAATGGTACTATCCCGCCGAGGATATCGTTAAAAATGCCCATATCCCCGATTATGAAGCCGTTTATGCCGAATCTATAGCCGACCCACTCGCATTTTGGGCGAAACGCGCAGAGACACTCGATTGGTATCAAAAATGGGATAAGGTGCTGGATGATAGCAATCCACCGTTTTATAAATGGTTCACAGGCGGAAAAACCAATATCGTCCTCAATGCCCTAGACCGTCATACCAAAACATGGCGCAGAAATAAGCTCGCCATCATCTGGGAAGGCGAAAATGGCGAAAAAGTCACCATGTCTTATTGGCGACTGAACCAAGAAGTGTGTAAATTTGCCAACGTCCTCAAGAGCATGGGCGTGAAAAAAGGCGATAGAGTGACCATTTATATGGGTCGCACACCAGAAATCATCATTGCCATGCTATCTTGTGCCAAAATCGGCGCACCGCATAGTGTTATTTATGGCGGATTTTCTGAGCAAGCCATCGCTGACCGCATCGAAGATAGCCAAAGCCGTGTGCTGATTTGCTCCGATGGCTCATGGCTACGCGGGAATATTGTCCCCCTCAAAGAAAATGTGGATAAAGCCATTGACCGTTCCCCTGTGGTAGAGCATGTCATCGTCCACAAACGCACAGGCACCCCTGTCACCATGCAACAAGGACGTGATTATTGGTGGCATGACCTCATGGCGCTCCCCATCGCCAGCACCAAGTGCGAAACCGAAGTGCTAGATTCAGAAGACCCATTATTCATCCTCTATACCAGTGGGACGACAGGCAAGCCAAAAGGCATTTTACACACACACGGCGGGTATCAAGTCTATACCTCCACCACGCTCCAATGGGTATTTGATATTAAAGACGAAGACCGTTTTTGGTGTGCGGCAGACCCCGGTTGGATTACAGGACATAGCTATATCGTCTATTCGCCCCTCATTATCGGCGCGACCAGCATTTTATATGAAGGTGCGCCCACCTTCCCCTATCCCGATAGATGGTGGCGGATTGTTGCCGATTATGGCGTGACTATCCTCTATACCTCCCCCACCGCCATTCGCGGATTGATGCGCTTTGGCGATGCGTGGCCCAATCGGCATGATTTGAGCAGTTTGCGCTTATTGGGCAGTGTCGGTGAGCCGATAAATCCCGAAGCATGGCGCTGGTTCTATAATGTCATCGGCAAGGGAAAATGTCCAATAATGGATACATGGTGGCAAACCGAAACAGGCGGATTTATGATAACGCCGTTGCCATCCGTCGGATTAAAACCCGGTAGTGCCACCCGCCCCTTCCCCGGGATTGTGGTGGATGTTGTGGATGAAGAGGGTAATTCCTGCAAGCCCAATGAAGATGGCAAATTGGTCATCAAAACCCCGTGGCCCAGCATGTTACGCACCATCTATGGTGATGATGCCCGCTATGTCCAACAATATTGGTCAGCGTATGCCAAACAAGGTTGGTATTTGGCGGGGGATTCTGCCCGTAAAGATGATGATGGCTATATTTGGGTGATTGGTCGCATTGACGAGGTGATTAAGGTCAGTGGCTATCGTCTGGGTACGGCAGAAATCGAGAGTGGATTGGTCAGCCATAGCGCCGTAGCAGAAGCCGCCGTGATTGGTGTGCCAGATGAAGTGCGTGGTAGCGTCATTTATGCCTATTGCATCCTCAAAACAGGCAAGCAACCGAGTCATGAACTAGAAAATGAACTGAAAAATCATATCCGCCACGAAATTGGACCCATCGCTGTACCGAGTAAAATCGAATTTGTCACATCGCTCCCCAAGACGCGCAGTGGCAAAATTATGCGCCGTGTATTGAAGGCGCGTGCGATGGGATTGCCAGAAGGCGATATTAGCACATTGGAAGAATAGTTTTCAAAAATGGGCAATCAAATCGGTTGCCCATTTATTTTTTATTGCCAAAATAAGACTATCGTCCTACGATATGGGTCGCGGGTTGGCTTAAAATACCCCTGTGCGATATACTGATACTAACTTTTTCGTCCTCATTATTGAGTCTGAGAGGATAATTTTTTATGCTCAACCGAAAATTAATGTTCATCCCACTCACAGCCATTGTCACCATATTGCTCAGTGGAATTTTTCTGATGTCATCGCCCACACCCGTCCAAGCACAAACATTTGGCACAGGTCCATGGGCATCACAATATTACAATTCACCAAATTTCCAAAACCCCATTAGCGGGGCAACCCCCAGCTATACCATCATCAACTTCACATGGGGGACGGGCTTCCCAACCGATGCAGGTGGCATTCCAGTACCGGGCGTGCCAGCCGATAATTTTTCGGCACAATTCACCTCTAGCCAATCGTTCACAGCAGGCACGTATTCATTCACCATGAGCGCCGATGATGCCGCCAGCTTGTATATCAACAACGTGCAGGTGTTGGCTATCTCCACCGCAGGGTCACAGACAGCACAGGTTGTCTTGCCCGGTGGTGCTGTCACCATGCGGATTGATTACACCGAATTTGCCAATAGTGCCAGTTTATCGCTGTCGTGGAATACATCCACAACGGGTGGTGGTGGCACTGTTGCTACAGCAGGTCCCACCTTCACCTCTGCCCCACCAACCGCGACATCGCTCCCTGCCATCCCCGCAGGGGCATTAACCGCCACCGTCATCCGCACCAGCACCCTCAATGTGCGCGAAGCGCCATCTACAGGTGGGCGGGTATTGGGGCGCATTTTGCGCGGACAAACCTATGCCATTTTGGGACGCAATGAAGAAGCCACATGGTTTTTGATTCAACTATCAGGCTATACAGCATGGGCTTATGGCTATTATTTATACGTCAATGGCAATGAATATAATGCCCCTATCAGCAGTTCAACCTCATTATTTGGGTTGGCGGGGATGCCCGATACGGGTGTGCGCGGATTAGCCGAATCGGTCATGCGCTTGCGTCAGGGTCCATCTGTCGCCACCGAACAAATCGGACGTGTGACATGGGGCGACCAATTCCCCATCGTTGGGCGTACTGCCGATGGCTATTGGTTACAAATCGTGTGGAAAGGCACAGTCGGGTGGATATATGCCCCATTTGTGCGTTTTGTGGCGGGTGACTATAACAACTTGCCCATCCGATAACTGAATAAAAATAAATATGGGATGCGTACCTCATCCCTTCATCATATCCAGTACAAACAATAAGGGCGCAACCAGTTGCGCCCTTACACATCTCATATCTAACACAAATCGTTAGAAATTATTCCTCGTCATAATCCATCGAAGCATAGGCTTCTTCATCTTCATCGGGGTTAACCATCGTCATTTCTTCAATCGCCGCTTCTAATTGCTGAATGGTATAGGGCTTTATCAGATATTTATCCACATGATGTATTTCACCTGTGGCACGGCTAACGGCATCGCGCCGTGCGGTGGTAACAATGACCTTAAACCCGCGTGCGCCGTATTTCTGTTTGGCATAATCCAATACTTCCCAACCATCGGCACCGGGAAGGTTAATATCGAGCAAAATCAATTCGGGATGATGGTCATCTAACCATTCCATCGCACTATCACCGTTGGCGGCGTGATGCAATTCCAAAGGCATCCCACGTAACCCAATTTGCACCAATTTGGCAATGGCTAAATCATCTTCTACATGAAGCGTTAATGTTTTGTCTGCCATAGTGATAGTAGCCCTTTTCTAAAAAATAAGTCATCTCATACCTTATTTTAAGAGATTACCATCTAGCACACAACAAACATTAGGTTACGATGTGGTTCTAAAATGCAAATATGTCCTATACAAATTTCATAAATGACACATTTATGGAATGACCCGATGGTTGAGCATATCATTGGCAGATTTGACCAATCGGCGTAGTTCATCTTCCATATCGGGCGTAATACCATCCAAAATAGCCGCATCGCGGAATAAATCACGGGCTTCACGCAGGTTATCTTGCCCTTGTCGCAAGCGTCGTAACCCTTGCCGTAGCTTATCTCGCGCTTCACGGTTAATCGCTGTGGTTGGTGAATTGGGAAAATCCCACCCATGCAATGCCGATACTTGTTGCAATCCCGCCAAAAATTCATCCACGGTGCTGGTTTGCATAGATGCCCCACCCTGAAGCACCGCTTGTAGCTCAACGCTCAAAGTTGGCTCTACACCAAAATCCAATGTGGTCACATCCTGATAGCGTTTTTCCACATCAACCATATTGCTCGGTTGCGGTTTGAGCGTGGTTTTATAGGGAGATAGCCCTGTGAAGGTGGAATATAAAATACCCACGCACAAATTATGCACATCCATCCGAAAAAATCCGCCCGCATTGGCACGATTTTCGATAAACCGTGAACTGTTCAAATCAATGATGGTCAACTTGCTCCCATCCCAATAGACATGCTCCAATTTATGGTCTAAATAGGCGATATATTGCCTGTGGGCAGTTTGCAAAAAGTGGGCAAATTGCACCGCCAATGCCAGCCCTTCTTCGGATGGCAAGCGCCAACGGGTATTGGGCTGGTTGGGCTTCATCTGATAAAACAGGTTATGATGGCGGGGCAAATTGGGCATCACCAAATAGGGTCGCCAGCCCTTCTCTGCATAGTCGTGCATGTGCTTGGCAAAGGTCGCCCCGTCTATGCCAAATGATACCACTTCGCCATCGGTGGGGGTCTCATGGGGGCTTTGTACGTAACCACAATCGAGCAAATTGACGACATGGGGGCTTTCTGCAAGTTTGATGAGCAAATCGGCTTCATGTGGAAATGCCCGATATTCCCACTTAATTTCGCCATCATCCGATAAATGTTCTGGGCGCATCACCTTAAAAGCCACCGATTTACCCGTCTTGAGGTCTTGTGCTTCTAAGACCCGCGCATAATGACCGAGTGCAAAGGTGTCTATCAAATTTTGAATATGATACAATTCTGAAAGGTTTGTCATGTGAATATGAATATCTTCCGCTAATCGCTTGTCTCTAAACGGCAAATTCTACTATAATGAGATGAGAGATTGCAATTCGACACTTAGGACATACAAGAACAATGCAGTTACAACGGGTGTATTTACACAATTCGCAACATAACAAGGAGCTATTCCATGTTTAAGCCAGGGCGTGGGATTCGTCTGCGGAGTAGCGGACGCAGTGACACAGGGCAAATGCGCGATAACAATGAAGATAGCATCCATTTATGGTCTCATGGCGACCACATGGTACTTGCCGTTGTAGCCGATGGTATGGGGGGTGCAGTCGCAGGTGAAGAAGCCAGTCGCATTGCCGTAGAGACGATTAAAACGGGACTGACCAGTAATGGACTCATGCACCCTGATGGCTATTATATCATGGATGAAGACACCCTCATCAAACAACTAAAAACCACAGTCCGCAATGCCAATAATAATATCATAGACCAAGCGCAAAAACGTCCAGAATTCAAAGGTATGGGAACAACCATGACCCTCGCCTTTATTCGCAATACCCATGCCATTATTGGGCATGTCGGCGATAGTCGCGCCTATTTGGTAGATGGTGGCGATGGTCATATTATGCAAGTCACCTCTGACCACAGCTTTGTTCAGGCATTGGTCAATGCGGGTCATATCACAGAAGACGAAGCAGAAGAACACCCCATGCGAAATGTGTTATACCGCGCTCTCGGACAATCCCGCGATGTTGAAGTAGATGTCTATTATGAGCAATTGCATGTGGGCGATAGGCTCGTACTGTGTTCCGATGGACTCACACTGCATGTTAAACCCAGCGAGATTGCTCAAATTGCCCTCGCGCAAGATGAACCCGATACGATTGCAGAAGCATTGATTGCCCTCGCCAACCAACGTGGTGGGCGCGATAATGTGAGTGTTTTGGTGATAAAAGTAGAGCAAAACGAAACCAGCCTCACCGATGATGCCGATGAATTAGACAGTGATTTTGATACCACACCGTTTACAGTCGGTGATTTGGGTTTTGGCTTCGATTCGTCTGAATCATCCAATTTCCCAAAGCAAGAACTCAAAAAATCACTCTATCGTGGGCAATAAAACGAGTTATCACACCGCCATTTAGAAATGAGGGGCAATGCGTTCTATCATCCAAAAACTCACTTTTGGGCATATTTTGATATTGTGTGCATTCCCCATCGTTTTGGCACTCATCAACCCGAATTGGATTTTCAACACCTATATCGTAGATGACTATATCTACTTGGGTTATCAGATTGATTTGCCCAATTATATCAATTGGTATCCCTCAAATGGCTATTATTTCATAGACCGCATTAGCTGGCTTGTGCCAACCTATTATATCCACCAATTTTTCCCTCATATCATCGCCAATTTTATCGTTCATTTGAGTGTTTATTATCTGGCAGTTTTTTCAATTTACGGCATCCTAAATCGGTTATTTCATAATCGTGTTGCCCTCATTACATGCCTTTTAATTGGGCAATTTTCCTTATTTTTACGGGCAGTCGGTTGGGATTATGTAGATGGCTATTCGCTGGCATTATTATCCCTATGCGCCCTACTCCTAACCTATGCCGCCACATCTGCGCGTGCGCGTTGGTATTTGATGGGTGCAGGGGCAGTAGCCAGCATTCTGAGTGTGGCACAATTTTTTAATATCCTCTATTTACCCGCATTGGGCATCTATTATTTATTGTTGAATCATCGGCAACAACGCTATCATGTGGTTAAAGGCATCTTCTTTGCGGGGATGGCATTTGTCGTCATATTCGGCATCCAAACCCTGTATTATTATCAACTCACGGGCAGATGGTTCATCTGGCAGAATACCCTTCGTTTGGCACAAGCAGGCTTGGCAGATGATAACTGGAAAAATCTGCTCATCGCGGCATATAAGACCTCAATTTCGAGCTGGCACATTTTTTACTTGATGCTACTCGGTATCGCCTCATGGATTGTGATTTTTCCAAAGCGATTTAATGCCATTTATGAAGATACCACCCCCGATTTACGCTATCGCCTGCGCGTCCTACTCCTATTTTTTATCACCAGTTACGGCGTGCTATGGCTATGGCTTTTTGCGTTTGATTATCATATTTTTAGGCTATCATTTTATAGTAGCGCCATCCTTCTAAGCGCATTTTTGGTATTGGGGGCATTATTCGCGGGGCGGATTCATCGCTTGTCCGAATCTGATTTTAGAATCGCAGTCATCATCACCATAGTTGTTTCGGTGGCATGTTTCACCTTTTATAGCCAGTTGGTATCGGTTTTTGTTGTGCCAATGTGGTTAATATCCATTATTTTGGCGATATTATTCTTTGTATTTGCCTTCACCGCCAAAAAGAATGCCAGTATCGTCAATATGATTTGTGCTATTGCCCTATTGAGCTATGTATCGGGGATTGATGCCAATAATCTGCGGATTTTCTTGCCCGACCGATATGCCAATCAACGAAATTACGAAATCATCATAGATGCCACAGCTATTATCAATGCCCGTTATGATAATTATAGTTTAGATATATTCCATTTTTGGTATGACAAGGAAGACCCCAATCTCCGCACCATTTTGTCATTAAGCGCCGTCTATTTGGGGCGCAAAATTGTGCCTATTGGCGATGAATCCACCAATGCACGTTGGGATGATAATCTACATGTAACCCAAGAGATTATTTTGCTCAGTAGTGAGCCAACGCCACAGGTGATAATAGATAAAGCACAAGAAATATTGAATCCATTGGGATATGATTTGCAAATATTAGAGACAACGCCCATCCAAAATGGGGCAATCACCCTGTATCTCATCTTCACCCATATCGTGCCGATAGCACCATAAAGTGGCACTTTTTGTCTCATTTATCATCATCTTACCTATTTCCTATCTTTTTCCTCCCTAAAATTCGTGTTAATTTTGTGATTCGTGTATAATGGATTGAAATACGATGGCATAACCGAATAATAACCAAAAGGGTTGTATCCATGTCGGATAATCCACCAACAAATACACCAACAAAAGGCGGTTGGCAACTTCCACAATCATCAAATGCGTGGCAACCAGTCGAATCATCTAAGCCACCAGCAGAGGGATGGAAGCCTGTCCAAGAAGTACCTGCACTTCCTCCTGAACTTGAAAAAACACCACAAGAGACTGGGGATTGGCATTTGCCAAGTCCAGAGGATACACCATTCAAAGAAAATGATGTTATCTCTCTCCCTAGCCCAGAGGATGAACTCACCAATTTATTGGCGTTGAGTAACATTGTCGCCCCCATTGAGACCACCACTACCCCACCCAAAAAGTCTGAGCCTGTGCTTGCACCAGAAGACTTGATGGCGCTCATCGAACAAAGTAGTAATGCGCCAGACAGCGATGATTTTGATAGTGTTGGTATGAGTGAATTGGTGGCGTTGGCATCTTTGGCAGAAAGTACCAATACACCGCCCAATAAAGCAACCCTCACATCAGAACTCTCGATTGTGCCAACCAATAAACTTTCTCCCGCAGAGAAAATTTTATATGGGCAAACACATCCCCCAACCGATAACCAAACTACCCAGATTTTGCAGGGGGAAGTGGTGGATGAAGACTCCAACGACCCTGCTGTCATCGCCCGCAAACAAATCGAAGCCCTCCTCGCGGGAGATGATGAAGCCAATCTCAATATAGACCCCGCCCAATATGCCACACAACAAATTGCACAATTGGGCAATACAGGCGCGGCTAAACCACTCGCAGAACAAAGCCCCGCCGATTATGCGCGTGAGCAATTGGCACAATTGGGTATCGTTGAAGAAGGTGTCACCCCAATTCCAACCAGCACCCAACCCCTTAATTTTATAGACCCGCGTGATGAAGAACTCGCCAAAAAATTTATTGCCGCCGAGGCAAAAGTTCGTATTTTACGGCAACAACGCGATAACAACCTCATCACATGGGAAGATTTTGAAAGTCAATTGCGCGATTCAATGGTTCTCGATTATGACCAAGTATGGTGGGTCATGGATAGTGACCTTGATGTCTGGTATAAAGCGCAAGGGAATAATTGGGTAGAAGCCATACCAGACGCGCTTTCTAAATATAAATCTATGCCAAAAACAGGTAGTGGCAGACTCACCCAAGTGGTAGAAGATTCGCTCCCTTATTTGGATACATCAAAAACCAACATCAGCAACACCGAATATTCAAATCCACAAAACATCCCTCTGGATGAATACAATATGCCCCTGCCCCGTCAGGTGGAACAAGTAGATCCCTACGCAACAGTTGCCAGCTCCAGCGCCTTCAATATGGGCGAACAATCGTATGCCTCTCCCACCGTCCCAAATACAAATTTGGACGTAACACAACCGAGCAACGCCTATTCACAGCCAACGGTCATGGCACAACCTGTCAATTATGGCACAATCGAAGCACCCTATGATGAAGAAGATTTGGGTGATGAATACGACATCGAAGAAGATGACGACCCAGAAAGCATCTATGAAGAGGCAAAAATCAATCAACGCCGTCGCATGGTCTTGGTCGGCACATTGGCAGGTACAGGCTTCTTGGGACTCATTTTCTTAGGTGGTGCAGGTTTGGTCGCCGCCGCCTTGCTGTGGTATCAGGGACTCACCGATACATGGAAAACCCCCATATCAACGCTTGCCACGGTGCAAGAGACCACCTTCCAAACCGTTGCTGTGTTAGATAATGCGGGCAACCGTATTGCCACCCTCACCCGTGATGGCGACCAAAAGGTGCGCGTCCCCATCGCACAGGTATCCCCCTATTTCATCCATGCCATATTAAGCCAAAATGCGCCCGATTTTTATACCGCAGGGGCATGGGGAACAGGCGAAATTATCAGCGCCTTCACCCAAAATACTACCAGTGGCAATATCAGCCAAAAGGTAGATAACATCACCCGTGAGGTGGCACGCACCCTCGTGATTGCCCCAAATGGCGGATTAGAAATCAATAGCGCCGATGAAACGGCTGTCGCCGCAGAAGTCGCCCGTACCTATACCAAAGAGCAAATTTTAGAGATTTATATCAATGACTTGCTGTTCTTTGGCAATCAGACCTATGGTATCGAAGCCGCCGCCCAATTCTATTTCAACGTAAAAGCCAGCGAATTGGATTTCCCACAAGCGGCATTGCTCGCCGCCATCACCCAATCGCCCGCCACGCTTGAACCCGTCAACAACCGTCAATCGGCTGTGGATGAGATGAGCATCCTCATGGATAAAATGGCGAAAGTAGGGTGCTTGAATTTCACCCATCAACCACCGTTTGGCAATCAAAATTTCTGTGTGGATGTGCCATTGGTGCAATCGCCACAGGTGGCAGTGGATAAATCCACTGTGTTGGTGAAAATATTTGAATCTCGTCAAGCAACCGCCTCGCGTTATCCGCATTTTGTGGAACTCGTGCGCGAACAACTCGAAACAACATTCGGCGCGAATGAAATTTATCGCGGTGGTTATACTGTGACCACCACGCTAGACCGCACCTTACAAGACATGTCACAACAAGCCCTTGTGAGCCAAGTCAATAATTTGCGGACGAATAACATCAATACAGGCTCGGTCATCGTCATAGACCCACGCAACGGCGCAATTTTGGCGCTGGTCGGTAGCCCCGATGCACGTAACGCCGAAATCAACGGGCAAGTAGATGGCACACGGGTTTATCAACAAGCAGGCGATATTATCAAGCCTCTCGTCTATGCCACCGCCCTCAATGGGTTTGATATAAATGGCAATGGCACTATCGAAACCACCGAATATTACACCCCCGCCAGCATTTTGTGGGATGTGCCAACCGATATTAACGGCTACCGCCCCACCAATATTGGCAATGTGACCAATGGGGCTTATAGCTTGCGCCGTTCTGTCCAAAATGTATTGACCATCCCTGCCGTTAAGACCTATCAAATTTTTGGCGAGACGGCTTTCCGTACCACCAGCGAAGCGATGGGTGTCCGCTTTACGGGCGACCAAGTATTTGGTGTGAATACGGGTGAAGGGGCTGTGAATGTCCGCTTGATTGATATGGCTGTCGCCTATGGCACAATCGCCAATGGTGGGATGCGGATGCGCCCCTATGTGATTGAAAGTATCACCGATAGCAACGGCAACCCCATCCCCATGCCAGCACGCGAACAACCTGTTCAAGCATTACGGCAAGACGTGGCGTTCCTGATGCAAAATATCCTTAGTGATGATGAAGCACGCACGCCCATTTATCCGCAAAATTCGCAACTCAACATCGCTGGATTGCCCACATTGGATGTCGTCTCTGCTATGCACGGCACCAGCCTCACCAAAAGCGATTTGTGGACGGTTGGCTTTACCCATAACCGTGTGGTCGGTGTTTGGCTTGGCACATTCGATGACAAACCTGTTTTGAATAATATTGTCGGGTTCAATGGTGCCGCCCCCTTGTGGAATCAGGTCATGCGGGCATCATTAGAGAATAACCCCGCCGCCAAATTTAACCAACCAGCCAGTGTTACCAATTCACAAGTGTGCGCGGATACGGGTTCACGGAATTTAACCAATTGCGCCACCCCAGATAACGAATATTTCTCCAACAGTTTGCTCCCACCAGACCAAACACTCGTCCAACGCTTGACAGTAGATAGCTGGTCTGGGCTGATTGCTAATGATTTCTGCCCCAATCACCGCATTGAGGCGACCTTTGCCAGCATCAACGATATTTCTGCCATCACATGGATTAATACCACCTCACAGGGCAATGCGTATGCCCAACGGGTGGGCTTGGTCGTGCCGATTGCGCCACCACCAACCGCCTCCTGCGATGCCAATACCCCCCTACCAGTGGGGTCAATTACCAGCCCTGCGGGTGGTGTGAGTATTCAGGGTGTGGTATCGGTTTTGGGACAAGTGAACGCGCCCGATTTTGGTCGCTATCAAATTGAATTTGCGCCTGCGGGGAGCGAAGCCTATCAGATTATCGGCTCACCGATGACTGTCAGCCAACCCAATGCCAATTCAACGCTCGGTCAATGGGACACGCGCACAGTCGCTAATGGCAGTTACAATTTGCGCCTGACGGTGTTTGCGAATAATGCCTATAACGGGTTTATCACGTTTACAACACCTGTCATTGTGAATAATCCTGCTGTTGTGCCAACAGCCATCCCAACCAATACGCCATCGGTGCCGATTGCACCACCCGTATCGTTTACACCGTTGCCATTCGATACACTCGGACCAACCCCCACCCTCGCCCCCCCGTGATGGTGAATGGGAATTAACTTTTATATCTTCTTTAGGCATGTAAAGGGCGCAAACGATTGCGCCCTTTATAATTGTGCCTGCAAATGTCTCCTTTTAACCCCTATAATGAATCGCTATTAGATAACAATTAGGATAAAAGCTACATCATGGCAGAACGCCGCGAACACAATCCCAAAATTTTGCTTTTTCACAAACCCTATAATGTGCTAACCAAATTCACAGACGAAGAAAACCGCCCCAATTTAGCCGATTACATCAAAAATGAGGGTGTATACGCGGCAGGTCGGTTGGATATGGATTCTGAAGGGTTGCTCTTGCTCACCGATTGGGGAAAATTGAGCTATCGGCTCACCGACCCAGAATATGCCCATCCGCGTACCTATTGGGTGCAGGTGGATGGTGCGCCAGATGAAACGGCGCTCAAAAAATTGCGTGAAGGGGTAGAATTACGCGATGGACTCACACGCCCCATCAAAGCAGAAATTATCCCACCACCGAATATTGAAGACAGACCTGTGCCTGTGCGGTATCGGGCAAATATCCCGACAACATGGCTAAAATTGACGCTTACAGAGGGGAAAAATCGGCAAGTGAGGCGGATGACCGCCCATGTGGGACATCCCACCTTGCGAATCATCCGCTATTCAATCGGTATTCTCACCCTCGATGGACTCAAAGCAGGCGAATATCGTCATGCCACCGAGCGCGAAATTCAATATCTCAAAGATTTTATGTATCGTCGGAGCTAGGCGGTTTGTGATGGTCATGATTGCCATTTTTCTCATCTGGCTCATTGAGGTCTTTGAGTAGATTATCATCAACCAATTGCGGATGTTCACCCGAAGCCCGTTTTTCATCAAATGGAATTGGGACGACCTGTTCAACGGACATCTGCAAATTGGTGGTATCTACCTGTTTAATAGATTTGACCACCAATAATTGTTTAACCAACAATGGCACATGGTCAATATGAATGGGTTGGCTCAATTCTACCCGCAAAATAGCACTACTACCTGCTCCCAAAATCACACTGGCATTTCTAATTGGCACGCCCAATCGCTCTAACGCAGTGAGCGCCTTGCCCACTGCCCGATTAGAATCTTTGAGGTGTATTTTGAGTTCATTGGTCGCCTCATTGCTTTGCCAACGCTCCTCTAGGTCATCTAAGACCATGAGGGTGAATAGGACAAAAAATGAGACCATCACGGCTAACCAGCCCAATCCTACCCCACAGGCGATGCCAATGCCAGAAGCGCCCCAAATGGTTGCCGCCGTGGTTAAGCCACGCACCATCGTGCCATGACGCAAAATAGCACCTGCCCCCAAAAAGCCGATGCCAGACACAACATAGCTCGCAACCCGCATGGGGTCACGCGCAATCGAATCTGGAAAGGCATACGCACCTGCCATCGTCATGAGGCAAGCGCCGAGTCCGACCAAAATATGGGGACGAAACCCACTCGCCCGTTCATGACCAGAGCGTTCTAAGCCTATCATCCCACATAAAACGAGTACGAGTAATAAGCGCCCTATCAAAACAGGGTCAAAAGTGCCAAAAATGGGGGCGAGTGCCTCGCCTACCTGCTGAATTACATTGTCCATAGAAAATAATTCCTTTTCATAAAGATTTCTTAATCTCTATTTAACAATGTAATCGCGTTTATCACAAGCCCTAACGCATTTCCTCACGGCGCACACTTTCGATGGCGCGTACTGTGGCGTTGATTTCTTGCCGACGTGCCACCACCAGCGCATTGACCAGACGGGTTTGTTGGTCGAGTGCCACCAGCAGAACATCCACCTTGCGATGCAAGTCTACAATTTCCATTTCGTTCTTCAAATTCACTTGGTAATCATTTTGTGCTTGGGCGCGGTCTTTTTGCGATTGCCGATTTTGTGACATCAAAATAACAGGTGCTTGCAGAGCCGCCAGTGTACTCAACATCAAGTTAAGCAAAATAAATGGGGCGCGGTCAAAGGCATTATCGCCCAAAAAGAGGTTAATCCCCATCCACGTCAACATCGAAAATAAAAACGCCAAAATAAATGTCCAACTGCCTGCCCAAGCGGCAATGTTATCTGCCATACGTTGCCCAAAGGTGGCTTTTTCATCAAAATTTTCATACACATCATCGGTAACGGTACGCGGACGCAAGCCTTCGATAATCTCGCGGGCTTCTGGACTGAGAAGATTTTCGAGTTCTTCTGCCTCATCAATCAACTCTTGAACACGCGCATCGGGGTCTTCGTTGGGGAAAATGGACAGACGGTCAAAAATTAGGTCGTTATACATCATGCACCTCTCTCATTCACAACAAGGGTGAGAAATAATAAAAATTAGGTTGTGATTTATCCCCATGGCTGATGTCATGAACGCAAAAAAGCGCATGATGACGACCATTCATGAGATTTATGAGGAACATAAACGTTGCGCGGTTGTGTTGTCTCTGTTGTCACAGAGTCGGCGGTCAAGCGGGGTATCGTTTCTCCCGCAATTCCGCCATGAGGGGGAATTTATTGGGGAGAGGCGATAGCCACGACAAGACCACCGCAAGGCGCGGGCGGTTTATGTTCGCTACTACTGGGGCTATCTTTCATTGTGTCCTACTTTTTCAATCCAATAAAAAGAGTGCTGTCAAACATCACTCTAAAAATAGTATATGCCCGTTTTGATGAATCTGCAAGACTCCAAAATAACGTAATTCGTTAGAGAATGGTGTTATAATGGTTAAAATTTATAAACCATCGGAGGGTAGATATGAGCCAAGCCATCCCCCAACCAAAGGGGCATTTTCTGTTGGGTAATCTCAATGATATGCGCCGTGATTTCTTGCAATTTCTTGTGGAAACAGACCGCAATTATGGTCCTGTATCACAGATTAGCGCAGGACCTGTTAGCATGGTGTTGCTCTCAAATCCCGATGATATTGCAGATGTCTTGGTCAAACGGGGCGAACTCTTTCATAAGACCAAAAGCACAAAAAAATTACTCGCCACCTTATTGGGAGAAGGGCTTATATCACTAGAAGGTGCAAACCACAAACGGCATCGGCTCATCATGCAACCCGCCTTTCATGCCCGCCAAGTACAAAGTTACACCTCTATGGTGGTGAATTACACCCAATCATGGCTAAAGCTCCGCAAAGAAGGCGAAGTATTGGATATTGTGCCATCATTCGCAAATTTGATGTTGGATGTTGTCGTTGGGACATTTTTTTCGACCAGTTTGGCACAAACAGAAAATATTCGCACCGCCCTAAAATCATTTAGCAGTGCCTTAGACCTGCAAATTCGTAGCCCAATCCCGTTGCCAAAATGGTTGCCCACTAAACTCAATCGGACTGTCGAACACGCTCTGAACACCCTCAATCATATTGTGTATGCGTTGCTCAAAGAACGGCGCGAAATGCGACATTTACCGCCCGATTTATTGACCGCACTCATCACATCGGTGGATGAGGAAACAGGCAAACCGCTCACAGATGACGAAATTCGAGATGAAATTGCCACTATTTTCTTTGCTGGTTACGAAACCACAACAACAACACTCGCTTGGATTTGGTATTTGCTGACCACACATCCCCATGTGCTGGATAAATTACGCACAGAGATAATTCAAACAGATACCACCGCAACGGTATCGCGTCGGCAATTTCCCTATATGGATGCGGTTATCAAAGAGACGTTGCGTTTATACCCTGCCGCGTGGTTATTTGACCGTGAGCCGATTGAGGATGTTGTCATTGGTGGGTATCCAATTCGTGCAGGGCAAACGATTTATATCAGCCCCTATCTGGTTCAGCGCAACCCCGCCTATTTTGATAATCCAGACGCATTTTTACCAGAACGCTTTTTAGGTGATATTGAAAAGCGCATTCCCCATTTTGCCTATTTCCCGTTTGGTGGTGGGGCGCGTGCTTGCATTGGTCAAACATTTGCCCTACATACGACCACATTGGTTTTAACAACCCTACTACCCCATCTGACATTTGAGTTGATGCCAGACCAAACTGTTGTACCCTCTGCATCCGCAACCATTGTCCCCAAAAATGGCATTATGATGCGTATTAGCCACTTATCGCAACCCAAAGGATAACCAAACATGCCAATTTCTGTTCGCTATGAAGATGATAATCATATCGTTGTATGGGTTTTTGAAGGCAGATGGACATGGGAAGATTATTATTCCCTACGCGATACCGTCAATGACACCATCGAAGCACTGCCTCATACCATAGACATGATTGTGGATATAAGTAATGGGAGTATCTTGCCCAAGAGTGTTTTAAGCCATGCCAATAGCGCCGCCCGCAAAGCACCAGAAAATATAGATATGATTGTTATTGTCGGACCAAGCGCATTTTTACGGACATTCTTTCAATTTTTTAAGCGGATGTATGGCTTTTTTCAGCCACATAAAGAAAAGAATCTTCACATGGTAGCCACATTAGAAGAAGCCTATGCCATTTTAGGTCAAAAAACGAAAATAGATTAAAAACAAAGAGACGGTAATTTATATACCGTCTCTTTGAATAGCTTATAACGCCACTTTACGGTGCGTTTGCACCCAATCTTCAACCGATTGCTCTAGTTGTTCAAAATCGTCCAAAATAAATAATTTTTGGTGCATGGCACGCGGGCTAGGGATAATGCGTTCAAATTCTTCTAACGAATAGGGCAGGCGTTCCACCTCATTCGAATAGGCTTTGTGCATTTCCCCATAAGACGACATCAAACCAGCGCCAAAGGCTTTTATGCCACCAAATTCATTGCCTTCACGGATGAAGCCAAATTCGATGGTATACCACCATAAACTGCCCAACGATTTGCGTTCTTCTTTGCTAAATTGCAAGGCATATTGGGCAAATTTTTGAATATAATCGGCATAACGGCGGTCTGCCATCAGGGGCAAATGACCAAAGGCATCGTGCCAAATATCGGGCAGAGGGGTATAGTCTATATCTTTTTGGTCGCGGATATATTCCGTGATGAGAAATTTGCGTTCTGCCAGATGCTCAAACCACTCTTGACCATCAGAAAATTGCACGGGGGTGCTGACCAATTCCCATCCGACCAAATTTTGCAGGGTCTTATCCATCACGGCAAAATCGGGGATACGGTCACTCGTCAAACCGATTTTATCTACACCATCAAGCCAATAACGAGAGGCATATTTACGGGCGATGGGGTATTGCTTTTGCCAGAGCAAGCGCCATGTTTCATGTGCGATGGTATCGAAGGTAAAAAAGGGGCGTTTTGCCATGTTAAAAATCTCCTCAAAATATAAGTGCCATATTTGTTGTTATTATACAACATTTTATGGCTTATTTGCCCAATTGAGAAGGGGGGCGCACCAAATCGAATAAATCTGTGACACGGGTATAAGCATTCCCCGCCAATTTGCCAATCGGTTGTAGCGCATTCACATCAATTTTATCGGTGCCAATCAATACGCGCTCATCGACATGAACATGCACCACCCGCCCTATCACGACATGCCCATCACCCAAATCCACAATATGTGCTACCTGACATTCAAAGTGGATAGGGCTTTCTGCCACACGCAATGGTCTGACGACAACCGATGGCGCAGATGTAAGACCCGCCAATTCAAATTCATCTACATGAGGCAAAAATTCAGTAGCAGAAATATTCATGGCTTCTGCCAATTGTGCCGTGACGATATTCACCACAAATTCCCCATTATCCCGAACATTATGCAACGTATCTTTGCGCCCGCCATCTGTCCCACGTAGGGTTGGGCAAAATAGGAGATGAGGCGGGTTTGAACTGGCAACATTGAAAAATGAAAAAGGGGCAAGGTTATGTGTGCCATCTTTGCTGATAGTCGAAATCCAGCCAATAGGACGTGGAACGATTGAACCAACCAATAATTTATACATCGAAGCGGGTGAAATGGCTTCTGGTGCTAACTCCATATAGGCATCCTTTACATGCTAAAAAGGCATGAACCCTCATGCCTCACTGATGATAGTTAGAGTGGCTATTATTCACTACCCCTTACGTCCACGCAAGATGACAAGCAACAGGCTCACCATGCCGATAACAATCAGCCCTATTCCTATCAATGGCACGATATCTACAGATAGGGCTATATCCTCCTCTGCTTTTGGCGCGGGAGGTGGTTCTGGTGTTGCAGATGGCGGGATAGTCGCTGTAGGGGTGCTGGTTGCTAAGGGTGTGGATGGAATGGCGTTACCCATAACTTCAACAATTTCTGGAGAGGCGGTTGTCTCTGCAAATGCCATACTTGTCATTGTATCCATCATTGCCTCTTCAGTGACACCATCGCCTGTAGGAGGCATTGCCCCCCCACTTTGAAGTGTGACTGTCATCGTTGGCATGGGCATCATCGGCGCAATAGCAGATTCTGTGCGGACTTGTTCTTGCATCGGCACTGAATACAGGGTTTGTGTCAGATA
>JANRKU010000022.1:0-15802 GCA_033763335.1 bacterium
GGCAGGGCGGGTGATATTTTTGCGCTGGGTAGAATAAGGATAGGATGCAATAGCGCCTGCCATAACCTAAAATTGCCCGTCAGAAATGTGTGTCGTTAGAGAATTCGTCCCATTTCATACCATATTCATAATTTTTTCAAATGTCAATAAAAATTTTTACGCACAAAACGGCAAAAATGATGTATGCTTGTAATATACGCAGTACATTATCATAAAGGTTTTATTTATGCGTCTTTTTGTAGCTATCATTGCTTTTATCAGTGCCATGCTTTTTATCTCTCCCGCTACGGCACTGGGGCAAAATTTGGTGAGTCGGGTATATATGTTTGAAGATGGCATCTTCAGCTTTAACCACGACCAATCCATTAGCGTTAGTATTGCCTCAGATGCCACCAGTTTATCGGTTGGCGAATTTTTTGTGCCAGATGCGACTGCGCCCAATATGCGCGTGCAATTGTCGCGTCCTGCACCGATTGCCGATTTTGAACGGATGGGGTTTGGCAACACGCCCCAGAGCATCCTATCGGCTCGGTTGCGCCTATGGGAACAAACCGCGCCAAATACCATTTCTGCTACGCTCGGAACACCCATCACAGGCACATTTACCCCCTCTGAACCACAATCGTTCCTCATCAACAACCTCACAGCGACCTCTGCCACCCTTATTTTTTCATGGGATGGAAACCATTCCGCCGCTATTTTTATCGCGGTGGTGGATGTGGGACAAGACCATGTGGTGACATTGGTGGCATCATCCGCGCTGGGGGATGGGGTGAATACACTGGCAACGAATGAAGAGGGGATTTTCACCCTGCTCAATTCGGTGCGCTTTACGCCAAATGTTGGCGCGGTGAATGTCCAACCTCTGCCATTGACCTATATGGGTGAAATCGGCAGATTGCGTACTGGGCTATTGACCTTTACCTATCCCAAAAATTGGTATATTTTGCCTGTGGGCGGTAATGTCCTCGTGACCAATACCAACCAATTGGCGATTAACGAATTGGTAAGTGGGCAAATCCAAACGCAAATTATCCCGCCAGATTTTAACCTCACCGCGTTTGCCGATAGTGACCAAATTGTCAATTGCACCATCCCCGATGATGTGGTCGCACAAATTACCCCACAAGGGGTCATTGAACGGCAAATGCTCAGTCCAGAACGGCTTGCCAGCTATGCCGAACAAGGGGTGACATATATCGCGCCACAGACCACCACCATCGGAGACCGCAACGCCGCTTATATGACCCTTTTTACGCCAGACCGCGATGCGTTTGTGATTGCGGTGGATTTGGGCGGGGGCAATATCGCCAGCCTAATGGCATTTTCCGCGCCCAATGAGATGACTAATTACGCCTCCGATTTATTTTCGATTGCCGCGTCATTCCGTTATGATAGTAGCGCCTGTGCCGATTTATCTGCGGACAGCAATTTGTAATTTCTACCAATACACCGATTTCCCTACGGCGGATAGTACCCTATCATGGGTGGGCTAGTCCGCCGTTTTGTTTTATAGTACGATGTATATGTTGATTGCTAGTTGCCTCGCCAGACGCTAAAGCATCTGGCTAATCACACCAAAGCCCCATAAATGGGGCTGATATGCCCAAATAATTCGGGAAAATGGTCTTAAAAACCTTATTTTTCCCTAAAAATTGGCAGAACAACCTGCTTTAGCAGGTTTTAGATAGGTTAGGCAGGTACTTTAGTGCCTGCCGTAAATTGGGTCATCTATTAGGGGTAATTGCTATGCGCCGATTGATATTAATCATCTTTGTTTTTTCGTTTGTATTTGCTTCCCATGCCCAAGAAACCGATATTCCCCCGCGCCCGATTATCACGCCCGAAAATGCCCATGAATTAACACAAATCGCCCAATTGGGACGCGGGCGCATTCTCGACATCGCTTTTTCTGAAGATGAAAATACGCTACTTGTTGCCAGCACCATCGGTATTTGGGAATATGATATGGCAGATTTATCGGCAGAGCCGAGTCTTTTTGCTCAACGCAAATTACTGAATGGCTCTTTTAGCCCAGATGGGGAATTATTTATATCCGTAGCGGATAATGTGCTGACCGTTTGGCATATCACGGAAAATCGGGTTATCGCACAAATGACTGTCGTATCTAAAAGACAGGCTTTATATGCACTTAGTCCCGATTCACGCCACATTGCCGTTTTTCTGGATAAGGCTATCCATATACTGGATATTGAGCTAAATCGAATAAACACTCGGATTCCACTACCTGACCGATTTGATAGGATTATTCATCTAAAATGGAGTCCAGATGGCACAAAAATTGCTATCCAGAACCAAGTTCCAGATGAAAATCGGCAATTTTTATACGATGAAGAATTTTGGATGTGGGATATTGCGACCCGTCAGATAGTGACGTATATTGCTTTTCCCGATTTTGATGATAGATCGCCTCATATTGAAGATATTCAATTCAGCCCAGATGGTAGGCTGTTACTCATTGGAACACCAGATGAAATGCGACTATGGTCAGTTATGGGGCGGGTAGAACAACAAGTCATATCCGAGCGATTTGTCAATTCTAATCGTGTTTTATTTAGCCCAAATGGGCGTATTATCGCCTCAGCAGGTGGACAGGGTGGATTTAACTATTATGACTATGATACAACTATACACCTGTGGGATGTTGCGCGTGGTGAAACTGTTGCATTGATGTCGGGACATTTGGTTAGCGTGACGAAAATGATTTTTTCGTCAGATGGTCATCACTTGGCTTCATTAGATAGTAAAGGGGTTATCCGCCTTTGGGATACCTATGCTGGTGAACAAATTGGTGTTATCCGTGACCATAATAATCAGGGGCTTTTGTATGGCAATTCAGATGATACCGTCTTTGTATCGGGCAGTTCGGATAATAGCTTATATGTATGGGATGCAGACACCTTTACCTCTCAGCTAATCCCCGATTTATCAGAATCCCCATCTCCGATTGAACCAATCGGTTTTTCGCCAGATGGAGGCACTTTTATTGCACTTAATTCGTTTTATGAGGAACTCCTTGTTATGGATACGACCACTTGGCAGGTGCGCCATATTGTACCTGCCTTTGAATTTCGTGAGGCAAAATTTCATGATACATTGCCGATTATCGGCTTTAGGAGTCGCATGTCGTATGTCAATTTTTGGAATTACGAAACGGCTACACCTGCCTTTGGTAATTTTGAAGGTCAAATGATGTACTATGAATTTTTATCCAAAACCCATCGAATCATTTATAACGGTACAGAATGGAGGGATACCCCACAGGTAAGGGCGGTTGCCTCTCCTTTGTTAGTAGTGCTGAATACCGATAATCTTCAGACGATTGATATTCTGCCTTCAATTATAGATGTCATAGCCATTAGCCCAGATGAGCATATGCTCATTACAAGACGATTTATTGATGAATCATGGGTTTGGGATACAACGACATGGGGTATTCGATACACATTAGATGGTTATTACCTCGCTTTTACACCCGATTCGCGCTATATCATCATGGATATAGATAACCGTATGATTTTTGTAGATAGTGAAACAGGCATCGTTGAACATGAGATAAGCATCCCATCTGATGTTACATACGCCTATCAACTCAAGTTTAGCCCAAATCGGGATTGGTTTGCCTATGTGAATGAAGATGCCGAATTTGTGCTGATGGATACACAAACAGGCACAGTACGACTCTCTTTCTCGGTAGCTGATTTGATATGGGAGCAATGGGGTAATGATATTTTACCCTATGTGCAGATTAGCTCCGATGGACAGTTAATTTTTATTATTGGCGAGACCACCCAAGTTTGGGCTATTGGTACGGGGGATATGCCATGAAATGCTTGATGATATATGTTATGTTGTTGTTGGTTGTTAATACCGTGTCGGCAGGCGGTGGTGGAAGGAAAGACACATCACGCGGGGGTGAAGCCATAGCCACCTTCGGTTATCCGTATGATGAGATTGGCTGGATTGGTGAGGTGGTTATGTCGCCCACGCATGACACGTTATTGTTTTTGACCACTCGCGGCATATTTTATCTACCAATTGCGGATTTATCGGCATCACCACAAGCATTGATGATGGATAATCGTATTTCGGCTGTCGCGTATCACCCAAATGGCTTATTCATCGCAGTTGGCGATATTTTTGGCAATATTTCGGTGATAGATGCACTCACGGGTGATATTTTGCACACTATCCAACCCGATAATCAGTTGATATATGCCCTCGCTTATAGCCCTGATGGTAATACGCTCGCCATTGGCGATGGTGGGGGTAACATCCGTTTGTGGCATATCCCAATGGGCGAAATATCAATCATTCCTAACGCGCACGATTATTATGTGACCGATGTCGTCTATTATCCCCAAGCAGAGCGCCTCATTTCGGTTGGTGGGGATGGTCTGATACGGTTATGGGATGTCACGACAACAGATTTTCTCTTTGAGGTTTCACCGACACCGTATATTAGTTATCTTAACATCAGCCCTGATGGAGAACACCTGATTGCCTCTAGTCGTAATAATTATGGTTCACGTTTTGATATGAATAATCCTGATACAATAGAAGAAGGTGAGCATTTTTTTAGTAGCACCCATGCCGATTTTAGTACCGATGGGGAGTGGCTATTATTGTGTGTTGGGGATGAAATCCAATTGTGGACGGTGTTTCCATTGCAATTATATGCGGTGGTCGGGTCGGTCAGTGTTGGCTCAGATATAGCGATGGTGGACTATGCCTATTTTATCCCCAATACCGATTATATTGTGTCGCTGAATGGCAATCATTTAGCCCTATGGGACATCACCCAAGCGGAAATTATTTCATCTGATGATGAATAAGCACAATGGACTTACTCGTTCAGTGTGATTTTTGAGGATACACGCCTATAATCACCCCTAGATACTGTCACATACAAGGAGGAAAGTTCCACATGTTAGACCAATGGACTGCGGTAGATAATTATTTCAATGACCTGTTCATTCCATCCGACCCCATCCTCGACCATGCCCTACACACCAGCGACGAGGCGGCGTTGCCCCAAATTGCCGTATCCCCCGTGCAGGGGAAATTACTCTATCTCTTGGCACAAATTCACGGCGCAAAAAATATCCTCGAAATTGGCACATTGGGCGGGTATAGCACCATCTGGATGGCACGTGCCTTGCCTGTTGGCGGAAAAATTGTCACCCTCGAAGCCAATTTTAAGCACGCAGAAGTCGCCAAGCAAAATATCGCCCATGCGGGTTTTGCAGATATGGTAGATATTCGGGTGGGATATGCCAGCGATACCCTGCCCACGCTCACCGACCTCGCGCCATTCGATTTGATTTTTATTGATGCCGATAAACCCAACACACCCCTGTATCTGGAGTGGTCGCTCAAATTGGCACAAAAAGGGACGGTGATTATCGCTGATAATGTGGTACGCAGGGGCGAAATCATCAATCCCAAAAGTGAAGATGAAAATGTAATTGGGATGCAACGCACCAGCGAGGCTGTGGGTAAAAATCCGCGCCTATCCGCCACTGTTGTTCAAACGGTGGGGAGCAAAGGCTATGACGGCTTCATCCTCATGCGCGTTGTAGATTAATAGGCACTATGGGACGGCGAAAAATGCCGTCCTTTTATACCGCCTCATCCTCATCTTTTTTATATTTGCGTTCACCTGCCCGTTCCAATAAGCGTTGTGGATAGGTAGAGACCAAATACGTTGTTTGGATGATATCCAACCACACCAGCCCCAAAACGACGAGGCTAAATGGGATGATAAACCACAAATTCAATACAATCGCCCCAAATGCCAACCCCACCATCATAGCGATGATAGGCAATAGACTATATTGGATATGATTGATGGCGCTCCCTGTGATATGTGTGCCAGAATCTTGTGCGTGTAATGTGCCAATGGCTTGGATATGCCGTTGAATAACGCTGTTTCTGGGGCGGGGTGTGATTTCGACCTGATAGGTCATGTCATCTTGTTTGAATAGCTTGATGAGTGTCTTATCATCCAATTTTACCCCCATCCCAAGCCCCCAGCGCGTTTTATACTCTTTGGTGGGGATATAACCCAATAACATATTCACACAGTCTTCAATGGGGTAGGGTGAATGAAAATCGAAGGCATATCTAAATTTCATCGCTATATCCTATCCTCTCAACCCCAATGATTCATGTTTACCTGCGAATTTAGGATTTATCATATCATTGAATCAAAATAATCGCTTGTCATCCCACCAAAAAATGACACATGCCGTTATTCAAAATTTGCGTCCTCTGCCATTTCTGATGAATAGTCCTCATCACTCATCGCGCCACCCACAACCCTGCGGAGATGATTTGCGAATAAAAACACCGATGCCCATACATGCCCAATCCCTAAAAATAGCACCATGCCGATGATGCCAAACATCAATAACGGGCTAAAATGATGTGTCACGACACTCATTCCGATTAATGCGGTGATAATGAGGGTTATGGGGATGATGCCGATGGCACTATTTGGCGCTTCGACCCGCCCAACCACCCATGTCCCCTCATCTTTTAGGGTTAATTTTGCGATGGCTTTGATGGGAATGGTCGCTTTTTGCCTAGCCGTTTCCCATAATTGGTCGGCATGGAGGACATATTCTGTTTCTGATAATTTATCAAGCATGACTTGGAGATGATATTTTTTGATATAATTTTCAAAAGGGGTACGCGCCATGCCCGATTGACATCGTGATTGTGTGATGAGCAAGGCTTTACACTCGCTCATGGGCTTTGGTGTATAAAACCCAAACTGATATTTGACAGTCATCATCCACCACATATGACCCACTCCCCCTGTTTATATATCATCGGTGCATAAAAATTGATACCATATCGTCGTCTAAGATGCGCCCACATGGTTTATCCCCCTCTGTGGATTTTCTGCGAATATGCCTATCATCCGCCCAAAATGAGGCAAATATCCCCCCAAAAAATGGGGTGCAGAGTTATTCAAATTCTGCGTCATCTGTCAATTTGCGCTTGCGCGATGATTTTGCGCCTAATACCTGTTTGGGATAACTGCCCAAATCATCTATGCGTTGTAGCACCAGAAAATACATAATGCTCCCTAAAATAACAACAATGGGTAAAACTAAAAGGAGTAAAAACAAAAAGGTGACAGCACTTGCGATCACCATCACTATGACCACCCCATTCGATATTAATGCACTCCGACTATGCCCTGTTACCCGCGTGCCATAGCCTTCTGGGTGAAGTGTGCCAGTGACCTCTACCGCATTAAAAATACCATTATTCATGGATTGTATCCAAAATTGATATTTATCATCATCGGGGTAAGCTGTGATGAATAACCGATTGTCTATAACCTTGCCATGTGTTAGCCCATGTTTAGTATAGATGACATTATCTGATTTAGAATAATCCATCAACATATTGGCGCAATCTACCACAGGATAGGGGGAATGAAAATCAAACTCGTATTTGAGCCGTAACCATTGCCACATTTTTTTTGGTAATGGTTTGATTGTTGATTCACCGAGAATTTTCTTGGCGGGATAATCTGCACGGATATTCGTATCGAACATAAAATAGCCTGTCGCGCCGATAGCTCCAATTGCTCCTATCACCCCTGCTAAGATAGGGTTGAAAAATAGCAGAAATCCAAGCACCGCCACATAGGGTATTATATCCACTATAGCCACTTTATTTTGGCTAAATCCCATCACCCGTGTGCCATCATCTTCAGTTTGAAGCATACCAAATAGGTGTAGAGGAAATCTTATTTGGCTGAAAAGATTATCATCTTCTATCCAAAAATAAGTCTTGGTAGGGGAGACTTCTTGAAAGGCGATAAATAGGTTCTCCGATGTGGTTTTGCCAGATAACATGCCTAATGGGGTATATTGAAAATGGGTGTGATGTGTCCCTAATTCTAGTTTTTCGATACAAGAGGCGATAGACGATTTGGTATAAAAATTAAATTCACGCTGAAACGGATTCAAGCGCGAGGGCATCATCTCATCGGGTGATATTCCCAATTCCCCACTCAGCAGTTGATAGGGATAGCGGATGAATTGCATGATGGGGCGACCGATGAAAAACCATAATACAATTATCTGGATTGGATATAGCAAGAATGGCGCGAGGTGCTGAACCCCATAAAGGGAAAAATTGTTGATGATGGAGAATATCGAAAAAATAAACCCTAACCCTACGCCAAATGTCATTAATAACCACCCCCATTGGTTATATCTAATCATCGCGCTAATTCGTGTCCCGTTGGGGATACTTTCGAGAGTGCCTTTCATCTCGATATTAAAATCACCTGTGTTGCTGTGAAGTAATGTTTTGCGGATGACGAAGCGATGCAGACTGCTCGATTCTTTGTAAATATCGATGAATAGTTTATGTTCTTTGCCAAAACCTGCGAAGATGTTGGATAGACTGTATTTCCAATAATTACTGCGCTCATGGTCACGTAAAATTTGCCCGCATTGCTCAATGGGATATGGCGAATCGAAGGTGGTTTGATACCCCTTAAACCAAATTTGTAACCAATTCCACATAAGTCCCCCTTATAGTGATGATGCGAATAGCCTCATCATCCGCCCAAAATGAGGCAAATATCCCCCCAAAAAATGGGGTGCAGAGTTATTCAAATTCGGCGGTATCTGCCAATTTGCGCTTGCGCGATGATTTTGCTCCTAATACCTGTTGAGGATATGACCCTACTTTCCGAATTTGACGGATACTAGTGATATAAGTGGGGACAAGTAACGCCATGAGTACAAAAGGCAAATTGGATCCTGGCAATCCCAAAATGGATACTACAGATATACCGACCATGATGAGCGTTAACCATAATAGCGACTTTGAACTTTTAGAGTTAACTTTCCCTCGCACCCGCACCCCATAGCCTTCAGTTTGTAATGTGCCAATGATTTGTATCGCTGTATTGCCAAAATTATTTTTTGATGATTGAATCAGGAGTTGATACTGATTTACATCTTGTTCATATAAGACAACCTGCAAGCCGTCTTCTGTAATACCCCCTTTGCCAATACCCCACGGGGTCGGATATTCAGATGGGATGGGGGTATAGTTCAGGAGCATATTCACACAATCTTCAATTGGGTAGGGGGAATGAAAATCGAATTCGTATGAGGTGCGTAGCAATCTCAATTTATGTTTGCTGGGATGTATATCCAAGATGGTCATCGCAGGGTACGCATGAAACCGATTCATGCGTGTCATTATCATGGTATAGCCGACCAACCCTATTCCCATCGCTATGAGCAGGGCAGGTATGTATAGCCAGAGGGCAATCCCCAATGTGACCACCGAAATCATGCCATACCCGCCAATATATGCCCATCCACTGGGGAAATAACTGTATCCGTGAACATGGGTCATATCATCTTCTATTTCGAGTATTCCAATTACACGGGCAGGAGAGTCATAGGGGCTGTGATAGGATAACCACATATTGCGTTCAGCAAAAAAATAATGACGATTGGGTGTTTCTTCTTGGAATGTCATGAATATATCCCCGTTGATACCCGTACCTGCCACCATTCCCAACGCACTATCTTGGTAATGATTCGTCAGCGAGCCTTGCTTGAGTTTTTCGATACACACGCTTATTGAATCGGGAGTATAAAAATCGAATCTGGATTTTAGGGGCTGGCGCGTTGCATAGAGTGCCTCATCGGTCATACTGCGTTCCTCACCATTCAACCAGCGTTGAGGGGCTTCGAGAAATTGCCGAATGGGGCGCATACGCACCCACCACAAGATGCTCATCCAAATGATGGGTTGTATCCCAAAGAGTAACACCTGTAATGGGGCAGTGATAGATGATTTAAGGCTTTGGGTGAAGACTACCAACCACATAAAAAATAGCAAACCATTTATTAATAATGTGATTATCCCCCGATCATCTGCATTTACCCGATAGATGACATGTGTGCCGTTGGGTAGGCGGTCTAGGTGTCCAATTATCGTGAGGGGATAGGACTTTTTTTTGCCCCATCGGAAATCTTTTTCTATCCGAAAATCATAACTATCTGGTGCAACCTGATTCACATCCACGAATAAAAAATAGGGTTTTCGATGACGACTGAGAAAATCCTTAGTATTGTATTGAAAATAGCCCTTTCGGGAGTGGACATAGAGTATCTGCTTGCATATTTCAACCGAATAGGGGGATACAAAATTACAGTCGTAACCAGATTCTAAGAATTTCAACCAATTGACCATCACATTACCCCTGACATTATCATTATTTCAGTATCTGCCCAAAATGAGGCAAAAATCCCCCCAAAAAGTGGGGCGTATGATAACTATGATGTTTTATCTCCACCTAAAAGGGTATATGGCATGTTGGCGAAGCGAGCGAGGGGGCGACCTACTAAGAATCCGAAAACGGTGAATAAACTCGCCAGTAGCCCTATCCAACCCGCCACCAAAACGATTAAATTGCTTTGCTCCGATGCAATCCCCGCCACGATAAGCATCGTCAAGAGGATGATGAAGGCACAGAAAATCATGGAATGCCACCAATCGAATTTTTTGTATGTGATGGTGGCGGTGACTCGTGTGCCTGTGGGAGTGGTTTCGAGCATACCGTCCATTTCTGCCCATAGGGTAGGGGCGGGTAATGACATTCCCAACACGAGATTATGTTTACTGAAGGTATAGACGGTCTCTGATTGTTGTTCAATGACAATATACAGATTGATAATATTGAGTGCGGCGGCAATTTTTTGATACCGTGTGCGTGGTAGTGTCTGCTCACGCAAAATTTCGACGCATTTATCGAGTGGATAGGGTGAATCGAAGGTGGTCTGATACCCCCTAAACCAAATTTTTATCCATTCAAGCATTTTCTTTATCTCCGTCTGCCAATTTGCGCTTGCGCGATGATTTTGCCCCAAGTATGTGTTTGGGATACGCCGTCATGATTCTGACCAGTTGCCCCGTAACAATTTCACTGAGAATTGCCCCGCCAATGATGATGATTACTGCCGTGAGGGGAATCAGCGCCCAATTAATCACAGGGTAAACACCCACTATGGGCGCAACCAATACGGTTATCAACACAATCATCTGCCAAAATTTATCATCATCGGTTTTCATTTTGACCGACCCCATGATGCGCGTCCCATCACCATCGGGATAAACGACCCCAACTGCCTGTAGACGTTTGACAAAGCCGAGATGATATATCATAGAATCAATCGGATTGAGTTTAGAGGGGTTGATATACTCCATCACAAAACTACAAGTGCTATCCCCATTGCGATGCACAGCCACTTCTACGCGGTCATTCATGACGATGCCCTTGCCCAAGCCCCATGGTGTTTTATAAACCAGCGATGGGGTATAGCTCAATAACATATTTTCACAATCATCAAGCGGATAGGGCGAATGAAAATTGAAAACCCCTTCAAATTCCAGCCACTCAAGATTATTTTTTGCCATGTGACTTGCCTAATGCCCTCTTTGCATGATGCGAATATGTTCATCATCCGCCCGAAATGAGGCAAAAATCCCCCCAAAAAGTGGGGCTTAGAAATATGAATTAATCACAATTCGCCCTGTTCACTCGGCGGATTTGCACGCTGGCTACCGACTCGGTGGTAAATTCTGCCACGATGGGCATGTTATCCTCGCGCCATTCGCTACGTGGGGCGCGATTGATGAGGAGCGCATCGGTAGAGCTACCCCAATCCACTGTGTATTCCAACCCCGATGCACACACATAATCCCACATGCGCCCCGCAATCAACGATTCATACGCTTGTCGGTTAACCTTGCCATCCATATTGATGACATCCTGTGGGGCATGAAAGCCGATGACACCCGATGCGAATACCGAGCCGACCAATGCCTCTTGTGGCACATTTGCCTCTAGCCAATCCACCGCCACATCCCAGCCATCTTCTTTTAGGCTATCCGCCCCATCAATCAGCCATGTGTAAAAATCGTCGTTGATATAGGTGTGGATATGCCCCGCCAAGATGACCACCACCATAATCCCCGCCAAAATTTGCCCACCGATAGCGAATATTTTCACCTTCCAGCGCCGATTTGTTGCCTCTAGCACGCCCATCAGCACCAAAACCGATATGATTTCTGCCAATGGCAGGCTATAACGGGCAAAATACCAAATGCCATAAATGACCAACACATAGGCGGCGGTTATGCCCACCCACCACACGGCATAAATCCCCGCCAGCCAACGGAATCCGCTATCACGGCTAAACATGGCGAGGATGACCATCACCACCACCGCGCCCATGAATAAATAGGCATGTTCGCTGAGGCGCGATTGGTCTACGGGGTCGGCGGGATATTTTGGATTATCCGATAGGGGCGCAATCGCCCACACCTGACTAGCCAGACTGCGCGTAAAATCGGCAGTCCATCCGCCATAATAATCCAAAAAGCGCGGTGTATTTTCTGTGAGTACGGTCAAAACGGGTTGTGGGGGTGGGTCTGGATACACATATAAAGAGGCGGCACGGACGGCATCGCCACTTTCTGGCAAAATCGGCTTGTTGATAGACAGGGTGAATAGCACCCATGGGATGAGAAATATCCCCGCCACCATGCCCATGACGATTCCCACGCGCAGGCGATGGAAGAGCGCCCCAATGACGGAATAGCGACGAAATACTTTCTCTCCTTTATAGAATATGATGTGTGTCCTGATAGGTGGTGCGACCAGTATCAGCAACACCCCACATGGGGCGATGAGGATGCCTGTATCTATCCGCGCCATGAACGCAATCTCAAACACCGCGCCCGCCATGATATGCCAGCGCCATACCCGTTCTGTATACGCACGATAGGTCACATAAAATAGCGCAATTGCCGATACAGTGGCGATGCCTGTTTCCATGCCATTGAGTTGATTCCGCAGGCTTTGGGGCGACCAAAACCATAATGCCGAGAGCGCCAACGCGCCCCATTCAGTTTTGGTAATGCGCCGTGTGAGGTCATAGATGAGGATGCACGCCAGCGCACCCGCCAACGCCCCTATCAATTGCACCACCCCGATAGCGAGGCTGTTATCGGGTATCAGCACGAAAACGGCGGTGACAATCCCTCCCCAGAGGGGTTGAAAGCCTGTTGTGAGGTGGCGGTCATCAATCATCGCGCCATCACCATCGGCAACATGCCTGCCGAGTGAAAAATAAAAGTAACTATCATCTTCAAGCGGACGGCTAATCGCACGTTCTTGGTGGGTGGTGGCGATACCACGCAGGCGACCCCCCATACCAATAATGAGGATGAGGGTGAGTAGGATTAGGGGTAGGGTGATTTTTATATTTTTCATGCCCCAAACGATAGGGCAGGGTCGGATATTTGTCAATCCTGATATGATATGATAGGTGCATTTCAGATTAGGGGCAAAAGGTATTTTATAATCAAAAGATTTCTTGTTTATGGCTGACTAGAGGCTTTTGCCTCGTATGTCAGCCACAAAATAGATAAGATTTCCCCAAATTGAAATGTACCCTGCATAATAGAGGGTGTGGTATGATTTAAGTATGTGAAAGGCTATGCGCGATATGACACAAATTGAGAAATTTAAGCAAGCGAGTTTTGATGATAAATTTGCCGATATAACAGGGGCTGTTTTAGAAATAGGGTGTGGGGTGGGCAAAAATTTTCATTTATATCCACGCGGCTGTCAGGTGACTGCCATTGAGGTGTCATTCAAAAAGGTGATGGATGCCCAATTAACGGCAAAAAGATGTGTTCCAGCCCCGTTTGTTATCAATGCGGACGCGCAAAAATTACCATTCCCATCAAATTATTATGATGTCATCGTCGTATCCATGGTGCTGTGTGCGGTCAAAAATGTGGCATTAACCATCGCAGAATTGAATCGGGTTGCGAAAAAAAATGCGCGGTTGCTGGTATTTGAGCATATCACCACCTCACATCAGCCTCGCGCCACAATCCAGAACATGCTCTCACCCATACATGCCTACTTGGTCGGGTGTCATCTCAACCGCAACCCGGTGGAGTTGCTGGAAGAATATTTCACCATCACCCACCGTGAAGATAAAATGAGCATTGTGCCTTGGATTTTTCTGGATGGATATAAAAAGTAGGTTTCGCTAGAGGTTCACATTCTCTATTATGCCCGATTTAATGCCCTGCCAATGTGTCCTTCGGTGGCGATATGGAGTGCCTCTTGGCGGGTTTCATCGTTGCGGTGCTTATTGGGGCGTATCCGCTTGAGGTTGCGACTATATAACCCTGCATCATACGTGCCTGTCGCCAATTTTATCACATCTTCAGAGGCGCGAGCGGGTGTGGTCGCCATCAGCCGTCCAATGGTGTTGGTGGCGAGCTTAAACGTGAATGGCATATCCACAAATAACCCGCTTTTCACATAAAACGGACCATAGCCATAAAACTGGATATGCGGATATACGCGCATGAAGCGCAACATCATCACATCATTGGCAACCGATTCGTGCATGAGGGTATAGACCCCATGATAAAATTTATCGCTGTTGATATTATCAATATTCAGCCGTAGCGGAATTGTCCCACCCGCAGACACATTAATAACCCGTGCTTGTGGCGCGAGGTGATTGAGCAAATTCATGGTTAGCCAATAGCGGGCAAAATATTGCACCGCAAAAACCGTCTCTAACCCCTCTGCCGTCATGGTTTTGCGCGGGAGCATCACCCCTGCACTATGGATGAGGAGATTGATGGGCGGATAGGTCGCTTGCACCCATTTTGCCAGTGTAGCCACTTGGCTCATGAGCGATAAATCGGCTTGGTGATAGGTAATCGCATGGGTGGGGGAATCTGATACAATATCCGCCACCGCTTTTTCACCTTTTTGGGGATTACGTCCCACAATAATCACTTGTGCGCCCAAACGGGCAAGACGGAGCGCCGTTTCTTTGCCGATGCCATCCGTCCCGCCTGTGACCAATGCGATTTGTCCCGCCAATGTCATGGTAGTATCTCGACGGGGGTGGGGATGTTCCATGTAGCAGTTCCCAAAGATTCATCCACATTTTTAAGAAATGTGACTGCCTCATACATGTTTGGCATGGTGCGGGTTTGGATTCGCATCAATTGGGTGCTGAGTGAGGCGAGCATTTTATTGGTGGGGTTGAGGTTAACATCAATTTGCCACGCCAGCGCCCTCAAAGTACCAATGGATTTAACCAAATTGAATAATGCAGGCAACGATAACTCCACTTTGGTTAATTGGAGGCTGTTGCTGATATGATAGAGTGGGTCTTCCCCTTCTTTGACCATCGCAGTCATATCTTTTGAATAAGCGATAAGGTCTTCTTTGGTGACATTACCCACAAATGTTGTGAGTATGACCCGTTTTTCTACTGCCCAAATCATGCTATATGTCATGATGACTCCTATAAAACGAAAAGATTATCTTAATTATAAATTGATTTTTCATGGAAAATCATTGAGATTGCCCCATCATTCATATAGAGCATATTGGTCTAAAATTTCTGTGACCAATGCCTCAAAATCGGCAGATTCTGCTTTGATGAGGGTTTGGGCAATCTGTTCGTCATCCCAAACAGTTTTATAGAGTGCGATAAGCGGGTCTAGGCGTGTTTTCTTTAATTCGGCGGTGATATTAGGATGTGCCTTGAGGCATCCCGCTAATAAGGCGCTTTTGGCAATATCACCATCATGAAAGAGCATATATGCCAAACCTGTCACCGATTCTAAATAGACTGATGATAGGGGGCGATGTTTGCTTTTTTGGACGACTTGATAG
>JANRKU010000023.1:0-63847 GCA_033763335.1 bacterium
CTGTGGCTGACATACGCACTTGCGTGCTAGTCAGCCATTACAATCCTGCCTATTTAGGTGGTGTAATGGCTGTACTAGAGGCTTTAGCCTCGTATGTCAGCCACAAAAGATAATCCGTATTTAAAAACTAACTTGCATTATCATGCCCCTACAAATACCCGTAAAATTATAATCCCAAAATTTCGTTGCGTTTGCGGATAGCAAAGGCATGGGCGGGGAAATCTTCGTAATCTGCCAATGTCGCTGTGATGCCTTGTAAGCGACCATAGCCTTCTTTAGATAAATAGCCAATACCTGTGCGCTTTAAGAAATCCCACACACTGACCGATGAGAAACTACGTGCAAAACCGCCTGTGGGCAAAATGGCATTCAATCCCAAGCAATAATTGGCAACGGGGATGGGGGTCATGTGTCCGAGCAGAATTTCTCCCGCGTTGCGGATTTTATTCAGCGCGATAAATGGCTCTTGTACCAATACCTCAAGATGCTCTGGGGCATAATCATTCACAAATTGGATAGATTCTTCGAGGCTATCGGTGACAATAATCCCGCCATAATTTGCCAACACATTTTCGATGAATTTGCGTCGCCAATCTGGGATTTGGGCGATATATTCTGGCAAAATGGCGAGTGCCTCTTGTGCCAATTTTTCGCTATGTGTGACCAATGTGGCGGCAGATTCTGCGCCATGTTCGGCTTCTACGAGCAAATCCAATGCGGCGAGGCGTGGGTCTGCAAATTCATCACATAAAATGATAGATTCACTAGGACCTGCGGGCAACCCGACATCAATCACGCCATATAACAGGCGTTTGGCGGCAGATACATAACTGCTACCGGGTCCAATCACTTTATCTACTTTGGGGATAGATTGTGTGCCATAAGCAACGGCGGCGATGGCTTGCATCCCACCGACCACATACACCTCATCCACGCCACAAATTTCGGCGGCGACCAATGACGCGGCATCCGCTTTGCCATCGGGGGTGGGTGGGGTGACGACAATTACTTTTTCTACGCCCGCCACTTTAGCAGGGGTGGCGAGCATGAGCATGACTGAGGGAAATGCCCCTTTTCCGCGTGGGACATATAATGCCACACTGGTGATGGGGGTAATTTTTTCGCCTGCCATGATGCCCGGTTGAATTTCGGTGAACCACATGGCTTCTGGCATTTGCTCTTCGTGAAATTTTTTGATATTGGCGTGTGCTTGTTGAATGGCAAAAATCACCTCCGCGCTAATTTGGGCGCGAGCATTGGCAAAATCTTCGGAGGTAGCTTTGAGCATATCGGCAGTGAATTCACGTGCATCGAATTTACGGGCATAATGCACGACACCTGCATCGCCATCTTTGCGAACACGGTCTATCACTTCTTGCGCGGTGGGGATGAGTTCGTTGATGTCTTGCTCGGCACGGCGCATGACTTTGGCACGGTCTTCTGATGAAACGTCTTTCCATTTACGAAATTGAATCATCGTTCATCCTTTTGATTTGATGATGGATAATCATAAATTGCATGATAAGGGCGCACCATCGTGCGCCCTTAGAGGATACATTTATTGACGATGTGATGCTATATCCAATTATGCTTGTTCTTTTTGACGTTTGGCAATCACATTAGAACGACGGCGCACACCTTCCCAACGGATGCTTGGCACGAGTACATCCTTTTTGGCTTCGATGCGGTCTTTGTGTTCCATCAGGTCTTTAATCATAATACGTACTTCAGCTTTCACATCATGCGAGGGTTTGTATCCCAAGTTGATGAGGTGATTGCGGTCTGGATTAAAATAGTGTTCTGCCGCTTCGTAGCGGGGATTGTCGTATTCTGCGATTTCGACAGGGATACCCAATTCATCACCGACTTCTGCGACCATATCTGCCAATTGGAAGATATTATAGGTTTCTTCAAATTGATTAAATACGCGATATTCGCCGTGTTTGGGTGGATTTTCACAGGCAATGGTGAGGCATTGCATGGAATCACGTAGGGGCAAGAAGCCGCGCTTTTGTTTGCCTGCACCGAACAAGGTCAATGGATGCCCAATGACGGTTTGGCAACAAAAACGGTTAATAGCTGTCCCAAAACATTCATCAAAGTCGAGGCGGGTACGCAGGCGGGGGTCTGGATTTTCGCCCATTTCATCAATACGAGTGCCAAATACCACGCCCTGCATGATGTCAGTGGCGCGTAAGCCCCAAATCTTGCACGCATACATGGTGTTATTGGAATCGTGAACCTTGCTCCAATGATAGAAACTGGCGGCTTGACGTGGGAAGGGGAGGACATCTTTACGCCCTCTAAATTCCACTTCAAAGAAGCCTTCTGGAATATCAACATTGGGTGTGCCATATTCACCCATTGTCCCCAATTTGACCAAGTGAGCCTCTGGACAAACTTCTTTCATCGCCCAAAGGATGTTCAAATTGCCGATGACGTTATTTTGTTGGGTAAAAACGGTGTGGTCACGGTCAATCATCGAATAGGGAGCAGAGGGGACTTGTCCCAAATGCACGATAGTATCAGGTTTGAATTCGGCAAAGAAATTTTTGGTGAATTCATAATCCATAAAATCGCCTTCGCGGAAATCCAAATCTACGCCATACCGTTCTTTGAAGGCGGCAATCCGTTCTTCACGGCTAAAGATGGGGATGGCGCTTTGGCTATTCAATTCTTCGACCCATTGGCGACGGAACATAGTATCTGCACCAGCTACGGTATGTCCACGCGCCACAAGATATTGTGCCAATGTCCAGCCCAAATATCCGTCAATCCCTGTGATAAAAATTCTCATGGTATCTCCTAAAATAGTTACTTTTACTACGATAAAACAACCCATTGGGTTGATAAAAGCTACGGCTAATGGAATAACCGTTAGTTTACTAGACGAAAGGTGCTAGTCTACAGGGCGAAAATTATCAAAATAGCCCTCTACAGACAATAATTCCGCGTTCAAGATGCTACATCCCGCCGCGCCACGAATGGTATTATGTGAGAGGGCAACAAATTTATAGCCCAAAATGGGACATTCGCGCAAGCGTCCCACGGATGTGGTCATGCCATTGCCTGCCATGCGGTCACGGCGGGTTTGTGGGCGGTCATTTTGTGGCAAATAAGCGACCATGCTTTTGGGGGCGCTTGGCAATGATGGCACAGGATTGGGTGCAATAAAACCTTCCCATGTGGCAATAATATCTTCTAAAGTGACTTTGCTCTCAAACCCAACTGAAATGGATACCATGTGACCATCAATGACAGGGACACGGGTACAGGTTGCGCTGGCGAGAAATTCGGCATTGGCAATGCCCGTGCCGTTGAATCCGCCTAACATTTTACGTGATTCATTCTCGGTTTTTTCTTCTTCTCCGCCGATATAGGGGATGACATTATCCATAATATCTAGCGAAGAAACACCCGGATGTCCCGCGCCACTGATGGCTTGTTGGCTGACCATGTGGACGTGTTTAATCCCAAATGGCATGAGGGGTTTGAGTGCCATCACAACAGGCATTACGGTGCAATTGGAATTTGCGACCAATGCACCTGTTCCCCAATGCCGATTTTCGCGCTGAATGGGGATAAGACCGATATGGTCGGCATTGATTTCTGGGAGTAATAATGGCACATCATCTGCCATGCGATGAGCAGAAGCATTGGTACAGACGATATGACCTGCTTGGGCGAGGTCTGGTTCGCGCTCTACGGCGGGTTCTTTTGGTAATGCAGAAAAGACCAATGGCGCATCTATGGCATCGAATAGCCCTTTGACTTTTATATCACGCACGTTGGGCGGAGGTGTGCCATCGAGTACCCAATTGGCGGCTTCGCTATATTTTTTGCCCGCGCTCCGTTCAGAACCGATGAGTTCTGTCACCTCAAACCATGGGTGATTTTCGAGCAGTTGAATAAAACGCTGACCAACAGCGCCCGTTGCGCCTAAAATGGCGACATTCAATTTTTTCATGGATTTTTCCCTTTATTATATGCCCACTGATTTGGTAACAACGGCTGGATACGACCCTAACATTTTAATGAAGGATGTTCGTTGTAACAACCGTGCCAATACCTCTTGGCACGGTGTATCTTGCCAATGTCCCTCAAAATCGAGGTAGAAGATGGGTTCCCAAGGGCGATTTTTGCGAGGACGAGATTCTAATTTGGTGAGGTTTAAGCCGCGCTCGGCAAATTCTCCCAGACATTCATAAAGGGCGGCGGGACGATTGCGAACCGCAAAGACGATAGAGGTTTTGTTATATTCACCGCGTGGGGGGTCATCATGACCGAGTACAAAAAAGCGCGTAAAATTGAAGGTGACATCTTCAATATCAGAGTCTAATACATCTAACCCATAGAGTTGCCCTGCGAGTAAGCTGGCGATAGCGGCGGTGTTGGGGACTGGGTTTTCTGATAAATTCTTTGCCGCCCCTGCGGTATCATAATCGGGGTTGGCTTTTAGCTTATGGCGACGCAAATAGGTATCGCATTGAGCGAGTGCCTGTGGATGTGAGCGCACCATCTGAATTTGCTCAAATGTTGTGCCTTTTGGGGCGAGTAGGGCATGATGAACATGCAGAATAATTTCTGCCTGAATCCGCAAATCATGGTCTAAAAGCAATTCGTATGCCTGATTCACCGCGCCAGCTAACGCATTTTCTACGGGCAACACGCTAAAATCTACTTGACGATTGGCGATAGCATCTAATAATTCGCTAAAATTGGGGTATGGTTTCGTGATGACATCGTCCCCAAAATGCTGACGGACGGCTTGTTCAGAATATGCACCATGAACACCTTGAAAAGCAACCGTGAGGCTCAAGAGAATTTTTCTCCTTAGAATTGCATAAATAAATGCACCACGCGCAATTGTACAGGGGAATTTTGTGATGACAATTGCCGATATGCCCACACTTTTGTGAGAATGATGTTATAATGGACGAAATTTGAAATTGAATGTGATGTGTATATGCAAGAGACCAGACAACTCATTTTAGAAATTCTGCATGAAATCGGTGATGCCACAGTAGATGAAATTGTGAGTATCCTTAAAAAACGGCGTGATGATGATATTACCCCTGTGACAGTACGGCATCACCTTGGCTTGTTACAAGCCGATAATCTTATCAATATTAGCCAACGTCGTCATAAAAAGTCACCCGGTAGACCACAACATATTTATACGCTCACTGCCAATGCGCTACGCTTTTTCCCAAATAATTATCAAAGTTTGGCGGCATTATTATTGGAGCAACTTCAAACCCAATTGCCCCCTAAACAGGTCAATGTGATTTTGGAAGGTGTTGCAGAAAATATGGCGCTTTCTGCCAATGTTCAGGGGTTAACCATGTCTGAACGGCTTCAATCTGCGGTGGAATATTTGAATCAGCATGGGTATCAAGCCTATTGGGAAGCCGCACACGATAGTGATGGATTTATATTACGGACAACCAATTGTCCCTATCATCAACTATCTCATACCACTGATGCCTTGTGTACCATGGATATGCGCCTGATTGCTTCGATGTTGGGTGTTGTTCCGCGTGTGATGACACGAGTATCGAATGGCGATAATAGCTGTGCTTATTTTATCCCCCATGTGACATATGATACTTAATTTTTATGATGGTTATCTTTTTTATTGACCATTTTTTGAGAGTGTGTTACTATCTCTAAAAGAGAGACTTTTCAAAGAGAATTGATTGTATAAGGGAATTGAGGAAATCTCATGGCAGTGATTGAACAAAATGAAGTACAAATCGGCACAACCGATGAAACCGCGTTGATTGTTACCCCCGCCGCAGTGATGACCATCCGCAATTTGCTAGAACAACGCCAAATCCCCACCCACTTATTACGAGTGTTTGTGGCAGGTGGTGGATGCTCTGGATTGCAATATGGTATGTCATTTGAACCCGCCCCAGAAGCCAATGATACCGTCGTCGCTGTAGATGGCGTGCGGTTGGTCGTAGACCCCACCAGCTTGGGGTATTTGTATGGCGCAACCATTGATTTTGTAGATAGCCTGATGGGTGGCGGTTTCCGCATTGATAACCCCAATTCTGGCGGTGGTTGTGGCTGTGGCAAATCATTCAAAGCGAAGGGTGAGCAAGAATCTGGCACACTCGACAATGCTGGTGGATGTGGGACTTGCGGTAGCTACTAATTTCCTACGCAAAGATGATTATTTTTGCGCCCATCTGCCTACAGGTGGGCGTTTTGTATTTTTTATAGAGATGAAAAACTGATGAAAAAATTCTTGCGCCGTTTGCTTTTTATCCTCGTCATTATCGCCATTGGTATTGGCGGATTTCGGCTTTATCAGAATAATCAAGTCGAATCCCAAGCCGAATCCCAACCCCTTGTGGTTGATAGGGTGACGATTGATGCTGGCGATTTGACCGTCACTGTGAGCGCCACGGGGAGCATTACGCCAATCCGCCAAGTACCATTGCTGTTTGAATTGGTCGCGCCCATTCGTGATATTTTGGTCACAGAAGGGCAGGTTGTTACAGCAGGGGATATTTTGGCAACCCTAGAAACGACTGATTACGAAGCAACCTTATTTGATGCACAGGTGGCGCTCGATTTGCAACAGGTGGCGTTTGATTCACTGACATCCCCTGTCCGTGAGGAAGATATTGCCGTTGCACAAGCGGCGGTGGATGTGGCACAAGCCTCTGTGAATGCCGCTTATAGCACTAGCCTATCACAAAACCAAACGGCTGAAGAAATTGCCCGTTTGCAAGTAGAACTCGCTGGCAATCAATTATGGCAGGCGCAACTTCAACGCGATGCCACCCTCACAGCCTCAACCATACCCCTCCTAGACTTCAATAATTTGCCACCAGAAATTGTAGATAATGTCCCGCCCGACATTTTGGATGAGGTGGTGACTAACATCAACAATTTACTGGGGGGTATTTCGCCATCTGTAAACCCATCACAATTTGATGTGCAACTCAATCAACTTGGGGGAAGTGTAGAAATTGCGGAATCGAATTATAATGCGGCTCAGAGTCGTAATTTAGACTCTAGCGCCCTAAGTGCCTCTGAACTGGCATTGATACAAGCCCAACAGACATTAGACCGTTTGGTGAATGGTGCAAAGCCAGAAGATATTGAAATCGCAGAAATTGATTTACAACGCGCCCGCCTCGCATTTAATCAGGCGGAGTTATTGCTCAAACGCACCCAACTCCGCGCCCCATTTGATGGGGTGGTTGCCCAAAATAACCTCACCGTAGGCGAATTGCCACCGAATCAACTTCCTGCCATGATTCTGATGGATGTGAGCAACTTTGTGGTGGATTTGCCCGTAGATGAGACAGATGTTGTGACCGTGCAAGTGGGGCAACGGGTAGAATTTACACTGGATGCCTTGCCAGATGCACAAATTACGGGTGTTGTGGAACGGGTCTCGCTCACCCCGACTAAAATTGGCACATTAGTAACCTATGTGGTACGGGTGCGCTTAGACCCCACCACCGAGCCGATAAAGGTCGGTATGAGTGTTACGGCACGAATCGCTACTCAAGAATTGAGCAATGTGGTACTCGTTCCCAATCGGTATATCCGTATTGACCGCGCCACCCAACAAGCCTATGTGACGATAGAACGCGCACAAGGGCAATTTGAGGAAATACTCATCGAAATAGGCGCACGCAATGACCGATTTACACAAGTGACTTCTGGCGTATCTGTTGGGGATGTTGTGGTGTTATTACCTCGCGGGGAATAAAAATGGTGCTAAAATTATTTAAGCGTCGTGCTTCTCCAGAAATTGCCCGTGATGAACTGGGGAGGCGTGCGGTGATTGATATTCGCCAAATCACCAAAATGTATCAGATGGGTGATGTGGAAGTCCATGCGCTACGGGGCGTGGATTTGCAAATTTATGAGGGCGAATTTGTCTCCATTATGGGTCCTTCTGGCAGTGGCAAAAGTACGCTGATGTATATCTTGGGCGCACTTGACCAACCGACCACAGGGGCATATTATTTGGATGGTGTGGATGTGAGCAAATTGGATGAAAAACAATTGGCTGTCATCCGCAATAAAAAAATCGGGTTTGTATTTCAGAGTTTTAATTTGCTCAAACGCACCACTGCCTTGCGACAGGTGGAATTGCCTCTTATGTATGGCGGGGCATCTGGTCGTACCAAACGGGCAAAAGCCGCGTTAGATGCGGTGGGACTTGGCAAGCGACTTGACCATCTGCCGAGCGAATTGTCTGGTGGTCAGCAACAACGAGTGGCGATTGCACGCGCCATTGTGACCGAGCCTGCGATGATTTTAGCCGATGAGCCAACAGGCAATTTGGATAGTCGCAGTGGGTCAGAGGTGATGCAGATTTTTCAGACGATGAACAGGGAAAAGGGTATCACAACCGTATTTGTGACCCATGACCCGTGGATTGCACGACATACTAACCGTGTGATTATGTTACGGGATGGCAAGGTAGTCGCAGACCGCAAGGTGGCGAATCCCCTAAATGCGGGGGAATCGGAACGACCTTCTGAGGCGGAAGAACTCGAAGGTGTTTTTCAGGAGGTCTATTATGGTGGCGAAAAGGAAGAATATAATTGAGCGAACAACCACAACATCCATCAGACGACCAAATTAATAACGATTTGCAAAATGCCACTGTAGCGACTGTGGCACGTTTGCGTCAGGTGTTCACTGACCCGCAAATTCGTAACCTATCCCGCCTACCATTGCCCGAAATTGAGCGATTGAGCGAAGAAATTGCCAAAACAGTACCGGCTGGCAATGTCCCCGGTATGATTCTCAACGCGCTGGCAAAATTGGATAAACGCGAAATTAGTCAAAATGAATCGCAAAAATACATCCAATTGCTATTTCGTGGGATTCAAACCACCGTTGGGCGCATGGTCTATAGCGCCTTATTTGTCCCTCCTGCGGCGGTGATTCATGGCTATCAACAATTATTGCGCCTCTCTGGAAAGGATATGACGGCGGCTTTTCCAGATGGCACATGGCAATTTTATCTGGAATTTGCCTTGCGTGAAGATAGCGCCCGTCACACCAATGAGACGATTGGGTTTAATACCCACATGCCTCATTTGCGCCCAGAGGACACATTGGCGGCGTGGTTGATGACCAGTGTGCAATTTCTCAAATTACTCCCCAATATTTTGGAGAACGAATGGCGCGAGCGCATATTGACTCGTTTGATGGTAGAAGTCGGCAAAGGCAGAGTACCGCACGATATTTATGAACGGTGGGAAAAAATTCGCCCCTTTGGACGTGATAAAATCACCGATGAAGATTTTCCACATTATCGCAGAAAAAAATTTGATGAATTTATCGTCCCTTATATTCGCTCTTTGGATGAAGTGGCAAAACGCGAACTCGCAATTGCCTTTAAGACTGCCAGCGAACATGATTTAACTGCGTATCAATATCAATTATCGTGGTTAGCCACATTAGAACCGAATAATTATAACGAAACACGGGTGCATTATCCCCTTAATGAAGCCTATATTGGCGTGATTCGGCATGGTCGGTATCATCTTATTCCAGTGGATGTCTTATTGCGCCCACAGATGGCACATACCGCCGCCCAAACGATTTTACATATGCCCCCCCAACCGATGTTGCCGATGGTGGATGATGTTTTTGTCGTTACACCCCGCCCCTTGCATCAGACGTTATATGAGCAACTTGACCCCTCTACTCAAAAAGAATTGGCGTTGCTCAAAAGAACGCCCATCCTCATCAATTGGGATGAGCGCGATTCTGTGCAACCGCTCACATGGATTCGGCGCGGAAAACGTGGGTGTGGCGACCATCCGTTGACCATCACCAAAACGCAAAGCAGTTTTATTTTTGACCAATCGCATATTTTCTTTGATGGTGCATGGGGCGCGGCAGTCTCTGAAATGATGACCCGCGAGGCGGTGAATTGGGGTATGTATTTTAGCGCGGTGAAGCCACAAAGCGTCCTCGCACCTAAATTGAATATTCAAATACTCACCCTCAGACAGACCGCCCAATTCGCCAAATTTGCCCAAAAATCGCGTATGTCAGATGAAACTGGCGCAGAAAATCATGAGGTAAAACTCTCGACCATCCAAAGTCTACGCCAATTGTTATTACAACGGTTGGGAGCGCGGGTAACAGTCAATGATTTGATGATTATTTATCGGGGATTTCATTCGCTCAATTACAAACCATCTGAGCAGATGAATTATATCCTCAATTTACTCAAGACCAATCATGACCCTCGTCATAAACAAGCCTATAAATTGGCATTGGAGCAATTAGAAGCCCTTTCTGGAAAAAATCCTGCTATGTTGTTGCCCATTGATGCCAGCCGACATAATCCCAAAGAACGACTTTTTCCGACCACGTTCCGCAATCCTATCACCGATTTGCATGTGTCGCATCAACGCACATTGGATATGCTCCGCGCCTATTATATGGCATCACAACGCGAAAAAATGACGACATATCAACAATTCAACGACCAACGTGTCCACTATTTACGCATTATTGGCGGGTTGGGTGAATTATTGGCGCGGTATCGTGAAATTGCGCTATCGGGTAAAAGTTCTAGCAATGCTGGGATTCAGATGTTGGCGCATGTCCCGCCTGTATTACAAAAATTGCTCAATTCGCTCCCCAGTCGCTTTGATGTGTTGAATGAAATCCTCAAGGGGGAAGAGGTTTTTTCTAATTTGGGACGGGTGGCAAAAGGGTCATCATTACGGCGTTTTATCACGGCTAAAGATGATAATAAACAAAAAACATTGGCATGGGGTGTTATCACCGATGATACAGGTGTTATTCATTTGAGTTTGCGTGATTTTCGCCCACATGTGACAGCATTGCATGAATTGGATTTGTACGATTTTGCCCAATATATGACCCAAGATTATCTCGATTCATACGCACATGGGTTGAATACCTTTATCGCAGAATTAATTCAAATTGTCGTGGTGCAATAACGGATGAGTTTTACTGAAACATTTCGCATTGCCATCAATGCGTTATTGACCAACCGACTCCGTTCTGCCCTCACCACACTCGGTATTGTGATTGGGGTAGGGGCGGTGATTGGGTTGGTCAGTCTGGGGCGGGGTGTCGAAGAATTTGTGGCGAAGCAATTCAATGCGATTGGGTCAAATTCTCTCATTATCGCATCCCAACGCCCAAGTAGCCCCACACGCACGCGCATTGACCCCCTAACGATGAAAGAAGCCAATGACCTCAAAAATCCATTGATTGCCCCCAATATACGCGATGTCGCCCCTCAATACGCTTTTTTTGCGTTGGTGGCAGGCGATACAGGAAGTAAAAATATCACGGCTAATGGGGTTGTCCCACAAATGACCACAGTACGCAATTGGAATTTAGCCAGTGGTGATTTTATCAGCCAAGCCGATTTAGACGACAATACACGAGTAGCCGTATTGGGCGCGGATATGGTGGAATTACTGTTTGGTGATGATGCCATAGACCCTATTGGCGCGAGTATCCGTATCAATGAGCGCGTTTTTACGGTTATCGGCGTGATGGAATCGGTGGAGGGGTTTGGTGGGCAAAACGACACGGTTCTCATCCCCATCACCACCGCCCAAACCCGTATGGTAGAAAATGCGCGTGCGCGGGATGGCAGTTATAAGGTTTCTTCGATTTATATCCAAGTGGTGGCAGAAGAAGCCACAGACCTCGCCAAAGCCGAAATAGCCACTTATATGGATGAGGCACACGGCATTTTATTTGATGGTGAGCAAGATTATCGTATCAATGACCAAAGCGAATTGCGCGATTTTGTGCTGAATTTGACCGTATTGCTCACGCTATTTTTAAGCATGATAGCAGGTATTTCGTTGTTGGTGGGTGGCATTGGCATCATGAATATTATGTTGGTATCGGTGACAGAACGCACCCGCGAAATTGGCTTGCGGAAGGCTGTTGGCGCACGCGGTGGGGATATTTTATTGCAATTTCTCATCGAAAGTCTGATGCTCTCGCTAATTGGTGGGGCGTTGGGGATTGGGGTGGGGTGGCTGGCATCATTATTGGGTACGGCGTTGATTGATGATATTACCCTGAGCCTATCCGCCGATGCGGTGTTATTGGCGACGATTGTAAGCACGGGTGTCGGATTATTTTTTGGCGCATACCCCGCCAGTCGTGCCGCCCGTATGAAACCAATAGATGCCTTACGGTTTGAATAGCCCATGCTGATACTTGATAATATTCGTGTGGCGCTGAGTGCGCTCAATGCCAATAAATTACGCTCATTTCTAACGATGGTCGGTATCACCATTGGGGTGACATCGGTGATTGTCCTCGTCTCCATTGGGCAGGCATTGGAATCCTTTGTCATCGCAGGATTTGAGAATATCGGCTCAAATTTGGTGGTGGTATTTGCGCCCCTAACATCGGCAAATTCCAAATTGATTACACTTGATGAGGTCGCGGCACTATCGGATGTATTTCGTGTCCCAGATGCCCTTTATGTGATGCCACAAGACAATATGAATCGGGTTGTCGTGGCGAATGGGGTCGAATACACCTCACGGATTGAAGGAGTAGATATGCTATATCCCACTATTTTTAACCGTGAGGTGATTGGCGGGCGATTTTTTACGCAAAATGAGGTAGATGGCATTGCGCGTGTTGCCATTTTGGGACAAAAAATGGTAGACCGATTTTTCCCTGATACATTCCCGATTGGGCAGACTATCCGCATTGCGGGCGTGCGTTTTACGGTAATTGGGGTGTTATCCACAGAAGGCGGTGAGGGACTCACGACTTTTTTGGGAGGCGATGCCGATGATATTATCCTCGTACCTATCACCACCGCCCAAACCCGCCTGAGTGGTGAGCGCGTCCTCACAGGGGAACGCCCAGTAGATTTTGTGGCGATTCAAGCCCGTAGTAGCGATACTGTGACAGGGGTAGCTGACCAAATTCGCCAGACATTGCGTGAGGAACGTGCTATCAGTTTTCGGGATGAGGATAATTTTCAGATTGTCACACAAAGCGCCGTATTGGATACCCTCAATCAAATCACGGCATTGCTCACCCTATTTTTATCGTTATTAGCGGGGATTTCGCTCATCGTGGGTGGCATTGGCATCATGAATATTATGCTCGTAACCGTCACAGAGCGCACCCGTGAAATTGGATTACGAAAAGCCACTGGTGCGAAAAATAGCGATATTTTGTTGCAATTCCTCACAGAATCCATGACCCTATCGCTAATCGGTGGGGGCATTGGCATTGCAATTGCTTTCACATTGGCATTTTTGGTGACGGCATTGGTGCCAGATTTGGATGTATCGGTGCGATTTTCGACTATTTTATTGGTAGTGGGAATTTCTGGGGGGATTGGGATATTTTTTGGGGCGTATCCTGCGAATCGTGCTTCAAAATTGAACCCAATAGACGCATTGCGGTATGAATAAGAGACAAAGGGTGCAAGAAATAGATTGCACCCTTTGTCTGATAAAAATTAGCCAGTTATTGGCACTGCACCTAAATTGCTATTCGATGGGACAGGGGCATATTGGGCGCTGACCCAGCCTGTTTGCCCGTTATAGGTTACTTGCCACCATGTATTGGCGGCATTGCGCCCAATAACAGCAATTTTTGTGTAATTGGGAATTGTTACGATGCGCCCATAAGACGAATCGGGTCCAATCCGCATATTAACCGTTGCGCTTGTAGTCGCTACCACGCCTGTTGGTGATGTCACATTAGGGGTGTTGGTGATGTTGATATAACGAACATTGACCCATCCAACAATGCCATTCACATTAAGTTGCGCCCAATTGTTATCTGGGCTATACGCCAAAATGGTATACACTTCACCACCACTCACACGGGTCAATACACTAGACCCTGTAGCACTTGGAATATTCCGCACATTCAGGCGGGATGTATTCACCACACCATACAATCCTGTTGGGCTGGTGGTGGGGATATTGGGGGTTGCTGTGGGCGCACCCCCGATGACACCGCCTGTAGAACTGGTCAACGAAAATTCCAAAAATGCCCCGCCTGTGCCTTCTTGATACTCTACTGTGAGGGGGTAATTGCGCCCTGTGGCGACTGTAAAGCTATAGGAATAGCGTTGCCCCAAATAGACATGCAACTCGTTGATGACCATCTGATTGTCTACATACACACGCACACCATCATCGGCGTGAACATCTATCCGATAACTGCCTGCGGGTAGGTATTGGGTGCTTGTCCATCGTACCGAGAAATTATCGGCATTTACGCCAGCAAGGGGAGCATTTGTCCCCCAATTTTTGGTGATGCTACTATCCGTAACAGTTGCGACTGTCGAGCCTGTAAAATTGGATGTGTTATAGTATGTCCCTGTCCATACACCTGTAATGCTTCCTGTTGGTGGTGGGGTGGGGGTAGGGACACCACCTGCTGTTTGCCATGACAAGGCAAATGATGCCGAACCTGTGAGTTCAATATATTCGGATACGATGCGATAATAGCCGTTGATGGGGAAATTAAAGTCGCCCGTGATGACTTGATTGGGACGCAGATTATCAAAGGTGTTGATAACCTGAATCCCATTGACGAATACCCGTCCACCGTCATCGGTAATCATCGTAAAACGATATGTGCCTGCGAAGAAATAGACATCGCCAGAAAAACGGGCAGAGAAGTAATCGGTTGGCACGGCGAAATAGGGCGAGCCAACGCCCCAATTAAATGAGAGTTGGGTGTCTTGTCTGGTATAAACAGGCGAACCCAATAGATAGATATTATTGAAAAATTCTGATGTCCAAACCGTTGTTTGGGCTTGCACGGGTTTTGCTCCAATCCCAATTAGGGAGATTGAAAGCAATAACGCGCCTAATATGATTAAGCGTCTCATGATTTTGACCTTTCTTTGGTGTGTAAGGTGTCACACCAGCACTATTTTGCCTCTATAATTACAGTATATCAAATTGTAAGCTATCTTAACTGACTTTATGCCTACGATAAGTCGGTTGTTCAAACTATAATGGAGTGATAGAATAGCTACTTATGGATGATGATACCCTACCACTTGAATTTCCAGATGAATCGTTTGTATTGCGCTCACGGGTGTTTATCTTGAGTGATGGCGCATTTGTGGTGCGTTGGAGTGATACACTCGTACAAGAATTGGTGAGTGGTCAATATCGTGCTTTTGAAAAAAGTGATTTTGGCGCTCCGATTACCGATTTTGAACTCAAGCAATTGATGACAGCAGGGCTGGTTAAAGGATTTGACCGTGACCATGTGCATTTGAATGCGTTGCCCGACCAATATAAGGAATCTTCTTTATCGGCATGGGAGCGCGAGCGCAAACGGTCTTATTATCTCAATACGCTATTCGATAGTTCGCATGTTCAAAAAATTGTTCAATCTCTCGTTGAGATTGGTTTGCAAGACGAATTTTATGTGCGGATACGCGATGATTTTGTTATTTTATGGAGCCATCAGGGGCGGTCTTTCCCAAAATTTGATGATGCAGAAAAAGCGCGTCAAGTGTTGTTGAGCAAAGCCCCAAAGCTATTTGAGCAAATCGTGGTGGCATTTATTGAAGTTGGTTCTTAAGGGTACTGATGTAAAGAGGCGTGAATGTCAGAAAAAAATGGCGCACAAACACATCCAGAATTGGCTGTGGTGCATGATAGTATGCTGGATGGACTTGGGCAATTAGCGGATTATTTTGGATTTAGCAAGGTCATGGGACAAATTTATGCCGCATTACTTCTTAGTCCAGAGCCACTCTCGCTTGATGACCTCATGGAACGCCTCACTATTTCTAAAGCCAATGTGAGCATGAATATGCGGACATTAGAACACATGGGGATGGTACGTCAGGTTTGGTTACGTGGCAAAAGTGGGCGACGTAAATATTATGAAGCCAGCACCGATTTTATTCAAATTATCACCAATATCCTCAGTGGGCGCGAAATGCGAGACGTTGACCGTGCTTTACACGTGATGGATGATAACATTCAATTGTTGTCTGGTGTGTTGCCAAAAATGGATGAAGCCGATAAAGAACGAGCCGAATTATATCTGAATCGTATCGCTCAATTGCAGACATTATTCAAATTTGCCCAGTTACTCATTACCAGTGTGTTGAATCGGGTGGCAGATATGGACTTAAAAGACATATCGCGCATTGAAATTGGTTAACATTTTGCTTATAATTCACCCACAGTTCGTAATTACTCATGGGGGAGTGGCGGAACTGGCAGACGCGCATGACTTAGGATCATGTCTCTTACGAGGTGAGGGTTCGAGTCCCTCCTTCCCCACTTTATCTTAATGGGGGCGCTCACCGAGCGCCTCTATTTTCTGATACAAGTTTTATATCCACAACACCTTATTAATGCTACAATAGCCATAACGTAAACAAAGGAATATGCGTTGAATATCCAAACAGAACATCTCGAAAATCAAATAGCCCGTCTTACTGTTACCATTGAGCAGGAAAGATTGGACGAAGCCAAGCAAAAAGCCGCCCGCAAGGTTGCGAACCAAATACGCATCCCCGGTTTTCGTAAAGGCAAAGTTCCCTATCATATCCTCATCAAAAATGGTTTAGAAGGAGAAATCCTTAATCAAGCTGTAGAAAATCTGAGTCAAGACATCTATAAAGAGGCACTTTTAGCGAGTTCTGAATTAGAACCCTATGGACCAGGGTCATTTGAGGACTTTAAGCTCGAAGAAAAACCTGTATTTGTTTATACCGTTCCCTTGCAACCCGATGTGAAACTAGGCGATTACCGCGCTGTGCGCCGTGACTATACCGCCCCAGAAGTCACTGATGAAATGGTTGACCGTTCCCTCAAACGGTTGCAAGAAGATGAAGCTGTCGCCGAAGAAAGCACCGAGCCTGTGGCATTGGGAAATCGGGTGACGGTTGACCTTCATAGCACTTTTGCAGATGACCCAAAGCCTCTTGAGGAAAAAGCAGAAGCAACAGAAACCGAAGAAGATGTCGAAGATTCACGCCCACCAAAAGGCGCTCAATTTGCTCATGAACATGGCGCAGCACTCACCCTGACCCCAGAAAATGCCCCTATTTTGCCCGGTTTTGCAGAAAAACTCGTTGGCGCAAATGTGGGTGATGAACTGGACTTTGAACTTACTGTGCCAGAGGACGACCCCGAATATACCGAAATCGCGGGGCGTACCATTCAATTCAATGTTCATATCGAAAAGGTCGAAACTGTCACCTTGCCCGAATTGAATGATGAATTTGCCCAAAAAGTGAGCAAAGAAGACCCAGAAGGTGAACTTTCTACGTTAGATGAATTAAAAGCTAAAATGCGTGATAGCTTGGAAAAACAACTCACCCGCCAATCAAAACAAGCCTATGTTGGGTTGGTCATTGAAGATTTGGCAAAAACAGCCGAAATCACTTTTCCAGAAGCCATGCTAGATGACCACATCGAAGAAATGATTAATTCACTAACCAATCGCTTGCAACAGCAGGGTATCGGTTTGGACATGTATTTGCGCGTCATGAATATGTCTATGGACGACCTCAAAGCGCAATATCGTGAACCAGCCGTTGAAGATTTGAAAAAAATGTTGGTATTGCGTGAGATGGTTATTCAAGAAAAAATCACCGCCTCACCAGCCGATGTTCAGGCTCATATTGACGAGATGCTCAAACCCTTTGGCGATAATAACGAAATTCGCCAATTATTTGATAACGAATCAACGCGCATTTCTGTGTTAAACGAAGTTCTTCAAGAACGTGTATATGACCGTATTTTCGATATTGCCACAGGGAATACTGTGCCAGATTTGAATACTATCGAAAATCCAGCAGAACTTTCTACGACGGACGAAGATTCTGAATCAGAAAATTCGTAATCCCAGACAACACAGTAAGGTTTGTTTGTTTATGCGTGTCTGAAATGCTAAACGAAAGGAGATAGGTGATATTGCCATGTGGCAATTCGCCGAAGATGATGAACTTTCATAATGTGATTCCAATGGTCATCGAACAAAGTAGCAGAGGTGAACGTGCCTATGATATTTATTCCCTCTTGCTCAAAAATCGGATTGTATTTATGGGGATGGGTGTCAATGACCAAGTAGCCAACCTCATTGTGGCACAATTGTTATTTCTTGACCAAGAAGATGCCGAAAAACCGATTCAAATGTATATCAATTCCCCCGGTGGGGTGATTTATTCTGGCTTGGCGATTTATGATACCATGCAAGCCATTAACCCCCCTGTGAGTACCACCGCGATTGGCATCACTGCCAGTTTTGGTACGGTGTTATTGGCGGCGGGCGCAAAAGGCAAACGTTACGCATTGCCCAATGCCACCATCCACATGCACCAACCTTTGGGTGGTACACAAGGTCAAGCCTCTGATATTGTCATTCAAGCCAACGAAATTATTCGCCTCAAGCAATTGCTCAATAATGTGTTCGTCAAACACACAGGCAAGCCATTTGAGGTGATTGAACGTGATACCGACCGTGATGTTTATTACAATGCCTACCAAGCGGTAGAATACGGTCTCATTGATGCTGTTTTAGAATTGGATAAAGCAAAAGGAAACTAACGTGGGTCTACAATCCAATGACCATCGCTGCTCATTTTGTGGGCGCGACCATGAAGATGTCGAGCGCCTCATTGCAGGACCAGATGGTGTGTTCATTTGTAATTATTGTGTGGAACTCTGCTATAACTTGTTGATGGAAGAGGAACATACCTTTACACAACGCACCGATACATTTCGGGTGAGCAATCTACTCTCTCCCCGTGAGATTATGGCGCACTTAGATGAATACGTCGTGGGTCAATTGCACGCCAAACGGGTATTGAGTGTGGCGGTCTATAACCACTATAAACGGATTCAAAACGAAAAAAGTGCCGATGGCATTGAATTGGATAAAAGCAATATCCTGATGCTTGGTCCGACGGGGAGTGGTAAAACACTCCTCGCCCAAACCCTTGCACGTATTTTGGATGTGCCATTCTGCATTGCGGATGCCACCGCACTCACCGAAGCGGGTTATGTGGGCGAAGATGTCGAAAATATCTTGCTACGCCTCATTCAAGCCGCCGATGGTGATATTGCCCGCGCCGAAAAGGGTATTATCTACATTGATGAAATAGATAAAATTGCCCGTAAGACCAACGATAACCCCTCTATTACCCGTGATGTGTCGGGTGAGGGGGTTCAACAAGCCTTGTTGAAAATTGTCGAAGGTACATTGGCAAATGTCCCACCACAAGGCGGACGCAAGCACCCTCATCAAGAATTTTTGCAAATTGATACCCGCAACATCTTATTTATTTGTGGCGGGACATTTGACGGAATTGATGACCATATCCGCAAGCGGTTAGGATCGGCTACGGCGATGGGTTTTGGCGCGACATCTGAACGCACCAAAGAAGATTTATCGGCATTGCTCCGCAAAGTTACCCCAGAAGACCTCATGCAATTTGGGGTCATTCCAGAATTGGTCGGGCGCTTGCCTGTATTGGTCAGCATTGACTCATTAGACCGCGAAGCCCTGATGAAAATTTTGACCCAGCCCAAAAATGCACTGGTCAAGCAATATAAGCACCTGTTATCACTAGATAACGTGGACTTGGTATTCCTTGAATCGGCATTAGGCGCGGCGGCAGACCTCACGCTCAAACGGGAAACAGGGGCGCGTGGTTTGCGCTCTATCATCGAAAAAGTGTTACTCGATGTGATGTTTGAGATTCCGGGGAAAACCGATATTAGGCGTGTGGAAATTGATGCTGATGTCATCAACGGAAAAATTCCACCCCATATCTATAATGCCAATGGCGACAAGCTCAATTGGTCATCTGATGGCTCATTAACCCCCGCCGCGTAATTTTTGTGCAAAAATTCCCATAATGAGTAAGGGCGCAACAGGTTGCGCCCTTACAGTTTCACCATATATTACCACTCCACGATAAACATCGTATCCCACAATTTTCCGGTCATATACCATGTATCGGTGAGCGGGTCATAGGCGCTCCCATTGAGTACCGCGTCACTATTGCTAAAATTGCTCCCAAAATAATTAATTAGGGCTGACCCATCCAAAACGGTTTTAATATCGCCTGTGGTTTTATCAATCATCACCAAATATTGGGTTTGCCAAACATTTGCCATGATGAAATCTTCACCTACTGGACATTCTAATTCATTAAGGTTGTCTACCTCTTCACGATTTAAGAACACTGAAATTTGACTGATTGCCTCAAAGGTTTGTGGGTCGCGTTTGGTGATAATATTTGAGCCATCGCTCATATAGATATATTCGCCATCATAGCATAGTCCCCATCCCTCACCCTCATAAGCATAGGTGTCAATTTGCTCAAAGGTGTCTTTATCATAGACAAAGGCGATGTTACTGCGCCATGTGATTTGGATGAGCCGATTATCCACCAGCGCCAACCCCTCTGCAAAATAATCTGATGATAAATTCACCTGCATCAGAACTTCGCCTGTTTGGGGGTTTACTTTGCGTAGCGATGAACCCCCATTTAAGCCCGTACTCTCATAAAATACCCCATCGGCATAGACCAATCCTTGTGTATAGGCATCAGGGGCGTGTGGGGCAGTAGAAACGATAGATAATGATGCTACAGTGGGTTCTGATTGTGGCATCAAAATTGTTACACCTTGAAAATCATCTTCTAAGCGGGCAGATTGGGCATCGGTATCGCCTTTGAGTTCATCTAACAAAAAGGTGGTGACAAAGTGATTGGTAAGGTCATGCACACGTCCCATATCCCACACATCATCAGAGCAACTATCGAAAAATCCGAATTGAATCGCTTGGTCATTGCATGTATCCACAAAAATATAGTGGTCAGCGTTGGCAAATTCGACATAAGTGGTCGTCTCGGATGGGAGCATCGCATAAAATTGCGAAGCATCGCGTTGTGGTGGGGTGACACTATCGGCACTGCCCACGATAATCAGGGTGGGGGGATAGGGCGTTGAGGGGTCTATGCTGATAATGGGGGCATTCCATGGGGCGAGTGCCACCACTGCCTTAATACGCGGGTCTGTGAGCTTATCCCATGCACCTATAGGCGGGTTAGCATACCCCCATAATTCTGCGATTTGTGCCTCATAATCACCAATAAAACAAGCAGTACGGAGTAAATCTTCATTTCTGGTTAGGTCTGAGCAGATACTTGCCAATTTGCCAAAATTGAGCTGTGCGCCACCCGCTACGAGTGCTGTATAGCCACCAAAAGAATGACCCATGACGGCAAGATTATTCATATCCAGCAAGCCTGAAAAATCACTATCGGCATTGAGGGAATCTGCGAAATCAATTTGACGGATAATATCTTGTGGGCGATAAGCAAAATTCGCAGGAATATTTTGGACGAAGGTCTCTTGATTGAGCGCATCCACAACCGTATTGGTGGGGTGGTCAGCCGATATGACGATGAAGCCATAACTAGCGAGATGCTCGGTTAAAAAGGTGCTTTGAAAGCGATAGCCACTGCTCCCATGCGAAAAAATCACAACGGGGTAGGGCGCACCATCGGCAAGTGGAAGCGCATCCCGCAAGGCACGCCCAGCATAGCGTAATATTCCCAGACGATAATCGGTCTCTTGTGGCAAATTATCGGGGTTTTGGGCGGGATACCACATGGTGACGGTCAATGGTCGGGTTTCATCTTCTATCGTAAAATCGCGTGTGCCAACGGCATATTCCCCGCGCACGGCGTATGGTGGGGCATCTGGGCGTTGTGCCAATACAGAGATACTTAGGGATAACAATACAATCACAATAACACTAAAACGGGTTACAAAACGCATTTTTTTCTCCTAACGGGCTTGTTCGGGAATAATCACGATGGCAGAATCGCCAACGAGTCGCTTAAAGCGTTGGGCATCCATGAGGGTTGCGCCATCGGCAGGATAACCCCAATTAGAGGGAAATACCCAACGGGGGCGCATGGCATGGACGACCTCTGCCGCTTCTTCTACGGTGAGTGTGCCATTTCCATCTATGGGCAAAATGGCGATGTCGGGCTGAATCCGACTCATTTCTGGGATTTTTTGGGTATCGCCTGCATAATAAATATCATAAAAATTGAGCGAGATGATAAAGCCTAATCCGCCCGCCTCTTGGGGATGTTGGGGACTATTTGGAGAATAAGCGGGGACGGCTTTGATGCTGGCTTTGCCGATGCTCATGCTATTCCATTGACGTAAGAGGAGTGCCTCTGGCAATTGGTCTATGATGGACGGATTGCCGATGATTTTGGTCTCTTCTCCGCGCAATTTTTCGATATCTGGGACAGAAAAATGTTGGTGATGCTCATGCCCAATGAGGATGACATCGGGATGAAAAACCTTGCGCGTGATGCGCCACGGATTGATATAGATGAGTGGGTCACTTTGAATGACGAAACTACCATGCCCTAGCCATTGAATATTTTCAATCATAATTTTTGCTGATTTGGTTGTCTTGGATACATGCGCCTAATGTAACGTAGATTGGCTGAGACGACAATAGACAGGTTGTAATAGGGCTGGTTTTGGTGTCTGCCGATAACCCAACGGCTTGGCTACGGCATCCATAAAATAGCTATAGGGCAGATATACTAGATGATGTAACGGTATATGAGGCAAATTCCAGCAGATGATGAATAACAGGTGTGGTTTTGGCATAAGTTCGCTATAATTAAAGTATTCAAGCTGTCATCTTGCTAGGAGAAATAACGATGGCAAAATCAACCAAACTTTTGATGCTATTGGGCGTACTTGCCCTTATCATGACCGGCTGTCTGCGTGAGACCAATGATGTGGATGATAGCGTGGCGATTTTTCCGTCACCATCGGCAACGCTGTCTCAATCTGTGCCATCGTCTGAAGATATTGTTTCTAACCCTGTGGTGGCACAATCGGTAGCGGGCAATCAAGATGCCCAAAATAACGATATTTCGGCAATTAATGGGGTTTCTGCGCCACAAGATACATCACAACAAGCTGTGTCTGTATCCACAATTGCGGTGGCAGAAGTTGTGCCACAACAAGGACAATTGGATGGTGGGGCAACACCAACATTAGACCCGCTTTATGCCCGTGCGACCCAAATCATCTTAGAACCGACTTATACCGCCGTGGCGCAAACACTCACTGCACAAGCCTTTGTGCAACCACTGCCGACCTTTACGCCGAGTGTTCAACAACCACAACAAACGATTCCCACTTTTACACCACCGCCGACTGCCTTCGTTTCTGGGACAGATTGTGTCCATGAAGTGGTTCAGGGTGAAAATTTATTCCGCCTGTCGCTGAAATATGGCGTGAATGTGACCGATATTGCGCGTGTTAGTGGCATCACCAATATCAATCTCATCCTCGTAGGTCAAAAATTGACCATCCCCGGATGTGGGACAACTGGTGTAAGACCGAATCCGACATCATTCCCAACGACAGCGCCAAATATCTCACAACCCAATTCTCTGACCACACCTGCGGCAAGTGCGGGTGGTGTTACCCATATTGTCCAACAAGGCGAGACATTATTTGAAATTTCACTCCAATACGGTATTCCTGTGAATAGCATTGCGGCGCGGAATGGCATTAGCAACATCAACCTGATTTATATCAACCAAGAGTTAATCATTCCATGAGCCATTCTAAACCCCTCGCAGAACGTGTGACAGACCGCCAGCCCATTTATAGTGGGCGGGTGGTCAAATTAGATTTGCTGAGTGTGGAATTGCCCAATGGTGAAATCAGCCAACGGGAAATTATCACTCATCCGGGGGCAGTCGCAATTGTGGCGCTGGATGAGCAAAAACAAGTCTTGCTGGTGCGCCAATTTCGGTTAGCCGCCAATAAAATTATGCTCGAAATTCCAGCAGGGACGCTTGAACCGAATGAACCCCCGTTGGTGTGTGCAGAACGCGAATTACAAGAGGAAACGGGTTATAAACCGCAAAATTTAGAGCCATTAGGGGGAATTTTTGTGGCACCCGGTTATACCACCGAATATATTCATCTTTTTCTCGCCACCGATTTAATCGAATCGCGCTTGCAGATGGATGGGGATGAATTTATTGAACTGGAAAAAATGAGCATGGCAGAAGCCCTACGGCGGATTGATATTGGCGAAATTGATGATGCCAAATCCATTACCGCGTTATTGCGGGTGGCTCGTCGGCTTGGTGTGTAGTAACACCCTTGAGAATGTGGTGAGGGGTTGTTATAATGAATGTTCGCTAAATTAAGAGATAACTCATACGCCACTTGAGGGCGTATTTTTTTGATTGAAGGGATAAATCATCGTGAACGAGTTATTGCAATCACTCGCTATGGAAAATCGTGGTCATCCACAAGTTGCCACTGGCGATACAGTCAAAGTCCATGTCCGCATTATTGAAGGCGGAAAAGAACGTGTTCAAATTTTTCAAGGCTTGGTCATTCGTCAACGCAAAGGTACCGGCAATGATGCCAATTTTACCGTGCGCCGTATTGCCAGCCATGGGGTAGGGGTAGAACGTACCTTCTTGCTCCATAGCCCTCGTGTAGAAAAAATTGAAATTTTGCGCCGTGCAAAAGTACGCCGCGCCCAACTGTACTATCTGCGCGATTTGCGTGGTAAAGCCGCCCGCTTGAAGGAACGCAGAGACTAATTGCCCATGCAACCACTGATTGGCATTACTGGGTCAATTATTGAGCGCAATAATAACCGATACATTTCCGCATACGAGCCAAACGCCAAAGCAATTGTAGAGGCGGGTGGCTTGCCTGTGGTCATTCCGTGCGATTTAGACCCACACATCCTCCGTGCGATTTATGAACGGGTGGATGGTGTGTTATTGCCCGGCGGTGGCGATGTCGCCCCAGAATTTTATGGGGCGGAGCAACATGAAAAAACGGCGCTTATCATTCGTGAGCGTGATACAACCGAAATTCAAATTGCCCAATGGGCGGTCGCAGATGACTTGCCCATTTTTGGCATTTGTCGGGGACATCAGGTGTTTAATGTGGCATTTGGGGGGAAATTGCTCCAAGATATTCCCTCAGAAACACAAACCACCTATGCTCATGATATTGAGATGGGGATGCCACGTAGCACCTTGTTGCACGATATTAAAATTGCGCCGAATAGCAAATTGGCACAAATCCTCAAAACCGACCACATCACGGTCAATAGCCTTCATCATCAGGCGGTAATGAATGCCGCGCCGAATGTACAGGTTACTGCCCATGCACCAGATGGCATTATCGAAGCCTCAGAGATGCCCGATAAGCGGTTTGCACTCACAGTCCAATGGCATCCAGAAGATTTGCAGAATATGGCGCAAATGCGCGATTTATTCAAGGCATTTGTGGATGCGGCTCGTGAAAAATATCTAGCGAATGGGCGATGAACGGTAAAATAGGCGTATTTGATTCAGGAGTTGGGGGGCTATCGGTATTGCGAGAAATTCACCGATTGCTCCCCAACATTCCCACCGTGTATTTCGCAGACCAAAAGCATGTCCCCTATGGTCCACGACCACATGCCCAAATTTATGGGTTTGTACACCAAGTCGTTGAATTTTTAATTGAACAAGGTGCCGAAGTGATTGTGCTGGCGTGTCATGCGGGTAGCGCGGCGGCTTTATATCCCTTGCGTGAAGCGTATCCGCATATCCCCTTTGTTGGAATTGAACCCGCCGTTAAACCTGCGTCTATTGCCACAAAAAGCGGTGTCATTGGCGTTTTGACCACACAAGCCACTGCTGATGGTGAATTATACCGTAAAGTCTTAACGCAGTTTGCTCAAGGTGTGCGGGTGATTACCCAAGTTGCACCCCGTCTGGTTGAATTGGTTGAGGCAGGCACATTCGGCACGGATGATGGCAAACGTATTGTTGCCGATTATCTCAATCCATTGATGGCAGAAGGCGCAGACCAATTGGTATTGGCTTGCACCCATTTCCCATTTTTGACAGATGATATATTATCGGTGACTCAAAATACGATGGCGTTGATAGACCCCGGACTCGCCGTTGCCAAGCAAGTGCAACGGGTATTACCCGCCCAATTCGTGCCAAGTGATGCCCCACACACCTATTTTACAAGTGGCGATGCGCTTGCATTTGCCAATGCACTAAAAACCCTCATTGGCGTAAATGCACCCACACAAACCCCAGATATTTTTGCATCGGCAGAATAATTTGGGGGCATGATTGCTCATACCCCTTTTTATTAGTCGTTAGGTTCTTCAACTTGTGTAACTTTTATTTTCGTCAGCTCTGATGTCTGAACGGCTTTATCTGCCATAGGACCTTCAAATGATAAGACGCGCTTGGTGCCTTCTTGGATGGTCACTGGCAGTAAAATATTGAATGTTGACCCAGGGAAGGTCTCCATGCTATGGGCTTCGCTTTCTGCCCAAATTTTGCCACCATGACCCTCAATGACACCGCGTGCAATCGTTAAGCCTAAGCCGGGTCCTGCGCCCAAAAATTTATATGCTCCTGTAGAATGGAGCGAGGGGTCATAGGCGCGGAAGAATTTCTTAAAAATCATTTCAAGATTTTTCTTATCAATCCCGACACCCGTATCCCGAATTTGAATCAACACACGGTCAACATCGTCAGGCGATGTGGCGGGTTGCAATGAGGCGATAATCTCAATGCGTCCGCTATCGGGCGTAAATTTAATGGCGTTCACAATCACATTGCGGAAGGCTTGTACCAGACGTTGCAAATCGGCGGGGAACGGTGGTAAGCCACGCAATCCGCGAGCCGATAAGGTGAGTTTACGTTGTTTAATGGCATCGGTGAGGGGTTCTATTGCCATTTTTATGAGTGCTTCTGGTGATGTTTGCGTGAATCGTAAATCCATCGCATCCACATCGAGTTGACTCACATCCAACATGGCAGAAATGAGTTCTTCCATGCGTTCTGTGGCTTTACGAAGATTGCCCACAAGGGTGACAGTTTGGTCTTGGTCGAGCATCCCTTGGTCGTTGAGCGCGTCAATAATATCGGTGTAGCCGCGAATTTGTGCCAGAGGGGTGCGTAATTCATGGCTGGCAATCGTGACGAAATCGGTTTTTACCGCATCCATACGCCCCAACTGCTCATTCGTATTTTTGAGGGTGTTATTGAGCGAGCGCATACTTTTATTCAGATGTTGCAAATCTTCTACCAAGCGGGCATTGCGGAGGGCGATGCCTGTTTGTTGGGCGAGCGTAGAGAGCAATACCAAGTCGGATGGCATGAAGGCGGTATCGTTGATTTTTGGTCCAAAGCCCAAAATGCCGATGAGGGTTTGGTCTAGGGTGACGGGCGCATAAGCACTCATCTGAATTTCGCGGAAAAATTGGCGTTCATAGGCAGGAATATTGCGATATTCTGAGGCGAATTCGATGTCGAATTGGGTGATAGGTTGGCGGTCTTTTGCCAATATCAGATAAAGTGGGCTATTGAGCGATATTTTGCCTGTTTTACGGTCATTAGGGCTATTGTGCTGGCGTACCAGCAAATCAATGGCATCTATAGATGTGTTGCTCAGAAGAATGAGGCAACATCCGCGCACACGGAGAAGTTCCATCAATGTGGTGGTGGTAGACGGGATGAGCGATTCAAGTTCTACCATCTCTGCTACCAATTGGCTATATTCACGGGTGATTTGGGCGTTATCTTGGCGGTTGCGAGCAGTGACTTTTTCGATAACCCATTGCGCTAATTGACTCAGTGGGATGTAGAGCAGGGCGACAACCAGCGCCATCACACCCATGACCATTAACCCCTCTGGGTCGGTTTTTAAGCCTGCCCGTGCTGAGAGGTATAATGCCCCTAATGTTAATACTGCGCCGATGCCCAATGCTGTAAAAAGGCGGAAACTGTTAAGTAAGGCGGTGCGAATATCAAATAGCCGATGTTGCACAAGGGCATATAATGTTGATATAACACTGATGAGACTAAACAAAATGCTCAATGCGGCAAGATTATCGCTTCCGCCACTTGCAGAGATAATAGCGAATACCATTGGGGCAGATGCCATCACCCAAAATAAGGCGCGATTTGCCACTTCTGGCAAGCGTGCTTTATAAAAGCGATAGAACGATGTGCCTGTCAGGATAATGCTAAGTATGGTTGTGCCGAGTATAATTGCCCAAAGGGTATAGGATGGGGTAGTAAACAGAGCGTCTAACCAATCCACGGGGGGGACAAGGGGATTGGGGTCAATGATGCCTGTCATCACTATCGCTACAAGCCAAACTGCCCCTAATATGAACCAACGCCCTTGCGATGTTTTCTGTGCATTTTGGTTGAGAGTGTCTTTTAGGATGATATTCCCAAAAATGATGAATGCCGCAGAAAATCCGAGCGTGGCAAAAAATACCCGACTAAAGCGGTCTGCAAGGCGGAAATCTTGGGGCAACAGATAAGTTCCGATTGCCACAATGCACAACATAGCGGTGATATATAACCTTTGTGCAAACACGCCCTCTAATTTGAAGCGTAAACGGGCAATTATCAGTATTCCAATATGGATGCCGATAGCGAGGATAGTCAAAATTGGTAAGATAGAACTCATCTGAAAAATGTCCTTTAAGTATGTGCCGATGCACAAGCCCTATTTTAGAATATAATATGTTCCCTTTTTAGACCCGACTTTGACAATTAAGCCTCTTTCCACCATATCCACTAAATCGAGGCGTAATGTTTCTGCCGAAACACCTTCACAGATGTTACGATATTCACGATTGGTAATAGACCCATTTTTCTTGATATAGTCGAGTGCCAAATTTTGCCGATGGTTTGGTTCACGACTTATTTCTGGTGGATAGCCCATTTTGAATTGCTTTTCGCGGGTATTATAGAGTGTCACGGCAAAACTATGCGGATGAGAATCAAAATCGGGTGGGTGATGCCCTGCTTGTTTCATCACTTCCATCATACGGTCAATGCCCAAGCCCAATTCTTCAATATAACCCCATTGAAACAAGCCATTTACAAGGCGGGGGTTACGGCTGAAATGCTCATCTTTGATATTTTCGATGGTGATGAAGGCTGGCAGGCTACCGGGTGAGATGACCTCTAAACGGTCTGAATACATACGGATTTCGATGCGTCGCCCTTTTAGCCGATAATCGCGGTGGCAAATGGCGTTTACAATGGCTTCTCTTACCGCAAATTGGGGGTATTCAAACGTTTCTTCACGCTCTAAGCCCTTCACTACTGCGCTCACCGCCATTTCGCTCCAAATGAGATTCCATGCCCCTTCAATCAGACGGGGAAGTGAGCCTGTAAGCTCTTCTCTGCGGATATACCCTGCGAGTCCACTTTCGCCACGCGGGGTTTTCCCTAAAAATTTGGCAAAAACAACGCTGGCTTGGGGTATCCATTGTTGTGGATATTCGCAAAAGAGCAATATGCCGCATACGGTTGGTTTGCCATCGGCGTTGAGTGCGCCTATCTCTTGCAATAATTCATCACTACTACCTGTATGCTGACGCTTGGTGCGTTCTGCACGTTTTTCTAAATAGGCATCAACCATCTTTTTACTAAAATGGTCTTTGGTGACATTGGGGATGGTTTCGGATTCATAATCCCCACTGGTTTTGGCGCTCACCAGACGGGCAATTTCTTCCCCTCCCAATGGGCGATTTTTTGCCCCGCTACGGATGAGGACGCGCCCATCTGATAAAGCATGTAATTCGGTGCTTCTGGGAATCCGCAGGGTGTATAATTTTTGATTGGGTGGGACTTCGCGGACAGCATCCCCCCAATTGAGCGTATCAAGTTCTTCCCATGTCCCTACTGCCACCGCAGGGCTAAAATGCTCTTCTGCATTCTGTAGTGCATTGGCAAGTGCTTCTGCATCGAATGGGGTAGGCGCATAATCACCATTTTCTTGCAGACCAATCACCAACGTGCCACCCTCACTATTGGCAAATGCAACGATAGTCTCTGCAATTTGCTTGGCATCAATTTTTTCGATGAACGCAACTCGCGCTCCTTGCCCTGTCGTGATGAGGTCGGGATATATCATCGCTTGGTCTTTGGGTTATGCCGATAATTCTTTACTATTTTAACATAACTTGAGCAATCGCACATCAATTTGAAGGACGATTGGTTAAAAAATAGATACCAAAGATGAAAGACATCAGCGCAGGTGGCACACATACCGAAGCCACCAAGCGCGGAAATTCACTTAATCCTGCATTACCTAAGATTGCCCATAGCAATAAAAATAAGCCAATGGCAACAGTACCTAAGATTGCGCCAATAATCCCAATACGAGAAATCATTTTTCTATCTATTGGGCTGGGAGGGGGAGGGGTATCACTCATAACACATACCTTGTGTGATAAAACGACTAATTAGCCTTCATCTTAGCAAGTTTTGTGCCTCTATCAAGCCTAAACTAAGTGTTAATTAGCTGGCAAGTGGCGGGGAAGTGATATGGTCTATAATTCGTCTGAGGTTATGTTTGTGGCGATTAATTTCTGCCTGTGCGCGGATTTCTATTTTGGCATCTGGTTGGATGTGTAAGCTAATTTCGGTGGAGACCATTTTTCTGAGAACTGGCTTGAGTTCTTGGGTATCGTGTAGATTAGTGGCTGGGATTTGCTCTATGGGTTGTAAAACGGGGATGAATAATTGCCGATAGGCTACGCGCAAGCGATAGGCACGCCCATAGGTTAAAATGGCAGTGATTAACGATAATCCACCATATACCAACACGATTAATAATCCAAATGAGGTAATGTCGTATACCATAGCCAAAAATGCCCAATCCCTTCAATCTTTATTGTAATAGAAGGGTGTGGTTTGGCTCAATTTGAGTGGTGTACGAACTTGGTTGGGATGTTGTTTGAGTGGGGGATTTTGTCCCCCATCATCCTTCTAATGTAAGCAATATGATGGATTGTGCTGGTAATGTTACAACACTGCCATTAATCATATCTTCCCAAGCCATTTGTTCGGCTAAATGCGTGGCATCAAATAGGGTATAGTTGCCAGTGGATAGGTCTAACTCACTATCCACAAAATACAGTGGGCGGGTGAGTGTGTTATCGTTCAAATTGGTGATAATGATGGTGAGTGTGCCATCTTCTCTTTTGGCGGCGACAATGGTCACATCTGGGGTATCTGACCATGATTCAAGCCTAACCGCCCCCAATTGTTGGAACAGTTGATAGACATAATAGGTAGGGCGCACTTCATAGCGGGCTAATATGCCATGCCCGCCGAGTTGGTCGCTGGTTTGTAGATTGAAAAAAGTGACAATATCCACCTGATTATTAATCAATTTGCTCAAAACACCGCTCCACCAAATCGCATTAAAATGCGAATCGGGGCTGGCTTCTCCGCCAGTGACAGAACTCCAATGAGAATTGACCTCTGTAATAGCAATTGGCAATGCTTGACCTGTCTCATCAAGCACGACTTGGCGCAAATTGGTGATGATACTATCCCATGTCATCACATCATTGCGTAATTGGTCAATGGTTGTGGGTTCATTCCCTTGTGGAAAGGGATAACGATGCACCGAGACAATATCTATCATATCGCCATTGGCACGCAAGAACTCACGTAAAAATTCGTGCGCTCTGGCGAGACCATCATAACTATCCACACCCGTGAATTGTGATATGTCGGGTCCGATGAAGGTGATGGTGGGGTCTATTGTCAGCATTGCATCGGCAATAGCACGCCAATCGCGGTTATGTTGTTCGGTGGTGTAATCATCAAACAAATTTGGTTCGTTGCCGATACTCCAATATTTCACCCCATAGCCTTTGGTGATATTGACATATTCCACCATATCGGCGGCTTGTTCGGGTGTGCCACCCTCTAAGCGCACACTGATACTTGGCTCTGTATTGAGTTGTTTGCATAGGGCAATAAACTGGTCTAGCTGAAATTTTTGAATGTTGGTTGTATCGCCAACACGACCACCCGGAAACCGTAAATAACGGATACCCGATGCTTGGGCGGCAGGATATAAATCAATTGGGACAACATTGAGCAACCCATAATTTGCCCCATAAACATAGGGGGATATATCGCCAATAGGTTGCCCCGGATTTACCCATAGCACCGATTCTTCATCGGCATAAATAGGGGCAAGGCATATGCTACCTATTGCCAATAGAAGTGCTAATAGCCGTTTCATGATTATTTCTCCACACCTGTAATCACCACACCGCGCATGAAGAAGCGTTGTGCAAATAGGAAGATGAGTACGGGAACGATAAGCCCAAGTATCATCGAGCTTTGGAGCAAATGTGGCTTAATATCAAAGACATAATTAAACTGTTGGATACCGACTGCAATCGGTTTTAGGTCATCTCTCCCCAAGAGGTATAAGTTGGGCATAAAATAGTCATTCCATGCAAAGACCAAGTGGAAAATGGCTACTGCGACAATCACAGGAAGGGATTGTGGAATAATCACTGAGAGCAAAATACGGAATGGACCTGCGCCATCAATCATGGCGGCTTCGTCAAGTTCTTTTGGCAGTGTGAGGAAATATTGACGGAGCAAGAACACATTATACGCATTGGCGAAGAAATGAGGGACGATGAGTGGCAACCATGGAGCAAACCCTACGGCATCTCTCCCTGTCCAGCCAATGGCAGAAAAGAATGCAAAGGTTGGTACGAGTGTCACTTGACTGGGGAGGATGATGGTACTCACCAATATCAAGAATAACATGCGTTTGCGTGGGATAGGGAAGCGTGCGAAGGCATATGCGACCGATATACACGAAATCAGCGTGCCAATTAATCCCAAAACAGCGATAGCCATGGTATTGCGAATCATCACAGGGAAATTGACTTGCTTGCTTTCCCAAACTTGTACAATATTTTCCCATAGATGAATTTCGAGGGTTTCTATTTGCTTGAGGTCACGCCAATTGCCTTCCCAGATAAAGATTTCTTCTGTATTACTGGGATTGATAAATTCATTTTTAGCTTGCGGACCGCGCATGAGCTTTAGCCCTGCCATGATGCGGAATGTTCCATCTGGTTGTGGAACTTCTAAGAGGGGTAATTCTTTACCGTCATAGGTAAATGTTTCTTGTGTATAGGGCAATACTGTTCCTGCTTTGACCTGCTCTTCACTTTTTGAGGCAGTCACTACAGCATAGGCAAATGGGGTTAAAAAACCCATTAGGATGAGCATCGCAAACAGCGTAACTGTGGCATACAACGCCATTTTTTTGAGTTGTAAGGCATACAATGGCGACGTATTGATATAACTTTCGACTGATGATGTTTGAGATTGTGTCGTCATTAGGCTTGCTCTCCGCTTCCGTAGTAGACCCAATACCGCGCTGTGGCGAATAAGAAGAGGGTCATTCCCATGGCGATGACGAACATCAACCATGCCAATGTAGAGCCATAACCCATATCTTGTTGACCAAACGCATTTTTATACAGATGGATGTTATAGAATAAAGTCGAGTTACCGGGGTCGCCTGTACCTTCTTTGAGGATATAAGGCACTTCAAAATAGCGGAAAATCCCGATGACCGACAAAATCAGGTTATAAAAGACGACTGGTGAAATCATGGGGAAGGTGATACGCCGAAAAATAGTCAATCCGCCAGCACCATCTACACGCGCCGCCTCATAGAGTTCTGTAGGGACACCTTGCATACTGGCAAGCATGATGAGCATGGCATTACCGACTCCCCATAGCCCAATGATATTTAATGCGGGATAGATGAGGTTGATATCGAATAACCAATTGGGTTTGCCAAGCCCTAAATCGAATAAAATGCGATTTAGCCAGCCCGAATCTGTATTTAATACACCGCTCCAAATATAGGCAGAGGATACTACTGGCACGATATAGGGCATGTAGAATAGCGTGCGGAAAATAGGTCTTCCGATGAGATGTTTTGAATTGAGCAATGCCGCCAGCCCAATAGGAACAATGATAGAGAGTGGCAACGCAATGAGGGCAAATTTGAGCGTTGACATGAATGCTGGTCCCAGCAACGGGTCTTTTAATAGGTATTCGTAATTGCCAAAATTGTTAAAATAGATATTGCCCGGGTCGCCCAATTTGAAATTTAAGAAAGAGAATAACAACGAGGCGAACATTGGCAAGACTGTGAAACAGATTAAGCCAATAAGCCAAGGTGATAGGAAAACCCACCCCCAAATCTGTTGGCGACGTTGGAGTGAAAAACCTTTTCCTGTAGGTGTGACTGTAGAAGATGAACTTGACTGTGCAATTTCCATAGGATGTTCCTCTAAATTGTCAGTGATTAGTAGGAATGATGAAGGGCAGGGCAGTTTTGCCTGCCCTTCATGCAATATGTGTATTAAATTCGATTATGCTTCTGGTGTAACTTCTGCGGGTTCTTCTTTGAAGATAACATCCAAATCGGCAACCAATTTGTTGAGTTCGGCGGCGATGTCGAGGTCTGGTGTGCTTTCGACAAGACTTTGGAACGCGCCAATACGGTCTTTGGCTTTGAGGTAATTTGGCATGGCATATTCGTGGTTGGGGCTGTCTGCATATGCCAAGCTATCAATTGCGACTTGCCAATTCACGCCTTGGGTGAAGGTTTCGTCTAATTTTGCAAAGAAACTTTCGGTATCTTCTGCACGAGCAGGCATACCACCATAGACGAACAACAATTCGTCAGAGGCTTCGCCGAGCAAGTAGGCTAATACTTCAAAGTTTGCCAATTGTTGTTCTTCGGACATATCGTCAGAAGTACGCATCAAACGGAAGCTATCACCGTGCAATTTAGCAGTGGTGACACCATTGAAGGATGGCATAACGGCGATATCCCATGTGTTTTCGCCTGCACAGCAGGTATACCACAGGTGGGTGTGTGCCATAGCAACTTTACCAGAGGAGAAAGCATTACCATTTGCAAACACATCACTGCCAGCTTGTGAGGCATTGGGGATGAAGTGGTCTGACCAGATACCGTTATAGTACCAAGTAAAGGCATCAGTCCATGCTTGTGGCAATACTGCGTTACCAGCTTCGTCAACCAAAGAGGATGCGCCGAACATGGTAGAAATACCGCGTGCTTCATTCCATTGTGAGACGAAACCGAATTGTTCAATTGCTTCGGTATCAAATTCTGCCATTGTTGCATCGTTACCATTGGCATCTACGGTCAAATACATTGCCAATTCGCGCAGGGTGTCCATGTTCCATTCTTTTTCTTCACCGTTCACATCCACATATGGCACGCCATATTCTTGTGGGGGGTAGGGTGCGCCTGCTTCATCAAACAAGCTGGGGCGGAAATAAATGAATGATGGGAAGGTGGCGAATGGCAAACCAATCAAGCCTTGTCCCGGATAACGGAAGGCTTCGACAGAAGCGGGGCTAAATTGGCTCAAATCATAACCACTGGCTTCGATGAGGGGTTCCAAATCGAGGTAATTGCCAGCGAATGCGTTAGAACCATCAGCGCCGACTGGACCGACGATGTCGGGGGCTTGCCCGGTAGCAATCAAGGTGGCGAGGGTGTCATAAGCCACATTGTTATCAACAATTTGGATTTGCAATTCAATGCGATCTTGTGAGGCATTGAAGGCTTCTACAACTGCATTTTGGGCATCAATTTGTTCTGCTTGACCACCAGCACCTAAGCCAACATACCAAACAACAACAATTTTATCTTGAGCCATAGCGGGAATGATGCCAACGACCAACATCAATGCGCTCACGAGGATAAACAAACGTGCCAATTTTTTAGACATAGTACCCTTCCTCTCTTAAAGAGATAAGTAGTTTATTAAACAGACTGACATTTCTGGGTGTTTCACGGTATGATTTAATAGGTAGCAATTTGGGCGTAGGGATTCCTCCTTATTGACTGTTTAGAAGCGTTGGGTGATAGAAGCACCGCACGTTTCACGGATAACTAAATGGGTTGGTAACAGCACATGGCGGACACCACTGCTGATTCCCTCAATCTGGTCGAGCAACAAGTGGGTAACCTGCGCTCCTTTTGTGTGGATGGGCTGATGAATGGTGGTGAGATTATTGCGTTCAGAGGTTGGCAAATCATCGAATCCGATAATTGCGATGTCTCCGGGAACGCGCACTCCTAATTCATCGAGTGCTTTCAAAGCCCCAAGTGCCATTTGATCGTTGGCACAAAATACAGCGTCCACATGCGCTTTTAACAAGGTTTGCATTCCCTCATACCCAGATTTGCTCTCGAAGTTGCCCTCAACCACAAATTCTTCATGATATGGAATGCCCAATTCTGCTAATGCTTGTTGGTATCCCTCTAGGCGTTTAAGACCATCTATGTTATTTAACGCCCCTGTAATATGACCGATTTTGCGCCGACCTTGTCTATAAAGGTGTTTGGTTGCAAGCACGGCGGCGGCTTGATTATCTACCGTGACAAAATTTATCCTATCTGCCCATTGTTCTGGATGTTCAATCATCGCCATTGGGATGCCTGTATCAAGTAAACGGGGTATGAATGGGTTATTTTGTTGGGTAGATGCCAGTAATACACCGTCCATCAGATGATTTTTCAAGATACGTTCATAGAAACGTTCTTCATCTGTGCTGGATTCTTGTATCCACAGCAACATGGCATAATTGCGCTGATTTGCCGCTTGCGCGACACCGTTTAAGAGGGTTGGAAAGTAAAATTGGTCATCAAAAACGGTGGCTAAACTTTGTGGAATGACCACACCGATGATGTTGGTGCGACCTGTTGCCAAAATTCTCCCGCGCAGATTGGGGCTATAACCCAATGTTTCAATAACGTGTTGCACACGCTGACGGGTTTCTTCGCTGACATAGGCTTCATTGTTAATGACCCGCGAAACAGTCGCCCTAGAAACTCCCGCTTCTTTGGCAATGTCTTCTAAATTCAGGTCTTTCGCCTTTTGGTGCGAATTTGCGTTTGGCTTTAGTTTAGACATAATTCTCTTTAAAAAAATCAACCATAAATTTTACTTTTTTATGAGAACGCTCTCTGAGAACGCTCTCAGACGTATATTAACGCAACCTTAGAGGGTTGTCAAGGAATTGGGGTAGGCAATTTTATGGTTTGATGAAATTGGTTTTTATGAAAACGTTACCATTGCGGAAAAGAGGAAAATTGAGCTGGGAGACCTGGATTCGAACCAAGATCGATGGAGTCAGAGTCCATAGTTTTGCCCTTAAACTATCTCCCAAAGAGGTCATTACAGTGTAACAGAAAATCGTGTTTGCGAGAAGATAAAATATAGGATGGCACAAAATAAAACGTGTTCCATCCTATATTGATAATTAGGCTAGAAGGTCAATCGCAATTTGAATCCGTTTGAGTGATTCTTCTTTGCCAAATATTTCCATTGTTTCAAATGTGGGTGTGGAGATACTTTGACCTGTCACCATCACCCGTAATACGCCGAATACTTGGCTATTGTTTAGCCCCAAATCGCTCACTAATCCTTCGCCAATGGCTTTCAGATTGGCTGTGAGAAACTCTGCCTTTGGTACAGCAGAATAACGTTGATATGCGGCTTCTAACAATGCCCGTGTGCCTGCCTTATCCATCTTTTTGGGGATGAGCATATCGGCAGTGGGTGGGGTGAATGTCTCATGAAAGAAAAATCCTGCCAGTTCAACAATATCGTTCAGGCTTTTAATACGTTCCCGTATCAATGGCACAATTTTGAGCAGGCGGTCAACATTGACCTCTAAACCTGCATTTTCTAATATCGGGCGCAGGCGTTTGGCGAGGTCTTCAGTTGAGAGTTTTTCGCGGATATATACACCATTCATCCAGTCGAGTTTTTCGATAGGAAAGGCACTATTGGCGGGATTCACGGTGTTAATATCGAAGCGTTCAATGGCTTCTTGAATGGTGAAGATTTCACGCTCATCACCAAAATTCCAGCCAATATTCACCATGAAGTTAACCATTGCTTCTGGCAAATAGCCTGCTTCTTTATATTCTTTTGCCAACACCAAAATTTTCTTGCCATCGGCATTAAACGCCTCAAATCGCTTGCTCATCTTGCCTTGTCCATTGGGATTGAGCAATACAGGCAAATGGGCATACAGGGGTTTTTCCCAACCAAACGCATCCCATAAAATGAGATGAAGTGGCAGAGAGGGTAGCCATTCATTGGCGCGGGTCACATGACTAATTTCCATGAAATGGTCATCAATCACATTTGCCAGATGATAAGTCGGAAAGCCATCGGTTTTGAGCATCACGGCATCTTGCAGGGTGTCGTTATCAAACACGACTTCGCCACGAATGATGTCATGCCCAATTGTTTGCCCATCTAATGGCACTTTGAGGCGGATGGTATATGTTTTTCCATCTGCCAAATTTTTCTCTATTTCTTCTTTGGATAAGGTACGGCATAGGCGGTCATATCCCTTTGGTTCTTTCCGTGCCTCTTTTTCTTTATTGACCTGTTCAAGCCGTTCTGACGAGCAGAAACAACGATAGGCTTTGTCGTTATCCAAAAGCCACTGCGCCCATTTGTGATACAAGGGGAGTCGTTCAGATTGGATATAGGGACCAAATCCACCATCTTTATCGGGTCCTTCATCATAATCAATGCCAAGCCATGACAAGGCATCGGTGATGAGTTCGATAGACCCCTCTACAAAGCGTTTTTGGTCAGTGTCTTCAATGCGGAGGATAAATTTTCCGCCATGATGACGTGCCAATAACCAGCTAAAGAGGGCAGTACGTACCCCGCCAATATGAAGCGGTCCGGTTGGGCTAGGTGCGAAACGAGTCCGCACAGTTTTGTGTGTCAAAATAATACTCCTGTGTGTGGATATTCTATTTTATATTTTGATTGCTAATCTCATCAATCGCTTTACGGCAGGCACTAAAGTACCTGCCTAGACTATCTAAAACCTGCTAAAGCAGGTTGTTGTGCCGATTTTTAATGAGAAACAAGGTTTTTAAGACCCTTTTCTCAAAATATTTGGGTATATCAGCCTCATTGATGGTGCTTTTGTGTGATTAGCCAGATGCTTTAGCGTCTGATAATCAAAGTATATTTATATTTTATGCGAAACGACGACGACGCACAACAACACTTTCTACGAGTCCGATACCGATGAGGATAGACATCAGCGATGTGCCGCCAGAACTAACGAGCGGAAGCGTGAGACCTGTTACGGGTAAGATACCCAAATTCATGCCAATAGCCGTGACACACTGAAAGAAAATTGTGGCGGCAATCCCATAACAAATCATACTCCCTAATGGGTCGGCGGCGAGGCGGGCGGCGCGTAAAATACGCATAATAACGATTCCCAAAATAAAAATAACGGTTGTGCCACCGACCAACCCAAACTCTTCTGCAATCACACAGAAAATAAAATCGGTGTGGCGCACCCGCAAAAAGCGATATTGGGTTTGTGTGCCATTGCCATAGCCTTTGCCAAATAATCCACCAGACCCAATGGCATAGGCGGCTTGACGAATATTATACCGCGACCCATAGCTATCTTGCCCGGTATCTGGGGTGATAAAATTGGTGAGCCGTTCTCGCTGATAGGGTAGCATCACCGACCAGAGGATTGGAAAACTGACGATGGCAACAAATATGCCCATGCCAATGTGTTTGAGCCGTAATCCAGATGCCCATGCTAATGTGAACCATAACACACTAAAGACGATAACTGTCCCCAAATCGGGCTGGATGAAGATAAGTCCGATGGGGACGGCGACATGAATTAACGACCCAAAAACTGTTTTTAGGCTATCCATCTTGTGATATCGAGTGGAAAAATGATAGCCTAGCGTGATGATAATCAGCAATTTGGCAATTTCTGCGGGTTGAATGAGGATGCCGATATTGAGCCAGCTTTTTGAGCCACCATCACCTTCTTGCCCGAATAGTAGCACCATGACCAAAATACCCACCATGAACAAATATAGCCATGAGTGGATGCTTCCGAGTAGGCGATAATCTACGATTGTGACTAACAGCAGTAGAATTGTGCCAATAATCATAAATTGGATTTGACTCGGCACGCGACTGATTAAATCGGGGTCGGTTGCGCCATTGGTGGCGCTCCGAATCATAATAATGCCAAAAACGACCAATATGAGTGTCGCAATCAGCAACACATAATCAAATTGTCGCCAAATATTGGTTGTACGCATCACAAACACCACCACATCTCTAACAATTACGTGTGGGATATTATAACCAAAGCATCCTTGATGTGAAGGGCGGTGCAATAATAGCGTTAGGTAGTCGGTGGATTGTCACTATTTTGGGTTAACTGATTTTTGGGGTCATCTTCTTCATCAGCCTTATCAATCCCTTCTATACTTTGCAAGAATGGAATTTCGGCAATGATTAAGTTATGATGGCGGTCTCCACGTTGGGTGAGGGCAATTTCGACACTCTCACTGGCAATGGCGACATATTTTGAGATAACCGCCAAAATTTCTGCTTTCATCTCTTCTAGGCGTTCTGGTGACAGATTAATTCGGTCATGAACCAGAATTAACTGCAAGCGTTCTTTGGCTTTTTGGGCGCTTGATTGGTCTTTATTGCGTCCGCGCATTCTATCAAAAAATCCAGACATCGCCGTTACCCTTTTGGCTCGCGGGGAGAATTCCCGCCGAACAATCTATTGATACGTTGAAACAATCCACCTGCCGATTCTAATTGCATGAATGGCACATTTTCGCCTGTTAATCTGCGTGAGATATTCATATATGCTGTTCCCGCTTTGGAATGCTCATGCAATACAATTGGCACACCTGTATTGGATGCAGGAATAACTTGTTCGTCTTCTGGCACGATGCCGATGATGGTAATACCTAAAATATCATTCACATCTGCCACAGACATCATTTCACCGCGTTTGACCATTTCTATTCTGACGCGATTCAAAATAAGTTGAACTGGGATTTTTGTCCCACTAGGGCGGGGAGGAGAGTTGCCTTCATTCAATTGCTTAATACTGGCTTCTACTAAGCCAATTACCCTATCGGCATCGCGTACTGCCGACACTTCTGCATTGGTGACGACAATTACTTGGTCGGCGGCGGCGATAGCATTACGAAATCCGCGCTCAATGCCTGCTGGTGAATCTATGAGGATAAAATCAAATTCGTCACGCAAGGAATTGGTAATTTGAATCATGTTGGCAGGGCTAACAGCCGTTTTATCCCGTTTTTGGGCGGCGGGTATGAGGTATAAATCTGGAAATTGTTTGTGTTTAATCATTGCTTGGCGTAATTTGCAATTGCCTTCAATGACATCTACCAAATCATAGACCACACGGCTTTCTAAGCCGAGGATAATATCCAAATTGCGTAGCCCAATATCGGTATCAATGACCACTACTTTTTTGCCTAATTTTGCCAATCCTAGCCCTAAATTGGCGGTGGTAGTGGTTTTGCCAACGCCTCCTTTTCCAGAGGTGATGGTGATGACTGTTGCCCCCATAAAAAAATCCTTTCTTTCAGCGTTTAGCCGTTCCAACTGTCGACATTGATTTGATTATTGCGAATAAATGCCATTTCTGGCTTCACCTTGCGCCGTTTATCGGGCGGGGATGTGACGATATAGCCCGCAATTCGCAATTGATTGGGTTGTAGGTCTAAGGCACAAATGACTGCTGTTTCGTCTCCATGAGCGCCTGCATGGACATTTCCCCGAATTTTTCCCCAGACAAAAATATCACCGCCTGCCACAATTTCTGCACCCGGATTTACATCGCCATAAACGACGACATGCCCTGCACTATAAATGGCGCGACCAGCCCGCACTGTGTTGCGAACCAAAATACCTGCTGTGCCATCTTCTGGTGGGGGCAATTGGGCAGATTCCTCTGCATTTTCGTCTATTAATGCTTGTACCCGTAAATCGAGGGCATCGGCGGCATCAATGGTGGTTTTGCTGGCGCTTACGATGAGTCCAATGGATAAGCCACGCCGTTCTATCAGTGCTTTTAAGCCACTGAGTTCATGTTTGGGAACTGGGCGTTCACCGAGTTCAATGATGAGATTTGCCCCCGCAAAAAAGGCGCTTTTTTCATCAATACGGCTTGCCAATTCACCTGTAATGATAAGCCACTCGTCTGTGGGGCTTAGGGAGATGACGACCCCATCTTTACCCCCTTTGATTGTAACAATCTCTTCACGCATACAATCCACTCGCTTTATTGCGATAATTTATATATAAGCATAACGGTTTTTTGTAGATGTGCTATCGTTTAGGACAAATTGCTCATTAAATTGATGAATAAATAGGCAGGCAATAATAAAAATATGCCTCCTATAATAAATCTTATATTCATTGACTGAAACGCCTTGAACTTGTTCAACCATTCGCCAAATGAATACATGGCATAAGCCAGCCAAATCATTTGAATGATGAATAGTGGCATAATTAACACGGCGCGGTCACTGCCAAAATACACCAGCCCAAATAAGGCATGTGTGGCATACGCGACCATCAATACCACACCCAAAACGGGATACCACCGCGCCATCCGTGCCAATCCAAATATGCTCAAGGTTGCCCCGATAATGGTGAATTGGCTAATACTCATGCCGATGAGATTGAGCCATCGCTCCCCTTCACGCCAGCCATCCGCAATCAAATAAGGGACGGTGAGATTTGTTTGGTGTGCTATAAGCGATGAGGATAACCATAAATCGGCGTTGATATAGGTGGTGATGATGCCATATCCGCCAAATAGGGCAAGCACTATCACAATGCCCCAATACCAGATGGGAATGCGTGTTTGTGATAGCCATAAGCCTAATGCGACAGCAGGTAATATCAAAACGAATAACGGGTCGTTGAGGATGCCAATTCCCAAAATTAACAGGATGCCCATATATTGTTGGGGCATGATGGGGGTGGCAGGTTTTTCATCGGGACGGGGATTGCTTTGGAATAGGGCTTCTATCAACAAAAAGAGTAGCCATGCCGTCATGAGCGAGGTGAGGCGTAAACTCCGCGCTGTGCCGATTTGACTCCAAAAAATCACCGCAAAAACCAATACCCCAACCCCTAAAGCTAAATAGGGACGCTTGAGAAATTGAATAACCACGATGCTGATGATGGCGGCTACGCCCATTGCTAAGACGACTGTAGCAGGCACAAAACTGGTTGCACCACCTGTTTGTGACCAAAAAGCAGGCGCTAGTGCCAATGATATGCCCCCTAAAAAGGCGATTATCGCCCCAAATCGGCGCATGGTGAGGCTAACACCGACAATGACCAATGCCAAGCCACTAGCGCGGACGAATGGTGTTTGTCCGATTGTGATAAAAATAATCCAAATAAGCCCCCCTGCGAGGAGGGCTGGCAACCAATAGATGAGTAGAATGCGATATGGCGGAATAGAAATTTGCACGCCGATAGACCCTTTCATGGTGGGGTGAGTGCTAATTGATTTGACTGCGGATTTTGTCGCTCATCTTTGAGCCTAAAATAGGCTTCGATGGTTCTTACAGCAACTGGCAACGCATTTGATGACCCCTCAATCCCGTTATAGATAAAAGCGACCACCAAAATTTCTGGGTTTTCATATGGGGCATACGCCGTAAACCACGCATGGGCGGGCCAAGCACCTGCCTTACATAAGCCAAGCGGTCCAGCGATGTCATCGCAATATTCGGCTGTGCCTGTTTTACCTGCCACCTCTACATAGGGCAAATTTGCCCCTTTTGCCGTCCCAAATTCACGCACAACGGCTTCACGCATCCCAGAACGTACTACATCTAAATTCTCTGAGCTGAGAAATGCAGGGACAAACAACTCGCTACCCCACCGTAATTGGTCACAAATTTGCCCATTAAAATTGTAATTGAGTGGGATATTAATCCGATATTCGCGTATATCATCAATTTCGAGTGCAGGATTAACATCTACTTGCCCACGATAATTCTCTGGGTCACAGCGCAAGGGGTTATAGAATGGGCTATCAAATTCACATACACAAGCGAGGCTATTTTCGCGTTGGATGAGCATATCTTCTAATTGGAGCAAATAAATTGACCCGTCTGGATTGGCATAATCCAGATTGACGGTTCGCATCACTTGGGGTTCAAATGCTTTGGTGATATTGCGCTCTGCATCCAAAAAGTCGCGGATGATGGTTGGTTGATATAACACCCCGTCATTCACTAAGGTTGCCACAGACATCATCAGTTGTAGTGGGGTGATATTGACATAACCTTGTCCAAATGCCGCGTTATAGGTATCACCTGTAGACCAATTTTCGCCTTTGGTAATACGCTTCCATGTGGGGTCTGGCATTCTACCAGCCAATTCACCGGGGAGTTCTAACCCTAGTTCAGACCCAATGCCAAGCGCAGTGGCATAACGCACCAGATTATTAATCCCCAATCCGCCACGGCGCAACAGAGCTTCTGATACGGCGGGGTAATTTCCACCCCCTACCTGATAAAAATACACATTACAGCTATAGGCAATGGCATCTACGATATTCACAAAAGCGTGACCACCCTGATTTCTTGCCCAACACACAAACCGTTGGTCTTGTGCGCGGTCGTTTGGGGCATAAAAGTTTTGAACGAGCAAATCGCCACCATCAAATAGCCCTGTGCCAGCATCAATAATATCTTCTTCCAAAACAGCCGCCGCCGTAATGAGTTTCCATGCTGACCCCGGTGGGTATAATGAACCAATGGCTTGATTAAGCAACGGGTTACGATTGCGCTCTAACAATTCAAGATAATAGTCTACGTCAATATTGCGGGCAAAACGCGAATTATCGTAATTGGGATAACTCACCATTGCCAATATTTCGCCTGTATTGGGGTTCATCACCATCACCACGCCTGCTTCGGTGACGATACGCCCTTCTCTTTCGTTGATGGTAGCAATTTGGTCAATGAGGGCTTGTTGGGCGGCACGTTGTAATTCGACATCTAGGGTGAGCCGAATATTTTGCCCCGGAATTGGTTCTACTCGCTCAACAATGGCTTGTTCTTGCCCCGCCACATCCACTTCACGCACAATCCGCCCCCGTTGCCCAGAAAGGATACTTTCTAAAAAGCGTTCTAGCCCATCGTAACCGATACGGTCAAAAGCGGGGTCATAGCCTTGTTCTATCAATGCTAATTGTTGTTCGGGGGGGATGGGTCCCATATAGCCAATGATATGTGCGGTGGAATCTGAGCTTGGATATTGGCGCACAGCACCCTCAAGCACATCTACACCGGACAATTCATAACTATCGCCCATAATTTGGAGCGCCACCTCTAATGGCACATCCTGTGCGATGGGGACGGGGCGAAATGGCGCGATACCAGCACCAACTTCGACCAGTTCTTCAATACTCCGCACATCGCGCCCACTGGCATTTGCGATGGCGCGGGTGGGTGGGACACCTGTAAGCGCCGATAATTTTGTATAAATATTCAGTTCTTCTTGGCGGTCTGTGGGCAAATTGGCAGGTGTAATGCGTACCACATAAGCAGGCACATTTCGCGCAAGGGTTTGGTCGTATCTATCGAAAATCACGCCTCTATCGGCAGGGAGGGGGAGCGAATTAAAACGGTTGTCGTCGGCGGCGATTTGTGCATCTGCTCCATCAATAATCTGCATCTGGTACATTCGCAGAGCAAAAAGCATAAAGACGGCTACCATCACACCTTGAAAAAGGGTTAATCGCCATCCTTGAAAGGGCATCAATCTATTTTTCACAAATTTACCTCAACACTATTTGGTCGGTTTACTGCTCACATCTGCAATTACACGGCGTTGAATACGGCGGATAATCCAATAAATGGGCAGTATGAACACTAGATTATAGAAGATGGTAGGGGCAACGACATAGCCCAAACTTAACCCCCAATCCACCGAATACCCTGTGAAGGTGAGGATAATCATGATACTGAGTTGTTGAAAAAATGACCCTATTAAGACTGAGCCAATGAGTAACACGAATCCAATGCGATAGACTTGTTGCCCAATGCCACTGATGACAAAGACCATGACAACAATGCCTATCGTAGATGTGCCGAGTGGGGCATAGGAGAGTAAATCGAGGGATATTCCCCCCACAAATGCCCATACGACACTGCTATCGAGTTCGGCGTTGATAGACCACGCCAATACGACCAGAAATACTAAATCTGGGCTTCCACCCAATAATCGGATTTGGGGCATGAAGGTGGCTTGTAGAACTGCCGCCACAATGAGGATTGGAAAACTAATAAAATTGCCCATGTGAATTGGTTACGGGGTTGTTTCTGTATCGAAAACAGAAATATCAATCGGCTCAAAATTGGTGATGACCAGGACAAATTCGAGTGTGTCAAAATTGACCAAACTTCGCACCTCTGCCTCTTGATTGAGTTCAAATTCAAATTGACGCACACTGGTTACTTGCCCAATGACAATATCAGGCGGAAAATTGCCCCCCAAGCCTGATGTGAGGACGACATCGCCCACTTCGACTTCTGCTTCCAATGGAATAAGGCTCATTCGCAAACTGCCCGTGAGCCGTCCTTGTACTGCCCCTTGCGCGCGAGATGTTTGCAGGCGAGCGCTCACACTACTGCTAGGATCGCTGATGAGCAATACCCGCGAGGCAAGGGCGGTCACATCAATAATACGCCCTACCAGCCCTTGCTTGGTGACGACAGGCATCCCCGTTGCCAAACCATCGCGTGCGCCTTTATTGATGATGATGGTCCGTAGGAGGTTGTTTTGGTCATAGCCAATGACTTCGGCGGTGAGGGTTTCTTGACTATCTACTGCCGAGACATAATCGAGCAATTCTGATAATCGGGCGGCATCACTAGCAATTTCGCGTAATTCGACCAATTCTGCTTGTGAGCGTGCAAGGGCTTCTTCGAGTTGTTCGTTACGTTCTCGGAGTGTTTGCACTTCGGCAAGGTTGCTGAATACATCATTAACCGTTTGTGCCGCCTGATTAAAAAAAGTGCTGATGAATTGCAATGGGGTGCTGAGGATATTTTCTACTCCGCCTAATCTTCCACTGATACTACCGAAAATTAAGCCAACACATACCAATAGGCAGAGTAGAAAGAAAAATACTCGATTAGAACGCCAACCGCGTCTCACAACATCACCTGTTTAGTGTGCATCAATGCCATGTACTACCACGTTCAATGCCCACCAATAAGCGACGGAGATTATTATAATCCTCCAGAATCCGACTAGCACCTCTGGCAACGGCGGTCATTGGGTCTTCTGCGACCCACACACGGATATTCAGTTCATCTGCCAAACGTGCGGCAAGCCCTTTTAGTTGACTACCACCGCCCGCCAAACAAATGCCACTTTCCATCAAATCTGCAACCAGTTCTGGCGGGGTGTCATCTAGCGCATCTTTTACAGTGTCTATGATGATATTCACAGACCCTGCAATGGCTTCGCGCATTTCTACAGAACTCACTTCGACCTTATTGGGCAACCCCGTCACCAAATTGCGCCCGCTAACCCCTGTGGTACGTTCTTGGGGCAGGGGATAGGCAGAGCCGATGTCCATTTTGACCCGTTCAGCAGTGGGTTCACCAATAAGTAGGTTATGCTTGTTCCGCATGTGTTGTACAATATCTTCATCCATCTCATCACCCGCCACGCGGATGGAACGGCTGATGACGATGCCACCAAGTGAAAAGATGGCGATTTCGGTTGTACCACCGCCAATATCAATAATCATGCTCCCGCGTGTTTCGGTCACAGGCAATCCTGCACCGATGGCGGCGGCGACTGGTTCTTCTACCAAATAGACGACCCGCGCTCCTGCATTATAGGCGGCATCATATACAGCCCGTTTTTCCACTTCGGTGACACCGCTCGGAATTCCGATGACGACACGCGGACGCGGTACAGGCACCCATGTATGCTCATGTGCTTTGCGGATAAGATGGGTGAGCATAGCAGAGGTAATATCTGGGTCGCTAATGACACCATCTCGCAAAGGGCGCACGATGATAATTTCTTTAGGATTCTTGCTCCACATCTCTTTTGCCCGCGCACCAACTTCACGGGGAATTCCCGTTTTGCGCTCGGTAGCGACAAAGGATGGTTCATTGATGACGATGCCTTTTCCGCGCACGCTCACCAATGTATTTGCTGTTCCTAAATCAATCCCTATATCTAGGGAGAATAAGCCAAAAAAATAATCAAATGGACTTAACACACAGACTGCTCCTAACGGCATGAATGTCGCCTTGCAGGTCAGTTGAGGATTATATCATAGCATCACCAATGAAAGAAATAACACATTTGATAAACGCTAAACTTACAGCCCTTATACGCCAACACCAGTTATTTTCCCCACATGAAAAAATTGTGATTGGGGTATCTGGTGGTACAGATTCATTGGCACTCGCACATATCTTAGCCGATTTGCACCCTAAACTGCAAATACAAATTCATATTGCCACTTTTAATCATGGCTTGCGACCAGAGGCAGAAGCCGAAATTCAATTTGTTCAGACATTTGCCCAACGCCTTAATATCCCTTGTACGCTTGGTCGCGGGAATGTACTTGCATTATACCACACCGAAAAATTAACATTAGAAGAAGCCGCTCGTAAAGCCCGTTATGATTTTCTATCGGAGGTTGCTCGTAGGGTTGGGGCAACAACCATCGTGACAGGGCATCATCAAGATGACCAAGCAGAGACGGTGTTATTTCATTTGGTGCGTGGAGCAGGGGGCGCTGGCGCGGTTGGGATGAAATGGGTTTCACCTGTACCTTATCATCCCGAATTACGCCTTGTGCGCCCACTATTAACCACCACACGGGCAGAATTAGAGGCATATTGCCAACAAAATGGCTTAATTCCTGTCCAAGACCCTTCTAATGCGGATGTGACAATTACCCGAAATGCCATCCGTAACCAGATTATGCCGTTATTGCAGGCAATTAATCCGCAGGTATCTGGCGCATTAGCCCGTTTTGCCCAAATTCATGCTGATGAGCAAGATGCGTTGCAGATGGTATTTATGCAAACCATTTTGCCTCACATCAGAGCAGATAAAGGACGTTTTTTTATCCCCCGTACAAAATTTATCCAGTGGCATGTCGCATATCAACGTAAAGCAATCACACATTTTATTCCTAGCCTAAATATGACCTATGACCATATTGCTCATGCGCTTGAGGTTGCCAAACGCGGGCAAAATGGGGCAGTAGCACAATTTCCACAAGGGTGGCAATTGCGGGTAATATATGATGAATTGGTGTTGGAAAATATCGCTATACCTGCCGAATTGCCCCAAAATATCCCGTTATTGCCTCAAAATACCAGTATCCCGATTGAATTGGGTCGCTTATACGATTTTGGCGGGTGGCAATTTTCTCTTAATCAAAATAATGAAGCACATTCATCTCATACACTCATTATCCCCAACGGGGCGCAGGTTATTTTGCGGACACGTCTCCCCAAAGACCGTTTTGCGCCGATGGGTATGAATGGGGCGCATCAGACTATTAAGGATTGGATGATTAATCATAAAATCCCGCAAGCCTTACGCCCTCATGTACCATTGTTGGTGGTGGATGATGTGGTGGTTATGATTTTATGGGAAAGATTTTTTGTGGCACATTCTTTTTTTTCGACACATGAAAATATGCCAAAATGTGAGGTTTTTATTAGTTTATCCACTAATAATGGTAGATAGATTCTTCTGGGGCTATTGAAAAACACGCAAAAATGGTCTATTATTGAGAAAGAACGGTAAAGAATAAAGAGCTAAAGGATAGCGCCATGACCAATGCAACCACCTCAAATCAAGAATTGGCTTATGTTTTGGTTGTTGATGACGAAGGGGCAAATCGCTATTCGGTGAGCAAAACATTACAAAAAGTGGGGTATGTGGTTAGTGAAGCGGCAAATGGTGAAGAAGCATTAGAAATTATTGCTCGTCAACCTTTTGATGTGGTATTGACGGATATTCGGATGCCCGGTCTTGATGGAATTGAATTATTGCGCCGTATTCGTGAACAAGCGCCCGAAATTATTGTTATTTTGATGACCGCTTATGCCACATTGGGCAATGCAGTAGAAGCGTTGCGCTTAGGCGCACATGATTACCTTATCAAACCAAGCTCAAGTGCTGATATTCGACAAAGTGTGGCACGCGGTGTTGAACGCGCACGCAACCTCAAGCGCCGCCGTAGCTTACTTGATGCGATTAAAAGTGATGTTTTTGAATTAGCCGTCACCGATGTTTCTCTGCCTCCTAGTGATGAAGAGGATGAAAAGCCTGCCCCCGATAGCGCCGATTCTAAGAACGATGGGGCTAATGCCAGTATGCAATTGGGTCCGTTATTGCTGTTTCCAAAACGCTATCAAATTTCGATGGATGGCAAGGAAATAGACCTCACCCCCACTGAATTTGATTTGCTCCTCTATTTGGCGGCACATCGTGGGCGTGTGGTGACATGTAGTGAATTGGTGCGCGAAGTGCGGGGTTATGTGGTAGATGAAATCGAAGCGCGTGAGGTTATTCGCCCCCATGTGAGTAATTTGCGTGGCAAACTTAAAGATGCCAGCACCGAAGCCGATTTAATCGTGAATGTGCGTGGGATTGGGTATCGCCTGAGTGAAAAAGCGGGCGAATCTGCATCACCTGAATAAATTAAAAATAGGATTAATTTTGTGATTATTTATCAATCCATGCCAAAATTACGTGGATTGATTTTATTTTATGAGGAGATGCGCGTGCGGTCAGCGATTTTAATCGGTATATTGCTTGTTTTTATGGGGGGTATCGGTTTTTCTGTTCATCCAGCGACCCAAGCACAAAACCTCTGCGCCGAGACAACAGGACGCACAGAGCGCCCCGATTATTATGCGGGGGTCATTGAAACTCGCATGGTATATACCATCTATTTGCCCCCTTGCTATGACCTGACCGCCCAACTTTATCCTGTTATTTACCTGATGCACGGCTCAAATGATGATGATAATCATTGGATACGCTTGGGATTGCAAACCTACTTGGATGAGGCGATTTCTGCTGGTATTTTGCCACCCATGATTGTGGTGTTGCCATTTGGCAATTGGATTGCCAATGAAAATCGGTTTGGCATTGATTCTTGGGGGGCAGTTTTTTTAGACCAATTGATGCCATTGGTAGAAAGCACCTATCGCATTGATGCTCGCAAAGAAACCCGCGCCATTGGGGGAATCTCCAGAGGAGGATTTTGGGCGTATCAAATTGGATTGCGTCGCGCCGATTTGTTCAGCGCAATTGGCGGACATAGTGCCTTTTTTGACCGCTTTCATGCCCCACCAGAAGCCAATCCACTCGATTTAGCCCTATCTGCACCCAACATTGAGACCATGCGCTTGTGGCTCGATAGAGGGGCAGATGATTATGCTTATCCCGGATTGGATATTATGGATGAACGCCTGAGTGAGCGCGGTGTCCCTTATACCTATATTATTAACCCGATAGGGGAGCATAATAACACTTATTGGGGGGCGCATGTTGCGGAATATATCCAATTTTATGCCGATAGCTTCGCCATCACCCCGCCAGCCGAAAATACACCTAGCTCCGATTTGGGAATTTTACCCATACAACCTGTTTTATTCGTCACCAATACGCCACAAGCACCGCAAGCAATCCCACCAACAGAAGAAGTCGGTATATCCTTATTTTTGCCTGTGGTGGCATTTCCAAGCACGCAAGGGAGCATCGAAAGCGCCCGCCTTGTGACTATCCAATCAGGGCTACTGGATGGTAGTTTTATTGTTAGTGATGTGGTTGCAGGGCAACTATCAGCAGTGGGCGTTGAATTGCCTGTTGGCACACAAATTATCCCTGCCGATAGCCTGTATAACACCCTCTGGCGCGACACAGGTTTATTTACCCTATTGCCATTTGACCAAATTACACCGCGCTATCGGGTATTGATGGTGGATGAGGTGCATCCATTAGACCAATTAGACCGCTATCCATTTGCATTTGAAAATTCGCCCATGCCAAATTTTTATCCATCGCGCCTCACACGGGTGTTGATGACAGGGGTCACGGCACTCACTCGTGATACGACCGCGGCGTTGGATGCCAATGGGGTAGAATGGGCGACATCAACAATTTTACCATATACCCAACATGCCGATTATTTACACATTAGTAATGAGGTGTCTATTGTAGAAGATTGTCCGCGTGCAGGGATGAGTTCTTATAATTTTTGTAGCAAACCAGACCACTTTGAGGTTTTGCGCTTATTAGGTGCAGACATCATCGAATTGACAGGCAACCATAATAATGATTATGGGCATGAAGCCTATGCTCAGACATTAGACTGGTATGCGGAGAATGGCATGTCGGTTATTGGTGGTGGACGCACCCTCATAGAGGCACAAACCCCATTAATTTTGGAGCATGGGGGCAATCGCATTGGCATGTTAGCCTGTAATTGGGTCGGTCCTTATTATGCTTTGGTGAACGAAAATCCCAATTTAACAGGTGGGATTCGTCCGGGTGCGGCAGATTGTACGGGCGCATGGTTACGCGAGGCGATTCCGCAATTGGCGCAAACCGTAGATATTGTGATTGTCTCGGTGCAATATTTGGAATTAGAGCAATATCAACCATCTGCCCAACAAATTGCTGATTTTCGGTCATTGGCACAATTGGGGGCGGATGTGGTTATTGGCACGCAAGCGCATTTTCCGCAGACGATGGAATTTTTCCCCATAGATAATACCAAAGAGGCATTCATCCATTATGGATTGGGAAATTTTATGTTTGACCAAGAATTTTTTGCGGGCAAACGTGCCATGATAGACCAGCTTTTCATTTATGAAGGGCGCTTGATATTTGTGGATTTATACCCTATCCTCATTGAAGGGCAGGGACAACCACGCCCCATGACAGCCGATGAACGGCTCAACTTTTTGTATTTGCTCCTCATCCAAAACGGGAGTTTTTCGCCATGACGATGATTAGAAAATATGGCATTTTTGCTTTAATTGGCATTGTTTTAACCGTTGCCATTGCCATTGTACTGTCGCCACCTTTTCATGTTACTTTTGTGTTGGCATATCAAATTAAACGAATACTCGCCTTGTTTTTGGGGATAGCCTATCCTGTTTTTTCTGCGTTATACACAATAACCCCATTGAGCCTTATCCTCATTTTCATCGTCATTACACTATTTTTCGTGGGGATATGGCGGGTGTGGCGTGCTAGACGGTATCCATTACTCATCCCCATCACGGCACTAATTGGGGTGAACATTTTGTTTATTGGCACATCGCAATTTTTGGATACAGGACGGCTCACAGAACCACTGACTATTTGTGAAGATTATTTTTTGTCACAACTAACCTTTCAGGTGGTTCGTTATCCCATCGAAGCACGCTTGCGTGATGATGCCCAAACATTTATTTTGATGTCAGATGATAACCGTCAGACATGGCGACAAATTTTCACTGCGTATGCTGTGAACCCGCAAATCTTTGGGTGTGATAATATCGAATCCAGCCTGAATGATGCGACAACATGGTCTATTGTTATCGAAGAGCGTAAAGGCAATACTCTCGAAAATAATCTTATTCGCTATACCACCACTGATGGCGGAAGCACGTTTGAGCGGCAAGACCCATGAAGCGATATAAACGAGCGATACTCATTTTTTTACATATGATGGTGATGATTATCTTCACCGTGTCTGTTTCTGCCCAAGATGACCCCATACAACAACGCATTGACCAGATGACCCTACAACAAAAAGTGGGGCAATTGTTCATGGTACATTCTTATGGGGAGCGACTCGGTATTGCGGGGCGAGATTTGCTCCAGACATGGCAACCTGCTGGGGTGGTGTTGTTTGATAACAATATTGGCACCCCCGCCAAAACCACGCGCATTGTTAATGAATTTCAAGAGGCGATGCAAGCCGTTGGCGCTGTACCATTATTTGTATCCACCGACCAAGAGGGTGGGTGGATTATGCGAATGCGTGATGGTTTTACGGAATTGCCTCCTACCGCGTTGATAACTGCCAGCAATGACCCCGATTTGGCATGGCGAATGGGACAAGCGATGGCGATAGAAATAAGTGCAGTGGGGGTGAATATGAATCTTGCCCCTGTCGCCGATTTAGATACCAACCTCGCCAATCCTGTTATTGGGCGGCGCTCACCCGGTGGTGTTCCCGATTTGGTTGGTCAAATGCTGGAAAATTACATTGGTGGGATGCAAGCCGAAGGGGTTTTGGCGACGGTCAAACATTTCCCCGGTCATGGCGATACATTTGAAGATTCTCATGTTATGTTGCCTATGATTCCACATAATATTGAATTTTTACGTCAGCGTGAACTCATCCCATTTATATCTGCGATAAATGCCGATGTGAGTGCAATAATGGTTGCACATATTTGGTTTTCGGCGTTTGATGCTCAAGAATTGCCTGCCAGTTTGTCTTATAATATCGTGACAGCGTTGTTGCGCGATGAATTGGGGTATGATGGCATGATTATGACGGATGCGATGGATATGGATGCCATCGAAACACGCTATACACCCGACCAAGCGGCGATTATGGCAATTCAAGCTGGTGTGGATTTGGTGGTCTATGGAACAGGATTTAGCGAAGCCCGTCAGATTTTTGCCATGCAGAGTGTGTATGACGCGGTGCTGGATGGTCGCATAGATGAATCGCGCATAGATGAATCGGTGTATCGGGTTTTATCTGCAAAAGCAGATTATGGTCTCTTGGATTGGCAATCATTAGAACCGACCAGCGCCGAAGCACGCATTAATTTGGCACAAACCACTGCTATATTGCCAGATTTATTTGATGCAGGGGTGACAGTGGCTTATGATAATTCTGACCATGTGCCTGTGGCGAATGATGAGTCTGTTGCCATGATATATCCCGGTCAACGAACACTCATTACGCGGGAATGTGGGGCATATCATCCCAATATTCAATGGCTACCTGTGAGCAATGCGCCGACCCCTGACGAAATTGCATCGGCAGTGGCATTGGCAGGACGGGTGAATACGGTAATTGTGTTTACGCGCAATGCCAGCGAAACCTCATCGCAAGTGGAACTTGTGCGGGCATTGCCTCCCGAAAAAACGGTGGCGGTGGCGCTTTATTCCCCTTATGATGGGGTCTTGTTTCCACAAACGAGTGGTTATATTATCACGTATGGACCTCAAGACCCCGGTATAAGTACCGTTTGTCGGATTTTATTTGGTGTTTCTCCTGCAAGGGGGCAACTATCCATTACATTGACCCCGCCACCGCCTTCATAAACCGACTTGCGAGAGAGTGAAATTCACGTTAACTTTATAGACAGATGATTTTTGAGAATAGATGGTGAGACTATGGGGACACTTAACCCAGATTTGCTTTCAAAAGATGTGGTTGCCACGCTTAATTCTGCGACCAATTTCAAAAAACAATTCCGCAAAGATACAATCATGCCCGAATTGTTGCTTTTGGCGTTGTTACGTCAACAAAATACCGCCGCTAATCGGTTGCTCGAAATTTTTAAGACCAATCGTGGCGTAGATTTGGAACGGCTCGACAAACAAGTAGAATTGGCGATTGAAAGTCGCCGTGACCAAAGTGGCAATTTGGATTTTGTCGCACAAGGCAATCAGACGGTATCGCTTTCACGTCAGACTATTATCCTCATTGATGATGCCCTCAGCCTTGCCAATTCACAAGATGAGGTGCGGGTAGATACCGACCATGTTTTGGCTGTCCTCAGCGAAAGTTCGATGAGTACCAGTGGCATTTTGCGCCAACATGGGATTACACCCAAAGCCATACAAGACATTTTGACCGACTATAGTAGTATTCGTCGCCGTCCAGATGGTACGACACAAGATTTTGTGGCAGATGCCAAAGCGGGAACGCTTAGGGCTGTTTATTTCCGCGAAGATTTATTGCGCTATATCATCACCATTATCTCGCAATCGGTTAAACGGCATGTCATCCTTGTGGGACCCGATGGGGTAGGCAAACGTACCCTCGCGTATAGCTTGGCGCTCCTCATGTCAGAGGGTAAGGGTCCCATTGGGCTTAGTAATTTGGTGCAAATTGATGAATCGGCATTGCTCGATAACGACCAAAAAGCAGTACGGGCGGGCATGAGCAAAGCCAGTGGTGGGGTGTTATTTATCCCGCATATTCATCGTTTTTTTGGTGGACCCATCAAGGCAGAATTTTCTAAAGCCACGCCGATGATTCAAAAAGCATTTCTCACCGATAACCCTGTTATCATCGCCTCGACCACCGAATTGGAATATAACCAACGGTTGGCAGGGGTGAGCGCCATCAGCGAAAATAGCCATGTGGTGCGCGTACCAGAACCATCCATTGAGGAAACTGTAGAAATGCTCAGCATCCGCAAATCGCATTTGGAAGCCGATTATGGCATCGAAATTGTGCCAGAGGCGCTATCGCTTGCTTCACGCCTCGCAAAACGCTATATGGCGAGTGTGCCGTTGCCCCTCAGCGCCGAGCAATTGCTCCATCGTACTGCCGCAATGGTCAATATGAGCAAACAAGAAAATTTGGCATTCAAGCCAGAAGCACGCGACCATATTTTGGATGTCGAAGACATCACCTTCACCGCCAGCCAAATGACGGGCATCCCTGTCAATAAATTGGGTGAGGATGAACGCCTGCGTTATGCCAATATGGATGACCACCTCAAAGAACGGATTATTGGGCAAGATGATGCCGTTGTATCGGTCAGTCGTGCCATCAAAACGGCGCGTGTGGGCTTAAAAGATTCTAAACGCCCTATTGGTGCATTTTTGTTTTTAGGTCCAACGGGCGTTGGCAAATCGGAACTCGCAAAGGCGCTGGCGGAATTTATGTTTGGCACAGAAGATGCCATGTTGCCGTTGGATATGTCGGAATTTAAGGATGAATCGAGCTTAAATCGGTTGATTGGGTCGCCTAGTGGTTATGTTGATAGCGAGGCAGGCGGACAATTGACCGAGCGTGTGCGCCAACAACCTTATATCATCGTGTTATTTGATGAAGTCGAAAAAGCACACCCCCGTATCATGGATATTTTGCTCCAAGTGATTGAAGAAGGTCGCTTGACCGATGGGCGCGGTAATGCCACCAATTTTAGCGAAACAGTGATTATCCTCACCAGCAATTTGGGGTCACAAGTGTTGGCTGTCCCAGAAATTGATGATGATACCCGCGAAGAAGCGATGGAAGAGGTGCGTTCATGGTTTAGACCAGAATTCCTCAACCGTTTGGATGAAGTGATTATGTTCAATGCACTCAATGAGGAAAATCTGGATAGAATTTTGCGCCTGATGCTCAAAAAAGAAAACCAGATGGCGACAGAACGTGGCTTAAAACTTGCATTTACAGATAAAGCCATTTTGTGGATGATGGGGCAAAATGATGAACCCGAATATGGGGCGCGTCCGTTGCGCCGTATTATCCGCCGTAGTGTGCGTGAGCCATTAGCCGATTTCTTGCTCAAGACCAATCCGCCTGTGGGAACAGAGGTCGTGATTGATTCGGTAAGTGTTGAAGATGCCAAACTCGTTTTTAAGGCGGTTTATGATGGTAAAGAAGTGGCGATAGGATAACTGGAGTGGATGATAATAACCCCAAAACACAGATGAATCGTCCCTTTCCAAAACGCCCAGAGGATGGATATTCGGCTTGGCAGTCTACGATGGCGTATATCAGCACCCATCATAGCCCCGATGCCTTGCTCCAAGTAGAGGTGTATCCGCATGGGGAAGGCATTGCATGGGGGGCATCTGTGTCTTGGGGTGGAAATCAAGAAATCGTGCGGGATAGCCACGATTTGCCTAGTGCTTTACGCGATTTATGGTTAGTGGTTGAGCGCAACCATCATATTTTTCATTCACCTGTTGATGCCCTGCGTCGTCCACATGGGTATAAAGACCATGAATGGTTTGATGAACACACACTTGATATATTGCATCGGCTGATTCATACCACCCAAAGCGTTTTTAGAGAGGATTGGCGAATTTTGTGGGTATATCAAGCCACAGAAACAGCCGATATGCGTGTGCAAATGCGAATGCTCGCCGCCAATATGACCCGTCATGCCAGTGGGCGTGGTGCAAGCGTACTGGATGCAGGGCGTGAGGTATTTCGTAATGCCGCTTCTGTTTATAAGGCACATTTAGATTTTGATAATGAATAAAGGAGATTTTGAGATGAGCTTTGATATATCCGTATTTAGAAAATATGATATTCGTGGCACGGTGGTCGGGAATCCGCCTCAAATTACGACCGATTTGGCGCGTGCAGTTGGCAAGGCATTGGGGACATATTATCCACAACAATTTGGCACAGACCGCGTGTTTGTTGGGTGCGATAATCGGCACACATCCACACCGCTAAAATCTGCCATGATAGAAGGCTTGCTCTCTACGGGGATGAATGTCACTGATATTGGGCAAGTTCTCACCCCAACCACCTATTTTGCCTGCGCCAGCTATGGCGATAAGGGCGGTGGTGTGATGATTACGGGAAGTCACCTCGACACCCGTTATAATGGTATCAAAATGGCATTTGGCACATTGGCACTCGCGGGTGAACAAATCCAAGACCTGCTTAAAATTATTCAAACCAATGCTTTTGCAGTTGGGCAAGGCTCATTTGAGACCGATTTAGACATGATAAACAAGCACATGGATAAAATCGGCAGTATGGTCTCATTCAAAAAACCATTGACGGTTGTATTGGATGCGGGTAATGGGTTATCTGGCTCGTATGTCCCCGCGCTCCTCAGAAAATTGGGTGCAACGGTGCATGGATTATATCTGGAATCGGATGGCACGTATCCTAACCACTTGCCCAATCCAGAAGACCCAGAAATGACAGTAGACCTCGAAGCCAAAGTGGTTGAACTCAATGCCGATTTGGGTTTGGCATTTGATGGTGATAGTGACCGTTGCGGATTTATTGATAATCACGGGCATCATATCGCCGCAGACCGCTTGTTGGCACTTTTGGCGCGGGATTTATTGAGCCGTCATCCGGGGTCGTATGTGGTTTTTGATGTGAAAGCCTCCCAAGCCTTGCCCGATGAAATCAAAAAATATGGTGGCAAGCCTTATATGTGGAAATCTGGGCATAGCCTCATGAAACAAAAAATGCGCGAATTGGGCGCACCACTCGGCGGGGAAGTCAGTGGGCATTTGTTTGTTGGCGAAAATTATTACGGGTTTGATGATGCCCCATTGGTCGCACTCAAGACACTCGAAATTATTTCGCAAAGTGATAAGACCATTGCCGAAATTTTTGATGAAATTCCTAAATTGGTCGCCACACCAGAAATCATCCTTGATGCACCCGATGCGGTTAAATTTGCCATCATTGATGAAATTGCCGCAGAACTCGCCAAAGATTATGAGATGATTACCGTAGATGGGGCGCGTGCTGTATTTGAGCATGGCTGGGGCTTAGTCCGTGCCAGCAATACCCAACCCGCCATCACGCTCCGTTTTGAAGCCTATGAAACCTCACAAATTGTCGAATATATGGGACGGTTTAAGGCACAGTTAGATAAACACCCAGAAATTAATCAGGATAAACTCATTGCTCAAATCGCTAAATTCTCGGAGTAACAATGTCAGAACACTTTAAGAAGATTTATTCATCCCAAGCAGAACTCTACGACCAATTGGTGTCCTATGAGGATTATTTGGGTAATATCACCAATGCCTTGCTCACCATTCGTCAAATTTCTAGCAGTGAAGTTGTCGAATTTGGCGCAGGGACAGGACGGTTAACCCGTTGGTTTGCCTCACAAGCAAAGCGCATAGTGGCTTTTGAACTGTATGAACACATGCTCATGATGCTCCAGCAAAAAGTGGAACACCCCGTGTTTTATGCCATTGCTGATAATCATGAATTGCCTGTCGCCAACGAATTTGCAGATTTAGCAATAGCAGGCTGGACATTTGGTCATTCAATTAGCTGGTATCCCGATTCATGGCGCGATAATATTCACCACATGCTCACCGAAATGCGCCGTGTGGTGCGTCCTAATGGCACTATGATTGTCATTGAGACGCTTGGCACTGGTTATGAGACCCCAACCCCGCCTTCTGAGGAACACGCAGAATATTATGCTCATCTCAAAGAAATTGGCTTTGTACGCCGTTGGGTGCGGAGTGATTATCGGTTTGAATCGGTTGATGATGCCGAAAATCTCACCCGCTTTTTCTTTGGCGATGACCTCGCAGACCATGTGCGTGCCAATAATCTAAAAATTGTCCCTGAATGTACGGGGATATGGTGGAAACATGTCTAATCCTTCATCATCTGATGAAGTGATGAAGCAAAACGGGTATGGCATAAATTTTGCCATACCCCTTTTTTTGTTGGTGGGAATTTTATTGATAGGGGCGTTTTTGCGTTTTTATCAATTGCCTGCCATGAACAACATGATAGCGCCCGATGAATCGGTTTATGGGTTAGATGCGTTGTCATTGCTCCAAAACCCACGCCTGACCCCATTTTTCCCTGCGAATTATGGCAGGGAAGGCGGATGGATGTATTGGTTGGCGGGGTGGTTTTCGATACTTGGCACATCCTCTAGCACCATGCGAATCGCCTCTGCCATGATAGGCTTGCTCACGGTGGCGGGGACATATCGGCTGGCGCGGGAAATTTTTGGCAAGCAACCTGCCTTATGGGTGGGGGTGGCGATTGCTATTTTTTATTGGCATGTCCATTTTAGCCATTTGGCATTTCGCGCTATCACCTTTCCCTTGATGGGGACGCTCACCTTCGCATTTTTATGGAAAGCCTTTAATACAAATCAGCGTCGTTTTTGGATAGTGGCGGGGATATTCTTGGGGATGACCCTCTATACCTATTTTTCTGCACGAACATGGATGATTTATGCTGGATTTACCCTTATCGGGTTTTATCTCTATGACCGCCGTTTGTGGCGAAATATTGCGTGGGGTGCGCTGATGGCGGGGGTTGTTAGCACGCCGATGTTACTCTATTGGGTCACATATCCCGATTTGGCATTTCAGCGATTTTCTGGTGTTGCCATTTCTGGCATAGACCAATTAATCCCCAATATTGGCGAATGGTTTCGGATGTGGACAATGGAGGGGGATTGGTTTGAGCATCATAATGTGCCATATCGCCCTGTTTTAGACCTGCCACTGGCTATTTTGGCGGTGAGTGGGTTGGTTGGATTGCTCATCATGACATGGCGCAAAGGCATGTTTTTATGGGTAGTGGGGTTATTAGGTGTTTCCGCAGTTGGGTTATTGACAACTCATGCCAATAGCCTCATCCGTAATATTGGCTCTGTTATCCCGATGGCGCTCATGATTGGTTATGGCGCATGGACAATTCAACGCATGGGAGCGCGGTGGCGTGTGGGATGGGTTTTTCCTGCTAGTTTGTTGTTATGGGCAGGAATTAATAGCCTGACTACAGTTGACCAATGGCTTAATGTCCCCGCGTTATATACCCGTATGGAACAGCATATTGGGGGCGGAATGGCATATTTGCGCGTGAATACCCCACCTGATGCACGGCTTTATTTTGCACCATTTTCTTCATCACACCCTGTTTTGCGCTTTCGTAGCCAATCACTCCTGCCACGCATTGTTAATGGGTTAGATGCTACAGTATGCGAAATTATCCCTGATGTGCCACAGGCATGGTATTTTAGCATTGTGCAATGGGATGCGAATTTCGCGTCACGCCTCGCCCAATGGGGTGATGTCGAAAAAATTTATGATGAGCCAATTGATGCTCGTTATGCGATTTATACCCTCAAACCAAATTTGACAGCTATTACATCGGCAGAGCCAATTTTATTTGGTGATAAGCTCGATTTACGGGTGCTATCCACTATTCCCGCAACCATCAACAAAAATACGCCTCTCACCATCACCATCGCTATGCGCCGTATTGGGGATATTCCAGACCCATTCGACACCTATACTCTATTTGCTCACGCTTATGATGCCCCTATGCCTGTCGAAAATGTCATTGTACGGGCGCAATTGGATGCGCCATTATGCCCGTCTACACCCCCATTCGATTGGCGGATGGACGAATGGGCAGTTCAAACGTTTACATTAATTTTCCCGCCAGATTTAGCGGTGGGGTCATATCAATTGGCGATGGGTGTTTATGTGCAACCGAGTTTTGCGCGTTTGCCCATTGCCTCAGCATCGGGTGATAGCTTTTTATTACCCATCATCACCCTAGAGGAGTGAGTGTTATGCGAATTGGGATTTTAGGTGGTGGACAGTTGGCACAAATGCTGACGCAATCTGCCATATCGTTGGGACTTGAAACGGCGATATTTGAGCAAACCGCCGATACACCCGCTTCACGGCTCACCCATTCTCAGGTTGTAGCACGCTGGACAGATACGTCTGCTATCACCACATTTGGGCAATTATGTGACCTGATTACGCTTGAAAATGAATTTGTAGATGCGGGGGTATTACGTCAATTTGAGGCGATGGGGTTGCCTGTCTATCCTACATCCCACACATTGGAACGGATACAAGATAAATTGACGCAAAAAGTAACGATGATAGCGCAAAATATCCCTTTACCGATATTTGCCCCACTTGACACTCTCGATACGGCACGACATTTTGGCGAAAAACATGGCTACCCGTTTTTACTGAAGGCACGGCGCAATAGTTATGATGGTTATGGCAATGCCACTATCCACACACCAGAGGATATTCAACCCCATTGGGAACGGCTATCACAAGGCGATAGGGCGCTGATGGCAGAGGCATTTGTGCCATTCACACACGAATTAGCTGTGATGGTGGTGCGGGGGCGGGATGGTCAGACAGTGGCTTATCCTGTTGTGGAGACGATACAAAAAAATCATGTGTGCCATGTGGTGCGTGCGCCCGCTAATTTGTCTGCCGAAATCATTGCTAATGCGCGGTATTTGGCGATTGAAGCTGTCAAAGCAATTGATGGGGTGGGCATATTTGGGGTCGAATTATTTTTATTGGCAGATGGCTCTGTTCTCTTCAATGAAATTGCCCCACGTCCGCATAATTCGGGACATTACACCATAGAGGGGTGTGTGACCTCGCAATTTGAAAATCACCTACGGGCGGTGATGGGCTTGCCATTAGGCTCAGTGGCACTATGCGCCCCTGCGGTAGTAATGGTGAATTTACTCGGCACAAAAGATGGCATGATGAATGGTGATGATTTAGCTAATGCTTTGCAATATGACAGAGTGCATGTGCATTTATATGGCAAGCGCCAACTGCGTAAGGGGCGCAAAATGGGTCATCTTACCGTTTTGGCAGAGTCACTTGCAGAGGCGGAATCCATCGGATTACAGGCGGCGGCACAGTTTGATATTTAAGGAGTGATTTTATGGCACAAATTGGCATTATTATGGGCAGTGATAGTGACTTGCCCACCCTACAAGGGGCGATTGATATTTGCAAAGAATTTGGCGTGCCGTTTGAGGTAAGGGTTGTATCGGCTCATCGCACACCCGATGATATGGCGACTTATGGCAAGACAGCACATGAACGCGGTATTCGCGTGATTATCGCAGGGGCAGGTGGCGCGGCGCATTTACCCGGTATGGTGGCGGCATATAGCCCATTGCCTGTTATTGGCGTGCCTGTGCAGAGTAAATCGCTCAATGGGCTAGATTCTCTTTTATCCATCGTACAAATGCCTGCGGGGGTGCCTGTAGCGACTGTGGCGATAGGTGGGGGAAAAAATGCAGGGCTATTGGCAATCCAAATTTTAGCCACCCACGATAAGGCATTGTTGGATAAGGTGATTGCCTACAAAATCAGAATTGCTGATGAATCTCGCGCCAAAAATGACACTTTATCGTTTTAAGCGCGAGACGATGATGCTATGGGTAGAATCGAAACAAAATAGGATGAA
>JANRKU010000024.1:0-13315 GCA_033763335.1 bacterium
GCGGGTTCTAATTGAAAATCGCGCACCCCACGAGATAATTGTCCCAATGATACCCCTTCATGAATAAATCCGATTGCGCCTGTGGCAGAATGTACCAATACATTCACCCCATGCACTGTGACTGCAAAGGCAATCGCTACGGTTGCAGGGTCGCCATAACCAAGTGCGTTGAGTGCGAGCAAAATAGAACCTTCATAAATCCCCAAACTACCAATCGTAGCAGGCACAACAATGGCAAATGCCGCCGCCGCAATATATAAACAGGTAGCCGCCCAACTAGCCGTATCATAGAAGGTATACATCAAAACATAACCCGCCATGACCGAAAATAGCCAACTCACCCCTGTCCAAAATAATGCCAATGAGAGGGTACGAATCGTGGCTAATGGGGCTAATCCATCTAGTAAGTGGTCTAAAAGTGCAGTCGGGTTGATTCGTTTGAGGGGTGGAATAATGCCAATTACAAGATTCATCAACCGATGTGCCAATGGGCGTTGACGCGATAATATGATTAGTGTCAAAAATCCGATTAGCCCAGCTACGCCCATTACAACACCCGCACTCCGCAATTCTGGCGGAATATCACCCGCCGCGAGCGCAAATGCCACCAACATCACCACCGCCAATAAATCGAGTAGGCGTTCTACGGCAATCGTTGCCGCCGTTTTGAATACAGGCACAGGTGGGGTAACTCTGGTTGCCAAAAAAACACGCGCAACCTCACCAATCCGCAATGGCAACACCCCATTCACCAAATACGCAACATTCATAATATGGAATGCCCGCCAAAATCGCAGTCCATTACTGAGTAGGATACGCCAACGAATCGCCCGTGTGAATAACCCCATCAATAATAACCCGACACAGGGTAAAATATAAATAAAGCGAGCAGTTGCCAATGACTCACCTAAGAGGGGCAAATCCAGTTCTCGCACGACGAATAGGGTTGCCAAAATGCTGACGAACACGCCTAAACCCAACATTCGCCACCGTTTGAATAAAGTCACGTAAAATACCTTTTCGGTTTATCTGACAAAACGCTGAATTATATCATGCTTACTACACAACTAACGCAGGGAATTCTTATTTTCTGCACATTTTTTGCACAAATTAGCCCAATTGTGTCCCGATGAAAGTTGGGTATCCGCGCACAAAATCGTCTATGCTCACGCGCTTCTTCCCTTCTAATTGCAATTCTAGCGGATAAAACACACCATCACCTGTGCCAATACCCACCCGTTCCCCTACGCGCACCACTTTTCCAATGGGTGCTTGCCCTTCACCAAGTGTTGCCCGATGAATTTTGAGTTGTTTCCCATCCCAGAAGGTATATGTCCCGGGCCACGGGGTAAAAGCACGCACAAGGCGCTCCAATACAATGGCGGGTGATGCAAAATCGAGTCGCCCTTCCTCTTTTTCGATTTGTGGCGCAAATGTTACACCTTCTTCTGGTTGTGGAATGGGGGTTATCTCCCCTTTGAGGTATTTATCCAAAACTTCAATCAGTAAATCTGCGCCCAATTGTGCCAATTTGTCATGGAGCGATTGCCCTGTTTCATCGGCTGAAATCGGAATTGCGCGGGGCATCAACATCGGACCCGTATCAAGTCCTGCATCCATTTTCATAATCGTCACCCCCGTTTGGGCATCACCCGCACGAATAGAGGCATGAATAGGCGCGGCACCCCGCCAACGAGGGAGCAATGACGCATGAACATTAATTGAGCCATACGGCGGAATATCCAACAAGCGTTGGGGCAAAATTTGACCAAATGCCGCCACCACATAGGCATCGGCTTTCCATTGGGCGAGTTGGTCTATGGCTTCGGGTTTACGAATTTTCTCTGGCTGAAAAACAGGGATGTTATGCTCAAGTGCCACTTGTTTGATAGGCGAAATTTTGACCTCATTACCACGCCCTGCAGGTCTATCAGGTTGTGTGACCACACCAATGACCTCATGATGCTCAATCAGAGCGCGTAATGTTTTAACTGCAAATTCAGGAGTCCCCATAAAGACAATTTTTGCCATTGTTTAGCCTCTTTCTTAAAATAAGTGAGTGATTGGGTAAGGATGCGCCCTTACGGTATACTCTCTCAATCTATGTTCTGTGAATTGCGAAAAAGCACAAGGTCAATAATAATAACAGATGATGAAGAATTTTTGCGAGAATGTATGATTGGTAAACGTTGGATTATAGCACCGCCTGCCCCACCCCAAGACCTGCGTCGGTTTGGGGGAATTCATCCCGTCTTGGCACAAGTGCTAATGAATCGGGGTTACGATACACCAGAAGAAGCCCATCGCTTTTTATATGCGAAGGACTTCACCCATAACCCATTTGATATTCCCGATATGTCCAAAGCCGTTGGGCGTATTCTGAAAGCCATAGATGCCCATGAACATATTGTGGTCTATGGCGATTTTGATGCCGATGGTGTCACCTCGACCACCTTGTTAGTGGAGGCGCTCAAATCACTCCGCGCCAAAGTCACCCCATATATCCCGCATCGGATGGATGAAGGCTATGGCTTAAATAGCCCCGCATTACAAAAAATGGCGAATGATGGGGTCAAACTCGTCATCACCGTAGATTGTGGCATCCGTTCCATCCAAGAAGTCGAAGATGGCAAGGCAGTTGGGCTAGATATTATCATCACCGACCATCACTCGCTTGGACCCGAATTGCCAAATGCCTTTGCGGTGATTAATTGCAAAATAAATGGCTATGGGGAAAGTATGTTGGCGGGTGTCGGCGTGACCTTTAAGCTGGTACAAGCAATCATCATGAAAATCCGCGAAAAGCAAAAAGCCAATTCAAAATCGAATGGGTTTGATAAGTATCATGGCATCCCACTCGATAAATTATTTGACCTTGTTGCCATTGGCACAGTCGCCGACCTTATGCCTCTTAATCGGCTCGAAAATCGGGTATTGGTGCGTAAAGGGCTAGAGGTGCTAAATCGGGCAGAGCGTCCGGGAATCCGCGCCTTATTAGAAGTCTCTGGCATCAATCCGGGGGAAATCAGCGCCCTGACGATTGGCTTCGCGCTTGGACCCAGAATCAACGCCGCAGGGCGCTTGGCAGATGCCCGTATCGCCTATAATTTATTGGCATCTACCTCAATGGAAGAAGCCGAAATTTGGGCGCATAAGCTCCAATCACTGAATTTGGAACGCCAAGAAAAAACCCGCAATGCCCAAGAAATTATCCGTCAACAACTCGAATTTCAAGACCATAATTTGCCCCTCATTTTTGCCTCACATGATGGATTTGAACCGGGGATTGTCGGATTGGTGGCGGGTAGAATCACCGAAGAATATTTTAAGCCATCGGTGGTGATGGAATTGGGCGAAAATGAAAGCCGTGCCTCGTGCCGTAGCATCCCCCAATTCGACATCACATCAGCATTAGACCAATGTGCCGATTTGCTCATTCGACATGGTGGACATGCCCTCGCGGCGGGTTTTACCGTCCACAATCATAATATCCCTGCCCTGAGAGAACGCCTGATTGATATGGCACAACATCATCTACAGGGGCAAGAATTATCTCCTACACTGGATATTGATGCAGAACTCAATATTCATCAACTCAGTTTGGATATGGTAGACACCCTCAGCCTATTAGAGCCGTGTGGCAATGGCAATCCAAAGCCAATTTTTATGTGTCGGAATGTGCATGTGGCAGAGTGTAAAACAGTCGGCAAAGATGGCAAGCACCTAAAACTCAAAATTTCCCGCGCCAGCCAACCGCCATTGGATGCTATCGGCTTTGGTTTGGGCGATTGGGTGAATAAAATGCCCGATAGAGTGGATATTGCCTTTGAGCTAGAAGTCAATGAGTGGCAAAATAAGCAAACACTCCAAGCCAATTTACAAGATATTCGCCCTGTAAACCGTGAGTAATGCTGATGATGAGAAAAAATATCTTTTTTATCATGCTATTAGGATTTTTGGGGATGATGAGCAATATGCCCATTTCATCACAAGAACCTGCTCCCATATCCTATTTAACCCCCACCGAGAATATTTTTGGCATTGTTGAGGGGATATGGTATCCAGACCTCACCTGTGAATTGGGGTTGGGTTGGGAACGCCTTATTTTCAATTGGGCAGAACATCAACCCAATAGCGCCGATGAATTTGTGGGATTTTTGAACATCCCCGATGAATGGCTAACTTCTGCCAGCAATTGTAACCGCGAAATCATCGCAGTGGTCAAAAATACGCCTGCATGGGCAACAGATGGCTCACCCAATTCTGGCGTGCCACGCGGGTTATACCTGCCCATAGACGACCCCAATAACCTATGGGCAAATTTTATGCGCCAAGTCGGGGCATATTACGCCTCCAGAGGGGTGAATCGCTTCATTATCTGGAATGAACCCGATATTCTCCCTGGTGTCTATGGCTTTGAATTTGAGGGGACTCTCGAAGATTATTTCCAGATGGTCAAAGTGGCATATCTGGCGGTCAAAGAAGGCAATCCCGCCGCCCGTATTCACTTGGCAGGCACAACCTATTGGCACGATATTAATCGGGGAGAACGCCTCTTCACCGATTTGCTCCTAGAGCGCATTAAAAATGACCCCGATGGCGCGAAATATGATTATTATTTCGATACATTGAGCCTGCACATCTATTTCCGCACCGATACGGTCTATGACCTTGTGCAAATTTATCGAAATTTGTTGGATAGCTATGGCTTCACTGATAAGCAAATTTGGCTCAATGAGACCAATGCCAGCCCCAATTTAGACCCAAATTGGCTGGTGAACCGTCCCCAATTTCAAATCACACTGGGACATCAAGCCAATTTCTTGATACAATCAGCCTCACAAGCCCTTGCGGGAGGCGCGACCCGTGTGGCGGCATATAAACTATACGACCAATTTTTGCCACAAGGGGCGGAGTCGTTTGGATTATTATCACCATTAGATGCAACACCGCGTCCCGCATTTTATAGCTGGAAAGTCGTCTCTGAATACCTCAATGGGGTCTATGAGACACATTTCGCCCGTAATGACCGTACCAATGTGGTACAATTGATGCAAATCAATAACCAACAAACCATCGTCACATGGGCGCGGACAGAACAAGCTGTTACGGTAGAAATCAGCGCCACCGCCGATAAAGCCTATTTGGTGAATAATCAGGGTGATGTCGTCATCATTCGCCCAGAAAATGGTGTATATACCCTGTTATTAGCAGGTGCAGATTGTGAAGATGGACAAGAAGGTTGTGTGGTCGGTGGCGATGTTTGGTTGTTCATTCAACCCATCGGCGCGACGACCATCACCGAAATTACCCCCAATAATCGTTATCTATTACTACCCAATGAATAGGAAAGTGTGTTGAATTATGGCAGATAAACGTGTACTCGAAAAACCCAAGCATGAAATTAAATTTTCGTATGGCGGGCAAGCCGTCATCGAAGGGGTGTTGATGCGTGGCGCAAAAACATCGGCAATCGCCGCCCGTGACCCCGAAGGGCGTATCGTCATCCACGAACAACCCCTCAGCAAACGGATTTATGGCGGATGGATTAGCAAAACGCCGTTTGTACGCGGTGTTGTCGGCTTATGGGATGCGCTCGGACTCGGCACTCGCGCCCTTACATGGTCTGCCGATGTGCAGATGGGCGAAGAAGAAGAAACCACCAGCTTTAGCGGACCCATTGGCTTCGCTACCATCGCCTTTGCCCTCATTTTGGGTGTAGGGTTATTTTTCTTGTTGCCCACCACCGTCGCGACTGGCATTGGTGGCTGGCTCGGACTCACCGAAGGCGATGCAGGCTTTACCTCCATCGGCTTCAATGCCTTCCTCATCAACATCATTGAAGGGGTCATCCAATTGGTGATTCTCATCGGCTATATTTGGTTGATTGGTCGCCTACCCGATGTCAAACGGCTATTTGGCTATCACGGCGCGGAACATAAGACCATCAATGCCTATGAAGCAGGTGATGAACTGACCCCCGAAATTGTCGCAAAATACCCCATTGAACACCCCCGTTGCGGAACGGCATTTTTGCTCACAGTCGTTTTTGTGAGCATATTCGTGTTTTCGTTGTTGGGCAGACCGACCTTTGTCGTGTTAATCCTCTCGCGTGTGTTGCTCATCCCTGTGATTGCAGGTATCGCCTACGAATTGTTGCACTGGACGGCAAAAAATATCGAAAAGCCATGGGTACGCCTGATGGTTACACCCAATTTGGCACTCCAACACCTGACCACCCGCCAACCCGATTTGGACATGATAGAAGTGGCTATCACCTCATTTAAGCGGGTACTGCTCTCAGAGGGACTCATCACCGAAGATGAAGCCCGTGTGCCAGAGACGCTCAAACCACAAGACACAACCTTTGCGCGGGATTATGAAAAAGAAAAAGCCAAACGCGAAGCGAAGAAACAACAAGAGACCGAAGCCGAATTGGTAAAATAATAAAAAAATCCCCGTAACGGGGATTTTTTTATTTTATATCCGTTCTGGTGATTTTACCGTCTTGGCATCATCGGTCACATCACCCGTGTTTAGGGTCGCGGTTGGCTCGAATAAAATCACTTCCACCTCTTCTTCGGCATAGGGACGATGTTCAACACCATGTGGCACAACAATAAATTCCCCCTGCTCTATCCATACCTCACGGTCACGGAAATCCATCCGAAAACGCCCCTTCACCACCAAAAATAATTCGTCCTCATGCTCATGACTATGCCAAACAAATTCCCCCACAAATTTGACAAATTTCACAGCCTGCCCATTGAGTTCCGCGACAATTTTGGGACTCCAATGTTCACTAAACAGGCTCATTTTTTGTGCGATATTGATTTTATCCATACAATTTTTATCCTTTATACCCTCATTATCCGAAAACCTGCGCTACCACTGACATAATCTGGCGCAAGCAATAACCGCGCCTTAATTTGTAATTCGGCGGAATTCAGCGATGACCATGCCCCACCGCGCAAGGAACGCCGTTTGTGGGTAGGGTTAATGTCTAAGCCACCGTCGGTTATTTCATCTTCCATCAAGCACCATTCATATACATTACCACACATTTGCACTACCCCATACGGGCTGGCTGATTCGGGATATAACAGCACCGATGCGGGCTTGTTGACATTGAAATGGGCATATTTTGTCTCGAATTTATTCCCCCATGAATAAACGCGCCCATCATCCCCTTGTGCGGCGCGTTGCCAATGATATTCGCTCGGCAATGTCACTAATCTGAACGGCTCAGATTGAGTAGCAGGTAATTCTGCCATACGTGCCGATAGCCATCGGCAAAATGCCACCGCATCATACCAAGAGACATTGGTGCGGGGAAATTCATCCCCTAAAAAGGCGCTTGGTTTAGGCGCTGGATTGGCATTACGCCATGCGATTGCCATATCACTAAATTCCCACCATGCGGGGTCAACATAGCCATCAGAATCATCCAGAAATACCTGATATTGCGTGTTGGTGATGGGATATTTTGCCATATAAAACGTATCCAGATACACCGTTTGGGTGCGAATGGCTTCTTTGATGGTCAAAATACCTGCGCGTACCTCGACCCATTCAAATGGCGGTGGCAAAATGAGTGATGCACCCACACGCGGTTTTTGTGGTTTGAGAATGCCTGTTGTGATGGGTGGTGGCACAACGGGCGGTGGCTCTAATATCACTTCTGGCGGGGGTGGCATTTCAACCACAGGGGGCGGTGTCATAATTGGCTCTGGGGCTGGCGGAGTCGGTGCTTGTTGCACCACAACCGTTATCGGGGGCGGGGGTGCAGAGGGCTTTGGCATGGGTTTTTGGGGGACATCCGATGGAAAATTCAGGCGCTTTATGCCACTAATCAGTTTTTCCATATCAGCCTTAAAAGCCGTATTCCCCAAAATTTCAAATGGACGGCGATAGCACAATTCTTGGAGTGATTCAGGAATATCGGTAGCGATGGGCATAGATGCCCCGCCAATCAAAATGGGGATGAGCATTTTTTTCTGTTGGAGCGCAATTTCGATGACCATCCGCACCATATCGGCGGGGTTTTCAATCACTTTGCGCCCAAAATCATCACGCACCAGCGCCCATCCACGCCCAATAATCACCAATACAATATCTTGTTTGGCGATTTCATCCCATAAATAATCCCGAAAATCCACCCCAAATGGAATATCTTCCACATCAGATAAAATATTGTCGCGCCCAAAGGCTTCTGCGAGGGCATCATAAATCGTATCGGCAAAACTTTTGCTATCGGCACGTCTGAATGATAAAAATAATCGTGGCATAAGGCAATTAACCAGTCTATGAATAACAGTATATTGCCTCATTATAAACCAAGCTAACGATTCATGGCAAAATGTGAGGTTATTGTTTATCTACAAATCGCAGTTTGAAGTTATTGTAGGGGTATATGCGTTCAATTACCCCATCTTGTTCTAATTGAGCGAACAAGTCATAAACCATATCTTCTGATAAAGATTGATAGGTATGATTCGCTTTTTTCACCCAATTGACCCAATTCATAAACCATAGTCGCTCAAAATGAGTGATATGGGGTGTATCCCACTCAAGAATTTCCCCACTAATGAGATTGGTAAGTCTGCAACCTGCACCATGAATATAATATTTCCATGTGCCGTATTTTTGCCAAATGCCAGTAGATGGGGAGCGAATATATTGATTAAGCGCCTTTGTCAAATCCTCGTTGCTAACACTTTTATCATGAGCAAGAAAAAAGTAAGGACGCAATTCTTGAAGGATTTCATAAACCAATTGTTGGCGGGCTATATATTCCCTGAGCAACATCTTTAGCTCATCTAACATGATAAGAGCCCTTTGGGATCACTTTAGAATAGTCTCTGGTCTCAAATACACAAACCGAATCCCATAGCTATGTTGTACAAAGGCGGGTTGAAATGCCAATGGAACATAATGTGGGTGATGAATTGTCAATTTATCGTGTGTTGGCTCAAAATACCGCACAATTTGTTTATCATTCTTGGTATAGGTATGTGCTACCCGATTATCATTGCTCACCGCGCTAATGGTATTTACCACAGGCACATGAATAAACGGTGAGCGCATCGCACGCATCATCCCACCAAACCCCATATGCCCTACCATGCCTCGTAATGCTTTATTATCCGCCTTAATGGGTTCAGCTAAATTGCCACGCACAATAGGCTGTTTGCTGGTGGCATCTTGAATATCAAATACACGCCGATGGTCTGTTGTTGAGATAGTGCTGATAGATAAGCCTGCATCCAACCCCAAATGCTCACGGTTATAATCCACCACCAACGGCGTATTATTCCACAAGCCATGACACACCATCATCGCATCAGGATTCATCACCAACAATCGGAAAATGGCGAATGGGTGTGCCTTCACAGGGGCTTGTGGCTCAACAGAGGCAAAAATCGAAATCTGCAATTCATGGTGTGCGCCCAAATTCGCTTCTGTAAAATCGCATACCCATAGTGCCATGAGTGCATCGCCGTTGGTGTCTAAAATCGGGGCGAGGCGCTCATTTTTGAGCAATTCCTGTGCTACATCTGCTTTTGCTGTCCCGCCAATAAACATGATTTGACCATCATAAATGTGATAGGGCGTGGTAACTTGTTGCCCGTTGATAGTCACTTGTCCATCTAATGGATATTTTTTGAATAACCGATGGGTGTTCCGAGATGACATCGTTATCCCTCACTTCCTGCCAAACGTTTTAATTCATATAGCGTTGTTAATGCCTCAATCGGCGATAGCTCATCTACTTTGAGCGTGCGTAATGTGGTTAGCACCGTGCTTTCAGTGGGTGAGGCAAATAAACTTGGTTGATGGGGTTTATCTCCCCCCTTGCCCGATTTTTGGGGTGTTTTGGCTGTGTTGGGCAATTCAAAATCGCCACCCGCTTTTTCGAGATGGTCTAACAATTGCTTGGCACGTTCTACAACCGGGCGTGGCATCCCTGCGATTTGTGCCACATGCACCCCATAGCTCTTATCTGCCCCGCCTGCTATCACTTTATGCAAAAACACCACATCCTCACCCCGTTCAGATACGGCAACATTGTAATTTCGGGTGCGTGGCAAAATATTGGGGAGCGCCGTGAGTTCATGGTAGTGCGTGGCAAACAATGTCCGACAATCCAAACGGGGATTGTTATGGATATATTCAATCACAGCTCTGGCAATCGCCAAGCCGTCATAGGTAGATGTTCCCCGCCCTACTTCATCCAAAATCACCAAACTACGATGGGTGCTACCGGATAAAATCCGCGCTGTTTCGACCATCTCCACCATAAACGTACTTTGCCCCGCATGGATTTCGTCCTGTGCGCCAATTCGGGCAAAAATACGGTCTACCAAGCCAATAATAGCTTCATCAGCAGGCACAAAACTGCCGATTTGTGCCATAAGGGTGATAATGGCGACTTGGCGGATATAGGTGGATTTTCCCGACATATTTGGACCCGTGATGATATGCACCCGTGATTCAACATCGAAATGGGTATCATTTGGCACATAACGCATCCCACTATCCAACATGCGCTCCACCACAGGATGCCGACCGCTACGGATGATGAGGGTATCATCTTCTGTCAATAATGGGCGACTATACCCCTCGCGCACGGCAACAGTTGCCAACGAGAGCAACGCATCTAACCGCGCAATCATTTTGCCTGTTTCAATGAGCCGATTGGCAAATGCGGTGAGTGATTGACAGAGCATCTCGAACAAACGGCGTTCTAAATTGCCAATTTGCTCCTCTGCATTCAGCACCAGCGTCTCATATTCTTTGAGGTCTGGCGTGATATAGCGTTCTGCATTAACCAGTGTCTGCTTGCGGATATAATCGGATGGCACTTTGGCAGTATTGGCATGGGTGATTTCGATATAATAGCCGAACACTTGATTAAACCCGACTTTTAGGGTAGGAATACCCGTCCTACGCCGTTCTTGCGGCTCTAATTGAGCAATCCAATCGCGGGCATGGGCGCTTTTTTCTAAAATATCCTCTAATTCACCCGAATAACCCCTGCGTATAATGCCGATGGTATTCAGGGTTGCAGGGGGTTCATCCACCAACGCACGGGCGATATGGTCACGGGCTTCATCGCATGGGTCTAATTTTTCTGATAATGCCTTAAAAATTTTGACATTCGCCAATAAATCGCGCATTTTTGGCACAGCATCAAGGCTATTTTTCAATCCGAGTAAATCTCGCGGACCTGCCCGCCCAATTAACAGCCGATTGGTGAGCCGTTCTATATCCGACACTTGCTTGAGGACGAGTGTCAATTCTTGGCGCAATACCTCATCATTCATCAAGGCTTCAACAGCATCGAGGCGCATATTTAATCGGCGCAAATCGAGCAATGGCTCATTCACCCATGAGTGCAATAATCGCGCCCCCATCGCCGTCACAGTGCGGTCTAATACGCCTAATAAGCTACCTTGTGTTTTGCGATTGCGAAGGGTCTCCGTGAGTTCCAAATTACGGCGTGTGAATTGGTCTAATACCATGAATTGTTTGGTGGAATAAGCGCGGATGGTGGAGAGTTGCGCCAAATTATTCATTTGTGTTTCGCGCAGATAGGCAAAAATCGCCCCCGCCGCACTAATGGCATGAGGGGTTTCTTTGAGTCCAAACCCATCTAATGAGCGTGTCTTAAAATGGGCGGTGAGTTGGTCATAACTGGTCGTATAATCAAATTGCCAATCTTGCCGAATGGTGAGGTGATTGCCTTCTGGCAATGTTACCCGTTTTGCCCAGCTTTCTGGGATGAGGACTTCACGCGGGTTCAACCGCCCTAATTCTTCTAATACCGCCACTGCCGCGTTATCACCACTTAATTGGGTGGTCGCAAATTCACCTGTAGAAATATCGGCATAAGCCAGCCCTGCCTGTGTCCATCCACCTATTTCGGGGTCGCCAACGGGAAAAATTGCCATGAGATAATTGGGCTTATCTTCGGAGAGCATCTCCGATTCGACAACCGTCCCTGGGGTGATAACGCGCACAACCTCACGCTCGACCAAGCCGCGCCCATCTGGTTCTGTGAGTTGCTCGCAAATGGCGATATGATAGCCTTTTTCGATGAGCCGTGAGATATACCCGTCTACCGCGTGATAGGGAACACCTGCCATCGGCACACGCTCCCCCATTTTACTAAAAGCGCGGGCGGTGAGGGTCAGGTCGAGTTCACGGGCGGCGATTTCGGCATCTTGGTCAAACATCTCATAAAAATCGCCCAATCGAAAGAGTAAAATGCACTCTGGATACTGGCGTTTTACACTTAAATACTGTTGGCGTACAGGAGTTTCACGCGCCATAATCAAATTTGTCCTGTCATCATAAAAAATTTGTTTGATTTGTGATATTCTAACGACAAATGTTTTTCATGCAACCTACAAAACAAAGAGGAAACAATGGATAAAATGATAATTGGTGTAGATTTGGGTGGGACGCGCATTCGTGCGGCGCGAATGAATGCACACTTGGATATTTTAGAACGGGTCGAAACATTGACACTCGCAGAAACAGGTCCAGAAGCCACGCTCAATCGTATCAAAGAACAAATTCGGCGCGTCATGCCAACAGATAAAAATCAGATTGAGGGCATTGGCATTTCTGCACCCGGTCCACTCAATCCAGAAACAGGGGTTATCTATACCCCACCAAACCTCAATGGGTGGTATCATGTCCCCCTCAAAGCCATCTTAGAGGAAGAATTTGGTATCCCCGTATATGCAGGCAACGATGCCAATGTCGCCGCCCTCGCAGAAGCCGTGCGTGGTGCAGGACGTGGATATCGGCATATTATTTATCTCACCATCAGCACAGGCATTGGTAGTGGCATGATTATTGATGACCGCTTGTTATTGGGTCATGAAGGTTTGGGCGCAGAAGCAGGTCACATGATGATGATTGTCGGAGACCGTGTTTCATCCCTCGAAATGGAAGCGGCGGGTCCCGATATGGCAATGCAGGCAGTAAATCGGATTCGTGCAGGCGAAAAATCGAGCATGTACGATATGGTGCATGGTGAACTGGGTCAAATTAATGCCAAAATCTTGAGCGATGCCGCCCATGCAGGTGACGCATTGGCACGAAGCATTGTCGCCCGTAGCGGATATATTATCGGTTTGGGGATTGTGAGCCTATTACACATATTTAATCCACAAATTGTCATTGTAGGCGGGGGGGTTGCCAATATGGGTGATATGCTCTTTATGCCCATGCGTGAAGCGGTAGAAAAACATTGCCTCGACCAAGCCTATTGGAAAGACCTCATCATCACCCAACCACAACT
>JANRKU010000025.1:0-7954 GCA_033763335.1 bacterium
ACAGACTCATAGTGGTCTTACTGGCTGAACAGACACACATCGCTTGGACACACAGGGTTGTCACTTTTACTTTTCAAGTATACCCTATCTCTACTATACAAATGGCTGACTAGCACGCAAGTGCGTATGTCAGCCACAGAATGAAGAATTAAATTCGTACATCAGCCACAGAATAAAAAATCAGCCTCATATATCCACTAAAAAATATCAAAAATCTACGCCTTCACCTTTTGCACCGATTTGAGCAGACTGCCCACAATATCATCTGTGCCGATGCCTTCTGCCATGCCCTCAAAATTGAGCAACAGGCGATGGCGCAATGATGCCGATGCTACGGCTTCAATATCATCAAACGACACGTTAAAGCGCCCTTCCAACAAGGCATTAATTTTCGCGCCCAAAATCATGGCTTGTGCGCCACGCGGAGATGCCCCATAGCGCACATAGCGGCGCACTACATCGGGCGCGGAGTCGTTATTGGGGTGGCTGGCGATGACCAATTCTGCCACATAGCGCGTGACATGGGTGGGGACGGGCATATTCAGCGCCAATTCGCCCATTTCTAAGACTTGTTCCCCACTGACCACTTTTTCCGCTTTGGGGGAAATATTGCCGGTGGTGCGTTCAATGATGGTCACGAGGTCATCTACATTGGGGAAATCCACATCCACTTTGAACATAAAACGGTCTAATTGGGCTTCTGGCAAGGGATAAGTGCCTTCTTGTTCCAACGGATTTTGGGTGGCAAGGACGAAAAATGGCAAATCCAGCTTATACATCACCCCGCCCACTGTGACCGTTTTTTCTTGCATAGCTTCGAGCAATGCCGATTGGGTTTTTGGCGTGGCGCGGTTGATTTCATCTGCCAAAACGAGATTGGCAAAAATGGGTCCGCGTTGGAATCGGAATGCTTTGCGCCCATCTTCGGTATCTTCCATGACATTTGTGCCAGTCACATCAGACGGCATGAGGTCGGGCGTGAATTGGATACGGCTAAATTCTAGCGATAAGCTATCGGCTAATGTGCGGATGAGTTGCGTTTTACCCAATCCGGGGACACCTTCTAGGAGGGCATGTCTGCCTGCGAGGATGCAAATCAACACCTGACGCACAACGGCATTTTGCCCCACAATGACCTGTGAGACTTCTTTTTCAATCGTGCGGGCAAGCTGGCTAAATTCTGCGAGTTCCATAGGTGTGTTTGCTCCTTTTTATGTGGGCATGACATGTCATGCCCCTACGGTTAATATCGTTATTGGTGGGCAAAACAAATAATGCCCATGCTAATTATCATTTTGTGTGGATGTCGTTGGTGCGAGGGATGTGAAATATTGCCGAATCACATCGCGCAAGCCCAACGGGATATAACCCGTTTCTAGGGCTGTATTGGCATTCCCCAGATAATTATTGAATACCTCATTGTATGGTACGGTGACATTTCCTGCTTCATTATCGCTAAAATCACCATCACGCACATTCTCATCGCTGGTATCGGGCGCAAGCACAATGTCATTCGTTTCATCACTTTGCCCACCCATGCGTTGTGGCGCGAAAATTGCCTCATATTGGGCTTCACCACGCACCTGATCTTGCTCACCTTCTGGGCGTTCTACTTCGTTGATGGTCAAGCCACTGGTATCTTGGCTCAAATCGGCTTGATTATCGCCACCCTGATTATCGGTTGGGCTGTTATTATTGATAGTATTGCCTTGTGTCTGCTGATTTTGCTGGCTATTACTCGGATTATTAGATTGCGTCATCTGTTCAGATTCGCTCTCTGATGGGTTGCCTTCACCCTGATTTTCGCCTTGAGCATCGCCTGTTTGATTAGAATCACCCTGATTCTGACCCTCTGGGTTTTCACTCTGATTTTGTTGCCCCTCTTGTTGTTGTCCGCCCTCTTGATTTTGACCTTCTTGTTGCTGATTTTGGGCTTGTTGTTGGCTATCTTGTTGTTCTTGCCCTTGTTGCTGTTGTTGGGCGATTTCTTGTTGTTGCTGTTGCATTTGCTCAGAGGCTTGTGTCAGATTTTCGGCAAATTGTTCACTTTGTTGTTGCTGATTTTGGCTTTGCGCCAATTGCTCTTGTGCCTGTTCTAAAGACTCTTGCGCCGTTTGTGGGTCATTATTTTCGATGGCTTCGGCGGCTTCTTGTAGCGATTGTGCCGCATCGGGATTGGTTTGTGCTAATTGTTCGGCGGCTTGGCGCAAGGCTTCTGCCTGTGATTGGTTTTCTGTGGATTGTTGCTCACTCGATTGATTTTCGGATGTGGTAGCATTATTTTCTTGTTCTTGTTCTGCCAATTGTTCTTCAAGATTTTGCAGGGCTTCGTCTATTGTTTCTGGCTGATTTTCTGCGTTCTGCAATTCTTCTAATGCGCGTTGCAATGCCTCTTGTTGTGCCTGAGAACGGTCTGTCGCCTCTTGTGCTTTTTGGTCTAATAGGCTTTGCACATCACTGAGCGTAGCGAGTGCCTCTTCTGTACTTACTTCTGGATTTTCGAGCGTATCGAGGCTAACCTGTAAGGCTTGGAGCAATTCTTCACGAGTGGCAGAATCGAGCGAGGCATCATTGGCAATATCTTCGATGAGGTCTTTGACTTCATCGGCACTTTCATCAATTTGTTGTTGTTCTGCTTGTGCTTGCACAATCGTTTGGGTGTTGGGATTTGGCAAAACGAGCAAAATTGCCAATAACACACATACCCCCGCCACTATCGCCCAATCTAATCGGCGGATAACCAATGCCAATTGGCGTTTATAGAGCAGGGCGCTGGCGGTTGCTTGGGCATCGGCAATTTGGGCAGAAACCAGTTCTGCATCACCTTTAATCCGACCTTCTATCAATTCTAATGCGGTAGAGACCCGTTCTCGTAACCCGAATTTGACATCGAAATAACGGGCAGAGACCAATGGGTCACGCCGTCTAATAAAAAACCACCCCACAAATCCTGCCATAAATGCGAGCAGTGATAGCCCTGTCGCAATCAGGATGTCTTGTGGGGCAAATATAGGCGAAAATCGGGCGAGTATTGCTAAACCGACCCCCAACCCCAATGGGATGAGTATCAGACGGGGCAACCAGAGGAGCATTTTTTGAATACGCCAGCGTTTATCCCATGTCTGAAGGGTGGTGACGAGGGCATTATAGTTGGGGTCTGATATGTTCATGCCGATAAATCCTGTTCTTTTTGACGATCACGGGCGATATGGTCGCGTGCTTCTGCCAGAGATTTGGCAGTTCGCCACGATTGCGCCCGATATATCTTTCCAAACAATTCTATCATAGAACGGGTAAATGGTGATGAACCCGCCACAACAATGAGTTTGACATTCTTTGGTAATTGCTCATCTAGCCGTCTGAATTCAGAGAGTGCGCCCAATGGCATGTGTGGTGATTGGGTAGCATTTGGGATGACATCCACGCGATAGTTTATGCCGATGTTCATCTCGATTGATACGCGAAATGCCTCATGAAATTCGTCCCATGTCCATTTTTCGCTAAAATCCCAACGGATAATCGTCTTTGCCTCATCATCCCACGAAACATCAATACTCATGGTGGTTATCCTTATACACTCAATTTATTTGGGTGTGAACCATATCCCTGTTGTATCTTTAGGGCGCAACATGTTGCGCCCTTACAGGATATGATAAGCATGTTATTACGCCTCAACACGGCGCATCCGCCGAACAGCCAACACGACCATCACCGAGGCGAGGAGCAAATAAATCACGGTGAAGGTGAGCCACGGTGCAATGACAGGCAAACGGCTACTATCGCGCAAAATCACCTCATAGAAAAATATCCCTTGCTGATTCACCAGCAATTCTTGGGTGCGAAGCGCCGTCATAATGGGATTAAGGCTGGTGGCAATAGATTCTAAATAGGTCAGTACCCCTTGTGCAAGGATACTGGCATTTGCCCCAGAGAAAAATTCGGTTAGCAAGCGAATGACGATGGTTAATCCTAGCCATAACCCAACTGTCATGGCAAATGCGAGGGTATAGGCACGCACGCTGGCGGTGACGGTGCGCTCGACTGTGGTGGAAAAATAGAGTCCCACCGTGCCAAAGGCAATCGCCATCACCATCAATATCACAAAGGCAATCGCCACCTCAATTTCGGTCACGCCACCAAATAAAAAGGCGATGCTCTGTAGGGGAATTGCCGCCAATAACAACAAAAAAATATAGCTGAGGGCAGATTGTAACTTGCCCACGATGAAGGATGGTTTTGGCAACAGGGTGATATGAAGCAAATCATAGGTTTTGCGCTCACGCTCATTGCTGATAGCACCCGCCGTAAATGCAGGAGCAATAAACAGGATGAGCAACAATTGTAACCCGACAATGCCTCCAAATAACCGCCGTCCCAATTCGCCTGTGACTGAAGTCAAAGTGACAGGGCTATTATTGCGCTCTATCAGATACACCAAAATCGCAAAGCCACTCATCAACGCCAAATAAACACTGAGGACGACAAATGCGCGTGCGCCACGCATCCGTTCCCGTAATTCTTTGAGCATCAACGGATTCATGCGGAAGGCGCGTAAATCACCACGCAGGGCATAAAACAGATAAACGCTCAAACCGATGGCAATTACCGCAGGGGTATAACCCAATGTGACCAATAACGCAATGTTGCCCACCATCCATAATAATAATGCCAATGGTGACCAAACTTCATGCGCGACCACGCCGACCATCACCCAAATCACCGCGCAAATATTGCCTAGTGAGAGCAAAATAACGATGAGCATGGCAATATCGGGCAATCCAGAAAATTGTGTGAGTGTGAGGCTGGCAAGTGTGCTAAATAGACTAGGGGAATTGACCGCCGCCACAATACTGGCAATCGCCATTATCAAACTCATGGCACCATAGGCAAGTGCGCCATAACCCAACCATTTGCCCGCATTCGCAAGGCGTATTTCTTTGGGTGTGAGCAAATCTTCTTCATAATATGGGGTGAGCGTTGCTTCTGTCACAAGATTATCCTTCTGCAATCATTATTAAAAGTGTATGCAATTCAAAGGTTCTCCACAATAGAACTAATTATGGGATATTTATGGAGGTTAGCGCCTAGTAAGCGTAGTCTAGTAGCCCATTTTACCTCTTTCATACGGGTGTATGCTAAAAACATCATATTCTGGAACAATTTCGGTTTATGAATCGTCTCTAATTCATTATAAAATATATAGGAGCAGGGGCAAATTTCAATGCGCCTGTAAAACGAATATGGTCTCAATTCTACAAAGGGTCACTATGCCAAATGAAGGGCAAACAACGCCCACTCGTAAAACAACACGTCGCCAAAAGCCAACGGCGAGTCGGCGCGTTATTCAACGTGGACTGGTTGCACAAATCAGTACCGCTTTATTTCAACCAATGACATTTTTTGAAACCCTCCCGCCAATGCGCCAAACCCGCCAATGGTTATGGGTTGGGTTCGTGATTTTGGCGATGATTGGGTTGAGTGCGGTTCAACAAGCCACCGCCCAACCAGCCACAACGGAGGGTACTACGGATATTCCCATCACTGACCCATTTGCTGGTGGGGGAGGCGATGTGATTATTTCGCCCGAAGTCGGCGGTGAGATTGATTTTGGGACACCCCCCATAGACCCCAATGCCCCTGCTATAGGGGCAGACCCCGCGCAAACCGTGAATAACTGGACGATTGCGTTGGTCGCGGCGAGCCAATTGGTCTTGATGTGGGCAATTCTGAGTGTGATGCTCATTGTTGTGCCAATGTTCAAAGGGAATCCGCCACAATTGGGCGAAAATGTGCAAGTCGCCATTTATGCCAGTTTACCCTTGGGGGTGATGGCAGTGCTTCAATTGGTGTTTATGGCGGCAGGTGGCACACTCGGCGCGACTGGATTGTCGGGCTTGGTGGATGAAATGCCCATCTACACCACAGGAGACCCATTTTTGCGGTCACTGATTTTATCTGCCGCCTCACAAACCACATTATTTATGTTGTGGTCGCTGTTGATGGTCTATTTTGGCGGACGTGCCGTACTCGGCGGACAGCGCCTTGTGGTGACATTGGTGGTTTTAGCATGGGTCGCTTTGCTAATTATCACACCAGTGGTCACAGGGGCAATTCAAGCCGAACCTGTTGAGGTGGTTTCTGAGGAGATGAATGTTGATTTTGGCGATGGCATGGAAATTCCGCCATCAGATGTAGACGGGTTGATGAATCCATTTGATGAAATACCATCTGACATGCCTATGGGCGAAATCCCGTCTGATATGCCGATGGTGGATATGACACCAAAAGCCGAAATGACCCTAGAAGCTGAGATGACATTTGAACCTGATATGACAGTAGAACCAGATAGCATGACTGACCCTGTTATAACACCAGAGGCAGAAATAACCCCTGTTAGCGAAAATATTCGGCAGGTGAAGCCATGAAGTCAACACGGATGCCTCAACAACGATTCATCGTCCGTGCCAAAAATATCCATAAGGATTTTCGGTTGGGCAATCAATGGGTACATGCCCTCAAAAATGTGGCATTTTCTGTCCCAGAAGGGCAATTCACCACCATCATGGGACCCAGTGGGTCGGGTAAAAGCACCTTGCTCTATGTACTCGGTGGCTTGGATAAAGCCAATGAGGGCATGATAGAAGTAGCGGGAAAACGGCTTGATTCTATGCGTAGCGATGACCTTGCGGAATTTCGGCGTAACACCATCGGCTTTATTTTTCAGGCATTTCATCTTGTGCCGACCATGACCGCGCTCGAAAATGTGGCACTTCCGGGTGTTTTTGCGGGGATGCAAAAAGCTGACCGCGAAGAACGCGCTCATGAACTTTTGGAGCAACTGGGTATGGGAGAACGGATGGATCACCGACCCAATCAATTATCGGGTGGGCAACAACAACGGGTCGCCATTGCACGGGCGCTGTTTAATGACCCGCCCATCATCATGGGCGATGAGCCAACAGGCGCGTTAGATAGCAAAACAGGCGAAATTGTGATGAACATGCTGCGTCATTTATGCGATAAAAAGGGCAAGACCATCCTCATCGTGACGCATGATGCTCATGTCGCTGAATATTCAGACCGTATGATTCACCTGCGAGATGGTGAAATTATTGAAGACACAATGCTCAAAACAGTGTCTATAGAGAAAAAGGAAAGTCCTAAAAATGATGTCGCGTAAGCCAATTTTCCGTATTATCTTATTCATGGGCTTGTGCTTGTTGACGCTTGCTGTGTGGAGTGCATCGGCACAAGAGACCACACCAGAAACGCCTGCTTTTGTTCAGATTGCCATTATCGGTGTTGAACCATCGGTGGTACAAGCGGGTACAGAGGCGCGCTTATCTATTATTGGCAATAATTTCACGCCCAATACGACTGTGCGCGTGTGGAATGTCGGTTTTCTGACTACCACCTATATCAACCCAACCGCATTAACGGCGATTTTGCCCGCCACAGCGCCCAATGGTTCGTATGTGGTCGAGGTGAGCGACCCGATTAACGGGGTTGCCAATTTGCCTAATGCCATTACGGTTATATCTGCACCAGCACCACCCGCAACACCGATTATCATCCCCACCATGCCGCCAGAACCGGGTGAACCGAATTTGATTGTGCAAGGATTTAGTGTAACGCCTAGTGTGGTCGAGGCGGGTGGTTTGGTATCATTGCGCTTTGATGTGATTAATCGCGGTAGCCGTATTGCACAAGGGATTTCGGTGGCAATCGAAGCAGGGACGAGTATTTCACCTGCGCCCGGTCAAGCCAATGCCATTTTGCCCGATTTATTCCCTAACGCGGTTGCATCAGCGACATTAGGCGTATTGGTCGCATCCAACGCCACTGGTGGTGCATTGAATGTGCCGATTAACTTGACCTATCGTGACCAATATGGCAATAATTACACCGCAAAAGCCACCCTTAGCGTGACGGTGGCAGAAGATAACACCGCCCC
>JANRKU010000026.1:0-4021 GCA_033763335.1 bacterium
ATTCGCTCACCTTTTGGTGGCGTTATCAATCCCGGGTATGTCCCACCAGCACCCGCACCTGTGGTACAAATTGGTGCATCCACTGTGGTCACAAAGCCACGTCAACAAACCCCCGGTGTTATTTTTGCAGAATGCAATCAATACCCCATGGCAGAACCCGGTATTTTGTATGATACCGATAATATCATCATCTTCTGGTCATGGTATGCCGCCACAGAAGAACAAGCATTAGACCATATCAATAACGCCCAATACGCAGTTGCCGCATGGGGAAATCCCTTTAGTAACGTCATTCGTACCCCAATTGAATTTTTGGGTGGCGATTACTGGGTATTCTATTACATCACCTTGGGTAATTTGCAACCGGGCAATTACCAAATTGACTATAAACTCTATTGGACACAAGCCATCACTGATGGTTATGATGACTATGGTCCTGGGACAGAAAACCCACAATTGACAGGTAATTGTTATTTCCAAATTTTGCGTAATCCGGGCAATGTGTCCGTGAATTACACCCCGTACCCACGCTAATAAGGGTTGAGTGGTGCTGATAATAAGCATCAGTGCCACTCCCTTATAGGTTATTTTGATGGAATCAGTCATCCAACACGCAAAAACCCTCTTTGGGATTGAATTATCAGCAGACCAATTGGCAATGTTTCAACGGTATGCTGATGAATTAACGGCATGGAATGTTCACACCAACCTCACTGCCATTATTGAGCCACAAGCCGTTGCTATTCGTCATTTCTTAGATTCACTATCGCTTTACCGATTACTACAAACAGAAGCATCGCAAAAAATTATAGATGTGGGGACGGGTGCTGGCTTCCCTGGTATGGTATTGGCAATTTTATTGCCACAACACCATTTTGTGTTATTAGAAGCCACAGGCAAAAAGATTAAATTCTTAGACCATGTGATAGGTGTATTGGGGCTAAAAAATGCCCAATCGCTACATGCACGCGCCGAAGATGCGGGGCAAATGCCCAATCATCGCGCAAAATACGATATGGTGATGGCGCGGGCGGTGGCACGTCTGCCAGCCCTGTTAGAATATATGCTACCACTCGCTAAAGTGGGCGGGGTGTGTATTGCGATGAAGGGTGTTTCTGCCCAAACGGAATTAGATGATTCTAAAGTTGCCCTCAAAACATTAGGTGGGCGCTTTAACACCATGCAAACAGTCATGCTTCCCACTGTGGAAGAACCACATCATCTGGTTTTTGTTGAGAAAATTGCCAAGACACCGATAGAATATCCACGTAAGCCCGGTATTCCCGCCAAAAAGCCCCTCATTTGAATGATATTCACCGTAAAGGCGCAACCTGTTGCGCCCTTACACACCTAACAAATGGATAAGTCCTGCCTCGAATTTTAACAATTGGGGTAGCATCGTGGGTCGGGGAACGCCCCCCCAAAAATGACCGTTGGATATGGGATAACGGTGGGACCTGCCACGACCAATGTCGGCGCGGCGTTATCTATCGGTAATGCTTCGACAATGGCTTGTGTTTCGAGTGCCAAGAGTGCCACCCATCCCACAACCCCTTGTGCCGATACTTTCACCCACGGACTATAAGGACTCCGCCCCAATAATTCCAATTCTGTGCCAACGGCGATGGTCATAATGGACGGAAAACTCGCATCAGGTGCTTGGCGCATAACCACACCGCTCATCGCTACCACCCGCGCTGTATTGCCCAATTCACCATAACGTTGTGGAGGGAGGGGGGTGTCATCGTAAACGGAGTTAATTGCACCATGATTCCGTTGGAGATATTCCGCAGACATCCACCCTGTTTGACCATTTGCTAACCGCACATGATACCAATCTCCCGCAGGATTTGTGCCTAAAATGGTCATAATTTGCCCACTCGGGACTTCATAAATAATTTCATCACGAGTCGAATCACCTGTACGAAGATTGACCCGCGCATCTGTGACTACATACCCCGGTTGTGGCAGATAGGCAGGTCTATCTAACAATCCAAGCGGAAAATTGGCGAGGATGGATGGGGTATATGGCATGGGGAGGGGGGGCGGGCTGGCGGGGGCGCTAAAATCATTGTTGATATAGGGCAGGCGAATTTCTTGTCCTGCTAATACCAATTGCGATGATTCATACGCACTGACGCGCATGACCCCTTCAATGACCACAAAAATGGTCTCGGTGGGTGTGGTGAGGGCGGTGATTGTGCCATTGATGTCTAATGTCGCGCCATTGATGACCAAGCGAATGGGTTCAAAACGCTCGGTTGCCTGAAAGGTAAAACTGCTTGGTGGGGTGGCGAAACAGCCATCTATGGGTGTTTGGGTGATGAGTTGGATATTGCTCCATCGGGGGATATTGGGGGGAGAAATATCGCGTATGAGCGTATCTCCCAATAAAATCCCGCGTAGCTGATTGACTTCTGAGCGCATCCAAACCACACCGCCGTTACTCCCATCAGGCGTGAAGGCACTGGTATGCAGGCTGGTGAGCGCATCGAGTGGCACAATTGCCCCCAATGTGCCGAGTGAATTGCTCACGGGACCTACTGGTTCTGCGATGGGAGAATTTCCGCCATTACACACATAGTTATCGGGCGCGGATAGGCATAATTCGGTGGCAACACTGTAAAATTGTGTCAAATAATCGGCACAAGTGGGTGCTGGTTGTTGGGCGGTGGTGATAATAAGGCTCAAGGTACAGATGCCGATGAGTATCCAAAAACGAAAAGCAAAATTTTTCATACATTTTTCCCAAAATAGATTCTTGTTTGATGATAAATCAAAACTAGCCACCCGTGCAACATCCATCCCTTTATTTTGTGCTATAATAGCTGGCTGTGTGGAGGTTTCACGTATGCCCGATTTCCCAATTCAAAACACAAATCCGCCAATGCGGTTGCTCGCCAAATTTACCCAATTATTCCCCAAATCAACCCCTGCATATCTTTTTCAGGCGGGTGGTCGTGAAATGTGGGTGGCTGGCATATTGTCTAATACTGAGGAATATACCATCTATTCACCCGATAACAACGATGGCAAAGCCATTTTTACATGGCGTAGCGCCCGTAATAAGCGCACCGTGACCAACCGCCCGTTACCCAGTTGGGCGCGATATTCGGCGGGGGTGGTGGTGATACTTGCCAATGCAGGCATTACCTTACAGGGTGTTCAAGTGGTCATTGTGGGCGAGCAAGCACTTGGTCCGCGCTATGATTATGATATGGGGCTGGCATTGGCGGCGCTTTGCTATACCATTCAAGAATACCCCTATCGGCAAGAGCATTTGCACGAATTGATGGATCAAGTGCGCCGTGATTATATGGATAGCTAAGAGAGCGTAAATAATGCAACGATTAACCATTAAACGTAGTGACTTTGACCTATGGTTTGAGGTATCCATGTATGGCATGGTTGCCTATTTGAATATCGAAACAGGTGATGTAGTCGTTGTTTCGCAAGATGACCGTGATGTTTTTGATGAATGGGTTTATGAAAATGTTGGTGAATTTGCCACATTGCCCCAAGTTATCGCCGCCATAGAAGCCTCACGTGAGTTTGATACCGCTTTACGGACACGAATGCTCACATTGGCATATCTGGATGAGACCGATAGATATGTTGAATTACCCAATCAAAATTCCAGTGTGGCGTATGTGGATATGGAGAAATTCATCGAGACAGTGAAAGATAAAGCTGTGCGCGACCAATTATTGGCATCAATTAATGGGCAAGGCGCGTTCCGTCGGTTTAAGGATGTGGTGAATAAGCACCAGCTTTGGGATGCGTGGCAAATATTTTTGGAAAAACGCAAATATAAGCGCATGATGGCATGGTTCAAATCGCATGAACTTGATGCCCATTTTGAGTGATATATAAGTTTTTTGAAAGGGGTTTATCGAATATGAAGCTAAATAAAGATATTTTGATGGGGTATTTTGAATATTCTGATGAGATGCCAAATTCCCCTTATTATCTTCATCGTGAAACAGGAAAAGTCATTGATAGCAAAGAATACGATGCTTTA
>JANRKU010000027.1:0-28603 GCA_033763335.1 bacterium
GCGATGGGTCTCATCTACAATACAGACTCATAGTGGTCTTACTGGCTGAACAGACACACATCGCTTGGACACACAGGGTTGTCACTTTTACTTTTCAAGTATACCCTATCTCTACTATACAAATGGCTGACTAGCACGCAAGTGCGTATGTCAGCCACAGACTAAAAAATATTTTACACCGTCTTTATTTACTAACCTACATTAGCGCTGCCGTAAAGCGATTAATGGAACTAGCAATCAAAGTAATTCGTTCAATATCCCCTGATAACTCACCGTCTCGCGCAATTTAACTTGGTCGCTTTCGGGCAAATGGACAGAGGCTTGCAGGATGATTTTTTGCGCCACTTGCCGATTTGGATACCATGTGGCGCGGTTGGTGAGAATGACCTCACTCAAGCGAAAGGCTTGTGCATAATCTTTTTGTGCCAGCGCCAATTCTGCCATACCAGCCAGCACATAAGTGACAACGGCGGGGTCGGTGGGGTTAGCGTGACGGAGTGCTATGCGATAATCGTCAGATGCGCCCCCATAATTGCCCGCCAAAAATTTGATATATGCCTGAACACGCCACGGCAACATTTGCCCGATAGTTGGGTCAATTTTAGAATAAATCTCCATAGAGTGTGTGATGGTATGTTGTGCTTCGGATAATCGTTCTAACCCCGCTAATGTTCGTGCTTTATAGGCATAAGCATTGCCGATACGCGCATAAAATTCGGCAGGCAGGTTGGAGATGCTATTTTCGATATGAATCAGCGATTCGGGTAAGCGGTCTTCAACAAAATATAAATTACCCAACTGGACTTGTATTTGTGCCAGACTCCATTTTAACCCCAAATTCTGAGCAATATCAGATGCCTGTAAAAACAATTTTTCGGCTTGTTGATAGTGTCCCAATGCAATATTGTTATTTCCCAAATCACTACAAACCGCATATACCCCAAATTGGTCGTTAATCGCCTGTGAGTAGTGCAGACATTTTTCAAAATGGTTAGCACTCAGCTCAAATTCACCCCGTACCCGCGCCGCAGTCCCCAAAATACGATGACAATCTGCCATGCCTTCTGGTTGTTCTAATATCTCAAATAACGCCAATGCCTTTTGAGCGTGTTCATAGACGAATTGTGGTACGCCTGTGTTGACATAACCAAAAGCCGTGCCAAGATGGGCGATGGCGCGAACTTCAATATCGCCCGATTGCTCCGCGATGGCAATTGCCTCATGTCCAATTTGTTGTGCCATTTCTTTTTGGTTGGCATTATGGTTGGTTAATGCCAAATGACCGAGCGAAAATGCCAGCCCAATCAGGTCGTTTTTTTCGCGCTGAATGCTAGAAGCATTTTGCAATAATAAAAATACTTCTGGAAGCGTCCCGATTCGCATCATGAGTTCACCTTGCCGACTCAGCAATCGCGCCAAAATAATTTGTTGGTCATGCGCGGGTGATAACGATTCGACCATCTGAATGGCTTGGGTGAACATCTCATTACGTTCTATGTTCAAACTGCGTAGCCGATAGTAGGTATAAAGGGCTTTTTCTGCGCTCCCAATACCCGTTAGGTTTTTGGTGGCGATGGCATGTTTCCATGCGAGGCGAATATTTTCTAAATTTGCCTCTATTTGATTACAGGCTTGTGCTTGCTTACTGGTGACACTTGGCACTGCTAAACTGCCCAACATATCCAAATAATGCTTGCTATGGGCGTTTAGGGTGGTGCTATAGGCTTCTGAATCTTGTCGTAGGCGTTCTTCGGCATATTGGCGCAATAATTCGTGAATTTCGTAGCGCCCTTCTGGGTCACGGCGCAACAATGATTTATTCACCAGCGCCATTAATACGCGCAAGCCTGCACCCGATACCTCTTGGGCGGCATTTCTGTCAAATTTGCCCCTAAATACCGATAATTTGACAAAGCTATCGCGTTCTGCCTCATTGAGCAAATTCCATGAATAATCGAACACAGCGCGGATGCTCTTATGGCGGTCTGGCAAGTCACGCAAGTTGCTTTCCAGAAAATCCAGACTCTTATCAATTTCATCGGCAATTTCTGATACCGATAGCATTTCGACCCACGCCGCCGCCAACAAAATGGCGAGGGGTAGCCCTTGTGTTTGTCGGCATATCCGCGCCACATAGGTTAAATCACCCGCTTCTAGCGTAAAATCGGGTCGCACCCGTGTGGCACTCTGCATGAATAATTTTACGGCGGTATAGGTGAGAGCATCGGCTGGCGTTTCCCAATCTGGGAAATCCATGCCACTCAAATTAAAGAGCATCTCGGCTTGCAAATTGAGCCGTTCCCGCGAGGTCGCAATCACTTTGACATGCGGTGCAGACGTGAGGATGTCCTCAATCAGTGGGGTGGCATCGAGCAAATGCTCAAAATTATCCATGATGAGCAATACCGCTTTTTCTTTTAGCACATCGCATACTTGTTGGATTTGTGAGCGTCCATCGGTGGCAAACGGCATATTGAGTGCCTCTGCGAGTGAGACAGGGATGCTTTCTGGGGTGGTGAGGGGGGCGAGTTGAATAAAATACACGCCTGTAAAGGGTTGCATTGCCCGCCGTGTCGTCGTGGATGATGGACGGATGAAATGCCCTGCGACCTCTAATGCCAACCGTGTTTTGCCCATGCCCCCTTGTGCGAGAATGGTCAATAGGCGGTGTTTTGGGTCATTGAGCAAGCGTGTTAATTCTATAATTTCGGTCTCTCTGCCGATGAAGGGTGTGGTTTGGATGGGCAGATTATGTCGTATGGCATCTTGTGGCGGTGTGGCAGATGGTGGGGCAAATAGGGCATGTGGGTGAATATCCCCCGCCAAAATAGCCTCTAATTCTGCCCCTAATTGACGCGCTGTGGGAATACGGGCATTACGGTCTTTTTCGAGTAGCCGATAAATGAGGTCTATCAGCGATAGGGGAATATCTGGGCGCAATAATTCGATATCTGGCACAGGTTGATTGAGAATATTGGCGATGGTCTGCCCAATATTATTGCCGATGAAGGGTCTAGTCCCCATCACCATTTCATACATCAACACCCCAAATGCCCATAAATCGGCACGTACATCGAGGATTTCTCCGTTGAGCAATTCGGGGGATAAATAATCGAGCGTACCGACTGCCAAGCCACTATCTGTAACCCGCTCTTTGTTGGCAATATGCGCCACGCCAAAATCGGTGAGGCGGGGCGTGCCATCATCTGCGAGTAACACATTTCCGGGTTTAATATCGCGGTGGATGATGCCTAAATGGTGCGCCCGCACCAACGCATCTGCCAATTCGAGCGCAATATTCAGGGCGCGTTTAATCGGTAAGCGACCTTCTTTTTTATGCAGGTCATATAGAGTGCCACCTGCCACATATTCCATCACCAAATAGTGATTGCCTTTTTCCTCATACGTCCCAAATGTTTTGACGATATTCGGATGATTCAGTTGGCGTAGTGCTTCGCCTTCGCGGATGAATCGCTCTAATAAGCCACTATCGGCTTTGAGGGCATCTGGCTTGAGGTGTTTGATAGCGACCACCTCATTGGTTTGGGTATCTATGCCTTTATAGACCGTACCCATGCCCCCAATACCGATTTGTATTCCCAATTGATACCGCGATTTTGCCATAATTAAATCACCTTTAGGGCTTTTCCGACTGTTTCAAAGGCGTGCAAGGCTTCTTCTAAATCGGTTTGGGTATGGGCGGCGGTGTTCATCACACGAATCCGCGCCTTGCCATGTGCGACGGTGGGGAAGGCGATTGCCATCGCAAAAATGCCGTTTTCAAAGAGTTGCTTGCTAAATTCGCGTGCGAGATGTGCATCACCCAACATCAAGGGGATAATCGGTGTGGTCGAGTGACCAATATCAAAGCCGAGTGCCTTGAGTTCCCGTTTTAGCAAATCGGCATTTGACCACAGGCGTGTGACCAGTTCTTCAGATTCTTCCAGAATATCCACTGCTTCGAGGCACGCCGCCACATCAGGGACGGTCATGGCGCTGGAGAATAAAAAGGGTCTGCCCCGTTGTTTAATCCAATCAATCAATTCGCGTTTGCCTGCCACAATCCCACCGACCACGCCAAAGGCTTTGCTCATCGTGCCGACTTCGATGTCTACCACGCCATGCAAGCCAAAATGGTCAACAATCCCGCGCCCACCTTTGCCCAAAACACCCTCGCCATGAGCATCGTCTACCATCAATAAAATGTTATGTTCTTGGGCGACTTGAACCAGTTCTGGCAGGGGAGCAATATCGCCATCCATGCTAAAAACCCCATCACTGATGATGAGCCTGCGCCCATATTCAGTTGTTTCTGCAATTTTTTGGCGTAAACTGGCGATGTCGTTGTGTTCATAGGCGACAATCTGCGCCCGACTCAGCCGACATCCATCAATAATGCTGGCATGATTGAGTTTATCAGAAAAAATCACATCCCCTTGCCCAACTAAGGCGGGGATGGTGGCTAAATTTGCTGTGAAGCCACTCTGTAAAGTAACAACCGCTTCTGCCCCTTTGAATTGTGCGAGGCGTTGCTCTAATTTATCGTGTAGGCTCATTGTGCCTGCAATGCTTCGGACTGCACCCGGTCCGATGCCATACGTATCTATGGCGCGTTTGGCGGCTTCCCGCAAGCGCGGATGATTTGCCAACCCCAAATAATTATTGGCGCAAAAATTGAGGACAGGCTTGCCATCCACGACAATGCGCCCATCCATGGGGCTATCAATCGTGCGAATGGTGTTAAATAACCCCTGTTGGCGTAAGTCTGCAAGTTGGTCGCTAAGATAGGCAATTTTATCGGGTGAGGTTTCCATAAATCAAAAAATCCTTTCAGTTCATTATCCGCACAAGGGGGTAAAAATGTTCAAAAGTAGTCTTTTTAGGATGAAAGAAAAAATGTTTTTTGTGATAATCCTATTATATCGCAATTTTGTGCGAGAATCATCTTATCATCCCCTTATAAAATTGTTATTAGGAATCTAACCTTGACGGGGTACAATAGCAATATGTTGTATCTATTATCAAAGGAGATTTTTATGACCGATAAAAAAGCTATCAAGCCCAATATTGGACTCGATGAAGAAGTTGTCAGCAGTGTGGTCAAAATTTTGCAAACCGTTTTAGCGGATGAGATGGTACTCTATATCAAACTCCGTAATTATCACTGGAATGTGACAGGGCAAACCTTCACCGCCCTGCATGTGTTATTTGAGCAACAATATACCCAATTGGAACTCACCATTGATGAATTGGCAGAGCGCGTGCGGATGTATGGCGCAAATGCCATCGGCACGATGAGCGCGTTTATCAAAACCGCCCGCTTAAAAGAATCTGAAGATGAATTGCCAGATACAAAGGGCATGGTTGCCAATTTACATAATGACCATGAGGCATTAATACGCCATTTACGCGATGATATTGAAGCATTAGACGAATTAGATGATGTTGGCGCAGAAGATTTGCTCACAGGGTTGTTGCAAGCCCATCAAAAAATGGCGTGGTTCTTGCGGACATACCTCGAAACGGTGTAGGGGTATGATATATGCCTATAAGGGCGCAATAGGTTGCGCCCGATATACTGCAACTTAAGAAATCAACCTCACCCCTAAATCCCCTCTCCAGTCTGGCGAGGGGACTTAAACCCACCTACAAAATGATTTTCTCCCCCTCTCCAATTTGGAGAGGGGGCAGGGGGTGAGGTAAAAATAGTGATTTTATCGTTAAGTTGCTACCCATGGGGCATAATTAATTACACCCTTATAGTTTTATTCCCAATGATAGGAAACCCATGTCCCATAAAATGGTGCTTGATAACCATAACCTCACCGAAATCCCCATGAATATCCTCACTCCCACCATCGAAAATCTGAGTATCCGACAAAACGCCCTGACAACCTTGCCCGATGCCCTCTATGACCTCACACAGCTACGGGTTTTATCGGTGGGCGATAACCACATAACCGATATTTCGCCCAAAATCGGGATGCTCAAAGCCCTCACCCATCTTTTTATAGATACCAACCCCCTCACAACCATCCCACAGGCAATTGGCGACCTTATCCATCTGCATACATTGGATATTGCCCATTGTGCGCTTACTGATTTGCCCCCATCGCTCCAAAATTTAACCCAATTGGTATTTTTATATGCCAGTGATAATCGCCTCACCACCTGTCCAGACTGGATAGGGGCGCTATCGAATCTCCGCTATTTGGGGATGACGGATAATGCTTTGCATGAGCTACCCGCATCTATCGGTGATTTAGCCAACCTGATTGAATTGCGCCTGTATAAAAATAAACTCACCCACTTGCCCGATAGCATTGGACGGCTCACCCGCCTGCGCGAATTGCATTTGCATGATAACCCGTTGGTGATGTTGCCCGATACGATAGGGGAATTGGCAGAATTGCGGATTTTAGACCTGCGGAATAATGCGCTCACAGCCATTCCAGAGATCATCGGGGATTTGAAAAATCTGTTGTATTTGGATTTGCGCGGAAATCGGTTGAATCAGTTACCAGCCAGCATCGTTAATTTACCCAATTTGCAAAAATTAGATTTGCGCTGGAATCAATTTGACCACACAACCGCCGAGATGGATATGTTGCAAGCACGCGGTTGTCTAGTGTATATCTAATCGTCTAAAAGGGCGATGAATGTAGGGGCGCAACATGTTGCGCCCGATAAGGACATTTTAATTATCTATCAACCGCCCCAATAAGCCTGTATAGCGTTCTGCCACTTTGTTATTTTTGACAGCCATGCCCACCGCCTGCCGTGTCCCCACCAAAATGACAATATTTTTGGCGCGGGTGATGGCGGTATACAACAAATTGCGTTGGAGCATCATATAATGTTGGGTGAGGATGGGCATGACCACCACCGGATATTCTGACCCCTGTGAGCGATGGGTGCTGATGCAATAGGCGTGAATGAGTTCTTCTGCCATCGAAAAATCGTAGGGGATGATACGTTTATCTATGGTCACTTCGATGATGCTATCATCAAAATCAATCCCGCGCACATAGCCGATGTCACCATTAAAGACTTCGATGTCATAATTATTTTTGGTCTGCATGACCTTATCGCCCACCCGAAAGGTGCGCCCACCGACAATTTTTTCGGCTTTGCGATAACTGCCATTGAGGGTGGTTTGCAAGGCTTTGTTGAGCGCAATCACCCCCGCCGCCCCGCGATACATGGGGGCAATGACCTGTATTTCGTTCATGGGGTCATATCCAAATTTATTGGGAATCCGATTTTGGACAATATCCACAATTAAATCGGCACATTGGGCAGGGTCTTCTTCTCCAAAGAAATAAAAATCTTCGCTCTGGTTATCTAAAAATGGCATTTCGCCCTGATTAATCCGATGTGCATTGACGATGATATGACTTTGCTTATCTTGGCGGAAAATCGTCTTGAGGCGCGTTACGGCGATGGGAAATTTGCCTTTTTCGCTGGAACTAATGACATCATTCAACACATTGCCCGCGCCAACACTGGGCAATTGGTCAATATCGCCCACCAACATCAAATGGGTGTTGGGGGAGAGTCCGCCTAAAATGCCATAAAATAGCATAATATCGAGCATAGAGGCTTCGTCAATGATGAGCATATCCACTGCAAGCGGGTTATCTTGGTTGATATTATAGCCTTCACCCGGTTTGAATCTGAACAGGCGGTGAATGGTCTGTGCCTCGCGCCCTGTCGCTTCTGCCAAGCGTTTGGCGGCGCGTCCGGTTGGGGATGCTAACGCATATTTGCAATCGAGTGCTTCTAGGGCATTGATAACCATGCGGAGGGTCGTTGTTTTGCCCGTCCCTGGTCCGCCTGTGAGGATAGAGACCTTGCCACTCAATGCCGATTTGACCGCCCCTTGTTGTTGTGCCGTGAGCGATACGGCATTATCTTTGCTCAAATCAGATAAAAAGGTTTTCCAGTCTAATTTATCCACTTTTCCCAAAATCACCGATGGCATGACCACCATCCGCTTGAGATATTCTGCCACGCCTTTTTCTGAACGGTGATACATGGGCAAATAAACACATTCCGTCAACATGCGGTCTATACTAATCACTTCGGTATAAAGCGATTCATCCCGAATTTCGCGCTCTAAAATACCTGTGATGAGCGATACCTCAGATACCCCCAGTAATTCTTGGGCGGTGGTGATTAATATGGCGCGTGGGGCGCAAGTATGCCCCTCTTGTGCCAAATGATTGAGCGCATAATATAAGCCTGCCCGTAGGCGTTCTGGCGAATTATCTGCCAACCCCATGCGTTGGGCGATTTGGTCAGCTTTGATAAAGCCGATGCCCATCACCTCATCCGCCAAAATATAGGGGTCGCCTTTCACTTTAGCGATGGTGGCATTGCCCAATGTTTTATAGATATGATTCGCCATGCGACTGGTCACGCCGTAGGTTTGTAGAAAAATCATCGTGTCGCGTGCGCCAATGCTATTTTTCCATGCTTCGATGAGGGCTTCGACCTTGCTGGCAGAAATCCCCGCCACTTCTTTGAGGCGCTCTGGTTCTCTGTTGAGGACATCCAATGTTTGCTTGCCAAATTGGTCTACTATCATCTCGGCGCGTCTTGGACCGATGCCCTTTACAAACCCACTGCCCAAATAGCGTTTAAGTCCCTCAATGCTGGTGGGGACGATGGGTGTGACCATTTCTGCACGAAATTGTGTGCCATATTTGGGGTCTTCTATCCACGAGCCAGTGAACTTGACTTCTTCGCCAACGCCCATTTCGGGCATATTGCCAACGACTGTCACCGTACCATCACGGGCGCTCACGCCAGAAATACGTTTTTCTGGCATGATTTTAAGGACACCATAACCCGTTTCCTCGTTATAGAAGGTGATGCGTTCAATTGTACCAACGACAAATTCTTCTTCCATCAAAGCCTCAGCAACCTTCATGAATAAATACTGTTGCTACTCTTATATGATAGCACGAGTGGTCTATCTTTTCCTAATGAATCGTAGTATTCCCGCTACGCGATGGCGACTCATCCAGACCATGCCCATTAACACGGGTAGCATCATCAAATCACGATTATCGGTGGGAATTTGGCGCTCATTTACCACTACTTGGGTGAGTGGACTGGGTACAAATACCAAGATGAAGATGATGAGTGTAAATCCTGCTATCCACTGCCTACGACCATTTAACGGGGTTATATCATCCAATGGCACAGCATGAAGATTGCCGATGAGCATGAGTAACAGCACAAAAACGAGCAATTCGGGGGCGATGGTGGTGGTGAGGAATACCATGCCTCCCACGATGGGGTAATATGACCATCGGCTACGCGACCCCAATAGGGCATATAACACATGCCCGCCATCCAATTGCCCCACAGGGAGCAGATTTAGCCCTGTGATGAGCAAGCCTGTCCAGCCCGCCCATGCCAATTGATTGACATACACATCCACTTGACCATCGGGCAAAAATCGCCCAAATACGATGATTTTGGACAAGGCATACATAAACGAATTGCCTTCTACCATGCCCGATGACATGACATCTACTTTAGACGTTGCCAAGCCGATGATGACAATGGGAATGGCAAAAACCAACCCCATCAACGGACCCGCCGCGCCAATATCCAGTAGCACCTTGCGATTTCGCATCGGCTCGCGCAAGCGTATCGCCGCGCCAAATGTGCCGAAAATGCCAAAGGGGAAGGGGAGAAAATAGGGCAATGAGGCGGCAGTCTTATGAAAACGGGCGGCGAAATAATGCCCCAATTCATGCGCCCCCAAAATGAGCAATAACGCCCCTGCATACGGCGCACCACGCCATAAATTGGGGAGCAGGTTGTCGAGAATTTCGAGCGCCATCGGCTCATTTGTGACAGCAATTTCGTTGATTGCCATCAATGCCCCTACATATAACACACTCAACACTGTGAGGAGAAATAACACCAAATTGAGGATATACCCACTACTAGGCGGTGTGGCACGCCCTTCTAGCACATGGATAATGTGTATCGTCTCTGTTGATGATTTATCCCGTTTTTCTTCGCGGAATAAGGGCAATAAGCCATAGGGCAAAAAAGCACTATCCAATTGGCTATAGGCAGGTTCTGAGCCTTGTGTGAGCCTTCCTTTGAACGACATCAACCATTTTGTATCGGCGGAAAGGGCAATAAATTGCAATCGTTCATTCGTTGTACCTTTATCCAACGCAAAAATTTCTTCTTCAATCTGTAATACCCCCTCAACGGCGGTGCGGATGGTCTCATAACGCGGGTCGTCTTGTGGCGATTCGCTGGCAGGAGTGGATAATTTTCGCGTGATTATAGAGTCATCATCAAACGATGATGCAGGTTCATTGAACATAAAGATTCCTGTTTTCTCTCAACAAAAAAAGGGGGATGTGAAACAATTTTCACATGCCCCTTTTTTATTTTACAACCGAAAGTGGCTTATGGCGCAGTGATAATTTGCCAATCGTCACCATTACCGAGCAATCTGAGGACAGTCGCATCGGTACTGCTGATATAGAGGCTCAACACATTGTTAAAGGTGAAGGCGGTTTGAATGAAGCCGTCAAAGCTGATTTGGGCATTCGTCCCCAATTGTAGCCGATTCCGTACCGTATCATTGCCACGCCATACATAGCCCAAAATGCCGATGGGCTGATAAAAATTGGGCGGTGGCACAAAATTTTCTTGGCTTTCGGGATGAATGGCAGGGTCATATTGATTTTCAAATTGCAACCATTTTGGTGTAGCACCATCGTTGAATAGCACATATACCGTGTCGGTGATGCCAATATAGACCATGCGCCCACTTTGGAATTGTTGCTCAATGATGAGGGTTTGTTGGGCATCGGTTTCTGGACATTCTTCTGGTGGTGGACCAAAAAACCATTGCACAGGACATGCCAACGGGATGGTGAGGGTTTGCTCGCTAACCGTGGTGGAATTGGTAGCACTCAGTATGAATACCACTTGCCCTCTATCTCGATTGCGCGTGGTGATGGTCAAATTGCCTGCGGTTTCCACATTCCACAAGCGTTCCCGTTCTCCTGTCCGACTCATCTGATAAATTACGGCGCTATCTGCTCCCCGTATTGACCAGAAAACAGTCAATTCTTCACCGGGGGCGACTGCTACCGAATCGGATGTGAAAAATTCAATGCGTGGTGCATTGGGATTGATAGAGCGTGTTGGTGTTGGTGCATCTGGTGCAGGGGTGCGGGTCGCCCCAAACAACGGCGTGGGTGTTGCCCCACCCAACGGTGTTGGGCGCGGGGTATTCGTCATTGTGACGGAAAATTCGGGCGTGTCTGTTGGCTCAGTCGTGAATGTTGGGGTGATGGTGGGGCGCTCAGTCGGGATAATTTGGGCGGTAGTTGCTGTACACCCACTGATGAATAAGGTGGCAAGGAGAAATCCCAATACTGGGGCAAAAATAGCACTATAACGCATAAAATTTACCTAACCCGTAAGGGCGCAACATGTTGCGCCCCTACATCTCCTCTCAAAAGAATAGAGAGGGCATTGTCTACAGGAAAAGTATATTTTCCCTCATGCTCTACGGTAGCGCGATGAGGAAAATAGATGAGGTTAAAAATGATAACCATCATCGAATGGGTACTGCACCCAAATTGCCACGAATATTTTTCACATAAGGGGCATAAATCCAGCCTGTGATGCCTTCATAACGGATGTGCATCCAAAAACTAGCGCCACCACGTAGGGTTTGCCCCAAAATGGTCACACGCCCACCCCAAGGCACTTCGCCAATAATCATAGAGCGCGTGCTTGGTCTACGGCGGATGTTCATATAGGCATTGGGTTCCCCTGTAACGCCTGTATCGGGCAACAGGTCAATTTGCTCAAAAACGGTGGTGGCATAAGGTGGTGTGCCATTGTTCACGACCAAATAACGCCCACTTGCCCAACCCACTTGTGAGCCGTTGCGGACTTGATACCATGTGTATCCCCCGCCTTCATCCGTATTTTGTGCCAAAACAGGATAGGCAATACCGGGTGTGAGTACACCGATGAGTGATGCGCCCAAATACGGTCCTGTGCGAAGCGATAACCCGCGCACATTGACCACATTGCCAATAGGTCCCACAGGACCCGATGGGGTGGCTGTGCCGACAGGGACACTGGTCAATCCCACACTGCCCGATAGCGTCCATGTGAGCGAAAGCGAGGCATTACCAGAGAAATCGGTCAAAAAGACATCCATCAAGACCGAGCCACCGGGGAGTGATACTTGTACCGATTGGGTACCGGGTGTCAAAATTTGGATGACTTGTGTGCCATTCAAATTGAGCCGTACCGCATCATCCGCCGTCATGCTAAATGTATATGTCCCTGCTGTGAAGGTTTGTGTAGAGACGAATTGCACCGAAAAATTATCGGCAGGGGTGTTGCAGGGAATCGGTGTAACACCATCGGCTTGGGTGGGGATTGCCGCCCATGAGAAATTGAGGATGGTATATGATACTGCTGTGGTACAGGTAGATGGCTGTGTGAAATCGGGACGATTATAAAATGCCGATGACCATGGTCCCGTGCCAAATGTTTGTGCGTTTACAGGGGCAACAGATGTAAAAGAAAGTGTCGCCAATCCCAAGAGGAGTACAAGAAGCATACTCGATAGACCAAAAAAAATACGTTTACCCATAATGTCCCGTCCTTATATCTGGACACGAAAATCGCATCCCTACAAATCGTGATTGGGGTGTCGGGACGGCGATGATGCCGTCCATGATAATTACACTATCAATCCTTCTATTATCGCTATTTTTTGCCACCTTTGCCATAGTGTTTGATAACTTGGCGTGCCACCACCATACGATGTACCTCCGATGCGCCGTCATAAATCCGAAATGCGCGTGCCGCCTCGTACCATGTGCTGATGGGGATATAGCGCGAAATGCCCAATCCACCACAAATTTGGATGGCGCGGTCTAATACCCGATTGACAGTTTCTGCCACATGAATTTTTGCCATAGAGGTTTCTCTGCGGGCTTGGTCGCCTTGTGTGAGTAACCATGCGGCATGATTCATCAACAAACGTCCCATATGCAATTCGGTGTCAGAATCTGCCAGCATCCATTGGATGGCTTGTTGTTCTGATAGCGTTTTGCCAAAGGCTTCGCGCTCGGTGGCATATTCGGTGGCGAGTTCCAGCGCCCGTTGGGCAATGCCTGTCCAGCGCATACAGTGGGTGAGGCGTGCGGGTCCAAGTCTCGCTTGCACCAAGGCAAATCCTTGCCCAACTTCGCCCAAAATGGCGCTATGAGGTAGGCGTAGGTCGTGGAATTTGACCTCATAATGCCCGCCCAAATCGGGTTCACCCATATGCGGGATAGATTTCACCCGTTCAATGCCTAATGTATCTATGGGGGCTAAAAATAATGTTGCCGCATTTTTCGACTTGGGGTCTGGGTCGGTACGCGCCATGATGATGATAAAACTGGCGATTCCTGCGCCTGTCGTCCACCATTTATGCCCATTAATCACCCAATGGTCGCCATCTTTTACGGCGGTGGTGAGGAGCATATTGGGGTCGCTACCAGCACCCGGGGAGGGTTCTGTCATACCAAAACACGAAAAGGCTTCCCCTGCGATGAGTGGCTTGAGATATTGCTCGGTTTGTTCGTCATTGGCAAATAACTTGAGCAGGTGCATATTGCCTTCATCGGGTGCGGATGCGTTGATAGCGGCGGGACCCAACAAGCTACGCCCCGCCGCTTCAAAGACGGGGATAATATCTTGCAAACTCAGACCCATGCCACCGAGTTCCACAGGCATGGTCGGACACCAAATGCCCAAATTTTTGGCTTTTTGGCGGGCAGTATGGAGCATTTCCAGAGGCAAACCTGTATGCGGGTTATCGAAGGCATGTGCTTCGAGGGGGATAATTTCATCATCAATAAAACGGCGCACTTTGCTGGTGATTTGTTGCACATGGGCGGGGACTGTAAATTCCATTTTAGGGGCATCCTTTTTGTGAATAAAAATAATTAAACTTCTCGACCTGTGATTTTACTGGCTAATCGTCCAAAATCACCGAGTCGTGGGTCATCGCTGAGTCGCTGATTTTGCGATTTGATAAATTTTGCATGATTGCTTGCATAACTCACCACCGTATCACGGATAAAATCTTGTGAGGATTTTTGATTTCTGGCTTTAATCATCCAATTGGATGCTAAAATAGCGAGTAGTCGCTTACCAGAGAAGTTTTTTTGAATTGTTTCGATGGATTGTGCCATTTGGCTATAATAATCGGTTAACTGCCTATATTGTTGATAAATATCAATTTGTTTGATAGATGTAACCAAATCAAAGCTATTTAATTTTTGAATATGATGCTTGATTTCATTTTCCCAATCCGATGCGTTGTTAAAACCCGCATTCCCAATGATATGATTACTTAAAGCAACTTGTAATCGTGATAGATTTAACTGTTGTGTAAGCCACATCAATGTATGGCGACCCGCATGGTCTGGAATAAGATTTTTTGCGGCTTCAATGAGGTGTGTTTGAATAACATTTTTATCATGAGGCAAGTATTTAGAATTTTGTTGTGGGCGAATAGCTTCTATGAACTGCCATAACCAATCAGGATAAATTAAATAACCTTCAATATCATGTCGAATCCAGTAATGCGACTGTGATGATTGATTGCTCTGTTCTGCTTCTTCTGGTAGGATGTCAAAGTCACGGTCTATCACAGAAACGGCTGGAATCAGCACATTTCGCAATGGTTTTACATTTTGTTTTCCATTGGCATGATAAATCCGAATATCTGGCTCAAATAATGAAATGATTTGAGATAGGAAAGTAGCATCACCTTTGCCTTCACAAACCAAAATCCAACGAGAATTACTTCTGAGTGGGTGATATAGATTATTCATCAGTGCCTACAACTTCATATTGCCATGAAGGAATATCATCTAATTTTCGTAAATCAACAATTTGTTCGTCAGATAAGAATTGTGTTAGGTATGGATTGTGTGTGGTGATGATGAACTGATTACTATCGGTATTATCGCGTAAATAAGTGAATAAGCGATTTTGCCAAACATCACTGAGGTGCATCTCAAATTCATCAAGCAGGATAATCGAATTGGACATGCGCTTAACAATATATTGAACTAAAAAATTCAAAATTTCGCGTTGCCCGCTACTTAATCCATCAAATCCAAATAGGGCATTGTTTTCAGCATAAAATTCAATTTCATATTCCCCATCTGATTCGAGTGCATATACACGCCCCATTTTACAAGGCGCACAAATCTGATTAAAGGCGGTTTGAATATTGTTATATAAACTATCGTAGATAGGTTGTTTAGACATCATTTGTTTGATGCCTAAATCTATCAACAATGCACGTATATCCATCGTCTTTTCTGTGATGGTTGGGTTCATTTTGATAGGTTTGCCTTTAACAATACGATTTTCTTCAAACAGATAAATCATTCCTAAAAGAACAGTTGGGTTGGTAGCCGAAAGTTGTTGGTATCGTTTTTGATATGCCTGCCCATGTAATGCGAGTCTTGCGTTTTTAGGTTCAAACTGATACCCACCATAGCGGGCTTCTTGATAATGGTGTTTTGCGGGATATGTCCAATCTACAATTATCTCATCTTGGGCTAAGTCGGCTATGTGTGGTATCTCTTTTAATTGTACAAGCTGATTTTTAAGTTGATTGACAGATGCAATCTCATCTTGGTTTAGGTGAATATGCAATTGAACCCGCGCAAAATTCTCACCCGTTTTGACCACAAATTCGGCTTCTGGGCGAAAGTTTTCTCGTTGTAAGTCATATCCCATTTCCGACATTAAACTAAACCAAATCGCATCTAAAATACTGGTTTTACCACTACTATTGGGACCGACTATCAATATGACTTTGGCGGGGTTGCCAAAATCATCTACAAACTCACGCTCAAATTTTTCTATGCCACGAAAATTTTCGATTAGCAATTTTTTGATTTGCATTGTATACCGCCTATTCGGTTGCGAATTCACAACCATACCATCTATAATTTGCCTATTGGACTGATTTTACCCCTAAAAAATTATTTACCCAAAGAGACTTATCATGACCAACCTATTACAATCACAATTAGAAGCCTATTTATCCGCACAGACCACTAGCGCCGTCACCATCACCGATATGATACCCCTCGCTGGTGGGGCATCGCGTGAAAGCTGGTTGCTCACGGCGCATATCAACAATATCCCTAATAAATTGGTGTTACGCAAAGATTATCCCACCCAGATGAATGAATCGGCATTGACGCGCAATCAAGAATATCGGCTCATGTCTAGGGCGTATGAAAATGGGGTCAGTGTGGCAAAAATGCGCTTCATTTGTGATGACCCCGCCGTGTTGGGATTGCCATTTTTCTTGATGGATTATGTAGACGGCATCAGCGTGGGTCGGCAGGTGATGAAAGCCCCAGAACTCGCTACTGCGCGTGAACGATTGCCAGAACAACTTGCAGAACAACTCGCGCTCATCCACAACATGCGTGTAGATGATTTGGAATTTTTGCCCCGCCCACCACAAGCCACATCGCCAACACGCGCTGTTATAGATGAGGTGTATGCGGTATTAGACCACTTGGGGGTTAAATCGCCCACATTTGAATTTTGCCTGCGCTGGGCGCTAAATCACGCCCCACAGGTAGACCGTGTTACCTTTGTGCATGGCGATTTTCGGATTGGCAATATGCTCGTGGCAGAAAGTGGCTTATCTGCCGTGATTGATTGGGAATTTGGGCATATTGGCGACCCGCGTGAGGAACTGGGCTATATTTGTATGCGTGATTGGCGTTTTGGCAATGACCATTTGCACATGGGCGGGCTTGCCCCCCGTGAGCGATTTATCCGTGCCTATGAAGGGTTTAGTGGGGCAACCATTGACCGTTCTGCGGTGGATTGGTGGGAGATTGTCGGCAATATTCGATGGGGCGTGATATGCCTCGCCCAAGCACAACGCCATTTGAGCGGGGCAGACCCCAGTGTGGAATTGGCGAGTTTGGGCAGGCGCTCTGCCGAAATGCAATTAGAGGCGTTGCGCCTCATTGAGAAAATCGGGATATAATCAAATTTGCAGTCAAAATAATAAAAAAAGGTGTCTCATGAAAGAACGCATTGGCAATCGGTACGAATTTGACCGCGCCTCTGGGGTAATTGGGCGTGGGGGGATGGGGACGGTGTATTTAGGCATAGATACCCAAACGGGGATGACTGTCGCTATTAAACAATTACTCCCCGATTTAGTGAGCAATACGACCGATTTTATCACCCGCTTCATGCGCGAGGCAGAGGTGTTGCGGGGGTTACAACACCCCAACATCATCAACGTGTATGACACCATCAACGATGTTGAACTAGGGCATTATTTGGTCATGGAATATATTGGCGGTGGCTCATTGTGGGATGAATTACAAGCCAAACCACAACTCCCCATTTCGCGTATTCTCACACTTGCCCAAGATATTGCCTCTGCGTTGATAAAGGTGCATGAAAAAAATATCATCCACCGCGATATTAAGCCCGCCAATGTACTCATTGCCGATGATAAATCGCCACGACTCTCCGATTTTGGTGTGATTTATCTTCAAGACCGCACCCGTGTGACTGAGACAGGTGGGTTAGTCGGTACATTCGATTATTTAGCCCCAGAAATGCTCAATGGCGCTGGGATGACACAGCAATCGGATATATGGGCGTTTGGGGTGATGCTCTACGAAATGGTTGCAGGCAAGCGCCCATTTTCTGGTGATGCAGTGAGTGTGACCCTCGCCGCTATTATGATGAAACCCCATCCCGATTTACAAGCCATACGACCAGATGCCCCTGCTAATTTGGTGCGCCTCATTGATTGGATGCTGGCTAAAAATCCACAAGACCGTGTGGCAGATATGACCATCGTTCATCAATCCCTCGTCGAAATTATGAATGGATATGACCTCTCGGTGAATATCCCGACAAATCGCCTCATGCCCTTCAAACGGATTGGAAGCCTACCAAAAATTTTCTTAGATGACCCCTTTTATGACCGTACACAAGAACAAACTGCCATCAGCAATTTTTTGACCGAATCCAAGCCTTTTATTGGCGTGTATGGACGCGGTGGCATTGGCAAAACAGCGTTGGTTAGCAAAGTATTGGGTGATTTTGAGAAGAATCTTGCTTTAGATGGGGTGGTCTATTTACGCGCCAATAGCATCCCTGTCTTAAATGGGGAAATATTGCTCGATTCACTGGCTAAATTATTACCTGAGTCGCATGATTTTCATGCCCAACGGACAGATAATACAAAACCGTTTACCGAAAAAGTGCGACTGCTCTTAGATGGCTTATCTGGTGGGCATTATGTCGTTTACATTGATAATTTCGAGACCTTGCAAGACCCCGAAAACCATACCATTACCGATGATGCTATCCGTGATTTTTTGACTGTTATGTTAGAAACACGCGGAAATGGGGTGCTATCGGTCATTGTTACCACGCGCTATCCCCTCCCATTTGCCAATATATATAAATCCTATGAAGCGGTTGTGCGTTTGGATGAAGGTTTGCCATTGGCAGAGGCTATTCAATTTTTGCGTGAAATGGATAAGCAAGGTGTCCTCCCCGTTGATGATACACAACTAGGTGTGTGGATAAGCAAAGTCGGCGGATTTCCACGCGGGTTAGAAGCCCTTATTGGGTATTTGAATGGTGGCGAAACCCGCCATATAGATGATTTGCTCGATGACCCCACGTTGTTTGAGGGGGAGGTGTTGAGCAATGTGGTACACCAAATTCATGAGGCACTCCCACAAGATTTCCGACGAGTGATGACTGGTGTGGCAATTATTGGACAATCTACCGCGCGGACAGAACTCGATTATTTGCTATCACCTTATATGGATGCGTCACGTATTCGCCTCATTTTGGAGCGTTTGGTAGATGGGCGCTTTTTGACATATAACCGCCAAAATCGGACATATAGTATTCATCCCATAGACCGTGACTATGCCTTATCTAGCACCCTGAAAGGGTCATCTGATGATGCCGATACCCCATTTACCCAATATACCTTGAATTGGCGTATGGCAGAGTATTGTGTCACGCAATATAAACCCAAAGCGGAATGGAAAACCATTGATGATATTGCCCCGCAACTGCGTGAAATTGAATATCGCTATCAGTGTGGCGAATATGATGCCATTGTTCTTATCTTCGATAGTATTTCACTATTGCATCTATTTTATTGGGGATATGTGGAATTGGTGATAGATTGGCTTTTGCGCCTACAAGACTTGGTGCAAAAAGAGGAGATATTGCTCAAAGTTCATTCCATCTTATTGGTTGGATATTGGCATTTGGTGAATTATTCAATGTCATTACACCATGCACAAATCGCCTTGAACATGGCAGAGCAACAACAGAATGAGGTCTCCCAAGCAACCATATTGGGAAATATTGCCACCATTCATTACTCCAGAGGAAAAATTGAAGAGGCAATCGTTTATATAGAACGTGCTATTACCCTCTCGCAAAAGACGAATAACCGAACCAAACAAGCGATTCAATTGGGGAATTTAGGGGGTATTTATTATAGCTTAGGCGAATTTGAAAAAGCAGTTGACTATTATCGTAAAGGCTTAGATATTAGCCAAGAGATTGGTGATAAACTCAACCAATCGCGCCAATTGAGCAATTTAGGCGAGGTGATGAGTATTCTAAAACGCCCTGATGAAGCAATACCCTATCTAACCGAATCCATTCGCATTGCCCAAGACATTAATGCGATCGCTATGGTACAAAATAATTGGATATTTTTAGCGCGGGCTTATTGGCTATTTGCCGATTTTAATAAGGGGCTAGAGGCAATTAAACAGGCTTTTGACCTCAATCATGATAATCCTGATAGACAGCATTATGGCATGGTTTTATATGGATGCCTCATCTGGGGTGTGGGACATCCCGAAAAAGCCATTGAATTTTTTCAGGATGTCATCCAATTAACCGATAAAGTATTGGCGATTGCCTCCGATAATTTTGAAGCCTTATATAGTCGTGCTTTGGCATGGGCAGGGTTATGGATAGCCAAAGGTGAGGAGACCTATTATCAACAAGCAATGACCGCTTATCGCACGGCTGTGCAAACCAGTGGGACGAAAGGGACATTGTTTGAAAAACGCCAACTGCTTGAGACACTACTCACTTACACCGATAAAGATGGGTCAGGATTATTGGCGTTACTCGCCTAATTCATAGTTGATATCGGTAGCGCCTTCTGCCTCTAGCCATGCCAAAACAGCAGGTAAACCAGTCGCAATTTCGCCAAAATGCACTTTTTTGAGCGTAATTGTGGTTTTATCCGCTAAAATCGTGGTGGGGTAGGGGGGCATATTCGATTGTTTATCCCAATTTGGGATAATCGCACAGGCTTCCCGAACATCATCCAATAGGTCTGCATCTTCTTCGCTTAGGCTGGGCAATTTCTTAAAGGCTTCTTCGAGGAGGGCATCATAGCGTTTTTTATAGATGGGCATACCGCGTAGTGGGATTAAATTGGGGTGATGGTCAAGAGATTCTAATACCACCAGATGTTGGCAATATATTTTATCCAGCGCCAATAGCTTATCCGCATCGGCATCTTTTTCACCATCCACAAATACAATCCATGGGCAATGTGCCATGCCATTTTGGGCAATATAGGTCGTGAGGACAGCCGCTATTTTTTGTGCGGTGGGGATGGTTGCGGTGATAGTCACTGGCAGGCGGGTATTATCGGTGTCTATCAGCGCCGATGCCCCCAATGCTTTGATGATGGCATCGAATGGTTTGGCGGGTGTGATGGTTTCGCCACTGCTGATGAATACCAATTCTTCATAAACACTGACGGTTTCTTCAATATCGGCTATATCGCTGACCGCTAACCATTCGTGTCCACGTTCCCACTTCAGGTTATATTTTTGGGCAATTTCGATTTCGACTGGTGATGGAGCAGTCCCTAATTTTTTCGATTGAAACGGATGGTTTACATGCCATTGGGCAATTGCTTCAATATGGCTATAAAGGGTTTGTGCCAAAGATTCGGCTTGTTCGGATGTTTCACATAAAGCAATGACTGTAAAGGTCGGCATATATTTTCTCCAATATGTAATAGATAGGATGATAGTGCATGAGGATATGCTTCACAACGGGCAAAATAGAGTAGATGCTTAATAAACCTGTTGAAGTGGCGATTTGAGGGTATAATCAAACCAATATTTATTTTTTTGAAAGGATGAAATAGTCTTGATAAAACTATTACGCTACACAATATTGTTAATTATCGTTTTTGGAGCATTCAGCGTGTTTGCACAAGAAGGTGATTCGGTGTATGGCGATTTAACCCCCGACGCACCAGAACTCGCGGCACGCGGTGACTATAAAGTGGGTGTCCAAACCCTGCAATTGGTCAACCCCAACCAAGTGGATATTCTCAACGAAGCCGTTTATGACCGCCCTATCACCGTTGAAGTGTGGTATCCCGCCATCATTGGTGATGGTGAAGAAGAAATGACCACCTATACCAGCCAATTGGGACGCGCCGACCAAAATAATGTCGAAGATTTTACCTTTGCAGGACGCGCCTTGCGTGATGCCGCGCCAGATTCGGCTTCTGCGCCCTATCCATTGGTGATTGTCTCACATGGCTATCCGGGGTCACGCTATATGATGACCTATCTCACCGAAAATCTCGCCTCAAAGGGATATGTGGTGGTCGCCATTGACCATACCGATTCCACATTTGCTGATGCGGGCAATTTCTTTAGCACCCTGTATAATCGCTCACTTGACCAAGTATTCGTGTTGAACGAAATGGCACGTTTGAGCGCCGAAGATGGCTTCCTCAATGGCTTGGTCAATGCCGATAACACCGCCATTATCGGGTATTCGATGGGTGGCTATGGGGCATTGAACGCCGCAGGCGCGGGTTATAATGCGGTTTTGGCGGGTTTCTTGCCCATCATTGAACCCCGTACCGCCGCCAGCCCCGACTATGCCTCTTTTGTAGACCCACGCATTAAGGCGATTGTCGTTTTTGCGCCATGGGGTGGCGACTTGAGCGCCTTTGGCATGGCTGGCACGGGTTTCTGGGATTTAGAAGCACTGGGTGGTATCACCATCCCCTCTTTATGGATAGCGGGCGATATGGATGATGTGGCGGGGTATGATGCCATTGTCGGCTTGTTTGATAATGCCGTCAATTCAGAACGCTATTTGCTCACCTATGCCAATGCGCTCCATAACGTTGCGCCCAATCCACCACCCGCCGTCATTCGTGAATTTGGCGATTATGAACGCTATTCTGAACCCGCTTGGGACGAAGCACGCATCAACAACATCAACCAACATTTTGTGAGCGCATTCTTGGCACATTATTTGGGCGGTGGCGATAGCAGTGCCTATCTAAAACCCCTCGTGGAAAATGCCAATGATGGTGTCGCCAGTTTTGATGAATCGGGCAACCGTACTGCCGATTACACCTATTGGGAAGGATTTTTGCCCCGCACTGCCACAGGCATGATGTTACGTGCCGTTGGTGCTGGCGAATAATAATATATCCCCTTCTCTACCGTTAGATTATAAAAAAACACCGCCATTATCGGCGGTGTTTTTTTGATGTAAATGGGCGGACATACGCGCCTAACGGCGCTAGTACCGCCCTTACAATTTTTCAAAATGCCCTAAAACTCATTCCTGATTTCGCCTCACAAAGACCACTAATACCATCATGAGGAAGCCGAGTATCGCTAATCCTGCACAGATGAGGGGGATGAAGTCGGTGATGGCTTGCGTGGGAGCAGGGGCATCAGGCGCGGTGACTTCCGTCAATTCTGTGATGGGTGTTAGTGTGGGTTGTGGGGTGCTGGTCGGTTGTGCCAATGCGGTTTGGGTGGCACTATCCATCTGTTGGGTGGCTTGGATATTGAGTGCCTCTGTGGTCTCTGTGACAGATTTGATGATTGCCGTAGCCGTTTCTTCTAGCGATGTTTGGGCGGTGGCAGTCATATTGGCAAGTTGGTTACTTGTTTCGGCTGTTTGGGTTGCTTGTTCTGCTAGTGCCTCTATAGTGCTAGTAAGGTCAAAACTTGCCGTAGCAGTTTCGTCTAGGATTTGTACCTGTGCGACAAGTGTTTGCCCTTCTAATTCGGCTTGGGCGGTGGATGTTGCCATCAGCAACGCTTGGGTCTCAATCGCTTGTGCCGTTGCGGTCATATTGGCTTCTGCGGCAACAAATGTCTCTGTGAAATATGCGCCATAAGTGGCGGTGACATCTAATTCAGATTGCGCGGTCATATTGGCTTCTGCGGCAACAAACGTCTCTGTGAAATATGCGCCATAGGTGGCTGTCGCCACTGCCAGTGTCATTTCTGCTGATGATGTTTGTTGTGCTTGCATTGTAGCGGTATTAATGGCGCGTTGTGCCTCTAGGGTGTTCACAACATCTGTCCGACTCGCAAAAACCGCCGTTTGGGTTAATTCTGCCTCAAGCGTAGCGGTATTACTGGCGATGCGGGTGGCACGAATATTGCGTACAGTTTGCAAGTCTGTGGCACGCGCTTCTTGTGTGGCGAGGACATTCATAGATGATTGTGTGGCTTGTTGGGCGATGAATGTCTCGGTGGCGAATATATCGGGTGTCTCGGTTGGTGTTGGTGTATAGGTCAATGTTTCTGTTGGCGTTAGGGTATAGGTCGGTGATGGCGTGATGGTATATGTTTCACTTGCCGTTGGTGATGGAATGGTGGTTGGTGTTTCGGTCACAGTGGGCGATGCTGTAAAGGTTGGTGTTGGGGTAGGGATAATATCCACAAAAAATTCCACTGCCACAACGGTTAATTGACCGCTTTCTGTCTCCACAAACACTTCGAGCAATTTACGCCCATTTCCAACCTCTAAGAGGGGTAAATTGACCACATAAGGCGCTTCTGCGACTTGTGCCACTTCTTGACCATCCAAGAAAAAGACCATGCGCGTAATTGGTGTTTGGCTATAGGTCACATCGGCTTGTAGGGTCACTATATCTTCTGGTGTGAACATACCCTCAAAGCGTTGTCCGCCTGTGATGCCTGTGAGTGTCACTTCTGATGGAATATCCGCGATGATAAACGGGGTATCCAGCGTGGCAGTATCGCCATTGCTATCGGTGGCAGTGATGCTGGATATATACTCACCCGGTGCTAAATCGCGTGGGCGGATGGTGACGACATAGTTGCTGTCAAATAATTCGGATTCAATCGGTGTCGTTACCCCATTGGTTGTGAGGCTGGTTTCGATGGTCAATGGACGGTCATCTGCCATGACCAAATACCATAATTGCACATCTTCTGTGAGAGGGTCTGTGAGATTTATTTCGGTATTTCCCAGTTTTATCACGGGGACGGGGACAGGGGCAATCAAGACACTGCTGGCAATATTACTAGCACCTTCTGGCGTGTTGGCTTGCAAATCAAACCCATAAGCCCTGCCATCCAGAGGCACATTTGCCTCAACCGTGATGATATATTCGCTCCGCAAATTTTCTGCGATGGTGGTATAAATCCCCACCAGTTGGTCGGCTTCTGGTGATTCAAAAAATGCCCCGTTTGTGCCATTTGACAATTCTTCAAGGTAGGTGCGGTCTGCGCCATAGCCCAAACCGATGGTATAGAATGATGCGCCTTTTTGACGGGCGAGCGCGAGGGCTTCTTCACGCGCATTGGTGCTTGCGCCACCATATTCCGAGCCATCGCTCAATAAAACGACCACACGGCGATTGCTAGGGGCATTCACTACTGTTTCTACCCCCACCACACCCGCCGAATAGAGGGCAGTGCGACCACCTGTTCGTAAGCCATCAATCACAGCGATGAGTTGGGCTTTGTCGGTGGTATAGTCTTGTGCGAGTGTGACTTTATCTGCGAAGGTGACAATTGCCACAGAATCGGCATCGCCCAAACTGTTGATGAAGGCAATGGCGGCATCTTTGGCACTTTGTAGCGGAAACCCACTCATGCTGTCGCTGATGTCTATCACCAACACCGCCGCAATGGGCAGATTATCATCTGAGACGCTCTCCACGCGGATAATTTGCCCCACAGAGGCTAATTCACCAGATAGGGTAAAATTCTCGGCACTTAGCCCTGTTACGGGTTGCCCTAATGTATCGAACACGTTGGCTGTGATGAAAGCAGTAGGTAGCGCAGACGCATTGACCCCTGTGATTTCTAGGAGTGGGCTGGTTGTGGGAGCAGGGGGTGTTTCTTCTTGGGTGAGCGCAGTCATCACAGGAAATAGTAATGCGATGCCAAAAATGAGCAGTAATAAGATTTTTTTGTTCATGGATAGGTATCACCTTCATAAAACGTAATCATTTGTGAGGATGATAACGCTAAATAACGAATAGTCCAAATGGTTGCTCATGAGATTTAACAGATTTGTAATAACGTGCTAACAAGGTATTTGCTTGTGGTAATTTCAGTCTTGCAAAATCGCAAGAATTGGCGTATATTTAGTGGAGTAAACGCGGGTGTAATTCAGCGGTAGAATGTTTCCTTGCCAAGGAAAATGTCGTGAGTTCGAATCTCATCGCCCGCTACACAAAAAAAGCCGAGATAATTATCTCGGCTTTTTTGATTTTTATGCCGATTCACTTTTTGCATAGGGTGTCCATTTATACACCCCATCGGCATCCCGACACATCCGCCCAACCCCAGGGAACGGGAAATGATAGCCCATCAGTATCATTTTGGAGTGTGTGACCATCTCCAAAAGTGCCTTTTTGCTGGTGATAGCAATATCTGGGTCTATCTCGACATAAAATTTCCAATCGGGATTTTCGGTGTGTAGCGGATGGATGAACGCATCACTGGCATATAATAAGGCTTGCCCATTCGATTCAATTTTGACCGCCACATGATGTTTGCTATGACCGGGCGCATAAACCAATGAAATGTCATCAGTCACCTGTGGATTATCGGCGCTGATGAGGGTCAATTTATCGCGTAGGGGCAAAAAATAGGTTTGCATAAAATCATAGCGGGCTTGACTCCGATTTTTCTCAAATTCGAGCCGTTCTGCGCCCGAATAAAATTCCCATTCATCACGCCACATGACATATTGGGCATTGGGGAATATTTTTTCGCCAGAAGTGGTCAACATGGCGGCATAATGGTCAGAATGGGCATGGGTGAGGATGACCATATCAATGGAATCTAGTCCAATACCCAATTCAGCAAGGTGGGGCAATAAGCGCCCATCGCCCCCTGTTTCGACCCCATTGCCCGTGTCTATCAACACGCGCTGGGTAGGGGTAGTGATGAGCAACACATTGAATGAGAGTGCCATCGCTTCGGGATTATAGGTGCTTGCCCCTATTACCCGATTGCGCACATCCTTATCAATATCCTTAAAAATATCACTGGCGGTTTGGATTGCCCCCTCGTCTTGGATGACGGTGCAAGAGAATTGCCCTAACGGAAACGTAAATATCTCTGGATTTGTCATGTTACCCTCCATATAAAAATTTAGTCTAAACTCATTTTCTCTCTAATAAATTGTACGGATATATATCTGTGGATATAAAAAACTCCCCCATAGAGGGAGAGTTTTTATCATTTGTGGGCAATTATTTCTTTGGCGGGATGACCTCACGGGGTTTACTGCCCTCGGTGGCGGGACCCACCACCCCTTGCGCTTCCATAATGTCTATTAGGCGGGCGGCGCGGGTATAACCAATCCGCAAACGGCGCTGGAGCAACGATACAGAGGCTTTATTGAGTCGTCTGACCATTTCTACGGCTTCTTCGTATAATTCGTCCTCATGCGCGTTTTCATCGCGTGAGCCACTGCTAGACCCTGTTGTGGATGTGGGTGATGTTGTTTCCTCGTCATCCCATGATGTTGGGGTAGAGGTATGGACACGCGGTGGTGGTGCATCCACCTTATTAATAGGGATATTTCCCTTATTGGTTGTTACAGTAGGTGGTTCTTCTCCAACAAGGGCGCTGATGGTCTTTTGTGGCGTGGTAGATTCGGGTTGTTGTGTGCGCCAAAAACGGTTGATATTGTTGATTTCCATATCCGACACATACACCCCTTGCAAACGCAAAGCAGAGGGCGAATCACCGCTTAAATAGAGCATATCCCCGCGCCCCAAGAGTTTTTCTGCGCCCGGTTGGTCAAGGATAACGCGACTATCAACACCACCCGCCACCGCAAAGGCGATACGAGCAGGGAAGTTGGCTTTAATCAACCCTGTGACGACATCCACCGATGGACGTTGGGTGGCGATGACCAAGTGAATCCCAGTCGCACGCGCCAGCGCCGCAATACGGGTGATGACACGCTCGGTTTCATCTGGGGCGAGCATCATCAAATCTGCTAATTCGTCAATGATGACAACGATATAGGGCAGTGGCTCTACGCCTTCAGCATGTAGATTATAATCTTCTATATTTCGTGCGCCAGCATTACTAAATTTCTTGTAGCGGTCATCCATTTCGCGTGTGACCCATTTCAGCACGCCAACGATACGTTCCAATTCCACCACCACAGGGGCGATGAGATGTGGAATGCCGTTATAACCTGTCAATTCTACCCGCTTGGGGTCTACCATGATAAATTTGACTTTATCGGGGGTATTCCGCACAAGTATACTGGCAATAATCGCATTCACGCACACCGATTTACCCGACCCCGTTGTCCCTGCAATCAGCAGATGGGGCATAGAGGCTAAATCGGCAGAAATTGGCGCACCATCCACACTTTGTCCAAGCGCGATGGTCAATGGCGATTTTTCGCCCAATTTGTTGAATTGCTTACTCTCCATGACATCACGCAGGCTCACCAACGCCGCTTCTTCGTTGGGGACTTCGATACCCACATAGCCCTTACCGGGGACAGGTGCTTCGATACGGATGGATTTTGCGCCGAGTGCCAATTGAATATCTTTATCCAGTTGGGCAATCTGACCGACTTTGACGCGCACCTTTTTGCCTCCACGCACGGTGAGGTAATCGGGTTCGACACCGAATTGAGTGATGACTGGACCGGTATTGATTTCTACGACCCGCCCGGGCGCGCCAAAACTGCCGAGTGTTTCTTCAATCATTTTGGCACGGCGTACCAATTGCTCACGGTCAATATCGCCTTCAGACCCCGATGCGAGGAGGGTGCGATAATCGGGCAAGCGCCACACCTTTTTGGGCGGGGTGGTGATGGTGCTGGTCGGTTTTTCGATATTTGCCCCACTGCCACTGAATGGCATGGGCTTATTCGGTGTTGGCGGTGGGGTTAACACTGTTGGTTGTGGTGTTTCTGGTTGTTTTGGCGGTGTGGATGCGGAAAATGTCGGCGGTGTAAAACCCGGTGCGCGGGTGACATCGCCCATCGTGCCTGCTTTATCTTCTGGTTTGCCAAATGGCGTAAAGCCCGATGGCTTGGGTGTTGGGGCGGGTGTGGTGGATGCACCAAACACACTTGCTTTATCCCCAAATGGATTGCTCATCGGCTTGCGTGCCACACTAGGAACATCGTCCTCATCTTCGTCGTAATCATCCTCATCATAATC
>JANRKU010000028.1:0-66740 GCA_033763335.1 bacterium
ATAATGCAAGTTAGTTTTTAAATACGGATTATCTTTTGTGGCTGACATACGAGGCTGAAGCCTCTAGTACAGCCATTACACCACCTAAATAGGCAGGATTGTAATGGCTGACTAGCACGCAAGTGCGTATGTCAGCCACAGAATAAGAAAATATGTTAAACCGTCTTTATTTACTAACAACCATTATCGTGTCCCTACGAATACATCACATCTTTCTCATAAGGGCTTGCCATGGTAAGCCCCTACATCCCCCAAATAGGTGCTGTACGGACGCGCTTCTGCGCGTCCACAACACATTCTATTCTACTGTGGGCGGCATATACACCGTCCCTACAAACCACTATATCCTCAAAAATTTGCCGTTGCGGGGATGATTGTCTCGATAAAATGGTCAAGTGGGGCGAGCGTTTCAATGTCGTGCATATTAAAAATCACATGCTGGATGCCCTCTTTCGCCAATGCACCGCAAAAATCAATCAATTTTTGCGTATCAGCAGGGTTAGCGGCATGATGAATAACGGTGCGTTCAATGGCGTTATAATCACGCTTCACATCGTCACAATGCCCTTTTAGCACCGCTAATTTATGCCGAACCCCCTCAATGCCCATGCCTGTATCAAAATTGCAAGCATCGCCATATTCCGCCACAAAACGCAATGTTTTCTTCTCCCCACTGCCCCCGACCATAATCGGCGGATGGGGTTTGCTCACAGGTTGCGGGACGCATATCGTCTCTGCGAGTTGAAAATGCTTGCCATTGTATGCCCCATCGTTGTCTGACCACATTTGCTTGATAATTTGCAGGGTTTCTTCAAGTTGTTCAAACCGTTCCCCCATCGGCGGAAATGGCACACCCAAGCCTTTTGCTTCGCGTTCATACCATGCCGCGCCAATACCACAATACATGCGCCCACCACTTAATACATCTACTGTGGTAGCTGTTTTGGTGAGGATTCCCGGATACCGATAAATCACCCCTGTCACCAACACGCCCAATTTCACCCGTTGGGTGAGGGCGGCAATATAGCCCAATGTACTATAGGCTTCGAGCATGGGGTCTTGTGCTTTATTGCTCCCCCATTCCATCTGATAAAAATGATCCATCACCCAAATACTATAAAAACCGCCAGCTTCGGCTTTTTGGACAATTTTTTTGAGCGTCTCGCCATAAACAGGTGCGCCACCTGCCCAATTGAAAAATGGTATTTGCAAACTAATCCGCATTGGTCATGTCCCTTTTATGCTATGATAATTTTCAGGGCATATTCTAGCACATAGGTGTAAAATGGCGACAAAATCTGGGTTAAATCAAGCGGATTGGCAAAAAATTAAAGCAGAATTGCGCCATATTCTCATTGATGTGGCAAAATTGGGCAAAACAATTTTCTATTCTGAACTGGCAAGGCAAGTCACCTATGCCACCATTCATCATCGCGCACCTGCCTTTGACCATATTTTACAAGAATTATGTACCGATGAAGTTGCGGAAAATCGCCCTATTTTGGGTGTAGTTGTGGTCAACAAAGCCACAGGGCGCTGTGGGGATGGATTTTATAAATGGGCAAGCGCCTATGGCTATGATACATATGACCCACAAGCCTTTTGGGATGCCGAATTTAAGCGGGTGCTAGAGTATTGGCAAAATGCCGATTAAATTATGCTAGTGCGCGTGCCAATTCCCCCGCCGATTGGAATCTGTCTTCTGGTTTTTTAGATAACGCCCGCAATACGGCGCTCGAAATGGTATATGGCACATCGGGGCGCATATCACGCGGGTCGGTTGGTGGTTGTTGCAGATGGGCAAATAAAATTTGCCCCGCACTCCCCTTATATAGCCGTTCACCCGTGACCATCTCGTATAAGACCACCCCCAGCGAATAAATATCCGCCCGATAATCCACTTCTCGCGCCGCCATAATCTGTTCGGGTGCCATATAATCTATTGTGCCAATTGTCCCCGTCCCCGTGAGTTGTGTGCCTGCAAAATCGAGATGGGCAATGCCAAAATCCATCAAAATCGGTTGCCATGTCTCGTTATCATCGAGTAGCCGAAGCATGATATTCGATGGTTTAATATCTCGATGCACCAACCCCTGCTTATGGATATAATCTAGCGCATTGGCAATAATGGTGAGCCATTCGCATATCGTGTCATAGCTTACAGCTTGTTCTTTGATAATTTGTCCCAATTCTTGCCCATCAATATATTCCATCGCCAAATAATGTGCGCCTGTATCGGTGACACCAGAATCATATAATTTGACAATATTGGGATGTTTAAGCCGTGCGAGCATGGTCGCTTCGCGCTCAAACCGTTTGACCAGTTTAGGGTCTCTGGCGAGGTCTTGTGGCAATACTTTTACGGCGACAACGGTATTATCACCAAAGCCTTTATACACCTCGCCCATGCCTCCTTTGCCAATCACACCCAACAATTCATATTTGCCAAAATATTGCCCCGTGAATGCCCCCGCATTTTTAATTTCTGGCTTCACACCAGCACGCGCAACGGCTTTGATGTTATAGCGCAGACCATATAATTTTTGGTCTATAAAATCTTCAAGTCGTTTGCGAATGGGATTAAATGCGATACCAGAGACCAGCATGGCAAACGCCACGGCAAACATCGCTTGTTCTGCCCCAAGTAATGCTGTAAAGACGGTTTGTGCCAGCCAAAAATCGAAAATAAAGACCCCAATCAAAAAAAGCGTCACCGAGCCAAAGACCAGCCCACGCTCAATCATAAAATCAATATCCCATAGGCGGAAACGCAATGCGGCGAACATCACCGACAATGGCACAAGGAACAATAATAAATGGGTGATGGGGTAAGTCGCCAAAAAGACAAAATCATAGAGGTCTTTTTGCCCACTGGTGTTCAAAAATCCCACCAACACCGCCCGTGATTGAATCCCCAACACGGCTACCGCCGTGCCAAAAATAACCCATTTGGTTTGTTGCTTACGCAGTGGCGAAAAATACGTGCGATACCGATAAATACACACAAATAATGCAATCAGCAAAAAGGCTAAATCGGCAATGCTATAAACAAAACTGCTCACATCATAAATAAAATAACGGGCGATAAAATCCCACCCCAAAAATCCCCCCGCCAAACCCATTGTCCAACGCGGGCGAAATTGACCATCGGGAAACACCAATAAAAAGGTGTAGAGCAATATGGAGCAAAATATCGTGAAAAATAACAAAATATCGTTGGTACGTACAAATGTCACATAACCGATGCTATTCAGTAATCCAAAAAACAGCATTGACCAAACGGTATATAACACTATCCAGTTATCTGACCGACGCGCCACAATAAAACTACCAAAGAGCAAAAATCCGCCAATCGTCACCATATCCATAACGACATACAACCATGGATGGTCGGTGATGAACATGGTATTTTTATCAGATACAAAAAAGGGGATACTCAAAGCAAATATCACCAAATTTGTCATGACGAGGACAAGCCATGCGCCACGCACAAACATGAGCAAACGGGGGTTCTCGATGCTGGTCTGTGAATGGGTATCGGTCTCTATTGTAGGTTGTTCTATCATAAGGACTCCCAATTGGGTTTTTGCAGTTATCTCTATTCTATCCTACACTAGGAGAGAAGGCGAAATGCTTTTATCATAGTTGAGGTCTTTATTATTATCTTTGAGGGATTTATTGAGATGCCAAGACTTATTTTAATTAAACATGCGCTCCCCATCATTGACCCACAAGCCCCTTCCAAAACATGGTTACTCTCTGAAGAAGGACAAAATACCACCAACACGTTTGCCAAAACATTAAAAGACTATCAACCACGCCATATTTTTTCGAGTCCAGAACCAAAAGCATTAGAGACTGCCCTCACCATTGCCAGCGTTTTTCATATCCCGTTTGAAATTGTGAATGATTTACACGAACATCAGCGTGTAAATGAACCCTATGAACATGACCGCACAAAATTTATTGATAAAATAAAAACCTTTTTTGAACACCCCAACCAATTGGTCTATGGCGAAGAAACCGCAGAGCAAGCCCGCGCCCGTTTTCATGTGGGATTACTCAGCGCATGGCGCAAACACCGCCACGAAAATATAGCGGTTGTCTCGCATGGCACAGTTATTAGCTTGTTTGTGGCAAATCTTATCCCTGCCCTTAACCCGCTTGAGTTGTGGAATTGTCTCAAAATGCCCGATGCGGTAGTATTGGAAACAGAAGACCATGAAAATTTTACACTAATCAAGGGATGCGATTAATTCATGAGCAAAATTCTTATCATTGGCGCAAAAGGCAAATTAGGCGGGCGTATTTTTGCCAATTTATCCGCCATGCCTCATCATACCGTATCGGGAATAGATGTGGATGAAATAGACATTGCAGATTTTTATGCCACCCGCGCCATGATTACCCAATTTGCGCCCCAAGTGGTCATTAATTGTGCCGCATGGACAGATGTGGATGGATGTGCCAAAGACCCGCAAAAAGCCCTGCGTATCAATGGATATGGCGCGGGGAATATTGCCATTGCCAGCACAGAAATCGGCGCGGAGGTGGTGCAAATCAGCTCCAATGAAGTGTTCGATGGCATATCCCCCACCCCTTATAACGAACATGACATCACCCACCCCATCAACCCGTATGCCTATAGCAAATGGGTTGGCGAGCGTGAGGTGATGAATGCCAACCCACGCCATTATATTGTGCGAACAGCATGGCTTTTTGCACATGGGGGCAAAAATTTTATTCAGAGCATCCTCAACGCCGTGAGTGCTGGAAAACAATTGCGCGTGGTCACAGATGAGGTGGCGAATCCGACTTATAACGATGATTTGGCAGATGCCGTCATCAAACTCATCGAAACCCATCGCTATGGCATTTTTCACATGGTCAACACAGGGAGCGCCTCGCGTTATCAATTTGCCCGTTATATTTTGGATAGAGCAGGCTTCACCGATACCCCCATCACACCCATTTTATCAAAAGAATGGTCGCGCCCATCTACCCCACCCACCTATGCCAGCCTAAATAACAATCATGGCACATTTTTGGGGATTACCTTGCGCCATTGGCACGAAGCCATAGACGACTTTTTGATGAAAGAAGGCTTATTCAATGCCTGATGTGCCACTTTTTTCGGTGATTATTCCCAATTGGAACGGACTCAAATTTTTACAAGTCTGTTTAGATGCCCTCCGCGCCCAAACTTACCCTAATATCGAGGTGATTATTGCCGATAATGCCTCTAGCGATGGTTCACAGGACTTCATCCGCAAAAATTACCCAGAAGTGATTTTGCTAGATATTGGGTATAACAGTGGCTTCACTGGGGCGTGTAATGCCGGCATGAAACACGCCAAAGGGGAGATTATCTCGCTCCTCAACAATGATACAGAAGTGGATAAGCAGTGGGCAGAAGCGGTCATGGATGCCTTTGCACGCCATCCAGAAGTCGGCACAGTCGCCAGCAAAATGATGCTATTCGAGAAGCGCGACCATATCCATACCACAGGCGATTTTTTTACGGTGGATGGACGGGCTGGCAATCGGGGTGTGTGGGAAAAAGATAATGGGCAATATGACCAAGAGGAATTTGTCTTTAGCGCGTGTGGTGGGTCATCTGCCTATCGGCGCGAGATGCTCGACCAGATTGGGTTACTGGATGATGATTTCTTTTTTTCGTTAGAAGATGTGGATTTGGGATGGCGAGCGCAACTGGCGGGATGGCGTTGCCTTTACACACCCCGCGCTATCGTGTACCATCATTTATCTGCAACAGGCGGTGGTGTTACCGCCAGTTTTTATGATGGGCGCAACGCGATATTCGTCTTGGTCAAAAATTATCCGACCGATTTATGGCGAAAATACCGTTGGGCAATCCTAAAAAATCAATGGCGCGGGGCATGGTCGGCAATACGCGCATGGCGCGGAAAAGCCGCTAGGGCAAAACTGCGTGGCATCTTAGCGGGGATTTTTGCACTCCCCAAATTGCGAAAAAAGCGCATTGCCATTCAAAAAAAGCGCGTTATTTCAACAGACGCATTAGAAGCAATGCTCACCAAAACGGAGAAATAAAATTTGGACTCGCACACCCCATTACTCTCAATCGTGATTCCTGCCTATAACGAATCCGCACCTGATAGGCTTCCCAGTAGCTTAAAGCAAATTACCGCATTTGTGGCATCACAACCCTATGCAATAGAAGTGATTATCGTCAACAACAACAGCACCGATGACACCTTAAAAATTGCCGAAAATGCCGCCTCTGAATTTGATTACATTAGCGTCATTACCGAAAAACGACAAGGTAAGGGCATCGCTGTCAAAAGTGGGATGGGTGTGGCACGCGGGGACTATTTATTTATTTGCGATGCCGATTTATCTATGCCGATTGAAGAGGTAGTCAAATTTTTGCCACCCAATGCCGAAAGTTATGATGTCGCAATCGCCTCCAGAGAGGCAAAAGGCGCAAAACGCATTGGTGAGCCAGAAATGCGCCATATTATGGGGCGTGTATTTAATTTCATCGTCAAAGTATTGGCGGTGCATGGACTCAACGACACCCAATGCGGGTTTAAGTGCTTTAAGCGCGAAGTCGCAGAAAAAATCTTCCCATTGCAAACGATTGATGGATGGGCATTTGATGTGGAACTGCTTTTTATTGCCCAAAAACTCGGCTATAAAATCATCGAAGTCCCCATCACATGGTACTATAAGCCCCAATCCAAAATTAAACCGATGGGCGATTCATATAAAATGGTGATGGAGACGCTCAAAGTCCGTAAAAATTGGCGCAAGGGGGTTTATCATGAAAAAACGCAAGCCTAAAACGGCAGGATTAACCCTCGAATGGGAAAAATACCCTGCCTATAAGCATATTGTTGGGTTAGATGAAGCAGGGCGTGGCGCATGGGCAGGCGCAGTCGTGGTTGGCGCGGTATCGTTGCCACTCGATTGGGGCGAAGACAAATTGCTCATTGAACTTGCTGGTGTGCGTGATAGCAAAGAGATGACCCGCCTCAGCCGTGAACGCTTGGTGGTGGATATTAAACGGGTTGCTAATGCGTGGGGTATCGGCAGAGCAGAAAGCCATGAAGTAGATAAATTGGGCATTAACCCTGCCACCAATTTGGCATTAACCCGCGCATTGACCAATTTACAAGACCAATTTCCAAATTTTCAGCCAGACTATCTTTTTACCGATGGCTTATTAAAAGGTGAACTCGGTTTCCCGTATGATTGCATCGTCAAAGGCGACCAAAAATCGTTGAGTATCGCCGCCGCCAGTGTCCTTGCCAAAACACATCGAGATGAGATGATGGTCGCGCTGGATAAAGAGTATCCAGAATACTATTTTCGTCAGCATAAAGGCTATGGCACAAAATTGCATTTACAAGCCATTGAGCGTTATGGTGTGTTAGATGTTCATCGGCGTTATTATGCCCCCATCAAACGTGCCAGCAACAATTCATCTCATCTGCTCAATTGAATGTGAAGGGAAATCTGTTCATGCGGAACTATAACGACCCCAATTATCTCAAAAGATTGCAATATGCTAATTCAGGAAATTTAGACGCGCGAATTCGCCTCCATAAACAATTTAGCACCAATCCACACGGCGTTTTTAACTGGATATTTGACCAAGCATTGACACAAATTCCCGCCCAAGCCAGTATTTTAGAAGTGGGTAGTGGTAGCGGAGAATTATGGGCGATTTGCAAAGACCGTGTACCTGCTGGCTGGGATGTAACCCTATCCGATTTTTCGATGGGCATTTTGAATGATGCCAAGAAAAAATTAGCGGGGGTCGCCTTTGAACCTGAATACCGCGAAATTGATGTGCAATCTATCCCCTACCCCGATGCGTCATTCGATGCCGTATTCGCTAATTTTATGCTCTATCATGTGCCAGACCGCGACCAAGCCATTGCCGAAATGCGCCGTGTCCTCAAGCCCGATGGTGTGCTATTTGCCGCGACTTTGGGCGAAAGCCACATGCGCGAATATAACCAATTGGTCTATGAAATTTTGCAAACAGAGGAATTTCAGGTTGGCATAGTTAACCGTGCCTTCAGCCTCGAAAACGGTGCAGAACAACTGGGAAAATCATTCAAACAAATAGACCTCAACATTTACCATGACGATTTACGTGTAACTGAGGTTGAACCCATGGTAGATTATTTTCTGTCATTGGCACTTTCGATGGTCACATCCGAGCATGTCGAAAAATTCACAGAAGCAGTACGCGATATTATCGCCAAAGAGGGTGAATTATTCATCCAAAAACACACAGGTGTGTTCATCGGGCGTGGTTATGGGGGGAAATAAATTTTCATCAGATAGGGGCATGAGTAGCTACTTAACCATAAAATCGCTATTTTTACCTCACCCCCCTGCCCCCTCTCCAAATTGGAGAGGGGGAGATAACCATTTCTCCCGTGTGAAAAGTCCCCTCTCCAGACTGGAGAGGGGATTTAGGGGTGAGGTCAAATGATTAATATGAAAATCGCCCTCATTCATGATTGGCTCAACCAAATCGGCGGGGCAGAAGATGTTTTAGCCGATTTAGTGACCCTATTCCCAAATAGCCCCATCTATACCAGCCTATATGCACCCGACATCATGCCCGAATTTTACAAAAAATGGGATATTCGCCCCCTCTGGATGGATAAGCTCCCCGCCATCCACACCAAACATCAGCCCTATCTGCCCCTATACCCCATCGCATGGGGTGGACTCAAGCTCAATGGTTATGATTTGCTCCTCAGCAACAAAAGCGGATTTTGTCACGGTGTACGCTATGAGGCGGGGACAATTCATATTTGTTATTGCCTCGCACCCACGCGCTATGTATGGCAATTGGATGAGTATATCGCCCGTGAGGGGCTAGGGCGCGTGGCACAAATCGGCTTAAAAGCCCTAATGCCGTTGTTCAAATGGTGGGATAAACGCGCATCCAAGCGCGTGCATCATTTTATCGCCATATCAACCGAAATTCAGGGACGCATCAAAAAATATTATGACCGCGATTCGGTGATTATCTTCCCGCCCGTAAATACTGCCCGTTTTGCCCAAATGGATGAGACCCCAGAAGATTATTTTCTTATCGTTTCGCGCCTTATCCCCTATAAGCGCATAGATTTAGCCGTCCAAGCGGCGACTAAACTGGGTGTTCGACTCAAAATTGCAGGTAAAGGACGCGATTTAGACCGTCTAAAAGCGATGGCGGGTGATACAGTGGAATTTTTGGGGTATGTCCCCGATGATGACCTACCCCGCCTCATAGCGCGGTGCAAAGCCTTTTTATTCCCCGGATTAGAAGATTTTGGCATCACACCCGTTCAAGCACAAGCGGCGGGTCGCCCTGTGATTGCCTATGGTGCGGGTGGGGCGTTGGATACGGTGATAGCAGGGGTTACAGGGGAACATTTTCATGAATTGACGGTGGAATCGTTGATGGCGGTGATGAACACATTTGACCCCACCCAATATGACCCACAAACCATCCGCGCCCACGCGCAAAAATTTGATGTCAGCCTATTTAAGGCACAGTTATTAGCATTTATTGAAGAAAAAATGGGGAAGTAGGTATCGGCGGATATGTCCACCTAAAGTGGGGAGATTTTGTAAGGGCGCAACATGTTGCGCCCTTACGGGCATATAGCCTAGCCAAATCTGATAGACATATCACTCTAAAATACAGAGCGTCCACCTGTGCGTTCAATGTGCGATAAAAATTCGCGCCGTGTGATGTCATTTTCACGGAACGCGCCCAGCATGGCGCTGGTCGTCATCCCAGAATGACATTTTTGCACCCCACGCATCATGGAACACATGTGCATTCCATCCAATACCACCGCGACACCTTTTGGCGCGAGGATGGCATCTACAAAATCGGCAATTTGCCGTGTCAGGCGTTCTTGAACTTGTAAACGCCGAGCAAACATATCTACAATGCGTGGAATTTTAGACAGCCCAATCACTTTTTCGTTGGGGATATATGCCACATGCGCCCGCCCAATAAAGGGGAGCATGTGATGTTCGCACAGGCTGTAATATTCAATATCACGCACAATGACCATATCATCATATTCTACATCAAAAATTGCCCCGTTAATGAGTTCAGCAGGGTCTATGCGATACCCTTCTAAGAGTTCCTCATAGGCTTTTGCGACACGATGAGGGGTGCGTTGCAATCCCTCCCGCTTGGGGTCTTCTCCAACTGCATACAATATTTTTTCGACGGCATCTTCGATGTTATCACGTTCAACAGGGGGAAAACCCAACTCAAAAGTTTGTAAAAAGTCATCTGAGCCAAATTTTTCTTGCATCATATCAATGAGACTATGCTTGCCGTTCCCATTGCCGTTGGGGTGTGTGGGGGTTTTACCATTCCCGTTTTTGTTTCCGTTCCCGTTGAGTTTCATCAAGCCACCACTCTTTCCATAAAAATCTTTGATAAAGCGATTATATGTGGCTTTTGTAAAACTAACGTCATATTTCACCATATCCTCATATAACCGTTAGACAAAACTCATAGCAAAAGCCTATTATGACCCTTTGTGAATATAAGATTAGAATCATGAATGGGGTATAATGATGATAGTCTATCATTGGAATCAAAATAATAGGACTTTTTTGATGCGAGATATAATTGAAATAGACAATTTACGCCTACGGTGCATGATTGGCTTTAGCGCCCATGAATTAAAAGATAAGCAAGATGTGGTGATTAGCCTGCGTATTCAAGCGGATATGCACATGGCAGAGCGCACCGATAACCCCGATGATGTCTTTAATTATCGCACCCTAACCAAAGCGATTATTGCCCATGTCGAGGCATCTCATTATAAATTAGTCGAGGCACTCGCGGGGGCAATCGCTAAAATTTGTGTCGTAGACCACAACGCCCCATGGGTACAAGTGCGCGTCCACAAGCCCAATGCCTTGCGCTTTTCAGATAGTGTGGGTGTAGTCATAGAACGCACGAGAGAGGATTATGAGACATCATGACCGTTTATGAAACGCTCCCTGTGATTTACATTGTTGTCGGCTCAAATATGGAGCCAGAACGTCATCTCAAAGAGGCAATTGCCCAATTACGTGGGCGTTTTACGGTGTTGGGGATGTCCTCTGTCTATCAATCACCCGCCTTTGGGTATACCCAACAACCCGATTTTTTGGATGTGGTGGTAAAAATTGCCACGCCCCTCTTGCCTGTCATTGTCAAAGAAAAATTGGAATTTATCGAAAAACGTCTCGGCAGAGACCGCCTCAATCAAGCCACCAAACACGGACCATTGCCACTAGACATGGATATTTTATTGTGGAGTGATGGGGTTTTCTCGTTTGGCAACAAGCCATGGAAAGTCCCGCATGAGAGCATCACAAAATACGCCGCAGTCGCTATTCCATTAGCCGAAATTGCGGGTGATGCGCTTCATCCCACCGAAAATGTCACCATCCGCGAGATTGCCAGTCGCTTTACAGGGGCGCATGGGGTCGTCATGCGTGGGGATATCGTCTTGGAATAAACCCTACCCCAACGCCAAATATCCGTTACAATGACCTCGTTTTGTATATACCCTGTGTAGGGCATGAATCGTCATGCCCCTGCACATATCGGGTAACAGATAACAGGAGGCGACTTTTGGCGCTCACAGATTATTTACGCATCATCGTGCGTCGTGGCTGGATTATGGTCTTATTGGCGCTCCTCGCAGGAGGCGCGGCATTTCTCATCAGTAGGGGACAAACACCCGTCTATCGCTCCACTCAAGTCGTCCTCATCCAACCATCGCGGGCAGATTTGGGCTTGGCAGAAGCGAGTGTGCGCTTGGTAACACCCCTAACGGTTTATCTCAATAGCCGTGACCGTGCCAACGAAATTATTGAAGCACTCGACTTGGATATGATGCCAGAACAATTACTCGGTAACTCATTTTTTGCCGCCGACCAATTGCGTTTGACGGTGCAAATTGATGTGGATAATACCGATGGCGAATTGGGCAACCAGATTGCCCGCGCATGGGGGCAAGCACTGGTAGATTATCGCAATGCAGTGAATCAGCGTTCCCGCCGTGAAGACCGTGTAGATGCCGTCTTGGTAGATTATCCGCGCTACACACAACAATCACCACGCCCCACCATCAGCCTCGCTATTGGTGCAATTTTGGGCTTGGTATTGGGGGGTATCCTCGTTTTTGTGCTGGAATATGCCGAAAGTGGTGTCATCCGCAACGCACAAGACCTCACCCGTGCCACTGATGCCCCGCTTATCGCTTCGATTCCACAGGAGTAAACCATGACCAATCTCATCACATTGACCAACCCACAATCTGCCATCGCAGAAGCCTATCGTACCTTACGCACCAATTTGATGTTTTATAGCACCGATAAACCCCTCCACACCATCCTCATCACGGCGGTATCTGCCCCAGAGGATAAAAGTGAAGTGGTCGCCAATCTCGCTGTGACCTTTGCCCAATCGGGTCATAAGACCATTTTGGTAGATGCCGATTTGCGCCGTCCATCGCAACATACGCTATGGGGTGTAAGTGGCGAGCGCGGACTCACCACCATGATAACCGACACCGCAACGCTGGCAAATCCACCATTGGTGGCGACCAGTGTCGAAAATTTGAGCCTGCTCCCCAGTGGGGCATTACCCCCTATCCCTGCTGATGTGTTGAGCAATCAACGCATGAGCGAGATTATTGGTGTCCTCAAAGCGCGTGCCGATTATATCTTATTCGATGCCCCGCCCCTCCTCAGCGCCACCGATGCCAGCCTATTGGCGAGCAAATTAGACGGTGTTGTGTTGGCGGTGAAGGCAGGCAAAACGCGCCGTGACCATCTATCACAAGCACAACAAACCCTCGCACGGGTGCATGTACGCCTATTGGGGACAATTCTCACCCATGCCCCCCGTGAACGTAGCCAAAAATATTAGATTTTATGGTATAAATCATCCCCTATCCCCCCCGCCCCCTTTCCCCATTGCAGGGAGACAGGGGGAGACAGTCATTCTAGGGCAGGTTTTAGCCCCTCTCCAATTTTTGGGGAGGGGTTGGGGTGGGGTGCATTGCCTTAAGTTGCAGTGTATTTAGATAAAAGGAGAAAATTTTATGAAAGGTCTCATCCTCAGTGGGGGCAAAGGCACACGCCTCTACCCACTCACTTATACCCAAGCCAAACAACTGATTCCCCTCGCCAATTTACCCGTATTGGTGCGCGTTATTCACACCATGCGCGAAGCAGGCATTACGGATATTGGGATTGTGGTAGGCGATACCGCCCAACAAATTCAAGATGCCATCTCCAAACGCGATGATCTAAAAGACATGAATTTCACCTATATCCGTCAATTAAGCCCCGATGGATTGGCACACGCGGTAAAAATCTCGCATGACTTTTTGGGTGATGACCGTTTTGTGATGTTTTTGGGCGATAATGTCATTCAGGGGGGCATTAGCCCACTCATCCGCCAATTCGCAGAAAGCCAATGGAACAGCCAAATCGTATTAAAAGCTGTCCCCATCGAAAATGCCCGTAGTTATGGCATTGCCCAACTACGCCCCGATGGGAGCATTGAACGCCTCATCGAAAAACCACAAAATCCGCCATCAAATTTGGCGCTGGTGGGCATTTATATGTTCGACCACACCATTTTTGAGGCGATTAACAACATCAAACCCTCTCCGCGTGGCGAATACGAAATTACCGATGCCATCCAATGGCTCATCGAACACAGCTATAGCGTTTATCCCTATGTGCATGATGGTTGGTGGGTAGATACGGGCAAGGCAGTGGATATGCTCATCGCAAATGACCATGTATTAGATGAACTCGTGCCAAATGTTCACCCCACAGCCACCATCGAAAATTCACAAGTGGATGTACGTGTCACGGTAGAAGAAGGGGCAATCATCCGCAATAGCATTGTGCGCGGTCCGACCATCATCGGCGCAAATACCCTCATCGAAAATAGTTATGTGGGTCCGTTCACCAGCATCTATTACAATGTCAAAGTCATCAATTGTGAGGTGGAGCATAGCATCATCTTAGAAGACAGCACCCTCAGCGACCTGCCCGCCCGCCTACAAGATAGCCTGATAGGGCGTAAAACACGGGTGACAAAAGATAACACCCTCCCCCGCGCCTTAAAAATGAACTTAGGCGATAACAGCGATATTCGGATTCGGTAATCGCGGTAGCATTTTGTAGGCACAATATAAGGCTTGCGGTTGGTGGCGGACATACGCACTTGCGTGCTAGTCCGCCATTACGCTTCTGCCTGTTTTTGAGGTGTAATGGCTGTACTAGCGCCTTTAGGCGCGTATGTCAGCCACAAAATAATACTCAAACACGAAAAAAACAGGCAAAAGACTAAAAAACAGCTACGGACAAGACTTATATACCGTCCCTAACTATAATCTCCCAAATGCCAATTGATTTATCCGATAGGCTATGTTATCCTTTTGCGACAATTTAGACGAAACACTCATCAAGAGCGACAGAGAGATATGGCTCGAAGAAGTCGCGGCAACCCCCGAAGCATCGGGTAGGTGCTAAATCCATCAGAGGAAACTCTGGAAGATGAGCGCGGAACGTAAATATGTCGTCCAACGCGCCTCTTCATCATATCATGGAGAGGCGTTTTTAATTGATGTACAAGGAGCAAGAAGTGACCAGTTCTTCCAGTTTTATGTCAGCCCCGCAATACTTTTACACCTCTGAATCGGTGTCCGAAGGGCATCCCGATAAGATGTGTGACCAAATTTCAGATGCCGTCCTCGATGCCATTTTAGAACAAGACCCAATGGCGCGTGTGGCATGTGAAACATCCACCACCACAGGCGTGGTCTTTGTTTTTGGCGAAATTTCGACCCGCGCTTATGTGGATATTGAAAAATTGGTGCGCGAAACTGTCACCAATATCGGTTATACACGCGGTAAATATGGCTTTGATGCCGAAACCTGTGCTGTGATGGTTTCTATCAAAGAACAATCCCCAGACATCGCTCAAGGTGTAGATAAAGCCCTCGAAATTCGTCAGGGCGATTTATCTGATGCCGAAATTGATGCCACAGGCGCTGGCGACCAAGGGATGATGATTGGGTTTGCATGTGATGAAACCCCAGAATTTATGCCCCTCACCATTGCCCTCTCGCACAAATTGGTGCGCCGTCTCACCGAAGCTCGCAAAAGTGGCGAAATCGAATGGTTGCGCCCCGATGCCAAAAGCCAAGTGACGGTTGAATATGCTTATGGCAAACCCAAGCGCGTAGATACCATCGTGGTATCCACCCAACACGCCCCAGAAGTGTCCCAAGCAGAAATTCGCGCCACCGTGATTGACCGCATTATCAAGCGCGTTGTGCCTGCTGAATTAATTGATGCAGAAACCCGCATTTTCGTGAACCCAACTGGTCGTTTTGTGACTGGTGGTCCAATGGGTGATGCTGGCTTGACTGGGCGTAAAATCATCGTAGATACCTATGGTGGTGTGGCGCGTCATGGCGGTGGTGCATTTAGCGGAAAAGACCCCACGAAAGTAGACCGTAGCGCCGCTTATATGGCACGCTACATCTCCAAAAATATCGTGGCGGCAGGACTCGCAACCCGCTTTGAATTGCAAGTGTCGTATGCCATCGGTGTATCGCACCCCACATCGTTGGCTGTTGAAACATTTGGCACTGGCGTGATTGAAGATGAAAAGATTGTCGCGCTCATCCGCAAGCATTTCGATATGCGCCCTGCGGCTATTATCCGCGATTTGGACTTGCGCCGTCCCATCTACAAACAAGTGGCGGCATACGGGCATTTTGGTCGTGAAGACCTGAATGTGCCTTGGGAACGCACCGACAAAGCCGAAATTCTGCGTAAAGAAGCAGGCTTGTAATCACCAATAAAAAAAACGGATGGGCTTCCCCATCCGTTTTTGATTCATGATAGAATAAAGGGTGTATTGCTGATATGAGGTTAATATGCCCCTACAAACCACCGCACGCGGAACACTCTATTATGCCGACCACCGCAAAACCGATTCGCCCTATATCCCCGTGATATTTATACATGGCGCTGGTGGGTCACATTTGGACTGGTCAGCAGAACTCCGCCGATTGCCCCAAGCCAATGCCATCGCGCTCGATTTGCCCGCACATGGCAAAAGCGCCCCACCCCACCGCACCACCATCACCGATTATGCCGAAGATGTGGTCGCATTGCTCAATGCCCTATCGCTCCCTCGCGCCATTTTTGCGGGGCATAGCATGGGTGGCGGGATTGCTCAACAAATTGCCCTGCTCCATCCAGAAAAAGTGGCAGGACTCATGCTCATCGGCACAGGGGCAAAATTAGCCGTGCATCCCGATATTTTGAACCGCATTATGACCGATTATGAAGCCGTAGCCGATTTATTATCGGAATGGCTCTGGGGCGCAGATGTGCCACAATCTGTCAAAAATGCTACTAAAGACCAATTGCTCAAAACCCCCTCTGAGGTAACATACGGTGATTATACTGCGTGCAATGGCTTCGATAGTCGCGCAGAATTAAAAGCTATCGCCGCGCCCACATTGGTCATCAGTGGCACACATGATAAAATGACACCACTCAAATATGGGCAATATCTGGCAGATAATATCCCCAATAGCACGCTCGCCATCATAGAGGGTGCTGGTCATATGTTGGGGCTGGAACAAGCAGGGCAAGTCGCACAAATCGTCGCCAATTGGCTAGACAAATATCAGGGGAAATAGACCATGCAACACATCAACCGCTTATGGCAAATGGTGAGCGCCGCCAATACCTTGCGTGATATGGCTCAAAAGACCAAAACCTATTATTTTGCCATTCAACCACATATGACCTTTTATTTGCATATTGCCGATGCAGAGGTAGAACTCATCCGATGGGAACGCCCCATGATAGAGATGACAGTCAGGCTTGATGGTGTATTCGGCTGGAAGGTCGCCGTAGACCAAGATGAAGCTGGGGTTTATGTGGCGGCACGGCGCAGACCCATTGTGGGGGAAATTTCCTATGGGCGCTTTGAGGTGCGTTGCCCCCGTGAAACGTATAATATTTTTCGGCTAGAGGGGTGCAAGCTAACCCTCAATGATGTGACGGGAGAATTTCATCTGCCCACACACAAGGTAGATAGCCCTTTGTTGCTCAGTGGGAAATAATTGGGCATAACCTACTATCGTATTTTTACTTTGATGTTAATTCTATCAATCGCTTTACGGCAGGCGCTATTTTTTAGCAAATGTCACAAAATACTTGCTTGTAACGCTTAGTCAGCATAGAATCAAGTTATGAATAAAGTGCATAATCTCCCAACAACCTATCGCACCTTGCGCGATTTATCGGCGCAAGATTTGGCATATTTACAAGAAAAATATGCTGATATTGCCCCCATCCTCCTCAATTTTTATGGGGATATTGTTTGGGGACAGGGACAATCGCCAATGGATGAATTGGTGAGTTGTATTTTGAGCCAAAGCACGACCGATGCCAATCGGGATAGAGGCTTTGCCCTCCTCAAAGAGGCATTTCCCACATGGGACGATGTGGCAAACGCGCCAACACCCGATGTCGTCGAAGCCATTCGTCCCGCAGGACTCGCCAATCAGAAAGCACCGCGTATTCAAAACGCCTTGCGCCGAATTTTTGCCGAGCGTGGCGATTATAATATTGATTTTTTGGCGACCATCCCCATCGCAGAAGCCAAAGCATGGCTCATGAGTATAGATGGCGTTGGACCAAAAACCGCCGCCATTGTGATGTGTTTTGCCTTCAACCGCCCTGCTTTTCCTGTAGATACCCATATTCATCGGGTGAGCCAGCGTGTGGGGTTTTTATCAGATAAAACATCAGCCGATGATGCCCACCCTATCATGGAAGCCATCGTCCCGTCCCACGACTATTATGCCTTTCACCTTCATCTCATCCGCTTGGGACGCGAAATTTGTACAGCCAGACGCGCTCATTGTGACGTGTGTCCATTGACCGCCCATTGTCGTTATTATCAGACCGTTTATAGGACATCGCATGAACCAGAATAACGCCCGTATCACCGAAATCGAAATTGCCAATATGCGGAACAACCTGAATCTATTGCGTAGCCAACTCAAGGCGGGGCGCATTGATGAGGCATTTTTTAACAAACAGATTGATAAGCTGGATAATTTGCTTTTGCGGGTAGGCGAGGAACAAGCGCATCAATCGCAAAGCTCAAAATTTGAAGCCCTCTACAATGTGAGCCGTATGTTGGGGTCATCACTCGATTTACAAGTCGTACTCGACCAAGTGATGGATGCGATTATTCAGCTCACCGCCGCCGAGCGCGGGTTTTTGATGTTGCGCGATGATGATGGTGGCTTACAAGTCAAAGCCGCGCGTAACTTTGACCAACAAAATTTGGATAGTAGCGATTTTAAGTATAGCCGTACCGTCTGTAATACCGTGATTGATAGCAAAAAGCCCATCCTGACCACCAATGCCACCGAAGACCCCCGTTTTGCAGGGCAAGCCAGCATTGTGGCACAATCGCTACGGAGCATTATGGCGACCCCATTACGGGCGCGGGGGCAAGTGATTGGCGTGGTTTATGTAGATAGTCGCGCTTTGGCGGGATTATTCCGCGAAACCGACCTCGCCGCGCTAGATGCGCTCTCATCACAAGCCGCCATCGCGCTTGATAACGCGCTCTTATTCAACGAAACAGACCAAGCCCTCAGCCAACGTGTGGAGCAATTGCGCCAATTGCGCCGTGTAGATATGTTGCTCAACGAGACACTAGATGCCGAAAAAGCTGTCCAATTCACACTGGAATGGGCATGTAAATTGGTCGGCGCGGAACGCGGACATTTTGCCTTGCTCATCGGCAATCCACCCACTTTCGACACCCTCTATCATTATGGTATGGCAGAAAATGAGGCATTTTCTTGGACATTATTAACCCAATTCCCACCCGTAGAAGTCGCTATCAGCACAGGGCGCACGCTCCCCATCATGAGCGAAGATAATAATAGCGCCGCCCTCATTGTGCCATCGCTCAAAGACCAAGAAGTGCGCGGGATTATGGTCTTAGAACGCGCCCATCAACCGTTTAATGAAGAACAAGCAGACCTCGCAGAACGCATTATCACACGGGGCGCTGTGGCAATCGAAAACGCACTCCTCTATGAACGGGTACAAGCCGCCAACAAAGCCAAAAGTGAATTTGTCGGCATTGTGGCGCATGACCTCAAATCGCCCATGACGGGCATTAAGGGCTATGCGGAATTGCTCATCATGCTCGGTGGGTTGCAAGACAGCCAAGTGAATTATCTCAAGCGCATCAGCGACACCGTGACGCGCATGGAAATTTTGGTGCAAGATTTGGCGGATATTAGCCGTATCGAGAGTGGTCATTTCTATATGGAAGAACGCCGTGTCCGTGTGGCGGATGTGGTGCAAGCCGTACAAGATGGCACAATGCCACAGATTAAAGAACGGAATCATACCTTTGTGATGGATATGCCCGATAACATGCCAGATTTATGGGTAGATTATTATCGCCTATTGCAAGTCCTCATCAATTTGGTGAGCAATGCTTATAAATACACCCCAGATGGTGGCACAATCACCCTAAAAATTCGCCCAGATGGAGAACGGGTGCTGTTTTCTGTCATTGATACAGGCATTGGTCTCACCCGTGAGCAAATTGCCAAATTAGGGACAAAATTTTGGCGTGCAGATGATAATTTCACCCGTACCCAACCCGGTACAGGTCTTGGATTTTCCATCACCCGTAGTTTGGTGGAGCAAATGGGAAGCCAAATCGAAATCGCCAGTGTGCCACACGAAGGTAGCTCTTTTAGTTTTAGCATCGCCGTTTCACCAGAGGAATAAATCATCATGCACGTTTTTTTATCTCCTCATTTTGATGATGCCGTCCTCAGTTGTGGCGCGTATATCCGTTCCTTGACGGCAAAGGGAGTTAATGCCATCATCATGACGGTGATGGGGGGCAACCCGCCCGACCCATTACCCCAAAGTCCGTTGATAGACGAGCTTCATGCGAGGTGGGATGTGGGCGAAAATCCGGTTGACATCCGCAAAAAAGAAGATGTGACCGCCGCCACCGCACTTGGCGCATTAACAGCGACCATCACCATCCCCGATTGTGTCTATCGCACGCATGAGGGTGTGGCACTTTATCAGACAGGGGAATCGTTGTTTGGCGATATTCATCCAAACGACCCCGCAATTGAAAAATTGCGCCTCGATGACCTCACCACCGAGACCTTTATTAAAGCCGTCTATGTGCCAATGGGGGTAGGTAATCATGTCGACCATCAATTGGTGCGGGATGCGGGAATACGCCTGCATGACCAGCACCCCTCATTTGAGGTGTGGTTTTATGAGGATTATCCTTATAGCAGTGATGCCCAAAAATTAGCAGATGCCCAAAATTCATTTCGGCGCCCACTAGAATCAGTAACACACAAACAAAAGCCGAGTGCAATGCGAGCCAAATATGGGGCAATTGCGTGTTACGAGTCGCAAATTAGCACATTTTGGGCTACTCTAAAGGAGATGCAACAGAGTGTGGAGGCGCACATGCGCGTTATCGGCAACGGCGACTTAGCAGAACGCTTTTGGCGAATCAGAGATTAATTAGGAGACAGAATGTCCGCATTAGATGAAGCAAAACAAGCATTGGCAGAACTATTAGAAAATGCGCGTGTGGGCAATATTATTCCAATTCGCCTCCCTAGCCAGATTGAGGCGATTCAATCTGCGATTGTCCAAGCAGAAAAAGAGCATCAAGATGAAATTGCCGATTTGCGCCGTAGACCGAGTGGCGATATTGAATCGGTGTTGCACGACAACGCCGAATTTATGCGTGTGGCAATTCACGACCTAAAAAATCCACTCGCCTCGATTAAAGGCTATTCCGATTTACTCAATAATCCTGCGATGGGTGGTGAATTGTCGCCCATGCAAAGCCAATTACTCCAAGTGGTGCGCTCCAATTCCAAACGGATGGAAGCCCTGCTCGAAGATATGAGCATTATGAACCGCTTGCGGGGGGGTGTCACCAAAGTGAACCCCAAAATGGATATGTTCAAAAATATTGCGATGGTCATCGAAAAGAAATTGCGCCCCCTCGCAGAAGAATTGAACCGTCAATTGACATTTGAGATTCCACAAGGACTCCCTTTATTAAATGTGGATGGTGATTTGATTGCCATCATCTTTAATAAATTGGTCGAGAACGCCCTGCGCTATTCGCCAGAAGGTGAAGGCAAGGTGACTGTGCGGGCGCGGGCAGAAGGTAGTTTGCTGGTTGTGGATGTGGAAGACAACGGCGTTGGGATGACACCAGAAGAAGTAGCTCGCTTGGGTGAATTATTCTTCCGTTCCGATAATGAAGTGGTACGGGCATTCAAAGGCAGTGGCTTGGGCATCCCCATCGCTTATGGCTTGGTAGATGTCTTGCGGGGCAAAATTACAGTCGAAAGCCAGCCCAATAAAGGCACACGCTTTGTCGTAACGTTTGAGGGCATGTCGTAGGGACGACATATATGTCGTCCACATATCAAATATATGCCGTCCAAAGCGCCATATTTAACAGTTTATCGCCTTTACACCTACCACCTTTCATGTTATAGTACGCGCCACAAAATTAAAATGTCATTTTGTAACATTGTTAATTTGCAAATTTGGCACAGCCTCGCTGTGTCTTTTACGATTTAGCTAACAATCAAAGGAAAGTCACTCATGAATAATCCCCAATATCTCACTCAAGAAGGCATGGATGCCCTCGAAAAACGCCTCAGACAACTGATAGAAGTGCGCCGTCCCCAAATTGCAGAGCGCCTACGTCAATCGTTGGAAGAAGGCGGGGATTTGACCGAAAATTCCGAATATGAAGATGCCAAAAATGAACAGGCATTTGTAGAGGGTGAAATTGTCCGCCTAGAGACCATCCTCAGTAGCGCCACCCTCATCGAAGATGGTGGTAAGCGTGACCGCGTGACACCCGGGGCAATGGTGACACTCGTTGACCAAAATTCAAAAGAAACCGAGACCTTTCACTTGGTCGGGTCTGCCGAAGCCAACCCCCGCGAAGGCAAAATTTCGATTGAAAGCCCACTCGGTAAAGCCTTGATGGGCGCAAAAGTGGGGGACAAAGTGAAATACAAAGCCCCCGATGGCGAATTTGTTTTCAAAATCAAAGCAATCCAATAAAAGGACAACACTATCCATTATGGTATGGCAACCCACCAACACCGTTGAGCAAGACCGTTGGCAAAAAGCCAATGAACTCGAAGCGCAAGGGGTGGTACTCTATCCACCCCGCGCCCACCGCACCCACACCTGCGCCCAAGCCACAGACCTCATGACCACTCACGAAGCAGGTGGTGGCACCCCAGAAAACACCCCTACTGTGACCGTATGCGGACGCATTAGACGCGCCAACATCAAGGGCAAAGTATCGTTCATGCACATTGAGGACGAAAGCGGTCGGATTCAGATTTTTCTGCGCGTGAATGATATGGATGAGGCGGTTTATAACCGTATCAAAGAAAAATTAATTGACATGGACGATTTTGTCCAAGTCACAGGCGCACTCATGCGTACCCAAGCGGGCGAAATTAGTGTGCGCGTGGCAGAAATTATTTTGTTGGCAAAATCCCTTAGCCCTCTGCCTGTCATTAAACAAGAAGTACAAGCAGATGGCACAACAGTTGAACATGGTGAATTTACTGATAAAGAGGCACGCTATCGCCAACGCTATGCCGATTTAGCCGTGCATAAAGATGTGCGCGATGTATTTATCAAACGTGCCAAAGTCGTCAAATCGGTGCGGAACTTTTTGGATGGTGAAGGCTTCTTAGAGGTCGAAACACCCATTTTGCAACCCATTTATGGTGGTGCGGCGGCACGTCCATTCACCACCTATCACAATGAGCTAGAGCAAGATATTTATCTGCGAATCAGCTTTGAATTGTATCTCAAACGACTTCTCGTGGGCGGATTTGATGCCGTCTATGAAATTGGGCGCGATTTCCGTAATGAGGGGGTGAGCTTTAAGCACAATCCAGAATTTACACAGGTGGAATTTTATAAAGCCTATGCCGATTATCATGATGTGATGGATTTAACCGAGCGCATGGTCGCCTATACCGCCGAGCAGGTGAATGGCACACCCATCACCACCTATAAAGGCGAAACGATTAACCTTGCTCCCAGTTGGAAACGTATCACCATGCGCGAGGCGATTCGCCAATTCACCGAAATTGATTATATGGACTTCCCCACCGCGCCAGAACTAGAAGCAGAAATTCGCAAATTTGATAATAAACCCCTCAAACCGAATCAGACATGGGGCAAATTGGTCGAACATCTCTTTAGTGAATATGTGGAGAAAAAACTCATCCAACCGACTTTCATCATGGATTATCCGCGTGATATTTCACCATTTGCCAAACGCATCGCAGGCGATGAGTTGCATGTGGAGCGCTTCGAGTTTTATATTGCGGGGATGGAGATGGGCAACGCCTTCACCGAACTCAACGACCCGCGTGACCAAGAAGCTCGCTTTTTGGATATGGCAGAATTGTATGATAAAGATGCCGATGAAGAAACGCCGTTGGATGAAGATTATCTGCGTGCCATGCGCTTTGGGATGCCTCCCAATGGTGGCTTCGGCATGGGCATTGACCGCCTGACGATGTTGCTCACCGACCAGCACAGTATCCGCGATGTGCTGTTGTATCCACATTTGAAAGATGAGAAATAAATTATCGTTTTGTATTTTAGATGCGACTGAGTTTCTTCATAAGCTCAGTCGCATTGACACGTTTTTATAATCGTGATACTATACCAACAGTATTGTTGGTTGGGAAATATTTTATGAGTCATTCAGAGGCGCGTGAGCGTGTTTTACAAGCGGCTGAACAATTATTTTCTGAACGAGGCTATACGGCTGTAACAATCAAAGATATTGCGATTGCCGCAGGCATTCATCATGCTTCTCTCTATCATCATGCACCGGGTGGAAAAGAACAGTTATACATTGAAGTCACAACACGCATGTTAGAACGGCATCGGCAAGGAATTGCCAATGCTATTCAGGATGGTGGTATAGACCTACGAAATCAGCTACATAAAATTGCTATCTGGTTTTTATCTCACCCACCCATGGATATGATTCGCATGGTACATTCTGATATATCTGCCATCGAAGCGACCTCAGCCCATCAACTCTTGTACCTTGCCTTTGATGCAATTTTGGTGCAACTCGAAGGGATTCTTAGGCAAGCACAAAATCGGGGTGAGATTAGGTCTTATCATATTGGGACAATGGCTGGGGCGCTTTTCTCTGCGATTCAGGGTCTACATACCCTGCCAGAAGCCTACCTAGAAAAACCCCGTCAAGAAATGGCAGATGAGATTATTGATATGTTCATTGCAGGCATGAAGCATTCCTGAGTAGGTTCAAAATTTTTTTATCCACAAAACCAACAAACTTGTTTGTAGAGTAATTTTCAGTTATCGTATCTTATTGGAAAGGAAAAATCATGAACAATCGGATTCGCCAAATCGCAGTTATTGTTTTTGCACTACTCGATATTATCTCAAGTTTTTGGCTAGGAGACTCTCTTAACCAAGGAGAACCCGGCGCGGTTGAAGTACCAATCTATTTTTTGCCAGCTAACCTCACTTTTGCTATTTGGGGACTCATTTTTTCATCACAACTCGTCTATGGGATTTATCAGGCACTTCCCTCACAAACAGAACGTGTTCTGCATAAACGCATTGGCTGGTGGGTAGCGTTGAATGCGGCACTCACGGCATTATGGAATTTCACAGCAGGCAATAGTGGGCAACAGGGCGACCCCAATTTTCAACCCTTATTGGTCGTGGCAACCGTATTCATCTTAATGGGGATGCTCTTCGCATTGACGCGCGTATTTATCATTTTTCGGGAGCTATATAGTGATTTTGCACCGATTGACAGATGGCTTGTTCAATTCCCTATCACAATTTTCTTTGCATGGCTCAATGTGGCGATGATTGCTAATAGTGCCGCGGCATTGGTCGCTGTTGGTTATACAGGTGAACCAAATGGGGAAATATGGGCGACAGGGATGTTAATAATCGCCATGATGCTTGCCTCGCTGATGATTTTCTACACACGACCGGGGCTAATAACGATTACCTATACTGGTGTGATTATCTGGGCGGCAATTGGTATTTTAGTTAATAATATCAATCGTTCATCACTGGTATCTGGCGCGTGCATTGCCCTTATAATCGTCGTCACAACTGCCACTATCACCCATTTTCGTACTCAAACCAAGCTCACAAATAAAAACCTTCATCCAGCGCGTGTTGCATAACTGATGAATTAAGGAACACATAAACCATGAATCACAATCATAAAATTGCACTCATCACGGGGGCAAATTCTGGATTAGGAAAAGCCACTGCCATCGGTTTAGCAAAGCGAGGCTATCATGTGGTGATGGTAGCCCGTAATCGTGAACGGGGTGAAATTGCCCGTCAAGAAATCATTCAATCAAGTGGAAGTTCATCAGTGACCCTCATGCTGGCAGATTTATCTTCACAAAAAGACATCCATACATTAGCAAAAGAATTCACACAGCAGTATCAACGCTTGGATTTACTGGTGAATAATGTCGGCAATTCATTCATGCAACGCGAAACTAGTCCCGATGATATCGAAATGTCACTGGCTGTTAATCATCTGGCATCATTCCTTCTCACCCAACTGCTATTAGATATTATCAAATCAAGTGCGCCTGCCCGCATTGTTAATGTGGGAACACGCCTCAATACATCTATCCATTTTGATGATATTCAGTGGGAAAGTCGTCGTTATAAAGGTCTATCGGCATATGCAGAGAGCAAATTAGGCAATTTGCATTTTACGGTTGAATTAGCACGGCGGTTAGCAAATACAGGTGTGACAGTTAATTGTGTGCATCCAGGTGTTTTTCGTTCAAATCTTGGGAAACATGCGAGCAAAAATCCATTATTGCTCGATATAGTTTCAACATTGAGTCGTCCATTCTTAACACCTGCCGAAAAAGCCGCCGAGCGTGTGCTATATGTGGCAACAGCACCAGAACTGCAAGGAATTACAGGTAAATATTATGGAAATCGTCAAGAATTAGAAATGCCCGCACAGGTTTTGGATGTAAGTGCAAATCAACACCTATGGGAACTTAGCACCCAATTGACCCAAATGCACCTCGCAATTCGATGAAATTCATTACAAATTCGCGCAATTTTGTAAAAATGCGTTAGAATGGAAGGGATTGTTGATTTTTTGTCACACACAACAATCCCTTTTTATTCACAAGACTTTATTTTTGGGATGTGTATTCATGGCGACACCCACATTTGATATGCAATTACTCCTCGATGGACTTGGACAAGGCATCCTTATTTTTGGACAAAATGGCAAGCTGGTCTATGAAAATTTAGCCAGTCGTACCCTCATCGGCACAGATATTACCCTACTTCGTAGCAATGGCTGGAGCGCCGCCACTGCCCTATTCAAGACCACCGATACCGACCCCGATAAGCAATTAGAATCGTATCGCATTCAGACCCTCACCTCATTGCGCCCTGTGCGGTTTTATATTTTGCGTGGCGGGGAACGTATTGCGTGTTGGGCATCGGCAATTAGCACCCAGGGGGGCGAAATTTGCACCATGCTCAGTTTTGAATCCCCCGATTGGGATGCGCTACATGAACTCATGACCAAATTCCGCGCAGAGATGAAAGATGCCATAGAATCAACATCAGGGCATATCGAAATCATCGAACAACTGATGAAAAATAAGCAAATTAAAGATGTAGAGACATTGGCAAAACGCATTAGTGGCTTTACCCGCCTCATCAGCATTCACATGAGCCGTGTGAATCGGCTCGAAACACTCATGGAACGGCTCGAAAACATACGCACAGGCAAACTGAAAGACTCAATCCGCCAACGCAAGCGCAAAATTGCCCTCAAGACATTTTTTGAAGATTTTGAAGAATCACTCGATGAAGTGGACTTGGTAGACCCAGAAACCGATGCCCACGACCATCGTTCACGGCTCACATTAGATGTCCCCAGTGGTGTAGCGGCATTGGCATCATCCACCTACCTCACCCGTATTTTGCATGACTTGTTACGTAATGCCATCATGTACAGCATGAAAGCCACTCCCATCCGCATTAGTGTGCGTGTGGTGGGGCAAAACGCGCAAATTGATGTGAAGGACGAGGGCTACGGCATCCGTGAAAAAGAAAGTGAGCGCGTATTTGAGGCATTCCAACGCGCCCGTCAGCCCCAAATCATCAGCGAATATGGCTATGGACTCAATTTGTATTGTTGCAAGCATGAAGTCGAAGCCATGAACGGGCGTATATGGTTCACCAGTGAAGAAAATGTCGGCACAACCTTTAGCATGATGCTCCCATTATGGAAAGATGACGCATCTTCATCTGATTCAAACTAAGTTCCCAATAGACGCAGATAATCGTGGATGTAGGGACACGATAATGGTTGTTAGTAAATAAAGACGGTGTAAAATATTTCTTTATTCTGTGGCTGACATACGCACTGCGTGCTAGTCAGCCAGTACAATTCTGCCTATTTTGAAGGCTGTACTGGCTGACTAGAGGCGGTACGCCTCGTATGTCAGCCACAAAAGATACTCCGTATTAAAAAACTAACCTGCATTATCGTGTCCAACACCTCAACTATCGAGGATGGACGGCATAAGGGCATGACGACCAAAAATAATGTGTTTATCTGGATTCTTGTTGCCCTCATTTTTGTGATTGGGGCAATTCGGCTACTCATCCTGATAAATCCCGTCTCAATTGACGATTCGTTTGTATATTACACCTATGCCCAAAATATCATTGAAGGTCGCCCTTTTGCCTATGATATTCGCAATATCCCATCAGAAGGCTTTACCAGCCTGTTGTATCTGCTCCTATTGACCCCATTCGAGTTTTTTAAGGTCAATATGTCGTTTGCCTCCATGCTCATTAACCTGACTGCCATTTTCATCACGATTGGGGCTATCAGCCACCTAACCGTCATCACAGGGTTATTCAAAAAAAGCACCATGCTCATCTTTGCCTGTGCGCTATGGTTACTGATTATCAATGATACAAATATCTTAAAAAATCTGAATTTGGGCTTAGAGACCATGCTCGGACCCATGATTGTCGTCTTGGCAGGATGGGCTGTTTGGGGGACATCTTCTTCACCCAATATTACCTATCAAAAACGCTCGCTCAACGCCTTTTTCATCATCCTCTTTTTATCCTATCTCATTCGCCCAGAGAGCATGATTTTCATCGCCATTGTTGGTATTCCTCTATTGGTCAACAAATCTGTTCCCGTATCGCTGGTGATGAAAAAGGTCTTTTTTTTCGGGGTGGTTTTTATTGTCTATCATCTTTTCAAACTGGCTATTTTTGGCGATATTTTCCCAACTGGATTTTATCGCAAAGTGGGCGGTGGAAGCGGGTTAGAGTATGTGTTGCGCTGGGCAGTCACTTATATTTTCAACATTTTGCCATTTGCCCTCGTGATATTTGCTACCTGTGTATTTTTAGTGACACGCAAGCGAGGCATTTTTTTTGAAAAACGCTGGTTATGGTTCTTTTGGGGTGTAATGATTACCACACTCATCTTTTTTACCCGAACAGAACCGATTGTGGGCTATGGCTTTCGTTTTCTGATGATACCCACATTTTTAACCTATATCTCTTTCTTGATTATCATGATATTGCTGATTTTATCGCTCATCAATCGGCTCAAACGCACCATGACCATTCCGCCTATTTTCAATCATGCTCATTATGGTGTATTGGTAGGATTGGTTATTTTGTCCGTTGCTAATATGCGCCCCTTTGTGAGCGCAGAAGGAGATTTATTTCAGCAAATCAATATTTATCACAAAGCGGTATTAGCCACCGAAAACCAGACCTATATCCAATTTGGCAATCACTTAAATGAGTATTTAGATTCCCCCAAAACAGCTACAGTGATGTTTAGTGATGCGGGCGCATTGCCGTATGTGTTTGAAGGGCGTTTTATAGATTTTAACGGGCTGGTAGAACCATATATTGCCCGTTTATTCTCAAAACCCGATGGGCAAGAAAAAACACAACTCTTCACCGACTACATCTTGGCACAAAATCCCGATATTGTGTTGTTAGCGTGGCAAAAAACAGACAATGGGATGTGGCGAGTACCTGCTAATTCTAATTCACCCTTTCGTGGCAACATACCCATTGCGTTCTTTCAGTCATTTCATGCGTATGGCATCCGTTATAGTTGCTCCATCCACGCAGATTATTATGATATTCATATTGGCATTTGGATTCATTCGCCCCAATATGATAGCATTGTGGATGCATTACTTTCATATTGCCAGCTAGATGGCTATATTTTGCCAGATGGCATAACCGTCATCGGTGAAGGCATAGAGGTGAAATTTGAGGGTGTTTTGCCAGTAGATAACACCCCAGAAAATGATGCCTAACTTTCATGCTCATCTTGCATGGCTGGTTATGGGATGCTATTATGGATGTATAGGCAAATTTGGTCTTAATTTGTAGTGAAGTGAGCAAAGGTTTGTGTGATGAACAAGCATACATCGTTCACCAATGAAGAAGCACTCAGCATAACACGCGCAATATGGACAGAAGTATCATCTTCCTCTCCATCTTCTTCTAATTCCAACTGAGCTTTCCAGACCACCGCCTACGAGGATTGATTACACACAAAACGCTCGTCTTGGATGGTCTTAGACGGGCGTTTTTGATTAATAAGGACACATGACACGATGGAATTTATGACACGCGAAATATGGGATGCCCTCATCATTGGCGTAATTGCCATAGGGCTAATACTCGCCATTTTACGGCTTCGTGCCGATTTAACCCGTCCATTGGACACAGACGACCAACAAGGAGAATAAACGATGTTAGACATAGCACTCATCCGCGAAAAACCCGATTGGGTAAAAGAACAACTCAGCAAATTATATGACCCACCTGCCCTTGTGCGCGTGGATGCCGTCATTGAGATAGACAAATTGCGCCGTGAATTGCTCATCCAAAGTGAACGCCTACAAGCAGGGCGCAATAAAATCAACAAAGCCAGTGGGATGTTGCGTGGCGATAAAAAATTGACAGATGCCGATAAAATTGCCCGTGCATTAGGCGCTGTCACATGTATCAACAACAATGATATAGACGGTGCAGAAGCCATGTTGATGGGCAACCAAACCCCACCCCCACCATCGGCAACAACCGATTTGAACGCGGCATTAGAAGCCCTCACCAACCTATTGCGCGAAATGGGCGATGCTGTGAATCTGCTTAATGAGCAATTACGCGGTGTGGATGCCGATTTAGAAGAAAACCTGATGTGGATTCCCAACATCCCCCATGAAAGTGTGCCTGTCGCAGAAAGTGACGAGAGCAACATCCCATGGCAACCACAAGGCACAATTCCCACCTTCGATTTTACCCCCAAACCCCATTGGGAATTGGGCGTAGAACTGGGCATGATTGATTTTGAACGCGGGGTAAAACTCGCGGGGAGCAGAGCTTATATTTTGCGCGGATGGGGCGCACGCCTGCAACGCGCACTCGAAGCCTTCTTCTTGGATATGGCGCGGGAAAAGGGCTTTGAAGAGGTCTATGTGCCATTTTTTGTCAAAAAAGATATGCTCTATGGCGCAGGGCAATTCCCCAAATTTGCCGATGTGGTCTATTATGACCAAGATGCCGATATTTATATGCTCCCCACCGCAGAAGTGGCAATTACCAACATCTTCCGTGATGAAATTGTGGATGAGAGCCAACTCCCCCTCTATTTTGTGGCAGATACCCCCTGCTTCCGCCGTGAAAAATCGTCGGCAGGGCGCGACACACGCGGGATTAAGCGCGTGCATCAATTCCAAAAAGTCGAGATGTATAAATTCACCACGCCAGAGACCAGCTATGCCGAATTAGAATCGTTGGTCGAGGCGGCGTGCGATATTTGCAAGGCACTCAACTTGCCACATCGCCGTTTAGAAATTGTCACAGGCGATTTGGGCTTTAGCGCCACCAAAAAATATGATGTGGAAGTATGGGCGGCGGGTAGTGGTGAATGGCTCGAAGTCAGCTCGTGTAGCAACACCGAGACCTTCCAAGCCAGACGCGCCAACATCAAATATCGCCCCACAGAGGGCAAAAAGGCACAATTTGTCCATACCCTGAATGGCAGTGGACTCGCCACACCCCGTATTTTGATTGCCATCCTCGAAAATTATCAACAAGCCGATGGCAGTGTGGTCATCCCAGAGGCACTCCGCCCCTATTTGGGTGGGGTAGATAAAATTCCTGCAAAGGGATAAGCCAAGAAATCGGTGTATAATTGAGAATAGAGGGAGAAAATCCCTCTATTTTTTTGTGATAAACCAAAAGTAGGCAAAATCATGATTATCACCACCACACCCAATATTGAAGGGCAACAAATCACCAAATATTTAGGCATCGTCTCTGGAGAGACCATTTTAGGCGCAAATGTGTTTCGGGATATTGGCGCATCATGGCGTAATTTTTTCGGCGGACGCGCCAAAGCCTATGAAGCATCTTTGCGTGAAGCAAAAGACTTAGCACTCACCGATTTGGTCAATCAAGCCACCCAACTAGGCGCAAATGCCATTGTAGGGGTGCGCCTCGATTATGAAACTGTCGGGACAGGCATGTTGATGGTCACAGCAAGCGGTACGGCAGTGGTTATTCAATAGCTTATCTACCCGTATCACGCAAAAATTAATCATCTACCTAATACACAAAATCTCATTTTGGGTTATACTCATTAGAGAAATTCTGCACAACCTAAAAATAAAAATTATGAGGATTTTTATGGAAAAATTATTCGTTTACGGCACATTGCAAGACCCTGATATTCAAAAATCGTTGGTGGGGAGAATCATTTTTGGCGTACCTGCCAAACTCGCCAATTATGAAAAGACGACAATTAATCTCGGTGGACGGGTATACCCAATTGTGCGCCCATCCCAAAATCAGGCGGTGGCTGGGATGGTCTTAGATGTGACCGAACAAGAACTAGCGCGTTTTGACCGTTATGAGACCAATGCCTATCGGCGTATTCAAGCTGAGGTAGAGGGTGGCATCACGGTTTGGGTCTATAGTGAATAATGAATAAATGGGGCGATAAATTCATCGCCCCGATACATACATTAATCAGAGAAAATGTCACCTATAGCCATTTCAAAATTCGGTAAAATTGGGCGGTTACGTATTATATCATTGATACCATACCGTTTATTAGCAAGATTCCCATCCTCATCTAAATTGAAAATGATTAGTTCTTGAGAATCGGTATATACCGCCCATACTTCAGTAACACCATTATAAAGATATTCACGAGTCTTTTTGAAAATATCTTCATCGGGTGATACAACCTCTACAGCTAAATCAGGTGGAGGCATCAATTTACCTTCAACAGTCGCCAGCCTTGCTTTTGAGATAAATGAGGCATCTGGAATGCGTATTAGATTATTGGTGAGTCGTGTAGATCCATCTGCCCCAAAAGCACGTCCTAAACCTGTTTTACGCCCATACATCATTAACAAAGAGCCAATATAAAGTGATGCACTAGAATTAGGTAATGAACTACCTGCCATCTCTACAATCTCCCCATCCACTAACTCAAAGCGCCTGCCGTCATTTTCTGGCAATTGGCAGAAATCCCAAAATTCTTCTGCGGTATAGAGTTTTTCTTTTAGTCCCATTGGTCGCATATCCTATATCACTTTTTCAGATAGTATGGCGGGAAAATATCCCGTATAGGCATTTCAAAATCAGGCAATATCGCCCGATTGCGAATAGTATCATCTATGCCATATTGTTTTGTAGTAACTTGCCTGTTTTCATCAAGCCAAAAGATGATGAGTTCTTGCAATTTTGGATAAATAGCCCACACCTCTAGCACCCCGTTATAAAGATAATCTCGCGTTTTTTGAAAAATATCTTCTCGCGGAGAAACAATTTCAATCGCAAGTTCAGGCGCAGGCATTGGACCCTCTTTAATTTCGGGGTATCGTTCCAGTGAAATAAATCCAGCATCAGGTTGTCGTACCATATAATCGTTCAGACGATACCCACCATCAGGAACACTCACATTTCCTAAATTGCGGGGAATAACATAATTATTCAAAAATGTAATAATGCGACCCGCTACAATAGTATTGATTGATTGAGATGATGCCATATCGTCTTCAATTATCTCCCCATTAACCAATTCTAAGCGCCTGCCCTCATTTTCTGGCAATTGATAAAATTCCCAAAATTCTTCTGCGGTATAAAGTTTTTCTTTTAGTCCCATTGGTCGCATATCCTAATATTCACTCGCATTTTTCAAAGTATATCACACATAAATGACCATTTGCCCCAAAAAGCGCAGGATACGTTCATAATAATCTTTGATGTTCTCTGGCTTACGGAAGCCATGCCCCTCCCCTGCATACACCACATATTCATGTGGGACACCATTCATCCGCAACGATTCAACCAGCGTATCCGATTGATTTTTGGGGACAACGGTGTCATCACTGCCCTGAAAAAGCAATAAAGCATCTTTGATGTTATGAGCATGGAACAATGGCGAGCGTTCCCGATACACAGCAGAGGCATCTGGCAAAGCACCCAACAGTGAATCGCTATAACGCGCCTCAAATTTATGGGTATCCATCGCCAGCATAAATTGATTCGCCACACCATAACGCACCACACCTACCCGATAAAAATGGGGCTTGGTCACGAGTGATTGCAACGCAGTAAAGCCACCTGCGCTCCCGCCCATAATGATGAGGCGGGTTGGGTCTGCCAAGCCCCGTTCTACCAATGCCATCGCCCCAGATGCCGAATCTTCTACATCATAAATCCCCCACATCCCGCGCAAGGCTTGTGCATAGGCGCGACCATAACCCGTACTCCCGCGATGATTGGGATATAATACGGCATATCCCCGTGTGGCAAAAAACTGGGCTTCTTCTTCGTAATTCAGCAATTTTTGAGTAGTCGGTCCGCCATGCACCATCACCACCAACGGCGGTGCGCCATCACTAACCGATTTTAGGTGATTCGGCGGATAATATACCCCATGCACCATGTTGCCATCATGTCCTATCCATGAAATATGTTCCCCCACCGCTAATTCATCTGGGTTAATCGCCTCTAGCCCTGCCCGCCGATGCACCCGCTCAAATCCTTGTCCTGCATAACTAATGATGCGTGGCGAAATTTGGGATGAACTCGCAATCATCGCCAACATCCCCGTAGGAGAGACGGCAAGTTGTTCCAGATGGGTGTAATGATGCAACCCGCCAATATGTTTTTCTGTACCATATACCACATCATAGGCATACAAAGCGGTTGCCCCATTTTTTGCCCGCAAGAAAAATATCGTTTGGCTATTGGCTGACCATCCATAGGTCTTTAAGCCTTGTATCCATGCGGGGCGGGCATGTTCAAAATCGCCATGAGTGAGTTGGGTATGCGTCTTTAATTCCAAATCATACACATAGAGGTGTCCCCACCCCGTAATATCGCTGATATAAGACAAATAGCGCCCATCAGGGGAAAATTGTGGCGCAAAAATAGAGGTGGTCACATCGCCAGCAATAACCACATTTTCACTGATGTGTGGCAACTCATTTTCTGTGCTAGTCATTTTGGCGAGGTGCAATTCTGTCCCATCCCACGCCATATTGGGATGATGCCATGAAATATAGGCGATATAGTCCCCTGTGGGATGCCAAACAGGTTGCATATAAAAATCCGCACCAGTGACTAATTTTTGTGGATATAAGCGCCCATGACTATCTACTATTGCCAAACAATCATGGTCTTCGTAGGTATGCACATAAGCGACATAACGCTTATCTGGAGATATGGTGGGGGATGCGACATTCCCAAAAGCGGGGGTGATGGGGCGTATATGACCACCATCCACCATCTGCCGATACAACCGACCATTATTCCCCGCAAAAATGACGATGCCATGTGATACACAAAATTCCCCGCCACCATAAAATAGCCTTGCCCGCGCCGATTGGTCGGCGGGTGTCAATTCACGCGGGGCATCTATACCCTTTTGCATCATCAATACCCCGCGCCCGTCTTTATTTTCACACCACACCAATGTCTCGCCATCACTATCCCACGCCACATCATTGAGTCGCATGGTGGTGGTCATCATGGCAGGTGATAGAGGGCTAGACCATGTACCAAATTGCCGCCGTATTTTTGCCATAAGAAAAATCACTTTCTGTTTTTTATCATGAATTCATTTTTGAGGACTATTATGACACGCTGGGGATAGAATGCAAAACGCCCCTTTTTACGGGGGCGTGTGATAGTCAGTGTGAGGCTTCAAAATGTTTTTTAATAAGTTTAGTTGGGTTGCCCCACACACTTAACTTGCCGATAGTGTAGCGAAAGCAAGCCCTATTGTCAAAGAAAAATAATGATTTTTTGGCAAAAATCCCCTGTGCGCTTTTGCACTATCGATAATGATAAAAATCTCAAAAACACATAGACCCCTCGTGAACCGTTGTTAGGACGGTTTTTAAGGGGTCATAAGTGGAAATGATTCCATTTGAGGTTAAAAACAGGTTAAAACAATGTCAAACCTGATGCAAGTTCATACAAGTTGCACAAGCACCCTAATAGGAATTGGTAGACATCAATTGTTTTGCCAGTTGTCCCAAGTCGCTGGTCGGCTCAAACTCACTGGAAATGATTTCGACCACCGTCCCCTGCTCTGCCCAATCATAGAGGGCTTTGGCATTGGCATCATTCGACATGACACATCCAAAGGTATAAGGGAAGCCGACAAAGCCATCACCGAGCAAATTCCCATTGGGCAAAACAACCTTGCCATGAAACCCGTTCACAATACCGGGCGTGACTTCATAAATACCCATAAACCAGCTCATTTCCCATACACCACAACTCACACCAGAGACATCGCATAAGGTCACACTGCTCCCATACGCCAAATCGTTGTGGTCTAAAATCTGATAAATTCCGGGTGATGTGGGCGCATCTTCTACCCCAGAAGAAATTTCCCATTGGAATATCACTTGCCCATTCTCAAATGCGATGAGTTCTTGCTCATTCAAATCCACAACAATGCGTTTGGTCGGTATGGGGTCGTATGGAAGGGCAATATCACGCGAGGGCAAGTTCAAAATATCGCCCACCGAGAGCATGTCCAAATTGCGCCCACTGTTGGCATCTTTAATCTGAAAAAATGGGATGCCTGTGCGTCTGGCAATCCGAAAACCTGTATCGCCTTGCTCAACTTCATAGACCATAGGGCGATAGCGCACGCGCAAATCAATATTGGTGATGCCATCAGCAATAGCAAGGTTCACCTTTTCCGTGGCTTCATTCGGCTCAATATAGCGCAAATTGCTATCGGGCGGGTTTAGGGTAGTGTTAACTTCATTCACAAATTCCGCAAATGTGTCGGGACGCAAGAGCAAGGTCTCATCACCCGCCATCAACCAACTGGTGAAGGTATCACGGTCAACCGCCCACGTAAAATATTGATTGGTATAAGGGTCATAGCCGTGTAATTCGAGCAGTTGATTGACAATTTGCGCCACATCATCTAAAAATGGCGTTGGGTCATCGTTGATGGGTAACACAGGGTTCATCTCTAGGTCAAAGCGTTTTTTGACGATAACATCTACCATGCGCGTATTGAGTTTGGTGGATGTGCGCGTATAATCCAATTCACGCCCTGCCCCACCAGATAACCCAACCAACGCCCCATTTTGCCATTCAAAACGGGCATTAATGGGGGTCTGATTGACATTATTTTCGATATTAAGCAAGAAATCGGTGGCAGTAATTTCTTCTAATATCACCACAGGTTGAATCTCACGCCCAAAGGGGATAGCACCAAACCCAACCCCTTGTGCCAATGCGACAGTGGCTTCAACATCTAACCCAAATCCCATTTGTTGGGCTAAAACCGATGTTACTTTTTCATCCCCTACCCACAAATCAATCGAATAACCGTCATTCCATACACTGACCAGTTTGTCTTGTGCTTCTTGGGTGGTTAACCCACCAATATCCACGCCCATCGTCTTGATATAGGGGAAAATCCGCCCTGTAAAGGCAAAACTGGCATAATGCAATATCACCAGCACCACCAACGCCCCTGCAATCCCCTGTAGGATGATAGGGTGCTTGCGGATATACCAAAAGGCATCTTTTATCCACAATAAAACCATTTGGCGAATATCATACCAATCGAGTTGACCGATATTTTGGGCTTGCATTGGCTTACGTACCGATGGTCTGCGCCCCGCCTCTGGGCGGTTGGTGCGCGGGGTATACCGTGCCGAGCGTTGCCGATTGATGGCTTCATTGCGCGATGTGCTACGAGGCGCGGTAGAACGGGGGCGCGGACGCGCCATATCATCGAAGGGCTTCCCCTCAGTATCATCTGTGGATGACATCGGTTCACGTGGTGGCATATTATCGGGGTCTACCATCCGCACCGCCATCGCTTCGCGTTGTTTGCGCGACGATTGGCGTTCACGGGCTTTATTGGTTTTTTTACGAGAATTTTCTGTTGTCATAGTCTGTATTCACTACCTCAATCGTTATTTGGTTATATTCTATAATTTTGCACCCTATCAATGCAACCTATCCTTTCATCCCAACGATATTATCATTTTATTCAGAGCAAATTTGTCCTAGAATAAAACTAACCATAAAATATCTTATAAAGAGAGGTTTTCTCTTGAGCCAGTTACCCATATTTGATGAGCCATCTGAAAAAGATGTTGAATCCCTCAACCCAGACGAAAAAAAACGCGCTAATGACCTCAGTGGAAAAGATTGGACAAAAAATTCAATCAGTATTTGGTCTGATATTCGCAAATCCAAAGAGGAATCAGATTTAGGGCATCCTGCCATATTTCCAAGCGAATTGGTCAAACGGCTCATTGAGACATTTACGCGCACATCAGAAAAAATCATTTTAGACCCTTTTTCTGGTAGTGGCTCTACAGTCGTTACTGCTTCACGTATGGGGCGCATTGGGATTGGTTTTGAAATCAATTCAGATTATACGGAAGTCACAGAACAACGTTTACGCCAACGTGATATTTGGCAACCAGAGGCAGATACACAAAGTAAAGTGTATCAAATGGATGCACGTAATCTTTTAGAGGTAATTGAACCCAATTCGATAGATATAGTCATTACATCTCCCCCCTATTGGGATATTTTATCACGCGAGAGAACTGCCGATGGCAAAGATATTCGTGATTATGGTGATACAACACAAGATTTGGGAAAAATTGACGATTATCATCAATTTATGAATGAATTGGCATTGGTATTTAAGCCTGTTTATCATGCCTTAAAAGCAGGAAAATATTGTTGTGTGGTGGTAATGGATATTCGCAAAAAAAATAAATTTTATCCATTTCATGCCGATATTGCCCTCATGATGGAAGAAATTGGGTTTATATATGATGATTTAATCATCTGGGACAGGCGACACGAATATAACAATTTGCGTCCATTGGGATATCCGAGTGTGTTTCGTATCAACAAATGCCATGAATATATCCTCATCTTTCAGAAACCGCTTTAACCCAATGAAAGGGGTTGAATCATGAGTGGGTTTATTATTGGAGACGACTATATTGACCATGACGTTGCTTATTTACTAGGGATGATAGTTGCAAGGGGTACAATTATTGATACACGCGATTTGCATAAAGTTATCATCCAATTCCCCTATCAAAATTTGCATGTTGATGAAGATGAGCAAGGACTCGATATTCCAACAAGTATTGAGTTGGGGTTAAGCCGTATTCAAACCCGTATTGTTGACTTATTAGGGTGTCAATATCGGCAAACAGATACCAAAACCAGCATAGATTTAACCCTCACCTTTCCCTCACGGACAATTGCATGGCGTGATATTGTGCTTCATCTTGAAGGCAAAAGTGATTATCGTTCTATGACTGTTCCGATGGTCATTCGAGATGACCTTGTGCCAAGCGATGTTCAAATGGAATTTATCAAGGGCTATGCGGATGTTGCTGGAAATGTTCGTAAAGCGAATCGTTATGTAGATAAACGCAATCGAGTACGATTAGATGTCCTCAATGAAAATTGGGAATTACCCGTTCAATTATGTCGGCTCATGCAAAATAGGCTCAATATTCCCGTTCAAACAATTACATGGGGGCATCCAAATCTTGGTCGGGGATTTCGGGAACATCAAATTAATATTTTTGTAGCGCCATTTCAGCAAGTTGGGTTTTCATTCAAACATAAACAACAGATGCTTGATAAATTGATAGAAGAGGATAAGGTATCAGAAGCAATCAACGAAAAACCCTACAAATATGCACCTTGCCCTGGCAGACGTAAAAAACGAGGGACAAAAATAATTCATGAAGATGAACATTCAGAAAGATTACCCGAATCTCTAAAAGGGCAACATTTTGATGCTTATTGGGAGGTTTGCAAAGCACTCGGTTGCAAAATTGAACCATCTGCGCCTTTATTTGATGAAGATGTAGAGGAGATATAATGCCTTATACATCAGAGAAAGAGATGTATCCCGATATTATCAATTGGTTGCAATTATTTCTCAAACAGCGTTTTTCATCGCAAAAGGTCATTGTAAAAGATGGTAGTCGAACACCCCTAAAACGCATTTTACAAGATGAAAATTTAAATCCACAAAATAAACCAGAGTGGCTTACATTTGATATTTTGGTAGATATTTGCGGGTTTATTATTCATGATAACGCAATTGAATTCGCATTTGTGGAGTGTAAAAACAAGGCTATCAATTTGCTTGATGTATCGCAATTACTTGGATATAGTAAGGTTGCATTGCCAATTTTTTCATGTATTGTGTCGCCATTTGGCATGAGTTCCGATGTTGCAAGACTACTTGTGACGTATAATCGTCAAGATATTTTAGAATATCGTCATGATAAGGGCAAACAAGCACAATCTATTTTCGTTGCCACATGGTCACAGGAACGCCAAACCTTAGATTTTGCGACACTCATCCCAACTGGCAAAAAATTAATCTGAAACAGAGATACCCAATGACAGACACACACAGCATTTTCATCTCCTATGCACGCAAAGACGGGCGCGACCTTGCCCTCCGTTTACAAAATAGCCTGATACCGCTCGGCTATGAGGTGTGGCTCGATACCGCCGAAATTGATGGAGGTGGCAGTTGGGGCGCAGAGATAGAACGCGCCATTGATGGTTGCCATACCCTATTGGCGCTGATGTCACCCGCCTCTTATACATCCGAAATTTGCCGTGCAGAGCAATTACGGGCAATCCGCAAAGAAAAACGGATTATCCCCCTGCTGGTGCATCCCACAGACCGCCCTATCTGGCTAGAAACACTGAATTATCGTGATTTTACCCATCCAGAAGGCTATGAATCTGCTTTTAGCCAATTGCATACCGATTTACAAACCACCGATTATATCGCCATCATCCGACCATCCACGCCCAACACGGCAGAACCACTCGCCAAGCATTTTATCCCCCGCCCAGACGAATTTGAGCGCCTCAAAAATGCCATTCTGAGCGATGTCACCGATAGGACAGTCGCCCTTACCGCCCTACAAGGCATGGGGGGAATCGGCAAATCGGTTTTAGCCAATGCCCTTTGTCATGATGAGACGATGCAAGATGCCTTCCCCGATGGTATTTTTTGGGTGGAATTGGGGCGCGATGTGAGCAATATTGCCGATAAGATGAAAACCATCGGCACAACATTGGGCGATAGTGCCGTCAATTACAGCACCCCCGATATGGGCATCGCCAGCCTACGCAAATTGCTCCCCACAAAGTCGGTGCTGATTGTGCTAGATGATGTGTGGGATGTCAGCATGGAGGCGGCGAAAAAGTTTTTGGCAACGTCACCACGTTCTCGGTGGCTGATTACCACCCGCGATGAAAAAGTCGGGGAAGAAATGGGCGCAACCCCTGTCGAATTGGGTGTGATGACCCCCTCACAAGCCATAGAATTGATGAAAAGCTGGTCAGAACGTGCAGATGACCATTTCCCCATTATCGCCAAAAAATTGGGCTATCACCCATTGGCGCTCAAAATTGTGGGCGCACGCCTCAAAAATATGACCACTGCCGATTGGAATACCAGTTTCGATAGCATTTCGCGCATCAAAGGCAGTTATAGCGCCAAAAATCGGGATGATAACCTCACCGTCTGTTTTGAGGTGAGCGTTAAAAGCCTACCGCCAGAATTGCCACCGCTTTATCATGCACTCGGCATTTTTCCTGAAGATGAATGGATTCCAGAGAGCATCGTCATCACGCTATGGCGGGGGTTAAATCCCGATTTATCCCCTGCCGATTGCGCCGATATTGCCATAGACCTCGCAAAATTGGCGCTCATTGACCGCCAGCGCCAAGACGAAAAATCGGCAGAAATCCGCACACACGACTTGTTGCATAGCTATAACCGCGAAAAAATCAAAGACCATTATGCCAATACGCAAATGGGCTTTATCACCGCATTAGGCAATCCTTATGCGTTACCCCATGATTACGCATGGCGCTTTTATGGCTATCATCTCAAAGAGGCGGGGAATGTTGCCCGTTTGCGCGAACTCATCGCGGATTTTGCGTGGCTACAAGCCAAACTGGTTGCCACGGATACAGGCGCATTGGTGGCAGATTGTGAATTAGTATTGCTGGATGAAAAACAAGACCCCTTCCCCAAATTATTGCGCTCTGCCCTCGCTAATTCATCGCATGTGACCGATGCCGATTCATCTGCCCTCGCCCATCAATTGGCGGGGCGCTTGATGATTCATCGCAAAACCAATATGGATATACAAACCTTCACCGATACCATCCTAAAAACACCGAAAAATTTATTTCCATTCAATCCAGATACCGAATATGTCACCCACAACCCCGCAGGCGGGATGCTCATCCGCACCATGAAACATGATGATAATGTGAATGGGGCAATTCTGCTCAAAGACGGGCGCATTTTGTCATGGAGCAATGACCACACCTTGCGCCTATGGGATAACGACGGCAACCCATTGTCTATCCTCAACAAGCACAAAGATTATGTGTGGGGCGCGATGGAATTGCCCGATGGACGGTTGTTATCGTGGAGTGCCGATGAGTCGTTATGCCTGTGGGATAAGCAGGGGGAACATCTCAAGACACTCAAAAAACACACACGCGGGGTCATCGGCGCAATTTTATTGAATAATGGCAATTTCTTGTCATGGAGCGATGATAAAATTATGCACCTGTGGTCAGGTGATGGCGAGCATATCCGCGAGATTACAGGGCATACAGGCAGTATTTATGGCGCATTACAATTGCCCGATGGTCGGCTATTGTCATGGGGCTATGATGGCACATTACGCCTGTGGACAATCAATGGTAGCCTCATCAACACCCTACAGGGGCATCAAGGCAGTGTGAATGGCGCGTTTGTCATGCCCGATGGTCGCATTTTATCATGGTCGCGGGATGCCATGTTACGCCTATGGGATAATCATGGCGATAGGATAACCACCCTAAAAGGGCATACTGCCATTGTGGAAGGCGCATGTGTGTTGCCCAATGGGCATATTTTGTCGTGGAGCGAAGATAAAACCCTACGCATTTGGGATAAGGACGGCAATCCGCTAAAAGAACTCACGGGGCATACCCAAAGTGTCACTGGGGTGTATGTGTTTCCTGATGGGCGCTTTATCTCATGGGGATACGATAAATCACCCCGTTTATGGGATGCAGACGGCGAACCTATGCAGATTTTAGCAAGCATCACCGCTAATATGACCATCGTGACTTATCCAGCAACCTTCAATATTCATCTTGATAGTGTAAATGGCGTATTGCCACTATCAGATAACCAAGTTTTTTCGTGGAGCGAAGATAAAACCCTGCGGATTTGGCAATTAGACGGCTCACCTGTCACCACATTACGGGGACATTCTGGTCGGATACGTGGGGCTTTGATACTCAATAATCAGCGTATTTTATCGTGGTCACGCGATAACACCTTGCGAATTTGGGATATAAACGAAAAACCCATCCAAATATCAAGCGGTCATGCCACAGTGGTTTATGGTGTGGTCGAACATCCCAACGGCGGATTTTTAACATGGTCACGCGATAATCATTTGCGTTTATGGCATTGGGATGGCAATCCCAATAAACTCCTCGCAGGGCATACGGCAGGGGTCTATGGGCAATTGGTTTTAGCCAATGGGCGCATTTTGTCATGGGGTGCAGATAGCACCTTGCGCCTGTGGGATACGGTGGGCAATGCCCTTAAAGTGCTAGAAGGGCATACCGATGGGGTGCGCGGGGCATATCAACTATCTGATGGACGCTTTGTCTCTTGGAGTAGTGATAGCACCCTACGTTTATGGGATAGCGAAGGCAATCCGCTCAAAGTCATGACTGACCATACAGGCAGTGTCTATGGGGCGCTTCTGATGCCTGATGGTCGTATTTTATCGTGGAGTTGGGATAAGACCTTGCGCCTCTGGGATAATGATGGCAATTTGCTCAAAACCATGACAGGGCATACCCGCGCCGTGAATGGGGCGATATTACTCCAAAATGGCAATATTCTGTCTTGGAGTGATAGGATGTTTTGCTTGTGGGATGGGGATGGTAATTTAATCAAAACGCCCAAACATGATACCAGTCGGATTATGGGGGCAATCGCCCTACCCGATGGACGCATTTTCACATGGGATGCCGATAGGAATATGTGCTTGTGGGATGCTGATATGACCCTCATCGCCACTCTCACCAGCGATTATTGGGAAGGCAAACGCCAGACGATTTTCGCATGGGCAAAAGAACATGGCATACTCGGTGCAGACCTCTATCCCGATGATGTGGCGCTTGGAAATTATCGCATTGGCGCTTATGGTGATAAGCTCATCGTCTATGACCCACAAACAGGGGCGCGGATTCATGCCTTTTATGGAGATGCGTCTTTCACAGAGCCATTGGTTGTTGAACGCAACGGGCAAACCATTATTGCGGCGGGGGATAATGTGGGTAGGGTGTTATTTTTGCGCTGGGAGGAATAAATCAACCATTAAGCCCGTAAGGGGGCAACATATTGCACCTTTATAAAAAACAATTCAGCATGAGCCTGTTTTCAAATTGGACAAAATTCATCCACACACATACAATGGAATGGTTTCCGATTGTTGGAGTGAGGATGTGATTGTATGTCACCTTGGAATCCCAAACCATTTATTTATCAGATTAACACATGGGTTTGGCTACATGATTTGAGCAAGCAATATGGACGCGAAGTGACCTTGTGGGATATTCCAGAAGAAGTCCTCAACGACCTCGCCTCGCTTTCGATTGATGCCATCTGGTTTATGGGGATATGGCAACGCAGTGATGCAGGACGAAAAAGTGCCTTGCAATATACCCATGAATATAAAGCCGTCCTACCCGATATTACCCCAGAAGATGTCGTTGGGTCTGCCTATGCCATTGGCGATTATGTGGTAGATAGACGGCTCGGCGGGCGTGATGCACTCGCCAATTTACGGTGGCGCTTACATCAACGCGGTATCAAAATTATTTTAGATTATGTCCCCAATCATGTTGCAACCGACCATGCTTGGGTGCGCGAAAAATCGCATTTTATGGTGCGTGGTACAAAAGAAGAATTAAAAAAATATCCCGATAGATTTTTTATGACCGAAAATGCCGCAGGGCAACATATTATTATTGGTCATGGACGTGACCCCAATTTTCCGGGTTGGATAGACACCGCGCAAGTGAATGCCTTTTCTATGCCCTATCGGGAAGCCGCCAAAGAGGTGTTATTCGATATTGCCACCCAATGCGATGGTGTGCGTTGTGACATGGCAATGCTCATGGTCAACTCTATCTTCTCCCGAACATGGGGCGCTCATCTGCCAGAAACAGCGCCCCATACTGAATTTTGGGAAGACATCATCCCTGTTATCAAGCGCGAATTTTCCAATTTTATCTTCATCGCAGAAGTCTATTGGGATATGGAATATACCCTGCTCCAGCAAGGTTTCGATTTCACCTATGATAAACGCCTCTATGACCGCATTTTAGAGGGTGACATCCCAAAAATTAAAGAGCATCTCCGCGCCTCATTCGATTTTCAAGCCAGACAAGTGCGCTTTATCGAAAATCACGATGAGCAACGCGCCGCCACCACCGTCGGCATCAATAAAGGCAGACCCGCCGCCACCCTCATCGCCACACTACCGGGTGCTGTATTGATTCATGAAGAGCAATTGACCGCCCGACGGACAAAATTGCCCGTACAAATTCGCAGGCGACCAGAAGAAGCGCCTCATTATGCCCTAGAAGGGTTTTATCGCAAGTTGCTCCGCGAGACCCGTTCTGCTGTGTATCATTATGGCAATTGGCGTTTATTTGATGTGGCATCCCCCTATAAAGGGAACACCACCAATAACGGCTTACTCGCGTATGGCTGGACATTAGAAGATGATTTTCGGGTGATTATCATCAATATGACCCCTATATGGTCACAAGGCATTGTCAAACTCTATGGCTGGGACTTTTTGCGGAATGGCACATGGCGCTTATATGATGTGTTGGGCGGTGTCTCGACCTTCCACGATGGTAAGCAATTGACACAAAATGGCTTGTATGTGGAGTTAGAGGTCTATCAGGCACAAGTTTTCCGCTTTGAGCGCCTCACAGAACAAGAAGTGGCATCGCATCGCAAATCAGAGGCAGAACGCCGTTGATATGCCCCCTATTTGGCTTAACCGCGCCCGTTGGAATAGTATCTTCTGTGGCGCGGTCATCTTTTTTTGGTCGGCATTAGAAGATAATGACCTCACCATAGTCACCCTACTCGCCCTATGGCTGACCATCAGCCTTGTGGCACTTTGGGGAATAAATCAGTTCAAAAATACCCACCCACCCCGTTCCCATATCCCCCTTTTGGTGATAATCATTGGCGCAGGGATGGGTATTTTGACGAGTATCAACATGGCTGGCTTGATGCTCTTCAAAAATTTGCGCCATAGCCACTTTTTTCCAGATTATCCATTTGAAATGATGCGAGACATCCTCGCACGCGCTCCCTTTTGGGCTGTGGCGGGCATGTTCATCACAAGTGGGATATATTTGTTATATCGAATATTCACCCAGAAAAGAGACGTATGACCACCGAAAATTCTCAAAAAAATAATTACCTGCCAATAACCTTGCTTATCACCTTTGCACGCCTCGCGCCAAATATGGGCAGGCGTGTATTATATCCCTTTGTACCTGCTGTGAGTCGCTTATTAGGCGTACCTGCTAATGATGTGCAAACCGTCATCGCACTACAAGGCGGTATGGGGTTATTTAGCCCACTCTTCGCGCCACTATCTGCTCGTTTTGGGCGCAAGCGCGTGATGTTGGGGGCATTGGGATTATTCATCCTAGCGGGGAGCATGGGGGCAATCATCGGCACATTTTGGGCGGTTGCTCTCACTTTTTTGCTCTTTGGCATCGCCAAAATGATTTATGACCCCGCCTCCCAAGCCTATCTTGGTGATAGAATCCCCTACGCCCAACGCGGGCGGGCATTGGGTATTGGAGAATTATCATGGGCGGGCGCGTTGGTCATTGGCGCTCCCATAGGCGGATTATTGCTCGAAAGTGCAGGATTGAGCGCCGTCTTTTTGATGATGATTGTCTTTGCGGGGGTCGCATTGGTAGCAATGGCAATTTATTTGCCATCCGATGCGCCCCATCCCGATGATGACATCCCAGACCGCACACACCTGCGAACATTGCTCAAAAATCCGCAAGCAGTTGGGGCATTGGCATTTGTCGTCTTGTTCATCAGCGCCAATGAACTGTTTTTCATCAATTATGGTGTGTGGATGGAAGCCAGCTTTGAATTATCACTCGCCAGTTTGGGGGCATTCACCCTCGTGATTGCCCTCGCTGAAATATGCGGTGAAGGCATGGTAATTGCCTTCGCCGATACAATCGGCAAAAAGCGCATGGCTGTATTTGGTGCTGGATTATCGGTGGCGTGCCATCTGCTATTGCCCATGCTCAATGCTAATTTGGTCGCGGCACTCATTGGGCTATTCCTGTTTTTTCTTGGATTTGAAATTGGGGTCGTGGCATCTTTGCCTATCCTCAGCGAAATTTTGCCAACAGAACGCGCTTTAATGATGACTGCCAGCGCCAGTGCCTCTGCCATTGGGCGTATGGGTGGGGCATGGTTGGGCGGAATTTTATATGTGGCGTTGGGCGGGAATATGCAAGTGTTGAGCATCCTCACCGTGATATTGGGAATCGGCGCGACACTCATTATGTGGCGTGTGATACAAGAGGGATAAAATCAAAAAACACCCATCCTGTACGAGATGGGTGTTTTTTTGTATGATATGTTGTCGGGGTGATGAGATTCGAACTCATGACCTCTTCGACCCGAACGAAGCGCGCTACCGGGCTGCGCTACACCCCGAAATGTGTACCTAAACTATACCGTAAAAATGCCATCATTGGCAAGATAGAAACTGACTGATGACCAATACACCTAAAACACGCACCGATTTTGCCCGCGCAAAAGCCCAATCCTTGCTCAATGCGCTTGGTATGGCACTTCATCAACGCGGGATTCATCCCGATATGGTGACGCTGGTCGGGTTTATCGGTGTTCTGATTGGCGCGATTTTCATCGCCAATGGCAATTTTGCTGTGGCAGGAATTTTACTGCTCATCAGCCTGCCATTTGATGCCTTAGACGGTGCAGTGGCGCGTGCGATGAAGCGTCAAGGGGATTTTGGCAAATTTTGGGATTCAACGCTCGATAGGTATGCAGATGGGGCATTGTTCGGTGGGTTTGCTTATTTTTTCGCCACACAAGACCGCTTTGAGATGCTCATCGCGTGCCTTTTGGGGCTAATTGGGAGCTTTATGGTCAGTTATACCCGTGCCAGAGGGGAAGGTTTGGGGCTTGATGTAAAAATCGGTCTTTTCTCACGGCTAGAACGTGTCATAATGATGCTCATTGTGTTATTTATCCCCACATTAGGGGGAATACCCATACTAGACATCGGCTTGTGGATTTTGGCGATTGGTACAAACATCACCAGCATCCAACGCATGGCGCATGTCTATCACTTGCTGAAACACGCAAAGAGAGAGGATTAATTAATTTATGGAATTTCAAAGTCAGTTTATTCAAATCGGCTCGGTACAAATCCGTTACTATGGCATCATCATCGTTGCCGCGATGTTGGTGGCGACCTTTGTGGCGGTGAATATTGCCAAACGCTCCAAACGTGACCCAGAACACGTCTATGGTGCGCTCACATGGGCAATTATTCCGGGCATTATTTTTGCACGGCTGTGGTTTGTATTGTTCCCCCCATTGTCATCCACCGAAATCGGACGCGATACCGCATGGTATTTTGCCAATTTCTTCAATACCGATGGTGGTGCAATCGCCATTTGGTCGGGCGGATTGAGCATCTTTGGTGCAATTTTGGGCGGTTTCTTGGGTGCATATATCTATATCCGTCGCAACAAACTGCGTTTGCCTGCATGGTTGGATATTGCCGCCATCGTGTTGCCATTGGGTCAAGCCATTGGTCGTTGGGCAAATTATGTCAATCAAGAACTGTATGGCATCCCCACAGGGTCATCGTTTGGCTTGCAAATCGCCAATCCCCCTGCCCCATATAATGGTATCGAATATTATGGGCAAGGCTTCCACCCCATGTTCTTGTATGAATCCATCTGGAGCTTTGTCGCATTCTTGGTGCTAATATGGTTATTCAACAACCGCAGAAATAATTTCCGCGTGGGTGAATTTGCCCTGTTGTATGTCATCCAATATGCTGTTATTCGTTACGCACTCGAATTCCTCCGCATTGACCTCACCCTAAGTGGTGGTATCAATGTGTCGCAAGCGGTATGTGCGGTCAGTTTTGTGGTCGCACTCGGATTATTGGTGATGAATCGTCGCAATGCCCTGCCCGCAGGTTATAAATACGATGATGCCATGCCCGACCCCATCACAGAACGTCCTGCAAAAAAGAAAAAAGAAGAAACCGTGGTAGAAACACCAAAAAACGCCTAATTTCGTTTTTTAATCCTGTTATACAAAATAGGGTGTAGTCATTACACCCTATTTTTTTCTCTCATTGGCAATAATATCCCTCATCGCTAATTGATTTCTAGCTCATCTAATATCAACACACGCACTTCAACAATTCGCTTTAATGCCAAATCATTTGTTAAAAATGCGTCACTCTTCGATTCAATTGCCGTAGCAATATGAAGTGCATCTGGAGTACGCAAATTATATCGCGCCCGCAATCGCGCCGCATTTTCAGCAATATTTGGGGTTACAGAAAATAATTGTATAGTTTTATGGCGAGTCAGTAACTCACGATAATTATTTTCAACTTGTAAATCACCAACTTTCATCGGTTTCATCAGAGTTTCAGTGAGTGTAATGGCTGATGTAGTGATTTTTATGCCGTTTGCCTCAATAATCTGGAAAATATGATTGATTTTATTACTATAAACAGGATGATTTTCCACATAGTAAATAAATGGGGCAGTCTCTATCGCTAATATAGTGATATTACGAAGAGCATCAAAAATTTTCATGGGCGGTCATCCCACTCGCTACGCAATTGATTTACATATTCTTGGGCATCAGTGCCATCATATAAATGTGCGCCCAATCCTCTAAATTCCAACAAACTCCGTTGGCTAAGTTCTGGCTCTGGTTGAGTTGGTTCAATGATTAAATCCAACAAAATGTGCATCAATTGTTTGCGTTCTTCTGGCGATAACACTTGGACTTCTTGAATCATTGTTTGTAATGACATGGCATATTTCCTCACCTTTTTTATTTATTTTATGCCACATCACCGACATCGGCAACATCCCCCTACCAAATCTTCATCTAGCCTCACGAAAATCTGTGATATGCTGTGAAAGTGAATACAAACCCCTCATAACTGGGTAGAAATGCAAGTACCATTTCAGATTAAAATGAGGATAGTTTGTTATTATATTTGTAGTTGAAGTTAACTGATGAGAAAAATACGATGATAGAATGTCACAACCTCACCAAAGATTTTGGCACATTCCGCGCTGTAGACAATATTAACCTCACTGTGCCTGCTGGTTCTGTGTTGGCATTACTCGGTGCTAATGGCGCAGGCAAAACCACCACCGTCCGCATGATGACATCCATTTTGCAACCTACATCTGGCACAGCCCGCATCGCTGGCTACGAAGTATCAGAATCTCCCGCAGAAGTACGGGCGCATGTGGGTGTCTTGACCGAACAACACGGTTTATATGAACGTATGAAGGGCATGGACTATCTCATGTTTTTTGGACGGGTCTATCGCATTGACCCACACGAAACGCGCAGACGCGCCTCATCGCTCATGGAACAATTTGGATTGACCTTCGCGCTCGATAAGCGACTGGGGGAATATTCCAAAGGCATGAAGCAAAAATTGGCATTGGTGCGTGCCATGTTGCATAATCCGCCTGTGTTATTGCTGGATGAACCGACATCCGCTATGGATCCTGTGAGCGCCAAGCAAGTACGAGATGCCATCATTGAATTGCAAAAAGAATCACGCACCTTCCTCATCACCACCCATAACCTCACCGAAGCACAAGCCCTAGCCAATAAAATCGCCATCATCAGACGGGGCAGAATTATCGCCTCTGGCACATTTGAAGAACTCTCCCGTCAATTTGTGGGCGACCCGACTATGGAATTGCGCGTCAAAGGTGAATTAAACGGATTTGCTAAAGAATTATCAGATATGGTCACTGTCGAAGAATCGGGCGTGGATTGGATTCGGTATCGTACCGCGCAACCCCAAAACGATAACCCCAATGTGTTACGCCAAGCAATGGGACACGGCATAGAGGTCATCACCCTAGCCCCTGTCACCAAGACCCTAGAAGATATTTATTTGCGCGTGGTCACAGAAGATGAAGGCAAAACGGAGGACTTGAGTTAAAATGACAACCATTACCCCCCCACTGGAATTGAATACCACTACACCCCCAAGCACCCGCAAAATCGTCAGCAATCCGCTTACCGATTTTCGCCGTGTCATGGGCAATGCCCTCATCATCACACGGCGCGAAGTGTCGGATAGTTTCCGCGATTGGCGCATTTTAGCCCCAATTATCATCCTCACCTTTATGTTTCCATTTTTGGCACAATTTGTCGCAACCCAATTCACCAATTATGTTGATAGCTTTGGCGCACGACTCATCGGTGAGCGCACTGTGCCATTTTTGCTGATGATTGTCGGATTTTTCCCCATATCTATTTCGTTGGTCATTGCGCTAGAGACGTTTGTCGGCGAAAAAGAACGCCGTAGCCTAGAACCCCTCCTCAGCACTCCATTGACCAATACGGAATTGTATATTGGCAAAACATTAGCGGCGATGATTCCGCCCCTGCTGTCTAGTTTTGGCGGGATGGGTGTCTATATGCTATCGCTGTTTTTTGGCAGTTATCAATGGCGACCCGAATTTTTATTGGTGGTGCAAATCCTCATCCTCACAGGGGTGCAGGCATTGGTGATGGTGGCGGGCGCGGTGGTGGTCAGTAGCCAAACCAATAGCACCCGTGCGGCGAATTTGCTGGCGAGTTTTATCATCATCCCTATGGCGCTCCTCATTCAAGGGGAGAGTATCATCATGTTTATGGCACCAGATGCCGAATCGCCTCGTGGGATTGGGGCATTATGGGCGATTATTATTGGGATGATTGTGGTAGCAGTATTATTTTTGCGCGTGGGCAACAGTATTTTTAACCGCGAAGAATTGCTCGGTAATATCATAGACCGCCTCAATATTCGCGGATTTTTTGGCAAAGTATTCCGTTATGCCCGTGCAGTAGATGCCTCTGGCACACCCGCCAAAAATATCGTGCAATTTTATACAAAGGCTATCCCCTATAGCCTATCGCAAATTCGCCCCGCCATCAAAATCACGGGGATTGTTTTTATCATTGCCTTTGTTGCAGGTGCATTGGTAGCCATGCTTCCCGCCTATCGCCTGCCATTGCCCTCACAAGACGTATTATTAAGTGCGCGTGGTCAATTGCATGAATTTGTTTTTCGTGTAGAAGTCGTGCCGATGGGATTCATCATAGACCAAAATATCCGCGTGGTTATCCTCACCTTTTTGCTAGGGACATTCTCATTTGGGGTGATGGGCTTGGTCATACCGCCGATTACATTGGCGGTTCTGGGATACATCTCTGGCACAGTGTTTGTGGCTGGCTATAACCCGATTATCCTCGCGGGGAGCATTTTGCCACACGGCATCATCGAATTAACGGTATTGCTGATTGCATCGGCATCATCTCTGGCTATGGGCGCAGTTGTCACCCGTCCGCCAAAGGGAAGCACCGTTGGTCATGCGTGGACAGTACGGCTTGGCGATTCGATTAAATTGTTCATCGGCATCATTTTGCCCGGTTTGTTAATCGCGGCGGTGATTGAATCCATCATCACCCCACGCATCGCATTATGGGCATTAGGCATGATGTAAAAACCCTAATTTTAGGGGGCTTGCACCGTTCTGTAATTTGCATATACTAGAATTATCGTTCAAAACAAAATAGCGGATTACAGAACGGAGTATCACAATGAATGTTGGTAGTTTTTACCCCGCATTGACTGTCAAAGATTTGCAAGCCTCTCGGAAGTTTTATGAAACACTCGGCTTTGTCGTCTTTGATGGCAAAGAAGAAGAAAATTGGCTCATGCTCAAAAATGGCGATATAAAAATCGGCTTATTTCAGGGCATGTTCGATGAAAATCTGCTCACCTTCCACCCGCCTGATGTCCGTGCTATCCAAAAACACCTCAAAGCGGCGGGGATTCCCCTCATCCTAGAAGCCGATGAGACCACCACAGGACCTGCTCATATCACCCTAAAAGACCCAGATGGCAACGACATCATGTTCGACCAGTTCTAAATATCAATTTTGGGCTTGCGCCTGTGTGCTATCTGATATAATGAGGTCATAATTAACTCGCATAAGTATTCATTAGGGCGTTTTTATGGCTCGAATTATCATTTTAGGGTCGGCGGCGGCGGTCAACGATGCCCAACACGACTATACACACATACTCCTCATCGGCGACAAAGGCACCCCTGTATTGATTGATGCGGGGTCAAATCCGTTGGGTAAAATCAAAGATTTGGGTGTGGATGACGAAGATTTACGCGATGTCATCCTCACCCACTTTCATCCCGATCATGTGTCGGGTGTGCCAAATATGCTCATGCACATGTGGCTATTGGGTAGGCAATCGCCACTGCGTTTTTATGGTTTGCATCATTGTGTCAACCGCATTGAAGATATGATGATGAGCTTTGGCTGGCAGGAATTTCCCAATTTTTATAACACCACCTTTCACCGTATCAGTGAACGTGATGAAGCACGGGTGATGGAAAACGACGAGTTTCTGATAACCTCATGGACAGTCAAGCACTTTGTCCCCACCATCGGCTTGCGCGTGGTCAATAAAATTTCGGGCAAGGTCATGGCATATAGCTGTGACACAGAACCCACCCCCAACTTGTATAAATTGGCACAAGGCGCAGATTTGCTCATCCATGAAGCGGCTGGTCCACCACCAGGGCATAGCACAGCTCGCCAAGCAGGTGAAGTAGCCACTGCTGTCGGCGCAAAATCATTGTATCTCATTCATTATCAAGTATGGAACACAGACCCTACCCCATTGGTAGGCGAGGCGGCAGAAGCCTATAGCGGAGAAATTACCCTCTGCAAAGATTTTGATGAATTTGAGTTTTAAGGCACTATCCAATTACGAAAACGCAACTTCATGCTCGGCGGCGACCACCACATGGATAAACTGAAATCCATCGCGTGGGGGCATCATCTCATAGACTTCTACCACGCGAAAGAAGCGCGGTCCAACCCGAACACGCATCCCAATGGTGGGCATTTCGGTCTCGTTTTTAATAGCACCCGGAAAATCGCCCCCCTGCACAACATAGCTCACTTTGTATATCATCTTTCTTTCCCTCACGAGTCTGATGAATCTAGGTGACGATGGCGCAACTTGAACGACAAATCTTTGGCAATATTTCGCATGAGTAAAAAGCCAATGGCAGTGTCTTCTTGGCAAAGTGCCAAGAATTTGTTGATAGATAGCCGATAAAGCAGTGTGCCATCATCTACTACCTGAATGGTCGCAGAGCGCACGCCACTATCTACCAATGCCATTTCGCCAAACACCTGCCCACGTCCCAAATAAACCGTGGGGATGTCATCTACAATAACGGCAACCTGACCTTCTGCCACGATATACATCGCATCGGGGTGGCTCGCCTGAAGAAAAATCACCGCCTCGTTCATATAGGCTTCACATATACTTAATAAAGCAATGCGCTCCAATTGAGCAGAAGACAGCCCTCCAAATAATTCAATTTGCTGAAATAATGTCACCGAATCGGTGAGATTTATCGCATTTTCCATATAAATCACAAACTTCTTACCAACTATTTCTTTATATCATAGCCAAAATTAGCGATAAAGGCAACAAACCTTCAAATTTTGGTTATTTCTAACCTATATCTTACGGATACGTGTTATCTTTATGAATGTATTGTCAATAAATATTGAGGTGATATGCGAAAATTTAACATGCAATTCTTCTCACCAGACGACACATCCGCCAGCGAAGACTGGGACGGCGATGACGAAGAACAGACCAAATTACCCGAAGCGTTACCCATTTTGCCCCTGCGTGGGTTAGTGGCATATCCGCAAACGGCTGTTCCCCTAACAGTTGGGCAACCCCGTAGCATTGCGTTGATTGATGCCACCATGAGCAAAGACCGCCTCATCGGGCTATTCACATCCAAAAAGCCCGAACTCGATACCCCTTCTCCAGACGATATTTATCCCATTGGGGTACTGGCTTATATTCAACGCATTTTCCGCGCCCCAGATGGCACGATTCGCATTTTGGTGCAATGCCAAGCGCGGATTCGGATTGATGAATATCTCGAAAAAGAACCTTATTTAACGGCAAAAGTCAGTTTCGATAAAGAAACGGTAGAGACTAACCTCGAAACCGAAGCCCTTATGCGGACAATCACTGACCAATTTAGCCGTCTGGCAGATTTATTGCCCAATATCCCCAGTGAATTGGTCAATTCTGCCCTGAACACAGAAAATCCCTTGCAATTGGTCTATGCCATTTCAACCTATGTGCGGATGGATTTGGATAAAGCCCAAGCTATCCTCGAAGAAAAGACAGCAGAAAGCAAATTACGCCTGCTATCCGATACGATGGCGAAGGAATTGGATGTGTTGGAATTGGGGCGCAAAATCCAATCGGAAGCACAATCCGAGATGGAAAAAACCCAACGCGATTATTATCTGCGCGAACAACTCAAAGCCATTCAACGCGAATTAGGCGAAAGCGACGACCAACAGGCAGAAGTCGAAGAATTCCGCGAAAAAATTGAGTCACTTGGAATGCCAGAAGAGGCACACAAAGAGGCAAAACGCGAATTAGACCGCCTCTCACGGTTGCCTATTTCATCAGCAGAATATGGTGTCATCCGTACCTATTTGGATTGGATGGTTCACCTGCCTTGGTCAAAACGGTCAGATGATTTACTCGACATCGCCAACGCCCGCAAGGTGTTGGATGAAGACCATTATGGGCTAAAAGACATCAAAGAACGCATCTTGGAATTTTTGGCGGTTCGCAAAATCAAAAAAGACCGCGAAAAGGAATTTTTGACCAAAGACCAAGATTATCTGCGTAAAGACCGTCTGGGCGCAATTTTGTGCTTTGTTGGACCTCCAGGGGTGGGTAAAACCTCGCTTGGGGCTTCGATTGCGCGTGCCATGGGACGCAAATTTATCCGCATGAGCTTGGGTGGTATTCGGGACGAAAGCGAAATTCGTGGCTTCCGCCGTACCTATATCGGTGCGTTGCCCGGTCGTATTTTGCAGACCATCCGCCGTGTCGAAACACGCAACCCCGTCATCATGCTCGATGAAATTGATAAATTGGGGCGTGATTTCCGTGGCGACCCCGCCGCCGCCCTGCTCGAAGTATTAGACCCAGAGCAAAATTCAGAATTCCGCGACCATTATCTGGATGTGGCATTCGACCTGAGCGAAGTGTTGTTCATCACCACCGCCAATGACCTCGACACCATCCCCGGTCCATTGCTTGACCGTATGGAAGTGATTAAGCTCAGTGGTTACACTGAACTAGAAAAATTGGCAATCGCCTCTCAATATTTGGTCAGACGGCAAATTCGTGAAAATGGGTTACATCCAGAAGAAATCGAATTTACCGATGATGTCTTGCTCGAAATTATCCGTGAATATACCCGCGAAGCCGGTGTACGCACCTTAGAGCGCGAAATTGGGCGTATCGCTCGTAAAATTGTGACGAAAGTCGCATCTGGTGATACAGGCAAGGTCATTATCACCAAAGAGATGGCGCGTGAATTGCTCGGAAACCCCAAATATGGGTATCGTACCGAGATTGAAGAACGCACCGACTTACCGGGTGTTGCCACAGGGTTGGCATGGACACCTGTTGGTGGGGATGTCTTGTTCATCGAAGCGACACGCATGGCTGGCAGTAAGGGTTTCCAAATCACAGGGCAATTGGGCGATGTCATGCAAGAAAGCGCCAAACTCGCCCTGAGCTACATCCGCGCCAAAGCGGGTGAATTGGGCATTGATGCCGATTTTTATGCCAACAGTGATATTCATATCCATGTGCCAGAAGGCGCTGTCCCCAAAGACGGACCATCGGCGGGTGTGACGCTCACCGTAGCACTCGCATCACTGCTGACCAACCGCCCCACACGGCGTAATGTCGCCATGACGGGTGAAATCACCCTACAGGGCAAAATTTTGCCAGTCGGCGGGATTAAAGAAAAAGTGTTGGCGGCGCATCGGCTCGGTGTGGACACGGTCATTTTGCCCCGCAAGAATAAAAATGACCTAGATGAATTGCCAGATGAAGTCCGTAATACGTTACACTTCATTTTGGTGGATGATTTGACCACGGCGTTGGATGCGGCACTCACCCCTGCCCTAACACCCATCATCGGCGCACCGCCCACTGTGATAAAACCAGAAATTCAACCAACCACGCATTAACCGTAAGGGCGCAACATGTTGCGCCCTTACAAAATTGCCTATTTTAGAGATGTTGTAGTGACATGATATATCATGCCACTACCGCATACACCTATCAATGAAAACACCCCTTACATCATTTCCACGCCAAGACATATTTTCCCCGTGTGGTCTGCGATGTCGCCGTGTACATCACCGTTTGCCCATTAACCACCAATACGTCAGCATGACCAACACCCCAATTATCTGCCATATCGCCCAAAATGGGATTTTGCGGATATTTTTCCCATTCGCCATCAATCGCATTTCCCACCGACCGCGCCAATCCTAACCCAAATTGATTATCGCGCCCAAATTCCAATTCACTGGGTCCGCGAATCCCCTCATAGAACAGATAATAATGCTCCCCCACTTTGAGGATTTCAGCAGAACTCACATACCGAAAATCGAAGAAGGCATTGGCATCCGCGCCAAAAACCGAGACATCGCCATAGGTGGATGCGCCACTGAATAACGGGTCAGTGTTGCATAGGCGCAATTGCCCCAAATCGGCATTTTTATCACCCACATAACACCGCATGTTAGACGGTGCAGACCCCGCCGCCACAAATACATAAAGCATATCCCCTTCGATATAAATACCGGGCGGTGCGCCCACCAGACAATCTTCTGCCTGTCCGCGTATGTTGGGATGTGTCCCAATTTGTTCAATCGGGCTACAGGCTGATAGGCTACTGGGGTATGTCCCACCAGGGGTCACAACATACCGCCAATCTGACCACACCAACCCATCTTCAGAACGGCGCACAATCACCTGTGAATGCCATTCATACGCCATAAACCACCATTCGCCATCATAAACCACACGGGGATATTGCTGTGCCGCCGCCCGTGTATTGTGGATGGTGTTGCCATGATGGTCGCGCTGGTCATCGCATGGGCATTGGGTACAGGGAATCAGGCATACCCCACTGGCAATCGAAAAATTTTCGCCACCATCGCTACTATTCCACACCGTCAAACATCCCGGAAATGCGACAGGCTCACCACACGAATCTACAACACCCGCCGATTGATAACTGGCATGGAGATAAGACCGATAATTCCCCCCACCCAAATTTACTGTATCACTCTCACCAATCGGCAAACCAACATCAGCGCGTTCAAGCACCCATTCGGCACGCCCATCCCAAAAATCTTCGAGTGTGGGATAAGAAGTAGGTTCATTCACCTGTAGGGACGCAACATGTTGCGCCTTTACCACCAAAATACCTTGTGGATTGGCGTTTATGACCAGATATAGACACATCATACAGAGCAAAAAAGGCACTTTGAGCATCAAAATCTCCTCAATATATATCAACTTGTTAAAGGAACTTGCCGAATAGCCTCAAATGTGCCATAGTTAGGCAGATTTTATCAATACGGCATTGTGGGATTATGTGTTATAATTCTGTGATAAAAGGCGTGGCAAAGCGATAGGCAAAGATGGGTTTATGTCCACACTCAATTTGAAACAATATTTGGCAAAAATAGATACTCTTTTAGAGGATGAATACTACGATGAGGCGATTTTTCATAGTCGCCATATTTTGAGTTTGTTGCCAAAAAATTTGGCGACCTATCGCCGTTTGGGACGAGCCGAAGTCGGTGCAAACCGTTGGGATGAAGCCCATAATACCCTGCGCCGTATCTTGAGCTTTGCCCCAGATGATAAAATGGCACACATGGGCTTGAGCAAGGTATATCAACGCGCCAAAAAACCAGATGAAGCCTTGTGGCATTTGGAACGCGCCTACGAACAAGACCCCAACAACGAAGCCATCATCAACGAATTGCGCGATTTGTATCAGGCATATAAAAATATATCCAATGTGCGCCTCCAATTGACGGCGGGTGCTGTTGGTCGGCAATATGCCAAAAATCAACTCTATCCACAAGCCATCCAAGTGCTTAAAAATGCCCTCAAACAAACCCCACAACGGGTAGATTTGCGCCTCATGTTGGCGCGAGTTTATCGGGAATCGGGAGATGTGGTCGCCGCCGCCGAAACATCATTGGATGTATTGGATGTGTTGCCCGATTGTCTTGATGCCAATTACATCATGACCGAAGTGTGGCTCTCTGAGCAACGCCCATCAGATGCCCAACGCTATTTGAGCGTGGTAGAGGCACTAGACCCCTATCTCGCCATCCGTTTGGCACAAGGACATCCCGCCCCAGACGACCTCGTAGAATTGCCCGAAGCCGATTATAAGAAAATTGGGCAAACCCTCAGCGACCAAAAACCCGATTGGCTCACTCAAATTGATGATGGGCAAAACCCTATCATTGAATTGGAAGATGAAAATTGGTCAGCAGGTGGAGTCAACGACCCCACCTTACGCCTGAATACCGAGCAACTCCTCGATATTGATTTAGATGATGACGACCTCTCATGGCTCGATGAACCGACCAGCCCTGTGAGCGCAGAAGAGACACATATCCCAGAAAATACGCGCAAGCGTAGTGGTCTGACGGGCATGTTGACCAAATTTGATAGCGAAAACAATGAGCAATCAGCCGTTCCTACAGAAGAAATCAATTTTGATGACCTTTTTGGTGCAGATGCCGATGAAACCCCAGATGAACCCGATGAGGTCATGGCATGGCTCACGGATATGCCATCAGAAACAACCGATGATGAAGAAGATGCCATTCACGCCAGCGATAAACACGACCCACTGGGTTGGTTAAAAGAGAGTGGTATCGAAATTGTAGACAACAACGCCCTCAGCACCGATATGCTCAACCTGACCAAAGCACCAACCCAAGCCCTAGACCCCAACGACCCCATGAGTTGGTTACATGCCAGTGGCATTGAATTGACCGATGAACCAGATGAAGATGTGTTTACACCCTACGAAAAAGTAGATTCTACCATCCTCAAAAGTGCTGATGATGACGACCCCATGGCGTGGTTACGCGATAGCGGTGTCGAAATGACTGATGAAACACCTTTGCAAAATTCTTTTGCAGAGGATGACGATTCAATGTTGGTCAATGATGCAGACGACCCAATGGCATGGATGCGTGGCAGTGATATTGAATTTGTCGAAGAAGACGAAACACCCCTCCCCACCGCGACAACACCAACAGGTGTCTCTTCGTGGGAAGATGATAACAGCTTACTGGATGAAATGTTGAGCATGGAAGACCTAACAGGCAATACCGATTCACTGGTCTCTGCACTCAATATGCCTTCATCAGCAACTGACGAAGATTGGCAGGACACTATGTTAGACAATTCCTCAGATGATTTTCCAGATTGGCTCTCAGATTCACAACCAACAAGCGATGATGATTTTTCGTTTGAAGACACCAACGACGAAGAAACACCCGATTGGCTTATGGATATGAAGCCCACAGAAGCCAATTTTGACCCCAATGCGACCAATATCGCCATGAATTTTGGTGATATGGATGAAGAAGCTGACGCAGATGAAACACCCGATTGGTTGGCAGATATGAAACCAACCGAAACGCCTGTGGCAGAAGATGATTTCGATTTCTTATCCGATGACACCCTAGACGAAGCCGTTGCAGAAGATACCCCAGACTGGTTGGCAGATATGAAGCCAGCACAGACTCCTGTGGCGGAAGATGATTTCGATTTCCTGTCTGATGACACCCTAGACGAAACAGTAGCAGAAGATGAAACACCAGATTGGTTATCGGGTGTTTCTGCCTCATCCACCGAAGCGACATTCGACCCAGAAGCGACCAATATCGGTATGAATTTTGCCGATTTGAAACAAGAAACCGATGATGATTTCTTGCTGGATGATGACGAATTGGTCACAGAAGACGACACACCCGATTGGTTATCTGGCATGGGTACAGCCGCCTCTATCGAAGATGACGAATTAGAAAAAGAAGATACCCCAGATTGGCTGTCTGGCATTTCTGACCCATCGGTTGAAGAAACATCAGAAGATAATTTTGCCTTCACTGAATTATCAAATGACGCTGTAGCAGAAACAGACGACACGCCCGATTGGTTATCTGGTGTTACCACAGCCTCTATCGAAGATGAACAACCAGAAGAAGAAGATACCCCAGATTGGCTATCAGGTATCTCTGACCCATCTGTCGAAGAAACCGCAGAGGATAATTTTGCCTTCGCAGAATTATCTGATGAGAATATAGAAGCCGATGAAACACCCGATTGGTTATCTGGCGTGGGTGCTGTAGCCTCTATCGAAGATGAACAACCAGAAGAAGAGGAAACACCAGATTGGTTGTCTGGTATCTCTACCCCATCCACCGAAGAAACCACAGAAGATGATTTCGCATTTGCAGAATTATCTGATGAGGATATAGAAGCCGATGAAACACCCGATTGGTTATCTGGCGTGGGTGCTGTAGCCTCTATCGAAGATGAACAACCAGAAGAAGAAGATACCCCAGACTGGCTCACCAGTATGTCGGCTGATGATGAGGATGAATCCACAGAAGAAGCCGATGATGCGTTCAGCTTCGCAGGACTCGCTGATGACGAGGAATCTACAGAAGAATCTGATGATGCCTTCAGTTTTGCCGAACTCACTGATGAACAACCAGATGAAGAAGAAACCCCTGCGTGGCTCACCAGCATGTCGGCTGATGATGAGGATGAATCTACAGAAGAAGCAGACGATGATGCGTTCAGTTTCGCAGAACTCACCGATGAACTTACTGAGTATGAAGAAGAAACACCCGATTGGCTCACCAGTATGAAGCCCACAGAAGCCACTGTAGAAGATGTAGAGGCAGACTTAGACTTCCTATCGGATGATTTGGGCGATGACGACCTCATAACAGAAGATGCGCCCGATTGGTTGATGGATGCACGTCCACAAGAAGAAACAGACCGTGACCTCGACTGGTTAGCAGAAGAAGATGATGAAAAATCTCCTGTAGCAGAAGAAACCCCATCATGGTTATCTGGTTTGGGCGATGATGATGACCAAATCTCCGAAGAAGAAAGCACGACATGGTTCACCGAAGAAGAAGCCCCTGTGGGCGAATTTGACGAAACCGTGCCTGTTTTGGCGGGAATTGCCACATCAGGGTTGGGTGATGAAGTCACATCCCTACATACCCCCGCAGAAAACGCCCCAGATTGGCTCAATGCGCTCGTACCGGGGTTGGATATTGATTATGATGCCGATGAAGATGCCCAAGTGGAACAGAGTTTCCTCAGTGAAGAAGCGATTGCCACCGCCAGCGCCAAATTTGCATGGCTCAACAAAATTGTCGAAGCAGAGGTTAACCTACCACCCATGACCATGCCTTCTGCCACCACCATTGTGAAGCCAGAAGCACCCAAACCAACCACCACATCCGCGCCAAAACGGACTTGGGCGTTCTCTCGCCCCCCCGCATGGCTGGGCAAATCTCAACCACCATCAACAGGCATCAAACCGATTAGTCAGGTACAAAATACACCATCGCCAACTGCAACATCCAACGGTAGTAATGACGACGACGATGATGATGATTTACCCGATTGGTTGCGCGATGATAACGGCGATGAACCCGATTTTTTAAGAGATAATTTTTAATGCACACCTTAGTTAATAGGATGAAGTCTCATGTGCTGGAAAGGTAGCTTACATGCCCCCAGAGGATAACACCCCAGATTTCGATTCCATGACCCCAGAACAAATTATGGCATGGATGGAAACGCTCGCCATACGTCAAGGCGCGACAGAAGGCATCATCAGTGATGAGTCTTCGCGTCCACAGGTACAAGAAATTGACCCGACTACGGTGGACATCAAAGACAATTACATCCCCTACGGCATGTCTGCCGAACAGTGGGAGAAAAAACAAGCAGAAGAAAATGCCAAAAAAGAGGCAAAAAAGGCATCTGCCCCTACCCCTCAACCTGTTTCTGCGCCACCTCCCCCTGCCCCAACACCCGCACCAACCCCTGTGGCGACTCAACCCGCCGCCGATGCCACACCCGATTTCGATTCCATGACCCCAGAACAAATTATGGCATGGATGGAAACCCTCGCCGTCCGTCAGGGCGCGACAGAAGGCATCATCAGCAACGAATCTGACCGTCCACAGGTACAAGAGATAGACCCCACCAGCGTGGACATCAAAGACAATTACATCCCCTACGGCATGACCGCCGAACAATGGGAGAAAAAACAAGCAGAAGAAAATGCCAAAAAAGCCGCACAAAAATCATCGAAGCCACAAGGCAAAACACCCTTCACACCACCATCACAGACCGATTTGCCTGTGCTAGAAGATTCACCCACCCAACCAGCACCCGTTTTTGAGGCGATTCCTGCCACAGATGATTGGCTATCTGGTTTGGCATCTGGCACAAATAATGAACTGCCCAATGAATTTCCAGAATTCGATTTATCTGGTCTGGGCGATAGCCTGCAAGACCTCGACCTCGATTTGCCCAATTTTGAACTAGAGGGCTTTGGTGATTTGGCAGGCTTGGCAGAAGGCAACACTGACCCTGTGAATTGGCTCGACAATTTGGTCAATGAAGGCAACAACACAGGTAACACCACAGCCGTCACCGATAATCCATTCGATTCGATATTCGATGACAAACCCGTCACCACGCCTGATACAGGTAACACCATTGAATGGCTCGAAAGCCTCGCCAAACGGCAAGGTGTGAGTGATGAAGAACTCATCACCCGTCCAGAGATGGATTTGCCAGAATTGGCATTAGACCCCAATTTTGTCTCACCAGAAAACGACCCGTTCAATTTTGATAGTGTAGATAATTTAGACCAAGCCGCGCTCGATGCCACCGACCCTGTCGCATGGCTCGATAGCCTTGCCACATCCCAAAATACCAAAGTACCACCCCAATCATTTGTATCACCCAAAGATGTCACCAATGATGATATGCTCCAAAAACTCAATAAGGGCATCAGTGACCCCGATGATATGAAGGGTTGGATGGACAAATTGCTCGAAGAAGGCTCAAAACGCCAAGTCCCAGATTATATCAACGAGGACGAAGAAGAACCCATCCAAGCAAATATCCCCGATTGGCTTGTGGAACAAGTTGGATTGCCCCCAGAAATGGGTGGGACAACTAGCGCACCTGTCGAAATTGATTTCGATGCGCTCATCGCCCCAGAACCCACCAGCGATATGCCCGATTGGTTGCTCGAAGCCAGCCCATTACAAGAAGAAGCAGAAGCCGTTGCGGGTGATATGCCCGATTGGTTGACCGATACCCTATCTGATGAATCTGATAAGGTGCAATCGCTATTCCAACCCGCTTCATCACCCCTTAGCACCGAAGAAATCGAAGTGGATATGAGCGACCCGTGGGTCGAGGCGTTTGAATTAGAACGCCAAGTGGCAATGGGCAATATTAGCGATGAAGAAGTCATTTTCTCTAATGAACCCATTTCGATGGATGCCGTCCTAGACGATATGTTTGAAGATGAACCCCTTCCAATGGGCGAATTAGAAAGCGTCCCCTCTTGGATGGATACATCTGCCCCTGTCACTCCTGTAGAAGTGGCACAACCTATCAGCGATTTGCCCGATTGGTTGCGTGAGACAGAGGACGAAGCCCCTGTCATCATGGCAGATGAACCCCTCCCCGATTGGCTCAACGAAGCGGGGATAGAAAACACCGAAGATGTGCCAGATTGGTTACTGGAAACAGTTGGCGAAGAGCAAGCCCCTGTGCCTGTCTTTACCCCACCTGCGCCAACACCCGTCCCTGTGGTCGTCAAACCACAATCACCCGCCCCTGTGCCAACAGGCAATATCAACGCCTCACAGGTCTTGCAACAAGCCCGCGCCAAAATTCAATCTGGCGACCTTGAGGGTGGTTTAGGTGCTTATGAAGCTGTCATCCGCGCCAATACTGCGCTGGATATGGTGGTCAGCGACCTATCAGAAATGGTGAAGCAAGAGGGCAATAAGACCAATGCCAGTATTTATCGGGTATTGGGCGATGGTCTCATGCGACAAGGACGCTTGCAACAAGCACTCGACACCTATCGTCGTGCATTAAACTTGCTATAAATTTTAATGATTTTGGGCATGGTCATTCATGCCCATATCACTCATAATTATTCAAACGGGCGCAAATTATTGCGCCCTTACCATGTTTACCCATTGTTTATTGAGAGAGGATTTTTCACTTTGGAACGTACATTCATCATTATCAAACCAGATGCCGTACAACGTGGCTTAACAGGCGAAATTTTGCGTCGTTTTGAGGCGCGTGGTCTGCGTATTATCGGCATGAAATTTATGCAAGTCTCGCGTGAACTCGCAGAAAAACATTATGCCATTCACAAAGGCAAAGGCTTCTATGAAGGCTTAGTCAATTACATCACCTCATCGCCAGTCGTGGTAATTGCCCTCGAAGGCACAAATGCCGTCTTATCTGCCCGCAATACCATCGGCGCAACCCGCCCACACGAAGCCGCCGCAGGGACAATTCGTGGCGATTTTGCGCTCGAAGTGGGGTATAACCTCGTTCATGGGTCAGATAGTGTGGAAAATGGTCAAATCGAAGTGGCAAATTTCTTTGATGAGAGCGAATTGGTCTCTTGGTCGCGTGTGACCGATGCGTGGATTTTTGAAAAACGCTAATACTGCGTTTTTGGCGGATACATACCCTAAAGGGGTTTAATCTGCTTATAGTGGTCAAAACTAGGCTTACCTGTAAGGGCGCAACATGTTGCGCCCTTACACACAATACAGTGATATGATGCCCCTATTATTGAATACTCAGCAATACCTGAGCTTCTTTTTGCCATAACCCTTCAAGGTTATAATAGAGGCGCTTCTCTTCTAAAAAGAGATGTACAATGACATAGCTATAATCTACCAATATCCAGCCACTATCGCCCGTTCCTTGTACCGACGACGGCAACAAGTTAAATCTTTCTTTTAGCTCCACCCGTAAGTGGTCTACAAGGGCTTTTAGTTGACGGTCACTGGTACCCGTACAAATCACGAAACAATCGGCTAAATTCGCCGCAATTTCGGGCATCAAGTTAAGTAACACAATATTGGTGGCTTTTTTATCTTCCACCAACTCTACAATCGTTCTTGCTAATTCTTGCGAGTCCAGAAAACTGCTCCTTTAAGTTATTTTTAAGCGCATGTATTTTTTATAATATCACACATTGCACTTTGATTGCTAGTTGTGCAATTTTCCTTACCAGAGGCTGAAACCTCTGGCTAACCGATTTGTAAAAGCACCCTAAAAGGCTTGTCCGATAATTCAAAATGGGACAAAAATCGTCAATTTGCCCCGCCATAGGTTCAAAACCTATGGCTATTCGATTTTGAAGCCCACTAAAGGGGCTGATTTGCCTGCTTTTTCCACAAAATTGACATTAAA
>JANRKU010000029.1:0-28186 GCA_033763335.1 bacterium
GAAAGGGGTTTATCGAATATGAAGCTAAATAAAGATATTTTGATGGGGTATTTTGAATATTCTGATGAGATGCCAAATTCCCCTTATTATCTTCATCGTGAAACAGGAAAAGTCATTGATAGCAAAGAATACGATGCTTTACTCAGCCCCGATGAAGAAGATGATTTATCCATATTAGACGACTACATCGAATTACCCCGCCAAGACTCGCGTGAAGGTTATGAAGATATGAAAGCCTTCACTCAAACAGTGAAAGATAAACATCATCGTGAATTGCTCAATGTTGCATTAAGTGGATGGGAAGGCGTTTTTGGACGCTTTGATTATGTTATTCAAACTCAAAATCTTCGTGAATGGTATAAATTCCGTGACGAGCGTAAATATAAACGGATAATAGCTTGGCTCAAAGGATATGGTATTGAGCCAAGTTTTATTTAGATTGATTATAAAGTAATTAGCCAACGCCAAACATCAAATACAGAAAGTGCGACAATTGAAATATAACCTAGAAAAAACATGATAAATGCTCGTCTTATAGGTTTTCTATCACTCATCATACTGGCAAAATCATACAAAAGCACTGTCATATAAATCCCGATAACGATAACTGTGAAGGCTAATAATGAACCACCTAAAAACTCAAATAATGTTCCTATAAGCCCTTGACCCAGTGTTACTTCTTGAGCAACAATAACCCCTATTCCTATTGCGCCACCTATAGAGGCAATACTAATGAAATTTCCCTTTTCTTGTGCTGTCCCATCGATAAATGATATGACGGCACAAAATGAAAAAATCATTAATGAACAGGCGAAAAAATATAAAACAGGAACTTCCCAACTTATTTTTTGATTTATAAAAACGAGTACATCAATTGCAGTTGCATATATGGCTATAAAGCCTGTTACACTACATAAAATAGCAATCGGTGTTAAATCGCTGATTTCAAAATTAATAGATTTACTAGAATTTCTATTTTGAGAGACTCTTTGTGATTTAGAAATTGTTATATTCAATTTTGGGGCAGCTTGTGATGCTAAGAATCCTGCCGTACACCCTATAAAAATGTCGAAAATTAGACGCAGGGTGGTTTGATTGCCAAAAATATTGAGTGACCTCTGTACATCTTCAAAAGCTAATCCAGCAGGTAAGGATGTAAATATAAAGATGAGCAACCTTAACATCACTAAATATCCTATTCTATATGTATGTATCATAAAATTAACAATAATAAAATTATATTTAATTTTATAAACATAGACAATAGATACGAGTAGATTAGAACCTATTTTATAAAATATTAACAGTATCTTAAATAGCCCCCAATACAGATAAATTAAATCTATGAAGATGATTAATTAGAAATTTTCATCTCAAATCATCTTCAAAAATTTATTTATACTTGAAATAAAGCAGGAATTTACGACTTCGTAAAAAATTGCTTCATTACCTGCCCATACCGATTCAGTAAAAGTGCATTAGCCAATTTGGGGAATAATCCATTCAATTTGGTAAAAAAGCGTGTGAGCCACCCACCCATGACATAGACTGTTTTGGGACTCTCGATGACTTTTAGCAATTCCTGTGCGACAGCTTCAGCAGAGACAACCTGACTACCCAATTGCTTCCATAAGGCATGAAAAGGGCGTTCTGCTTCTGTATCAGCAGGGCTAGGGCAAAAATACACCAAGCGCACCGTTCCGCCACGCAATTCCCGATTCATTGAATCAATAAATCCGCGTAACCCCGCCCGACTTGCGACATTGGCACTATAAAACGGTAAGGCAAGATAGCCATCTGCAAATCCGCCTATATGGATGATAACGCCGTGTTTCATCTCTGCCAATGCGGTATAACTTAACCAGATTGCCCCTTTAAGGTTTATATCCAAACTGCGCGTCACATCGTCTAGGGTGTGGTCTGCAAATGGTTTGCGGACATCATAGCCTGTGACATTCACCACCACATCCAATTGGGGATATTCTTTTAGCACAGTTGTGACCAATTGGCTGATACTATCTGGATTTTGAATATCCACCACAAAAAATTGAGCTATGCCTGTGGTAGCTTGGATTTGCTCCAATTTGGCGCGGTCACGCCCTGCGATGAGTACAGTATTTCCCTTTTTGAGCAATGCCTCTGTAAAAGCCTGCCCCAAACCACCCGTCGCGCCAATGACCAATACCGTATGTGTCATATCATTTACCTCATCCCGCCGTCAACGGGGATATTTGCCCCTGTGATGAATGTTGCCCCATCGGAGAGCAAAAATAACGCAACATCCGCCACTTCTTCTGGCATCCCCACGCGCCCCAAATAATTATGTGCCGATGTGGGGAGGTCGTTGTCTTCAATATCGCCCACACAAATCACATTCACACGGATATTTTTGGGTGCAAATTCACGGGCGAATTGCCCTGTCATGCCGATGAGTCCGTGTTTGCTGGCGATATATCCCACACCGCTGTCGAGGGTATGGACGGTGCTGGCAAAATTGAGGATGACCCCGCCGCCTTCATCACCCATCACCCGCCCTATCAATTGGCTACAAAAAAATGCCCCTGTGAGGTTGACATCCAATTGTCTGCGCCAATCCCATTCATCCACACCGTTAATATCGCCTGCTTTATACACGCCTGCGGCATTGATGAGATAATGCACACGCCCAAAGGCTTCGCGGGTGGCTTCGATGAGCGCAGAGGCTTGAAAACGATTGCATACATCACCTTGCATTGCCATGACACGCCCACCCATTCCTTTAATTTCTTCACCAAGTGAAAAAATCCGGTCTGGGTTAATATCGTTTACGCCAACCGCACAGCCACTTCGGATGAGTGCCATGGTGATGGCGCGACCAATGCCCGCGCCTCCACCTGTGACAATGGCAGTTTTGCCACTTAAATCCACATTAAAATTGGTCACACTATTTCTTCTCTTTCAAAATACGGGTGATTTGCTCAATATGATTGACATCGTGCGTCCCCACTTGTATGGCAGAACGGGTCATCGGAAATTCGCCATATTCGGGATGAAAGCCATTGCGACTCCATTGTTCTGGAGTGAGTGATTCAAAAAATGCGATAAAACGGGCGCGACTGGTGTTCAACTCGGCTAAGACACTTTGCAGATTTTGGCTATTATAGGCATTTTCAATCACCAATGCCTCATGGTCGCGTGGGACAAAGGTGGGGTTATCTTCATTCAAAATTTGGTTTGCGCGTTGATAAAAAATTTCGTCATAATCGCGCAGATGGCATAGCACTTCCAACACTGTCCAACCATCGCCACCGTCCCGATAGGTGGTCGCGTCTTTTTGTGAGACATCCGATAGGATGTTATTCAAAACTTTAAGGCTATTGCTCATGAGGGTGATATGGGCTTTGCGGACAATCATCAAATCCATTGTAAACAGTCCTTTCGTGAATTGGGTCATTCGATATATGATAGCGCCTGTTCAATATGAGGATAAGGGCAGTTTGATGAAAATTTATTGGAAATTGATTATTGTGATGGTGTTGTTGATATTTAGCTTTCCCAAACAGACACCTCTACAAGCGGATGAAGGTGTTGTTACATTGACCGTAGAACGAACTGTCGCCATCTACGAAGGGGCAGGGCGCACCTATACCCAAATGACGACCCTGAATGTAGGGACAGAGGTTACATTAGTGGGACGTAATGACATCGGTAATTGGTGGTTTGTTCGTTTGGATGATGCCATTGAAGGATGGGCAATGGCGGGTTATTTTGCCGATAATCCTGACTTGCATCTGACAGACATCCCTGTGATAGATAGCTATCACGCCGATTTGTCACGTGTGAGGGGGGAATTAACATCGCAACTCCATGCAATTCCCATATTGCCCACGCTTAGCCCCGCCATGCACGATATTTTTGCGCTAGGGCAATCACTCGGCAATATGCCCAATGTGATGTCGAAGGTGGGCGATTCCAATAGCGCACAGGATATTTATCTTTCACCTATCAGCGCAGGGAATTACGATTTGGGTGCGTATGATTTTTTGCAAGATACAGTAGATTATTTTTATGACTCTTTTGGCATTATCCCCCAATCTGCCAAAGTGGGGATGAATATGTTTTCGCTATTTGAGCCGATATGGGCAGACCCTGATGTGTGCGAAATTGGCGAATCACCGTTATTATGCGAATATCGCATCAATAAGCCGTCTATCGCGGTGGTCATGTTTGGGGCAAATGATGTGAAGGTGCTGAATCGGGCAGAATATGAATCACAAATGCGCTTGTTAATTGAGCAATCGCTGGAAAATGGGGTGATTCCGTTATTATTGACCTTTGGCAGTGACCCCGATTTGAATCCGAATCACGAACAATTATTACGCTTTAACCTGATAACCGCGCAACTGGCTGATGAATATGAAGTGCCATTGTTGAATTTATGGGCATCGCTCACCGATTTGCCTCGTAATGGGGTGGGCGAAGATTTGTTGCATCTGACCAGTACAGGCGATGGTATGAGCCTAACAGGTAATGAATCATTCTATGGTTTAAGCCTCCATCATATGCTAGTATTACGGGCGTTGGACATCATCCGTAGAGAGGTGATTTTGGCTGATGAAGTTATTGACTAGAGAAAATGTATTCGCACTCGCCTTATGCCTGATTGTTATTTTGGTGCTGATTGTCACTGCCGATAGCACCCCAACATGGATTTATCAAGGATTTTAGCCTGTGACCTTTAATTTAACCCTGATTGCGATTTTTGTCGCTGGTGGGTGGGGATATAGCCTCATCTTGCCCAAAGCATGGCGCGGGTCTGCCTTATTTATCGCCAGTGTGTTGGCGGTATATGCGCTACAACCGCCCTTGCTCATTCGCTATATGGATTTTATTTTACCCACTGCGACCTTATTGGTTGCGACGGTTGTATGGGTGTTGACTGCACCGCGTCCAGATGGAAAATTCAAGTGGTCACGGGCAGATTTTCAGACATTATGGTTTATCGTTGCCTTGTTAGTTATTTTGCCCTTATTTCGATTTATACCCGCAGAATATAATGTCATTACGGCATCACGCCCGCCAGAACAACGCAATATTATTTTTGCTATAGCGGGCTTTTTGGTGATTATATTCGGTTTGGGATTATTCACCACTGCGTCTCGTCAACGTCGTGTGTTGAGTATCGCTATTTTAGCGATTATTGGCGTTTTCATCCTCCTCAAAACCGAGTCTATCGCTCTCGCAATTAGCCAATGGTTACGCACACAAACAGAACGTGACCCTGCTCTCGCCAATCCATTGACCGACCTCAATTGGCTCGGATTTTCGTATGTGGCATTTCGGCTGATTCATGTGTTGCGCGATAGGCAGATGGGCAAATTACCCGATATTAGCCTGCGCGATATGATTACTTATATCGTGTTTTTCCCAAGCCTCACGGCGGGTCCTATTGACCGCGTGGAACGATTTACAGAGGATATAAAGGCGCTCCGTGATATGAACGGGCGCGACCCCTCGCGTTTGGTGGAAGGTACAAGCCGAGTGGTCATTGGTATTTTCAAAAAATTTGTCGTGGCAGATAGTTTGGCGCTCTTTGCGCTGAGTGCCACCAATGCGGGACAAGCGACCAGTGCAGGTGGCATGTGGGTCTTGCTCTATGCCTACGCATTTCGGCTATTTTTCGATTTTAGTGGCTATTCGGATATTGCCATTGGCATCGGTATTTTATTTGGGGTGCGCCTACCAGAAAACTTTAACCGTCCCTATCTCAAAAATAGCATCACCGCTTTTTGGCAAGCGTGGCATATCACCCTTAGCAATTGGGTGCGTTTTTATATCTTTTCGCCCCTCACACGCAGTATGCTCCGTTGGAAACGCCGACCATCGAGCAATGTTATAGCCTTTATGGGGTTGATGGCGACCATGATAATTATCGGCTTGTGGCATGGCATCAGTTTCACCTTTTTTATCTGGGGGCTTTGGCATGGGGTAGGGCTTTTTATTCATAAGCTCTGGAGTGACCGCACACGCAAGTGGTATATCCAATTCAAGAAAAAAGAGGGGCAACTGCGCCTATGGAATTGGGCGGGAATTGTTGCCACATTCCATTTTGTGGTATTGGGGTGGGTATGGTTTGCCCTGCCAGATGTGACCACTGCGTTATCGGTGTTTGGAAAATTGGTCGGGGCTGGGTTTTAGATGTGGAACTGGCTTATTCATCCCAAAGAGCCGTATACATGGGGCTTCATTGCCCGTGTGGTGATAAAAGCGACCCTGTTATTCATTGTGTTTAACCTGCTATTCGCATTTTTGCGCCCAATGGATTTTATCAACCGATTAACCCTCTATAATGGATTATTTGCAGGACGAGAACGGTTTCCATATAGCGATAACCCACCCCAAGATTATGCCATCACTACCGATAACATTCCTGCGATGTTTGCATCACACATCGTTTCACGCCCAAAGGCAGATGATGAATATCGGGTTATTATTTTGGGCAATTCGGCAACATGGGGTTATTGGGTGTCTGCATATGATGCGATTGCGCCACAATTAACCGACCAAAATTATTTGTTGGGCGATGGAAAGCGTGTTGTGGCATATAACTTAGCGTATCCAAATTCTTATTTATCGCGGGATTTGATTTTTTTAGAAGAAGTGATGCAGTATCAGCCCGATATGGTGATTTGGTTTGTGACCATGGGGTCTTTTTTGCCACAAAGACAGATAGACTTTCCGCTTATACGCAATAATGCACAACGGATGCGCTCACTCATAGAAGCGTATGATTTATATTTAGACCCACAAGACCCTCGCTTTAATACTACCGATTTTTTTGGACAGACCATTATCGGTCAGCGACGGACTTTATCCTTATGGTTGCAGACACAACTTTATGGGGTGATGTGGCAAAGTACAGGTATTGACCAATTCATTGAGGCTTATCAACTCCGCCCCAATGATTTAGAAAATAATTTGTCTTGGCAAGGATTTGAACCCCCTATCAATTTTACAGAGCAGGATTTGGCATTTGATTTTATTCGCGTGGGGCAAGATTTAGCAGGGGATTTGCCAATCATTATTGTGAATCAACCGATGTTTATTGCCACAGGGCAAAATAGCGATGTGCGCTATAATGACCACTTTCCACGTGGGGCTTATGATTCCTATCGGGCATTGATAGCAAATTTAGCCGTAAAATATCAATGGCAATACTGCGATTTATGGGATGCCCTGCCGAATGAATCATTTACAGATACCCCACTGCATATGACCGCACAGGGGACGGGCGAATTGGCGCGTATGATAGGCGAAATGATAACCGATTACTTGGAATTTGGTTATCTTGGAAAAGAATGTGAGTAGCGTTATTTGATGTGGAATTGGTTGATGAAGCCTAAAACCCCGTATACTTGGGGATTTATCATCCGTGTTGTGATAAAAGCGATGGTGTTATTTATCATTGCTAATGTGTTGTTTGCATGGCTACAGCCAATGGATGCTATCAGTAGATTATCACTCTATAACAGCTTATTTGTGGGGCGGGAACGCTTGCCTTATGGCGAAAATTCGGCAGAAGCCTATACCCTCACGACGGATAATATTCCTGCGATGTTCGCCACCCACGAAATCAATCGCCCCAAAGCCGATGATGAATATCGGGTGTTATTGGTGGGCGATTCTGCCACATGGGGATTTTTGCTACCATCAGATGAAACACTGGCAAGCCAATTAACCGATATGGGCTATTTGTTGGCGGATGGTCGGCGTGTGGTTGCCTATAATATTGGGCATCCTGTCATGTCATTGACCAAAGATTTGCTCCTGCTCGATGAAGCCATGACCTATCAACCCGATATGGTCATCTGGTTGGTGACATTGCAATCATTTTCTGATAAACGACAACTCGGTGTACCCATGACCCAAAATAACCCACAGCGCCTGCGCGACCTCATCAGCACCTATGGGTTATCATTTAATCCTGATGATAAACGGTTTAATATCCCCGATTTTTTTGGACAAACGCTCATTGGGCAACGGCGTGCGTTGGCAGATTGGTTGCGGATTCAACTCTATGGGGCAATGTGGAGCGCCACAGGCATTGACCATGTGGTGAATGACTATACCCTCCGTCGAAGCGATTTTGATGAGGACATCTCATGGGAAAATTTTGACGACCCACAACTATTTACAGTTGATGACATCGCATTTGACCTCATTCGCGCAGGACATGAACGGGTAGGCGAAATTCCCCTTATCATCGTTAATGAGCCGATGTTTATCAGTACAGGGCAAAATAGCGATTTGCGCTATAATAACTTTTATCCCCGTTGGGCGTATGATAGCTATCGGGCGCTATTTGCAGAACTCGCCGCCGCCAACAATTGGCAGTATTGCGATTTATGGGATGCCATGCCCGCCGAATCATTCACCGATAGCCCTGTTCACATGACGGCAGAGGCAACAGGTGATGTGAGCCGATTATTAGGCGAGATGTTGACCGATTATTTGGAGTTTGGATATTTGGGAAGGGATTGTGACTAATGGATGAAAAAATGATACGTGAACAATTGAGAGGGTATATCACCGCCGATTTAATTCGTGACCCAGATTACCCACTGGGCGATGAAGAAGGCATTATCACAGGGGGTATGATGGATTCATTCGCATTGGCAGAATTGGCAGTGTATGTCGAAAATGCCTTTAATGTGTATATTCCAGACCCCGATTTGACCGTAGAAAAAATGGACACGCTCAACCAGATTGTAGCGCGTGTGATGCGAGATATAAAATAATATGCACACGCTCCACCATGCACAAGTGCTAACAGCACCAGATGATTCTGCACCTGCGATTATATTTGTTGCCACCGATGCCCCCACACAGGTCATCACACGGCATGATTTTCGGGGAGCAGTGAGGCGCTATGCACACGGATTTGTGCAAATGGGCGTTCATCCGCGTGACTTGGTCATCATTGCCCAACCACAAAATTTAGAAGGCATTTATGCCTTTTGGGGGGCGTTGCTAATAGGCGCAATTCCGAGTATGTTCCCTACGCTCACCGAAAAATTAGACCCGCAGATTTATATGAATAGCATGGCAGAATTGGTGCGTTTATCGGATGTAAAAGCCATTTTGACCACAGACGATTTTGCGCCCCAATTGGCAGAGCATGTGAATTGCCCTGTTTATGGGACAAGTCAATTTTTGGCGGATGAATCGGCACAAGGCGAAATGAACTATAGTCCAAATCCTACCGAAATTGCCTTTTTGCAACATTCTAGCGGGTCTACAGGGCTACAAAAGGGCGTGGCACTCTCACATGAGGCGCTACTGGCACAAGTGAGGCATTACAGCGATGCGATTGCCCTCACATCCGATGATGTGATTGTGAGTTGGTTGCCCCTCTATCACGATATGGGACTCATCGCAGGATTTTTGATGCCACTCCTACAAGGTGTGCCATTGGTATTGATATCGCCGTTTGATTGGGTGGCACATCCCGCCATGTTATTCCGTGCCATTCATGACCATCGTGGGACACTGTGTTGGTTGCCAAATTTTGCCTATAACCACTGTGCAAGGCGGATTCGGGTACGTGATACCGAAGGGCTAGACCTTCGCTCCATGCGCTTATTCATCAATTGCTCAGAGCCTGTTCGTCATGAAAGCCACACATTATTTTTAGAGCGATTTGCCCCGCATGGGGTCACAGAGGCAATGTTGACGGTTAGTTATGCGATGGCAGAAAATACCTTTGCCGTCACCCAGACACCCATCGGGCAAATTCCCCGCCTAGATAAAATTGATAAAGCCGAGTTTGAGGGCAATCATCGTGCTGTGGTGTCTGATGATGCGAGTGCGTTGGTGATGGTTTCGTGCGGAAAACCGATTATGGGGACGACCATTCGTGTGGTGGATGGTGATAAAAACCCGCTACCAGAACGATATGTGGGCGAAATTGCCATTAAAAGCGATTATATGCTCACCGAATATTATCGCAGACCCGATTTACAACCATTTACGCTCGATGGCTGGTTTTTGACGGGTGATATGGGGTATGTGGCTGATGGTGAAGTGTATATCGCAGGGCGCTATAAAGATTTAATCATCAACGCAGGTAAAAATGTTTATCCACAAGATATTGAGGCAGTGGTTAGTGGGGTAGAGGGTATTCGTGCGGGGCGTGTGGTGTGTTTTGGTGTGCCAGATGAACGAGAAGGCACAGAACTCATCGCCGTGGTTGCAGAAGCGATGAATGATGACCCACTAACCCATAAAAGCCTTGTGAGCGCCATCAAATTGACGGTTGCACAAAGCACCACAGTGACAGTCACTTATGTGAAATTGGTCAATGCAGGTTGGTTGATTAAAACATCGAGTGGCAAAATTGCGCGGTCTGCCAATCGTGATAAATGGATGCGCGAACAAAAATAAGCGGGACTAAATTCTCCCACTTACGTGTTTTTTTCTGCAACTTGCGGTATGATGGTTGCGTATAAGCCTATAAGTGAAAGAAAACATCACTGTGTCTGATGCAATAGTTAGCCAATGGGTAAGCGCCGCCATCAATGGCGACCAAGAGGCTTTTGCCGAATTGTTATATACCTTTCAAGATGCGGTCTATAACCTGTGTTATCGGTTACTTGGAGAACGCACTGAAGCGGAAGATGCTACTCAAGAAGCCTTCTTAAAAGCCTATTATCATTTGGGGCGCTATGACCATGAACGGTCTTTCAAAACATGGGTACTTTCGATTGCCTCAAATCATTGCATAGACCGTCTGCGTAAACGGCGCATGAGCTATGTGTCTATTGATGAAGGTGTCCCTGCGACCCTCTCTTTGGCGAGTGATGAACCAGAACCTGAACAAGCCTTATTGGGTAATGAGCGTAGTCAGCATATTCAAAATTTGCTCCACACGCTTCAGCCAGATTATCGTGCCGCCGTTGTTTTGCGCTATTGGTATGACTATTCTTACGCCGAAATTGCCGAAATTTTGGGTGATACCGAGAGTGCCATTAAAAGCCGTCTCTATCGCGCACGGCAATTATTGGCAGAAAAAATGACCCCCACGAGCGATGAGGATTTACACAACTCGCTGGAAGAACGGATGTAATTTTATGGAACGCAAACAACAACTCATGCAAGAATCACTCGATACCCCGCTATCGCCACAAGCGGTTGAAGAATTATCAGCCATTATTGCAGAAAATCCTCAATATGCCGATGAATATCAACGGCTACAAAAAATAGATGATATGTTGCGCGTTGCCCCATTTGAACGCGCCCCAAAACGGCTTGCCCTCACGATTATGGCGCGAATTGCCCAAACGGTGCAAGAACAAACCAATCCATCCAGTGATGTAGATATGGCAACTCTACAAGTCGCCGTTCAATTGGTCACAGTGGCAACGTTGCCCCTATTGGTTGGCGCGGGTTATATGCTCCTCAATTCTCAAACCGACCCAGAGGCGCTCGAAGTGGTTATTGCCCAAGTGGCAACATTGCTTCTGATGGTGATGAATGTCATTGATGTGATGTTGGATGAAGCCAAAGAAATTGCGATTGATGACCCACAAACCGCCCTTGCTATGCTCACCTTATTACCCACAACCCTCCTCACTATGGTGAGTGAAATTTTGGGGATTCATGAGGATGATGAAGCATAATTCACCAGTTATGGTGTATTCGCCTTTTCATCCATCACAATGCCCTCTTTCTTCATATTTTCCATAATCCATTTGTTGGCATCTTCGCGGGATGTGAAAATGCCATATACCACATTAGAATTCCACGATATAAATTGTTTCATCAACACAGCCGTCAACCGATTAACGAATGAATTGGCTAATACCACCGCAAAATAAAGTTGTTTGCGTGTGCGTGGCGTTGCCGATAGCACCTCTCGTCCGCGTTTCATGGCATGTGGGGTAATTCCCTGATTCGGATGGCTTAAATCGTCTATAAAAAAGAAAGCCCCTTGTTGTGGCATTTCTGTGAGTGTTTTGAGGAGCAAATCTGCCCATTCATTCACTGCCTCGTCAGACATATCCCCTTGTGTTTGAACAATCACAAGACGGTTATTATGTTGCCATTCACGGGTAATCCCGTATGGATATGTTTCAACTTTTTCACTCATTCAATTTTTATCCTCACGATATTTTTAGAAATTATCCAGACCTGATGATTCAATATCAAACCCGATATTCTTCATTTGTTCCATTATCCATGCGTTGGCTTCTTTGCGCGATACAAAAACCTTATATTCGATTTTAGAATTCCACGATACAATCTGTTTGAGCAAAATAGACCCAATTCGATTCATAAATGTGCCTGATAAAACCACCGCCATATACATTTGATTACGGTAACGTGGCAATGCCACCAGATTTTTACGCCCCCAATTAACCGCATGTGCCATAAACTCTTCCTTGAGAGAACTCAAATCATCAATAAGAAAGATTGGTCCCTCTATCGGAATTTCATCAATAATTTTCATAACAGCATTTGACCATGAATTTATGGCTTCTACAGATGAATAATCACCTTCAATCATAATCAATCGCCCATCGTATTTGCGTGTACAAGTAACACCGTGCGGATAGTCTTCTGTAAGGGTGTCCATAGATAAGTACCTCATTACTGTCATTGAACAAATAATTTTATATTTCATTTTGTAACTTTCTTTTAGCCATATCATAGCATGATTTGTTATAATGAGACCGTTTACAAGTCAGTTTAATCTAAAAAGAGGGAATCCTTCGTAATGACAACACCCGAATTAGAACTGCTTTCTATCAATACCATTCGTACCCTCGCCATGGATGCTGTGCAAAAAGCCAATAGCGGACACCCCGGACTCCCGATGGGCGCGGCGGCTATGGCATATACGCTGTGGCAAAATCATCTGCACCATAATCCATCCAATCCACATTGGGCAAATCGTGACCGCTTCGTCTTGAGTGCGGGGCATGGGTCTATGTTGCTCTATACATTGCTTCACCTGACAGGCTATGACTTGTCGTTGGATGACATTAAAAATTTCCGTCAATGGGGGAGCAAAACACCCGGTCATCCAGAAGCCCATATCACCCCAGGTGTCGAGACCACGACAGGTCCGTTGGGGCAAGGGCTTGCTAATGCGGTGGGTATGGCATTGGCAGAGGCGTATCTTGCCAATTATTTTAATCGCCCCAACCATGCCATCATTGACCATTACACCTATGTGATTGCGGGTGATGGCGATTTGATGGAAGGCGTGTGCATGGAAGCCTGTGCGCTGGCTGGTCATTGGGGATTGGGTAAATTGATTGTCCTGTACGATGCCAATGATATTACGCTCGATGGTGATGCCAATATGACCTTCACAGAAAATATCCGTCTGCGTCATGAATCATGGGGCTGGCAAGTGATTGATGTGGCAAATGGGAACGATACCCATGCCATTAATAACGCTATCGCCTCTGCAAAAGCCGATACAACCCGCCCAAGCATTATTATCGTCAAGACGATTATTGGATACGGTAGCCCAAACAAGGCAGGGTCTAGCAAGGCACACGGGTCGCCATTGGGCAAAGATGAAATCGCCCTCACCAAGGCGGCGTATGGCTGGGAACATGAGCCATTTTTTATCCCAGAAGATGCCCTAGCGCATTTCCGCACTGCCGTTGAACGCGGGACGGTAGATGAGGCGGCATGGACGATGAAATTATTGGCATACCGTACCACACATCCCGATTTGGCGAAACAACTCGAAGGTGTATTGGCGGGTGAATTGCCCGATGGTTGGGATTCGGATTTGCCTGTTTTTCCTGTGGATAAACCAGTCGCTACGCGCAATGCCTCTGGTAAGGTTTTGAATGCCATCGCCAAAAATATCCCTACCATGATAGGGGGCGATGCCGACCTCGCTGGAAGCACGAAAACCCTTATTGATGGGGCAGGGAATACCGGGCATCATCACCCCACAGAACGCAATGTGCGCTTTGGGGTGCGCGAACATGCGATGGGGGCTATTGTGAATGGGTTGGCATTGCATGGCGGTATTTTGCGCCCGTATAGTGCTACCTTCCTCACTTTTAGCGATTATATGCGTCCTGCTATGCGGTTGGGGGCATTGATGGAAGTGCCTGCTATTTATGTGTTTACTCATGATAGTATTGGTTTGGGTGAAGATGGTCCCACCCATCAACCGATTGAACACGTCATGAGCCTGCGCCTTATCCCCGATTTATATGTATTCCGTCCTGCTGATGCCAACGAAACAGTAGGGGCATGGCAAAGTGCGGTAGCGATGGGCAAGCCGTCGGTATTGATATTCACCCGCCAAGATTTGCCCACCTTGCCAAATCCTGAGCATGTCCAGGCGGGTACGGCACATGGGGCATATACCCTCGCAGATAGCGAAGGCACGCCACAAGTTATTTTGCTGGCAACGGGGAGCGAAGTGTCGCTGGCGATGGAAGCCTATCATGAACTCCGCAAAGATGGTATTAAAGCCCGTGTGGTCTCGATGCCGTGTTGGGAATTATTTGATGAACAAGATTCTGCCTATCAAGAAAGTGTGTTGCCAAAACGGGTGAGCGCACGGGTGAGCATTGAGGCAGGTGTGACCACGGGCTGGCATAAATATATCGGCATTAATGGGGTTGCTATTGGCATTGACCATTTTGGCGCGTCTGCCCCCTATGAACGGCTCTATCAAGAATTTGGATTGACCACAGGACGCATTGTGGATGCGGCGAAGGGGTTAATCAAGTAAGAAAAATAAAAATGCCCTTGCTCTATGTGCAGGGGCAATTTTTACCCCTGTACCGATATAAATCCCTGCATAAGCACATAAAAGATACCCCCTACAAAGCCCGTACAGAATATATCGGATGTCCCCATTTCGTTTTCACTATAATGCAATTGAAAGGAGGTTATATGGAGCCGTTAAAACAACTCAATTCAGCAATGAATTACATTGAATCCAATTTAGCAGGCGAGATTGATTTTCACAAAGTAGCACAACTGGCATGTTGCTCAGAATATCATTTCAGAAGGTTATTCTCATTTTTAAGCGGTATGACCCTGAGTGAATATATCCGCCATAGGCGCTTATCGCAAGCGGCATTTGAATTGCAGAACAGTAACATCAAAATTATTGACCTCGCTATCAAGTATGGATATGACTCGTCAGATGCTTTTTCAAGGGCATTTCAAGCATTACATGGTCTAACTCCGACAGAGGCTAGAATGGATGGCGTTCTCCTAAAGGCAGTCCCGCCGATGACCTTTCAATTAACGATTCAAGGAGGAGATGAAATGGATTACCGAATCATAGAAAAAGAAGCATTTTATATTGTTGGCATCAAGAAACGGGTCTCGCTAGTCTACAATGGGGTTAATCCCGAAATTATGGCAATGTGGCAGAGCCTGACTGAGGATGATATTAAAACCTTAAAACAAGCGTCTAATATCGAACCCAAAGGGCTTATAAGTGCCTCTCTAAACTTTGCCGAAGGTAGGGCAGAAGGCACAGAACTTGACCACTTTATTGGTGTTGCGACAAATAACCCCAATTCTGGAAAATGGCATGTGTTGAGTGTGTCAGCGTGTCAGTGGGCGGTTTTTACCGCAAGAGGGGAATTTCCACAAACATTGCAGAATATTTGGGGAAGAATTTACTCTGAATGGTTTCCGATGTCGGGATATGAGATAAGCGAAGGACCAGAAATCCTGTGGAATGAGAGCAAAGATACCAGCTTGCCAAACTACCATAGTGAAATTTGGATACCTGTTATCAAAAAATAGTGGCTCTGTTGTGATGATGGATATATTGTGGATGCAACGAAGGGTTAATTAAGTAAAAAGGTCTAACAGGGCATGGTGTTAATATCATGCCCTGTCTTTTGGAAATAAATCGGTAATTGCCAGCACAAAATTTGGCAATATACCATCCCCTGTAAGGGTCTCTTTTTCCGTTAAAGTGCGCTTATGTAAGCCGTCATCACCTGCCGAGCGCCAAATTTCCACAACTCGTTCTTCTGGATAAATCACCCACACCAAGCGCGTGCCATACAGGATATAGGTCTCAATTTTTTGCATCAATTGACGGGGTGTATTGGCTGGCGATACGACCTCTATGGCTAAATCAGGCGCGAAATAAAAATAGTGCGTCAAATCCAAATCGGGCTTACCGGCAATAAAAGACGCATCTGGGACAAATTCATCGGTGGATGACAACCGATAGCTGGTAGAATCTCCAAAAACCCACCCAATAGGGTGTATTTTGATAAACGACATGAGCGCATAAACAATTTGTGACACAATGTAATTGTGCAATGGTTTTGGCGGTGTCATTTCGTAAATTACCCCCCCTAATAATTCAAATTGTTTGTCACTATTTTCTGGCAATTGCTCCCAAGCACGCAGGTCATCTAGGGTATGGGGTTGGATGATGGACATAAGCGATATTCCTCATATAGGGACGGTTATCATATCATATACCGTCCCTATAGATAAATTTAATAACGGGGTGGATATTGGTTATATGGGGGTTGTTGTTGATACATCATTTGTTGCCCACCGCGTTGGAGAGGGCTATTGGAGAATTTGAGCGCCAAGAATAGCAATGCAGTGATTAATGCCCCACTACCTGCGCCAATAAGTGCGACGGTAAATCGTATTGAGGTAACATCAGTGGCATCTTCCAATACATTGGTGGCAATCTCATTTGCTCCCCAACTAATGCCTACCCATAATGCCGCAACAATTAGCATAAAAATAATGGATAAACGGGGTTCACCATTTGTTCCAAATAGCTTGTTGAAGTTTGATAAAATCAACACAGCTAATACGGCAGAGCCAATTCGTCCGCCCCAATCTAACAATTGAAGGGTACTTTGGCTAGTGGCAGATGCTCCTACAAGACCAACGCCTGTGGTGATAATTCCTACTACAAGCGCCATAGCAATCATCGTGATAATACTCATCGGTTTAAGGGTTTGTGATAGTACAACCCCTGTTAGTGCAAACGCAATGGTATATACCACACCCGAAATGATAATAAATAAGGTTTGGCTACTTATGCCCGACCCCTGAAGAAATGATATGAGCAGTTCTAAGCTAATAAATTGATACAACCCAAATAATATCGCCCCAGATACCACAGAAATGATGAAACCCACAACTGGGAATCCAGCACCACTCGGTTGTGCATAGCCACCGTAACCCATTTGGGGTTGTCCATAGGGGCTATAACCCATTTGTGGGGGTTGTTGCCCATATGGATTTTGTGGCTGTCCATAGGGGTTAGGGGGTTGCCCGTATGGATTTTGTGGTTGTCCATACGGATTCGGTGGTTGTTGTGGCTGTCCGTAGGGATTGGGTGGTTGTTGTGGTTGCCCATACGGATTTTGGGGTGGCTGTTGTGGTTGTCCGTAGGGATTGGGTGGTTGTTGGGGTTGTCCATACGGATTTTGAGGCGGTTGTTGGGGTTGCCCATACGGATTTTGTGGTGGTTGATTTGGATTTGGCATCCCATAGGGATTGGTCACAGGGGTGCTTCCAAATGGATTTTGTTGGGGTGGGGGAGATGCCACTGGTGGCGGTGTTGTGACAGGTGGTGTATAGGGTGGTGGTGGGCTATAGGGCGGTGGCGTGACCACAGGCGGTTGTGATGTCACTGGGGTTGGCGGTTTTTGCATTTGAATATTGGTCGCCATATAATCGCCTGTGCTAATGGCAGATTCTTCTATCACAAATTGAATTTTGACCGATTGTGGCAAGTTGCCCAACCGAATCTCATCATTCACTGTGAGGGATTTACCATCATTAAAAACTTGTTGATTATTGACATACGTGCCTGCACTACTCGGTTTGCCATCTACTGAGCCATCAATGATGACATAGCCATCACCTACAAAGCGGATATGACAATGCCGATTACTGACATAACTAAATTCTGGCGTGCTTTCAAATTGCAAATTGGCATCTTTGCCACGCCCAATGATGAATACTGCACCCGGGTCTCTGGGTAGGGTATATTCGCGGGGCATTCCAGCAAGTTGTACACGGATTTTGGCTTCGTTCATCAGGTGTATCCTTTTTCGTACAATTCGATTGGTAGTTTACGCCTCATTATGACCCTAATTGAAAGATTTTGCAACAAATATAAACCATTATTTGCTCTTTTATTCGCTCCGCAAGGCTTGTGATGTTTGGAGACGGCTCATGCGCCATGCGGGATAAATCCCTGCCAAAAATGCCGCCACCACAGCGACCAAAAATGCCAGCACAAATTCTTCGGGCATAAAGTAAAAATCCATCGTCCAACCGAATGAACGTACATTAATCACAAAGAGCAATACCATCGCCAACGCCAACCCAATGGGCAATGCCAATGTACCCGCCACGATACCCATCAACCCTGTTTGTATGAGGGTAAATTGCCATAATTGGCGTGGGGTCATGCCATTGGCGCGTAATACCCCATATTGGCGCGTATTTTCGAGTTGCAAGGAGAGCAATGCCGATAAAATACCAATAAATGCCACCACAGTCGCCAATAGGCGTAATGCGATGGTGATAGAAAAGGCATTATCGAAAATGGTGAATACACCCGCACGCAAATCCCGGTTGGCTTGCACCAATAAATCGGTGTCGCCTAATGCGTCGCGGATATTGGTCATGACCACATCTATATCGGCATCTGGGGTGATAAAAATGCCCACTGACGAAATATAAGGGTCATCATAAAATGACCGATACACGCCATCTGTCATATACACTGTCCCTTGGTCGGTGGAATAATCATAATATACGCCCACAATTGGGAAGGTTTGAATCCCCCTATCGGTGAGCAGACGCAAAGAATCGCCTTGCTGGATATTCCGCCGATAGGCGAATGGTTCACTGACCATGACCCCACCTGCTTCAAGTGCCGACCACCAATCGCCATTTGGTGCGGTTGTCCATGCCAAACGGCGATTATTGGAGATGTCAAAATCTACTGCAATCAAATTTGCAGGTGGAAAATCGGGAAAATCGGGCGCTGATACGCTGATAGAACGGGATGCTGAGAGCCTATCTACCCCTTCTACTGTACGGATAATATCGCGGATAGAGGCATCAACATCCACCGTAGAACGGTTTGAGGTGAGCAGTGGCGGACTGACATAAATATCACTCCCTAGCGTGTTTTCTAGCCATACCGATACTGTAGACCGAAAACTGGCAATCATCACACTCACGCCCACAATAACGCTCACGGCAATGGTGAGCGCCGCCACCGCTACCGATGTACGGCTCAACGATTGTACCACCGCACGCGCCCCCATGCGCCCCACCACGCCGAATAAGCGCCCCATAATCGGTGTAGCGATAGTCATCATGCCCACCAATACAATAGGGGTGAAAAATGCGCCACCGACCACAATGGCAAATAACGCCACAAAACTAATGATGATGTCTTGGGTGGGGATTTGGAGCAATAACACGCCAATGATGAGCAAGCCAATCGCCGCGAGGGTGATATAGGGCAATAATGCCCGCGCCGATTGTTCTTGGTCGCTACGGCGCATAACCCCTGCTGGTGGGGTGCGCGTGGCGAGATAGGCGGGCAATGCCGCCGCCACTAAACTGGCAAAAATGCCAATAGATGCCCCTTTGATGAGGGTGAATGGGGCGACATTAATGCGTTGCACATTCACGGTAAAATACAAATCGCTGATGGTCTGTGCGACGATATTCACCGCAAATCTGCCAAAGATGATGCCCAATCCCAAACCGAGTAATGTGCCAACGAGTGCTAATACAACCGCTTCACCCAATATCAACGAAAAAATCTGATATTTGGTCGCACCGAGCGAGCGTAAAATGCCCAACATGGGGCGACGTTGTACGACACTAAAGGTTACGGTGTTATAAATAAGGAATACCCCTACCACCAATGCCAAAAGGCTCAATGCTTGCAAATTCAGTTCAAATGCGCCCGTCATTTGTGCCAATGTGCCGACATTACGACTTGTTGGGGTGAGTTGTGCGCCACTGGGCAAAATGGCTTCTATTTGTGATACCCATTCATCGGTGTTATCGGTGGGTAAAATGAGGTCTATGCGCGTGAGGGTGTCTGGTCTGCCGACCAATTCTTGTGCGGTGGCAATATCGGCAATGAGCAGGTCATCGAGTGCTTGTTCACTGAGGTCATCATTGGGGCGCAACATCCCCACCACGCGCACATCGGCGGTGGTCGTCCCCACACGAAGCGTGATGCTATCGCCAATGGCAATGCCATAGCGTCCCGCCAATGTTTCGCTCATCAAAACAGTATTCGGTTCTGCGATGAAGGCATTAAGCGCCTCAAATGCGCTATCATCAGTATTTTCGTTATCCACATCTACCGAAGTCAGATAGGGACGGAATGGCGCTTCTGAAAAAGGGTCTACGCCCAATAATCGTAGGGTTTGATTGCCCAATTGCACCCCGCGCACATATTCTTCTACGATGGGGGCGCTGGTACGCAAGCCTAAATCCACACGAATTTGGTCAAATAGGGTGGTGGAGAGGCTATCGGATGTGCCTATAATTTGATGGGTGGCGTTGCCTGATATGCTTTGGGCGCTGAGGTCAAAGGCGCGTTGGGCAGAGCCATTCGCCACATCAATGGCGATGACCATTGCCACACCTAACGCGACACCCAAAATGAATAGTAGGCTTTGCATAAAGCGTCGGTTGATATAGCGTTCTGCTAATCGAAATAAAATCGGTCGTATCATTATCCCACCATCATCTCTATTATCAATTTGTGACGAATAACTACTTTTTTAGCTTGCTATCATTGCCTATATCATGACATCATCTGGTTGAATCAGGCTTGGCATTTCCTGAACATCAGATGATAATGTGAATTATCTCACAAAAAACTTAGCTAATCACCCCCATTAGCTCATGCGTTTGTGCTATTGTGATAAAAAAATTGATACAGTGTTAACGGTGATTTTAAGAATAATCGGTTTATAATGGATATATGGACACAAAAACGCTTATCGCAATACGCAATCTGAATAAAACGTATGAAGAGGGTGGACGTTCACGCCACGTATTAGAGGCGGTGGACTTAGACATCATACAAGGTGAATTTTTTGTGATGTTGGGCAAGAGTGGCAGTGGAAAATCTACATTACTCAATTTGATAAGTGGTATAGATAAACCAGATAACCCACAAACCGCCCAAATACGCATTGACGATACCGATATCACAAAATTAAACGACACCCAACAAACCCTCTTCAGGCGCAAAGCCATTGGCATCGTGTTCCAGTTTTTTAATCTCATACCGACCCTCACGGTGCTGGAAAATATCACCCTCCCGCTTGAACTACGAGGCGAATCGCGTAAGACCAGCGATAAGAGAGGCATCCAATTATTAGAGCGTGTCGGATTGGGCAATCGAGGGAGCAGTTTTCCAGATAAGCTCAGTGGTGGTGAACAACAACGCATCGCCATTGCCCGCGCTTTGGCACACGAGCCAAAATTGGTGCTGGCAGATGAACCAACAGGCAATTTGGATGAAGAAACGGGCGAGCGTGTTTTGGCGCTTTTGCTAGAACTCACCCGCGAAGAAGGTAAAACATTGGTGATGGCAACTCATAACCCCGAAATTGTCCCGTATGCGGATAGGGTCTGTCGGATTCATGAGGGTAAATTGCAAATTACCGACAATAAAATAGCGAAAGTGGTTATATAACCATCATGACATTTGGAACTTTTCCAAAGTTAACATTTCGCTTATGATTTCTAAATACAGTTTTTATATGTGGATGATTTCATTAAGTATAGCGTTACCGTTATCATCACTTATCCGACCGTGCAAGACCATGCAGTGGAAAGGTAAAACATCATGGGAGAGCCTGACCCAAACCTCGTCAAACAATTATTGAGTGAATTACGCGATGTGAATAAAGAAAAACGTCGCACCGCCGTCATGAAACTCGGCATGGTCGGAGGCGAACAAGCAGTACGCGCTTTGATTAATGCTGTTCAAAATGACTATGAAGACCTCATCGTGCGCGGACGCGCCGCCCTCATGTTGGGCAAAATTGGCGACACCCGTGCAGTAGACCCCCTCATTCGCGCCCTTGACGCGCCCGGTTATCAGACCCCCATGAACGCCGCCCAAGCACTCGGACAAATCGGAGACCCCCGCGCCATTCAACCCCTTGTGGTGTTTGCATCGAATGGACGTGATAAGACCCGCGAAACCGCCATTAATTCATTGAAAAAATTGGGGCATGAATTTCAGATGCCCGAATTGGAGCGCGAGAAAATTTAGCATCTCATCTATTCGCGTTTTGTTTAATTACATAAATTATCCCATTTTGACCTTATCGCGCATCGGTGCATAAGGTCAAAATTTTATATGCCACGATTATTTATTTTTGCCGTGTTAAATTGGTGTACGACCCATTCGAGTGGTATAATTAAGGACAGGATTATTATTGATAAATTAGATATAGCTGGTTACTTTTATGCGACAAATTCAGCCCAAAGTTGTTTTTTCAGAAGAATATGACATCCATTTTATGGGATTAGAAAAATTACACCCATTTGATACGCGCAAATATAGCCGTGCATGGCGAGAAGCTCAAGCCGCGCTTGGCGATATTTTGGATGACAACACCATTACCCCCACTGAACCGATTAATGTGCAGGATTTATTACGTGTGCATACCCCTGCGTATCTCAATGAATTGTGTTCCACACATTATATTGCCCGCGCCATCGAAATGCCCATCATCGCCCCATTTCCCTATGGCATGATAGAATCGCATTTGCTCAAGCCAATGCAATTTTCCACACAAGGGACGCTGATAGCTTCCCAGACGGCTATGGAGAGCATGATAGCCGTCAATTTAAGCGGTGGCTATCATCACGCCAGCGCAGAAAAAGGGGAAGGATTTTGCCTGTATGCTGATGTTGCCATCGCCATAGAGAAATTGCGCGAACAGGGGATTGTCTCTGCAAAATCGCAAGCGGTTATTATTGATTTGGATGCTCATCAGGGCAACGGCAATAGTCGCGTTTTTCGTGGAAAAGATTATGCCTTCTTGTTTGATATGTATAACGCCGCCATTTACCCGCATGATACCTTTGCCCAAGAGCGCATTGATTATGGCATTTTGCTCAATTCGGGATGCAATAGCAGTACCTATCTGGATTTGCTTTATTATAAATTGCCAGAAGCCCTTAAGCGCGTCAAAAATCCGAGCGCCGTTTTTTATATCGCAGGGACAGACCCCTATGAACAAGATATGCTTGGCGGGTTGCGTCTCTCTGAAGTTGCCATTTTTGAACGGGATAAATTTGTGATAGAGACAATTGCACAAATGGGTGTCCCGTTGGTGGTGGTATTGGGCGGTGGGTATCATCAACGGAGCTATCAGATGATTGCGCGTATGCTCATCTATATCATGGAAAAATGGGGCGGTCATGCCCGTTGATTGGCTAAGTGAACAGGCACATGAACGGATGATTGCTTATTTACATACTCACTATGGTGATGTGTTATTGTCGCGTATGGGCGGGACTTATCCTGTGGCGGTAAAACCGATTCACGGGGAAAAATCGGTTGAGGCATTACTCGGTCAATTTGACCCTATTTATCTCCAATCAGAAAGATTTGCCTTATACGATGATGCTCATCTTGCTCATTTAAGAGCCACACGCACATCTTTGACCAATGGGTTATGTTATGCCTTGCAATCATTTGATGAGGCGGGGAAATTACATGGGCAACTGGGCTATTATTTTGACATGCTCGCTACGTGTGATGCGCTCGACCAAGAAATTCGCGCTTATGCACGCGGGGAGATACCCACTTTGCCCTTGCGAGAGCAATTGCATACTGCTGTTTCATCAGAAAAATGGCTATGGCATGGGGAAGGGCGGGGTAGCACCGTTGGATTGGCATCGCTGGTCGTCTTTTTGCATGAGGGAGAGTATCAGCTCATTTTTTGCCAACGGTCACAAAATATGGGGGTCAATGCGGGGTTATATCACGTACTACCCGCATTTGTCTTTCAACCGAATCGTGTGGAATGGGTAGAATCTGAATGGTCATTGACGCATCAATTTTTACGCGAATTTGGCGAAGAATTATTTGGGATTGCGGAATATGACCAGTGGGAACACGCCAATAACCCCCATTATTTTTATGATAATCCCCCTATTGCCGATATGCGTGCGATGTTGGCGGATGGGCGGGCGGCATTATTGCCCACAGGGGCGATATTCAATTTGCTCTCTATGCGCTCCGAATTGGCGATGGTGTGTATCATCCATGACCCCGATTGGTATAATCGTAACGAGGCAGGATTGAATGCCGCGATGGAAGTGGAACGCCAAGCCACTTTCTATATCCCCTTAGACACATTGGCAGGATTGCCAGAAAACCTACACCTCAAAATGACCCCACAAGGGGCGGCGGTGTTTTGGTTAGGATTAGAAAAAGCCAGAGAGGTTATTAACGCATGACGCTAGAATTTAGCAAACTCACCGAACAGGTTTATAAAATGGGGGCGATGATTGACCAGCTCGATTTTGACCTCACCGACAAACTCGAAATTGCCAAAGAACGCTTTGCCAATGCCAATGACCTCGAAGCGGTGCATGAGCGCATCCGTCTGGTGCGCCAATCGGATGTGAGTGGGTATCGGGGTGCCGCCCCGTTGGATAGACCGCATAATATCCCCATCAACTTCATTCATCCTGCCCCAAAATTGCCTGACCGTAGCACCATCATTGCGGTGGATGGTTCGCAAATTTACCCGTATGAGCAAGCCCCTGTTCATTTTTATTTGCTCAACATTGGCGTTTTTACCTATCATCACGGGATGGCACATGTGCCACAACCCCAAACCCTGCCAAAATTGTTTTATCACAAAGATTATGTGCATGATGGCTCTGGTCGGTTGGTGGGCAACCGTACTATAGATGCACGGCGCACTGTTTTGGAAATGCAAACATTGGCACAAATGGCATGGGCGACACATCGGCAAAATCGCGCCCCTATCATCGCCCTCTATGACAATCAATTGATGTTTTGGGCGAATCCTGATGTCACTGGGGGCGGTCAATTGATGAAAGATTATCATGCGGCTTTGCAAAACCTCTATGATGTGCAAGCCAATGGGGTACAAGTGTCTTTGGCAGGGTATGTGGATAATCCTGTGCGGAGTCGGGTGGTGTTACGCCTACTCTTTCTGATGAGCCTAAAAGACGAGCAGGAGATGAAAGTCCGTGAGCGCGAATTGGCAGAAGGGGGCGATTTGGAGGGCTTGCGTGATATTCACCTGTTTAGGAGTATTTTGAAGGTGGGTGAGCGTAGTGCCGTGATGGTGCAAAATTCACCGCGCAACTATGCCTATAAAAAATTGAATCCGAGTCGTGAAATCGCATTTTTCTATGTCAAAGTGGGGACAGAAACCCGCAGTAATATTGCCCGTGTGGATGTGCCGATGTGGGTGGCGCGTGACCCAAAGGCACTAGATGACCTTCATGCCACATTGGTGGCACAATCTACCATGCAGGGGAATAATCCCTATCCATACGCACTCACCCGTGCCGATGAATTGGCGTATGTGAGTGGCAAGGATAAGAAAAAATTAGAAGAAATGATTAACTTGGAATTGCGACGCAAAGGCATTACGCCATCGGTGAGCAACCCCAAAGCACGCGGAAAAACACTTGCGCGTAGTGACCAACAAAATTATGAATTGCGAACAGACCTCACAAGAACCGATTTATGATTTAGGTAAAGTGGAATTGTTGCAAACTCACAGACTTTGCGTAATAATCATGCCCTATTGTTTATATGTATGGCGAAAACTCGATGACTACTGCCAATTTGAAAATGATTACCTTGCTGTTGGTGTCTAATGAAAATTCACATCAACAAATTTTGCAAGACATATTTGAAACGCATGTCGAAAACTTGCATATTGCAAAATCACCCAGACAAGCCTTAGAAATCTTTAAGAATGAACACCCAGAAGTGGTCGTGATAGATAGCACCCTACAGGGATTCACGCATGGATTTTATGTGGAATTGCGCCAATTATGTGGCGCTGATGGTGTGATTTTATCGCTTGTCGAACATGATACCTCCCCAGAGATGAGTATCTCTCTCTCTGCGAGTGTAGATGATTGTTTTACCTTTTCTACCCCGCCAGAACTAATGCGTCGGCGGCTCAAAAATCTCTTATTGATGAAACATCAATCGGTGTTTCAACGGATGACGGGGACGAATTTGCCCACCAATGACGCGCAATTGGCAGAAGAAAAATATCGGCATTTATTTGATTCTGCCAATGATGCTATTTTCATCGTAGATATGGCAACAGGGCGATTTTTAGATGTGAATCGGCGGGCGGTGCGTTGGTTGGGTTATCAGCGTGACCAATTGTTGCAGATGACCCATTTTGACATCGAAGCACCACTCATCAGCCAAAACGGAGAAGAATCAAAAGCCGTTGTGCAACAACTAAGTACCAACGGTCATTTTATTTTTGAAGTTGGCTATAAGGCACAAGATGGCACAATTTTCCCTACGGAGGTAAGTAGTCGTATTTTTACTTATGATGGACGACGTGCGCTCCTCAATATCGTGCGCGATATAACCCGCCAAAAGCAAATTAAAGCCGCCGAAGATGCCCAACGCCAATTGGCAGAAGCCCTGCGAGATACCGCCGCCGCGCTCAATAGCACCCTAGAGATGAATGAAGTCATCAAACGGGTGTTGCAATCGGTCACACAAGTATTGCCCTCACAAATGGCGAGCATCATGCTCATTGAGGGTAAATATGCGCGTATGATGGAATTTGTTGGATATGAGGGCGTTGTGAAAGATTTGAGCTATCTGGATGGATTGCGGGTAGAAATCGAAAGTACCAGCAATATGGCTTGGATGATTGAGCATCGTAAGCCACATGTGATTGCCGATATACAACAGTATCCGACTTGGGTTACGCTCACAGAATCGAGCTGGATACGGTCTTATATTGGTGCGCCAATCATCGCAGAAGATAAGGTCATTGGGTTTTTGAATATGGATTATCCAGAACCCAATCGGTTTACCCAAGCTCACGCCGACCAATTGATGGCATTCGCAAATCAGGCGGGGATTGCCATTCAAAACGCCCGTTTGCATGAAGCAATTCGCCGTTATGCCGATGAACTCGAAAAACGGGTGCAAGAACGTACCCTACAATTGACATTGGTCAATAATCAACTTTTGGAGCAAATTACTGAGCGCCAAAAAATAGAGACACAATTAGATGAAGAACGCACCTTATTGCGGGCGCTGATAGATAATATTCCAGACGAAATTTATGTCAAAGATATTCATGGACGACATATCCTTGTGAATAAGGCAATGCACAAGCGTCTGAGTAGCCGTGCGCCAAATGGTGTTGTGATTGGCACGACCAATGCCGATTATTTACCAGAAGAAAAAGTCATCCAACGCAAACAAGAAGAACACCATATCATCTATGAGCGCAAAGCCGCCCTCACACAAGAGGGGAGTTTTCAATGGGATACGCCAGAACCCACATGGGTATTGATGACTCGCGCCCCCATTTATGATAGTCAGGGGCAACCACTCGGCTTGGTGGGGATTAACCGCGATATTACTGAGGTGAAAAACGCGGAAGAATATGTCAGCTATATCATTGGCGGGGCATATTGCTTGTTATGGTATTCAATTGTTGAGGATATCGGTGGCAAATTTAAGTGGTCAATGCAAGTGAGTAACGAAGAAGCCTCTATGCGCTTTTTGCCACTCAAACTTGAACCAACACAGACCTATATGGATGCTTTTCGCAGAAGTGTTTTTCCAGACGATATTCCTCAACTTCATGCCAATAGTTCACAAGCCATTCGAGATGGCAAAACCAATTATTATCAGGAATATCGCTGTACCCGTGCCGATGGTGAAATCAGATGGTTGCATGAAGAAGCCCAAATTACCCCGTTGGGAGGGGGGCGCTATCGGATTGTGGGGGTTTGTACCGATATTACAGAGCGTAAATTGGCAGAAGAAACACTTCAACTTGCCAATGAATTGCTCGAAGATGAGGTTAAAAATCGGACGAAAGATTTAATCGAAATCAACAAAGACCTTATTCGGCAGGTACAAGTGCGTGAACAAGCCGAA
>JANRKU010000030.1:0-33670 GCA_033763335.1 bacterium
ACCCACGATAAGGCATTGTTGGATAAGGTGATTGCCTACAAAATCAGAATTGCTGATGAATCTCGCGCCAAAAATGACACTTTATCGTTTTAAGCGCGAGACGATGATGCTATGGGTAGAATCGAAACAAAATAGGATGAATCCCTGCAAGACGATACCCCAACCATTGCCCTTCTGATAGGTATCATTTGCCCGTTTTGCCCAATTATAGCCACCAAGCATATAAAGCCAATTGAGGGGGGTATTGATGAGCAAAATACGGCGCAATTTGCGCGTTTCTCCGCGCATAATAGCCTCATCATACGGGTTATCTAATGTATCAATCAGCTTATTTGTGCCAAATTTGCCCACTAGCGCAATGCCGATGTTAATCACCGCCCATGCGACGGCTTGTGTGCCAAATCCGCGCCAAAACGGATTTTTGTTTTTCATCAATTGCCGACCGAATTCCAAATTCACCAAATTGATGTTCATCAGACGATTGGTGAGGGTACGGTTAAATTCCCAAATATCAGACATTAACCACCTCGCTTGAGCCAACGGGCTTTGAATTTTGTATACATTGGGCGCAATGGGGCAGGGAGGCGATTTTCGCTCTCTTTTGACATGACCAGTGTCACCCCAAAGGTGAGTAATACGTTGGTGATGAAAAAGAAGAAAAACTCTTCAAATGGCAAATTGGGGATGACATCCACGCCGATGGTTTTTTCTGGATTGATGCCCCAAGTGCCTTCACCGATAGAAAGTGAATCGCTCACGCCCAAATAGGCGGTGGATGCGAGGATGGTGGTGAGGATAGCTTTGCGGTTGCGCCACATAATATCACCCCCAAATGCGGTTTGGAGCATGATGGGGGGAATTGCCCATGCCATAATGAGGCTTTGATAGGTGTTTTTCGGTTTGCCCTCAAACATCTTACGAAGTGATGCCAGCCATACTATGCCTAATGCCCCTGTTGCCAATAAACGGGGTTTGGGGTCTTGTGAATAGGGTGCGTCTGATGGTGGCATACGACGCATGACATATTGCAAAAATGACCCTGTGAGCAGGGGTTGTAGCACAAAAAAGGTATATTCTTCAATTGGCACCCATGCCAAGCGAATCCCAGTGACCAATTTGGGGTCATAGCCCCATACTTTGGTGGCAACAAGATAATTATCCCATACCGTGGTATAGGTCAATGCCACCAGAGAATGTCCAATCAGGGCTTTTTCTGCATCCCAGTTGGTTAATGCTTCGGGAAGGTGTTTATTATTTTTTTTATCGCGCCAAATGAGCCAGCGAATGATAAGAAATGGGATGACGACAAAACGCGCCAAAAATCCAAAATAAGTCATGAATCCTCTTTTTATGCTGTGCGAGAACGGCGAACACGCCACCAAATACGCGGAATCCGCGCTACTTTGCCAATTGTGCTGATATGCGCCCGACGGTTAAAGACAGCATAATCGTGGTCTTCAATATCAGTGAGGATGGCTTTATACAGTTCTGCCGCCGCCCCAATAGCAAGCCTGCCATCGGGATTGAGCATGGCAATACCGCGCCATGAATCACGATAGAGTTTGCGGTTGCGGTCAATTTGAAAGCGCATAAATTCGCGCCATTTAACATCTACAATATGGGTATCGAAACGGGTCTCATCTAAACCAAAGGCGGCAAGTTCATCTTGTGGCAAATATAATCTGCCTCCGCGCCAATCTTCTCCGACATCGCGCAAAATATTGGTAATTTGCAATGCCACGCCCAATTTTACGGCATAGGGAATCGCTTCTTCGTTGGTGAAACCAATGATGTGCATTGCCATTAATCCAACGGTTGAGGCGACTCCATAGGAATATTCTGCCAATTCATCAAAGGTGGCATAACGGATTTTGGTGAGGTCTTGTTTGACCCCATCAATTAATTGGGTGGCATAGCCATTGGGAACATTAAATTGTGAGCGTGCATCTGCCCATGCCAATGCCACAAGGTCATCATGAGGGGGATTAGCGAGCGCGATACGATTGCGCCATGCTTCTAAGTCAACTTCACGACGACTAGAATCTTCGTTTTTATCTACAATATCATCTGTTACCCGACAAAAAGCATATAACGCCCGTACTGCCCGCCTTTTTTCTGGTGGTAATAAGCCAGAAGCGATATAAAATGTCCGACTATGATGTTTCGTAATATCACTACAATGATGATAAGCTCTTTCGAGCGCATGGTCATCCGCTTTGATATGAGGCATAGGAAGCGCATTTTTTAAGGCTTCTTCTGCCCATTCAACCAGACGATATTCCCATGTATGTTGAATTTGCAAAGTCATTTATTACTCTCTTTGTGTGTAAGGAGCATAGCTCTTAGTTCCCCTGAATTATTAAGAAAATGCCATAATTTTCTATGAATTGGCAATGAGAAGGTTATGAGAGGCTTTACACATTGACAGATGAGTGAAAACAGCCTAAAGGTTACAAATTTAATTCATCACCTATGCCTTTATCATAATGGATATGAATGTTTTCTGCAACCAATTGTGGCGATAGCGCATAATCGGGCATAGTAAATGGGACATTTTGCCAAAATGGGGTATTTACGGCAGGTAGGCGCACCAATGTCACTTTGAGTTTGCGTTGCTCTTTTTGGAGAATTGTTACATAATTAGCTAGGGCGCTTTTGGCAGATGTGTAGGCGCTCATACGCGGTAATGTTATTTTTTCTGTGTATGCCCCAAGGAACATCAAGTGACCGCCTTTGTTCATGAGGTCTAAACTGGCACGAGTGGCATAAAACGCCCCATGAAGATTGGCGTTGAAGGTTGCTTGCCAATCTTCTATGGGTAATTTTTCGATGAGGTTGGCTTTGATGCCACCAATGGCATAGACCATCAAATCAATGCCTTCTACTTCTCTGGCGATAAGGCTCACCGCATGGTCAAATGAAGCAGGATTGCTTGCATCACAGGTGAAGTGGGCATCGGCAACAGACGGGATTTTCGATTCATCTCGCCCAACACCAAATACAGACCATCCATTACTTTTGAGATGGATTGTGATGGCACTTCCTATCCCACCTGATGCTCCCCAAATTAATGCAGAAGGCATAATTGTTTAGTCCTTATTCACAATGGCGACCAATTCCTCAATTTGGGGATGGTCGGCGATATGGTCACTATAATAGGCAAAAATGATTTTGCCCTGTGGATTCACAATAAATGTTCCGGGCATCATTTGTGTATTTCCCGTAGGAATACCGCCAAAATTGCCTTTAAGGACATTTTTGAGGGCAATTTTACCCGTTTCTTGTGTGGCGACTTCTTTGGCTGTGGCATTTTTTAGCCCGTATGTCCGATGTGCGCTATCGCCACCTGCTTCTGGCACAAGGCAGATGAGGCTTGGGGCGAGTTTTGGACAATAACGGGCGGCATGTTTGGGTTCACCAATGCCAACACTCACGATTTGTAAGCCTGCTTCTATCAGTTCATTTTTATGTAGCTCCAACTGAGCTAACCAATCTCTGCAAAACAGTCAGCCAAAGTGACGCAAAAAGGTGATAACGGTGTTCCCTTTTGCCCAAATATCTGCCAACTCAACAGCATTGCCCTCACTGTTGATGAGGGTTAAGGCGGGGGCAGTATCACCCACCATCAGTCTTTCTGTGATTTTTTCTGTCATCAATTGCTCCTAATCTGAATAAACAGTCGCTAAAAATGCGATTACATCGGTATTAAATTGCTCGGTGGCTTCTTCCATTGCCATGTGACCCACATTGGGGTAGGTGATGAATTGCGATTGTGGAAAAAAAGCGTGAATGGCTTCGCCACGCGCCATCGGCACCCATGTGTCTTCTTCACCCCAAATGATGAGAATCGGCTTATCGAATTGGGCAAATGCCTCAAAATCCATTGGTACGCCACCCTCACGCGCTTGGAATAAAGAAATAAGACCTGCTTCCCAATCATCCACGCGCAATACTCGCGCATACCCGTCTTTTGTCTCTTGTGTGACCTCAAATGAGGGGTGATAGGCACTTGCAAGGATGCCAACAAATCGCTCTGGGGTGAGAAATTGTCGGACAAGATTTTGTGCGACAGGGTTATTGGGGTCTAGGTTAGCCGCCATTTCTGCAATGCCACCGATGGGTGAGCCACCGCCACTATTGGGGGCAGGGGTGCTTTCTGGGTCTGGGGATGGTACTGCCACAGCTCCCGCAACAAACACCACCGCAGTTACCCGTTCTGGATATTGTGCGGCGATGAACGAAATCACCCCACCACCCGCACTATGCCCGATAAAGGTTGCAGTTTCGATTTCCAGAGCATCCATGAGGGCAATGGCTTGGTCTGCTTGTGCCGATGGGGTTAAATCTAGCCCTGCGGTTTTATCGGATAAGCCGAATGGTGGGCGGTCATAGGCGATGGCACGATAGCCAGCCTCTACCAACACATCTATATTATCGCGCCATGTGAAGGTAGACCCGCCAAATCCATGTAATAACATCACCACAGGGGCAGATTCATCCCCGCGTGCGATGTAATAAAATTCCACCCCATCTAGCATGATGAATGCGCCATCAGGGTCGGCAAGGTCTTGTGGGGGGACGGTATCTTCTTGGGCGAATACACCATTTACGATTAACAGGCAAAAAATGGCAACCACTAAAAATAATTTTTTCATTTTTCTAATCCTCTTTTTTAAGTTGGGCGTGCGCTTCGAGTGCTATTTTACGCGCTATATCGTGTTCGATAATAGGCGCAGGGTAGCCTTTTGGGGGAATGGGCATGGTGTGAGGGGCGTGGATATATTTATCTGGTACAGTTGCGAGTTCTGGCAACCAATGGCGGATAAAATCACCAGAGGGGTCAAATTTTTCTGATTGGGTGATGGGGTTAAAAATGCGGAAAAAAGGTTGTGCATCTGTGCCTGTCCCTGCCGACCATTGCCATCCGCCATTATTGGCGGCGGTATCCCCATCGAGTAGGTGTTGCATGAAGAATTGTTCGCCTAAGCGCCAATCTATCAATAAATCTTTGGTCAAAAAACTGGCGACAATCATCCGCGCACGATTGTGCATCCAACCTGTTGCGACCAATTGGCGCATAGAGGCATCTACCACAGGATAGCCTGTACGACCCTCACACCATGCTAAAAATCGCTCTTGGCTATCATCCCACTTCATGGCATCAAATTTTTTATTGAAATTTCCATTTTTGACATGGGGAAAATGCCACAAGATATGCGTATAAAATTCGTGCCAAATGATTTCATCCACAAAAACACCTACAGAATCACGTTTTTCTGTTGATGGGGTGGCTTCGTAGGCATGGCGTGATGCCCAATAAATTTCACGGGTAGAGATGAGTCCAAAGCGGATATAGGGCGATAAAAAGCTGGTTTTTGTTTTGGGATTATCGCTTGGATTGCCAAGTGCATTGCGATTTTCGGCATAATGATAGATGGCACGGCGCATAAATTCAGTCAGTCGGTTTTGCCCCTCTGATGAGGTTGCTACGGGAATCTGCACAGCATGTTTTGGAATTGGCAGAAAATCGGCTTGTGGTATGTGGCTAGTGTTAAAAAAGTGTTGTGGCAATAAAGTTATTTCCACAGAATTTAATTTTTCCAGTGTGCGCCATTTATTTTTGAATGGGGTGAATACGGTGTAGGGTTTGCCTTCGCCTGTGGCTATTGCGTGTGGTGGTACAAGCAGGCGGTCATGACTGGCGTGAATAGTGATGTTAAGGGTTTGAGTGAGGGCTTCATCGCGTTTTTTGGCGTAAGGGGTGTAATCTATGCCATAGAAAAGGGCGGTTGCGCCTGTTTTTGTCACTATATCCGATAAAATATCGGCTGGATTGCCATATTGAATGTGCAAATCCCCACCTACTGCGCGTAACTCGTCGCGCAGGGCATGAATAGCATTGTGCATAAATTCAAGACGCGCAGGGCTGATGCGCTTGCTATCCAAAATGGCAGAGTCAAAAATAAATAGCGGGATAATCGGTTGTCCCGTTTGGATGGCATTATAGAGGGGTATATGGTCATGGAGGCGTAAATCACGCCGAAACCATACAATGACAGGGGTCATGATTTTGCCTCACTTGGCACGAATGATGATTGTTTTTGGCGAATGGGCATTACCCGTTGAACATCATCCGCCACTCGAATCGCACCCAAGCTAACGCCTGCCGTAGATTGACCGGGGAAAATTGAATCACCAACTAGGCGAATATTGGGGATGCCTGTGCGGGGACTACGCGCTTTGAATAAGGATGTTTGTGGGAATCCACCGACCATGCCCATGTGCCTATCGGTATAAAATTGATAGGTGACGGGTGTCCCTTGTAGGGTGAGGGTGAGATGCTCTGCAAAATTTGGCAGAATTTTTTCGATTTGGGCAAGGATTTTTTCGGTATAGACCTCTTTTTGGGCATAATAGGCGCTCTCATCGGTTTTGAGCAAATCCCACCATTGGCTTACATTGGTGTGGGTGGTGATGGTCATGGCGCGTTGTCCTGCTGGTGCGCGGGATGTATCCCATGTCGGTGATAGAGACATAAAAATGCTCTTGGTCTCGCCTAATGGGCTAGTCATATCGGCAATCAGTTGGTGATGGTCGGGGAAGCCATCTGGTATGGCAGAAGCCTCTACGCCCACATGCAATACAAATGCACCCCATCCAAATTTACGCCGAGCCGATTCGCGTTTGAGTCCCCGTGAACTATTTTCACCCAATAACCCATTTAAGTCCCATGGTGTGGTGTTGGCAATGATAAAATCTGCCTCAAAAAAGGTTTGTTCTTTGCCTTTGCGCCCTTTTTGTGTCCAAACGCCCACTGCACGTCCGTTTTTCATCTCAATTTTGGTCACACGATGCTTATAGTGGATGCTCCCGCCGAGCGATTCGAGTTTTTCTATCAAGGTATCGGCAACACCACCGATGCCCGTTTCGATGTGATACACCCCTTGTCGTGCCAAATCCAACGCCGTTGCACCATAGAGCGCATTGACATGGCGGGTGGTGGTTTGGGCAGAAATCAACAATTGGGCATCTAAAAAGCGGACAAATGCCTCATTTTTGTGGAGTCCATGCCAGCGCAACCAGTCATATACGGTGCTAAAGGCAAAGGGGATAATTTGTAAATCTCGCGGAAAATTTTTGAGTCCCACTTTGACCAATTGCGCCACTTCTGCCATGCTACGCGGTGGAAAGGGCAGTCCCTGTGCCGATAGTGACCATGCAATCGAGGCGATACGGGCTTGTTGCTCCCAAAACTTCTTTGTTTCTGGGAATTTGGCGATGACATCGGCGTTATCGGCTGTGAGTGCGATGGATTTATCGGGTAGATGTGTGACCCATGCGGGGTCATGTGCTTTTACATGCCATGTGAGGTTGAGTTTATCACCGACAAGCGCGTGCGGTCCGTTGGGCTGGAATCCACCAACCACCGTCGCGCCCGATTCAAATCGGAATCCCTTATGGGTGAATGTGCTGGCACATCCGCCCGCATATGATTGGGCTTCGAGTACAGTTACGCTATAGCCTGCTTGTTGGAGCAATGCGGCGGTGGTTAATCCGCCAACTCCTGCGCCGATGATGATGATTTTTTGTATCATGGGTTATTTTTCAGATAATTTTGAACAATAAGAATATAGCCTCTATGATAATGTGAAAAAATGAGCAATGGGTGAATCTTTGGGAAAAACTTCATCATGATTTTTTCTTCAATGCGCGTTTGGTTTGCATGTGCCGATAGAAGAACAAGAAGCGCAATGGGATGCCATCGAACATCAGGCGGGTCAAAATGCCCTGAATCCCGCTTTTATGCCCCAATGTCACCCTATCGGTGAGTGATATACCGCCTTCGACAGGCTCAAAAATGTGTTCATGTCGCCAATAGCCCATCGGTCCCTCTATCATTAAATCTGCAAATGATGTCTCGATTGGACCCGCTTCATGGCGTGCGTGCCAACGAATGGGGATGAAGGCAAACCATAGGGTGAATTGTAAATCGCCTTCTGTGAGCGATTTTAGCCATTCGCTGTTAATTTGTACGAATAGGGGCGGTGGGGTGAGTGTTAGCAAGGCTTTGGCAGATGAATGAAAAGCGAGCATATCTGCCATGGTGGTGTTTATCACACTGCGTTTTTCGTATACATGGGTTTTTATTGATGCAGAATTCATGTGGATGTTTCCTTTACATTTAGACATGGATGTGTTCAAATTATGCTCTGATAATCCGCAAAATAGTTCATCTTCTGATGAACAATTCATGAGTAGGTTCAATGATAAAAGACCAATTAGCACACCCCACTGCACCATCCACAACAATTACCCGTGTGGATGTGTGGCATAAAACGCTTCATATTCAAAATTTGCCAGATAGTGGCAAAAAAATCGCCCCGTCCCGATTATTTTTTTTACAAGGGAATTTAAGCGAGTCGCAGTTGCACACCATCTGTACTGAACTCCTCGCAGACCCTGTTACCGAAACTTTTTCTATCAATGCCCCCTATCACATACCCAACATGACCCATAGCCTAGACATCACCTACCAAGCAGGTGTCACAGACCCCGCCGCCGAGAGTTTACTCAATGCGGTGCGTTTGTTGCGGATTGATGGGCTAGACCGTGTGGCGACAGGGGCAAGAATTGTATTTGTAGACGTATTGGGCGAAGCTGAACTCACTCGTTTGGCAAAAACCCATTTTTCGAATCCGCTTATTCAACGCTATGCCATAGATGCGCCCATCACCGCCCCATTTGTACCCTATCAGGCGGTGGATGATACGGTCGAGATTGTCTCCCTCAAAGATGTAGATGATGCCGAATTAATGAAAATCAGCAGTGAACGCCGTTTGTCATTAGACATCAACGAAATGCAGGCGATTCGCGCTTATTTTTTGGGTATTAATCGCAATCCCACCGATGCAGAACTGGAAATGTTGGCGCAGACATGGAGTGAACATTGTGTTCATAAGACCTTTAAGGCGTTAGTGACCTATACAGGTCCTGCGCCAGATGCCCCTGCCGATAGCCCATCGGTTACGCAAACGGTAGATGGCTTGCTCAAGACCTATTTACGCTCTGCGACAAATGAACTGAATAAAGATTGGGTATATTCCGCCTTTGTGGATAATGCGGGCATCATCAAATTTGATGATACATACGATGTGGCGTTCAAAGTGGAGACCCATAACCGTCCATCGGCATTAGAACCGTTTGGTGGGGCAAATACAGGCTCTGGTGGGGTGATTCGGGATGTGTTGGGTGTATCTGCACGCCCGATTGCCAATACTGACATTCTGTTTTTTGGTACACCCGATTTGCCCATGAGCAAATTGCCCGATAACGTGTTGCATCCGCGCAAAGTAGCACAAGGGGTTGTTGCGGGGATTGAAGATTATGGCAATAAAATGGGCATCCCAACGGTAAACGGCGCGATTTTCTATCATGATAAATATACCGCCAACCCATTGGTATTTTGTGGTTGTTTGGGGATTTTGCCCCACAATTCACATCGCAATGTGGCTCAGGCAGGCGATTATATTGTCGTCATCGGCGGGCGCACTGGGCGTGATGGTCTGCGCGGGGCGACTTTTAGCAGTATGGAGATGGATAACACCACCGCGACCCTATCGGGTGGGGCGGTGCAAATTGGACATCCGATTCACGAAAAGCAGGTGCAAGAAGTGGTCTTGCGGGCGCGTGATGCAGGACTTTATACCGCCATTACCGATTGCGGGGCGGGTGGGTTGTCATCCGCAGTGGGTGAGATGGGCGCAGAACTGGGCGCAACGGTGCAACTGGCAGATGTACCCCTCAAATATCCCGGTTTGCGTCCGTGGGAAATTTGGCTTAGTGAAGCGCAAGAACGCATGGTACTCGCCATTTCACCCAATCATTGGGATGAATTTGTAGCGATTTGTGATATTCAACTGGTAGAAGCCAGCATCATCGGCACATTTACTCCTACAGGACGATTGACCCTGTATTATGGGGATAAACTGGTTGGCGATATGACGATGGATTTTCTGCACAATGGCATTCCGCGCCGTCAATTAGAGGCAATATGGCAATATGCCCCTGTGACCAATACGGCTGGCGATGCAGTGGCAGAAGCGCCAACAGATACCTTGCTCAAATTGCTTAATATGCCGTCTGTCCGCAGTAAAGAAGATGTCATCCGCAAATATGACCATGAAGTGGGTAGTGGGACAGCCGTGAAACCACTGGTTGGTGTGGATAATCATGCCCCCAGCGATGCGGCGGTGATTGCGCCGTTGGATACGGTTCGCATGGGCAGTAAAAAGGCGGTGGCGCTATCTAATGGGTTAGCACCCCTCTATGGCGAAATTGACCCCTATGCGATGGCATGGGCATCTATTGACGAAGCCATGCGGAATATTGTGGCGGTGGGTGCTGACCCTGACCAAGTGGCAATTCTCGACAATTTTTCGTGGGGAAATACGCAACTGCCAGACCGCTTGGGTAGTTTGGTGCGTTGTTTGCAAGGGTGCTATTCGGCATCATTGGCGTATGGCACACCCTTCATCAGTGGCAAGGATAGCCTGAATAACGAATATGTGGGCGAAGATGGTCAACGCCATGCGATTCCGGGGACATTGGTCATTTCGGCGGTGGGGATTGTGCCAGATGTCGAAAAAACCTGCACGATGGACTTAAAACAAGCCGATAACAGCTTATTTCTCATTGGGCAAACATGGCGTGAATTTGGTGGCAGTCATTATGCCTTGCTACATGGGCAAGCGGGCGGAACTGCGCCACAACCCGCCAAAAATCCACTAGAAACATTGCGTAAATTGCATGTTGCTATTCAAAACGGATGGATTGCCTCATGTCATGATGTGAGTGAAGGCGGGTTATCGGTGGCACTCGCAGAAATGTGCATTGGCGGACGGTTGGGCGCGGATATTGCGCTTGCCGAGTCGTGGATGTTATTTTCTGAATCACTCACGCGCTTTATCATTGAGGTGAAGCCTGAACATCGTTCTGATGTTGAAATCCATTTTGCCGATAGTCATCTCAATTATTTGGGTGTGGTCACACAAAAACCTGAACTGCGTATCAGCATTAGCGATAGTGTTCATTCCGTCTCGGTAGTGGCATTAGAAGGCGCTTGGCGTGGTATACCAGAAAAATTGCCCACCCAACAACCGCCTATCGGCAAAAAATCGGCGCACACCTTCTCGCGCACACCATCCACAAAAATCAGCAAGCCAAAAGTTCTCATCCTCCATGCCAATGGGTCAAATCGGGATAGAGATGCGCTATTAGCATGTGAAGTGGCGGGTGGCGACCCCTCTATTGTCCATATCAATCAAGTCATTATGGGGCAGGAAAAATTACTCGATTACCACATGCTCATCATCCCCGGTGGATTTTCGTATGGGGATGACTTGGGCGCGGGGGTATTATGGGCGCTGGATTTGCGCGAGCGATTTGGCGATGTCCTCAAGCAATTTGTAACAGAAGGTCGCCCTGTTTTGGGGATATGCAACGGCTTTCAGACATTGGTCAAATCTGGGATATTGCCCAATCCAGCACCGACCCGTGAGGTAACGCTAACTTATAATGAACAGGGACGGTTTGAATGTCGCTGGGTGTATCTGAAGGTTAACCCATCTAGTCAATGCTTATTCACACAAGGCATTGATGACCTGATGTATGTGCCGATTGCACATGGCGAGGGGCGGGTGATGGTCAGCGATGAAGCCGTATTAACCCGCCTATGGGATGAGGGACTTGCCACATTGACTTATGTGGATGGGGAAGGTAATCCCGCGCCATATCCGTATAACCCCAACGGGGCGATGAACAATATCGCTGGGATATGCAATGCACAAGGCAATGTATTTGGACTTATGCCACACCCCGAAAATCATATTTTTGCATGGCAACATCCGCGTTTTGGACGGGGAGAAATTGGTATGAACGGCTTACGCATTTTCCAGAATGGGATTAAATATTCATGACAGAATCTTTTTCACATGAGACATTTTTAAGCCCATTCACATGGCGTTATGGCAGTGAACCCATGCGGGTGGTGTGGTCAGATGCCCATAAACGGCGCTTGTGGCGCAGGGTATGGGTGGCATTGGCAGAAGTACAAAGTAAAGTCGGGCTGGTGACATCCGAGCAGGTGGCTGAACTTCGCGCCCATCAAGAAGCTGTGGATTTAGACCGCGCTCATGCCATTGAAGCGGAAATTCAGCATGACCTGATGGCAGAATTACGTGTTTTTGCTGAACAAGCGCCTCTCGCGGGGGGCATCATCCATTTGGGCGCTACCAGTATGGATATTGAAGATAACGCCGATGCCATACGGCTCAAAGAGGCGCTAGGGTTGATTATTGGGCAAACGGAAAAAGTGTTAATGCTCCTTGCCGATATGATAGACGCACAAGCCGACCATGTGTGCATGGCATTCACGCACTTGCAACCCGCCGAGCCGACCACCATCGGCTATCGGTTGGCGAATTATGCCCAAGATTTGTTGGCAGATTTTGTCGCATTAAAACGGGTAACATCCGATTTGCGCGGAAAAGGCTTTAAGGGGGCGGTGGGAACATCAGCTTCCTATAGTGAATTGTTGCATGATACAGCCCTCACACCCGATGCGATGGAAGCCGATATTATGCAATTATTGGGATTAGAATCGTTTCTGATTGCACACCAAACGTATCCCCGCAGGCAAGATTTTGATGTAGTGAATGTGTTGGCGAGTATCGCTATGACGCTATATCGCCTTGCATTTGATGTTCGCTTATTGCAATCGCCACCATTTGGCGAATGGGCAGAGCCTTTTGGGGCAAAGCAGGTGGGGTCATCTGCTATGCCATTCAAACGCAACCCGATTAATGCCGAAAATATTGACAGTTTGGCGCGATATGTCGCCACATTGCCCCGTGTCGCGTGGGATAATGCCGCCCATGCGCTTTTAGAACGCACGCTAGATGATTCTGCTAATCGGCGTATTATTTTGGCAGAAGGGTTTTTGGCAACCGATGAAATTTTGACACGCGCTTATAAAATCCTCAAAAATTTGCGGATAGATGACTTTGGCATCCGTAAAAACTTAGAGGTATATGGTGTGTTTTCTGCCACAGAACGCTTGCTGATGGAAGCCGTTAAACGCGGTGGCAATCGCCAAGATTTGCATGAGGTCATCCGTGAACGCAGTTTGCAGGCGTGGGATGCCATCCGCAACGGGGAAAATAATCTGCTAAAAGAGTTGCTCATGGCAGATGAACGGGTGTTGAACTTCATCCCCAAAGACGAAATTCCAGACTTGCTCAATGCAGGGGCGCATGTGGGGACTGCCCCGCAACGTGCCAAAAAAATGGCAATGACCATTCGTGAATCGCTCAAAGGGGGTGCATAGATGGTGACACTTGACCAACTCCAAGCGGTTATTCCTAATGCGCTAGAGGGCGTTACTTTGGATGGCGTGGGCGAAAAAATGAGTGGTAAAGTGCGCGATAGTTATGCGCTGGGGGATAAGCGTATCCTCATCACCACAGACCGTATATCGGCATTTGACCGTATTTTGGGTCTTATTCCCTATAAAGGGCAGGTACTCAACCAACTCAGTTTGTGGTGGTTTGAGCAAACCCGCGACATTGTGAGCAATCATGTCGTAGATGCGCCAGATGTGAATGTCACGATTGCCAAAGAAGCAAAATCCTTGCCCATAGAAGTGGTCGTGCGTGGGTATTTGACGGGTGTCACCAGCACATCTATGTGGACGATGTATGCTAATGGAGAACGCACACCATACGGTATTTCTTTGCCTGATGGCATGAAAAAAAATGACCGTTTACCAACACCCGTTATCACCCCTACAACCAAAGCGGCGGATGGCGGGCATGATGAACGGCTCACACGCGATGAAATCATCAGTCAGCAGATTGTCCCTACAGCGTTATGGGAGCAAATTGAACAGGTGGCATTGGCGTTATTTGCGCGTGGGCAACAACTCGCAGATGAAGCGGGGCTGATTTTGGTGGATACCAAATACGAATTTGGCACAATCAACGGACAATTGACCCTGATTGACGAAATCCATACGCCCGATTCGAGTCGCTATTGGGTAAAATCAAGTTATACCAATAATCCAAGCACTCCAGAGCATTTTGACAAAGAATATTTGCGCTTGTGGTTTGCGGAACGCGGCTATAAGGGTGAGGGTATACCGCCGATAATGCCACCCGATTTTATTGCACAAGTGGCACATCGCTATATCCGCGCTTATGAGCAATTGACCAAAAGGGCGTTTGTGATGGGCGATATGCCGATTGCAGAACGTATAACACGCAATATGCGAACCTATATAAGTGGTTTGTAAGGGCGCGACATGTCGCGCCTTTACGATGTGATGATGGTTATCCCAATCGTTTACTGTATCTAAAAAAAAGAGGCTCACACACACATGCAACACACTGATTTAATCATGCCGTATGATGACGACAAACCCAAAGAAGAATGTGGTGTTTTTGGTATTTATGCCCGTAGCCGTGATGTGGCACGGCTCACCTTTTTTGCGTTGTATGCCTTGCAACATCGTGGGCAAGAAGGCGCGGGGATTGTCACCAGTGATGGACAGGTGGCATATATTCATAAGGGGATGGGGTTGGTCTCGCAGGTATTTGATGAGGAACATCTCAAACCGCTAGAGGGGCATATCGCCATTGGGCATAATCGGTATTCCACCACTGGCGGGGTAGGGTTACGCAATACATCCCCGTATTTGATTGAATCTATAGATGGTCCGTTGGGTGTGGCGCATAATGGCAATTTGACCAATACGCTTCAACTGCGTCAGATGCTCCTCAAACGTGGCGTTGGGTTATCATCTACCACCGATAGCGAAGTGATTACACAAATGCTCGCCGCACCTCCAGAAACATGGCTAGATGGCGATTATTTGGATATTAATGGTGATTATCTCGATTTGTGGCAACATCGCATTAAAGCCATGATGCAACTCGCTGAAGGGGCATATTCGCTCACGATTCTCACGCGCAATGCCATTTATGGGGTGCGTGATAATTTGGGATTGCGTCCGTTGTGTTTGGGTAAATTGGGTGATGATGGCTATGTTTTAGCATCGGAATCATGTGCCTTAGCGACTATCGGCGCGGAATTTGTGCGTGAGATAGAACCCGGGGAAATTGTCCGTATTGATGATAATGGTGTTCATTCGATTATTGGCAAAGAATCGCCCAGACGCGCCATGTGTATTTTTGAATATGTTTATTTTGCCCGTCCAGATAGCCAGATGGAGGGGCAATTTGTTCATAATGTGCGCCAGCGTATGGGCAGACAACTAGCGATTGAATCGCCTGTAGAGGCTGATATTGTGGTAGGTGTGCCAGATTCTGCCACGCCTGCGGCGATTGGATATGCGCTCGAATCGGGTTTGCCGTATACCGAAGGGCTGACGAAAAATCGTTATATTGGGCGGACATTCATCCAACCAGATGACCAACTCCGCAAAAATAGCGTGCATCTCAAATATAACCCGTTGACACAAAATTTGGCGGGTAAACGGGTTGTGCTGGTAGATGATTCTATCGTGCGCGGCAACACATCGGGACCATTGGTCAAATTATTGCGCGATGGTGGGGCAAAAGAGGTGCATGTGCGCGTATCATCACCGCCTGTCCGTCACCCATGCTTTATGGGGATTGATATGGCAACCTATAAACAACTCATTGCCCATAACCATAGCATAGAGGAAATTTGCAAGCAAATCGGTGCAGATAGCCTTGCTTATCTCAGCACAGAGGGGTTATCCAAATCGGTGATGGAAGGCGTGCAAAAACGCGAAGGCGCAGGGCATTGTAATGCCTGTTTTTCTGGCAATTATCCCGTTGCTATTCCTGCATGGTTGTTTGAAGAACAAGAAGGGCGTGTGGCGATATTGGGTGCATGGGGACGGTCTAAATGAGCCAAGCACGGATATTGATTGTCGGCAATGGAGGGCGTGAACACGCCCTCACATGGGCATTAAGCCAATCGCCACAGGTAGGCGAAATTGTCATCGCCTCTGGTAATGCTGGCACATCCCAATTAGGGAAAAATATCGCCATATCGCCAGAAGATATTCCCGCATTGGTGGCATTTGCACAGGAAAATCCATTTGATTTGGTGGTGGTTGGTCCAGAAGTGCCGTTAGCACTTGGATTAACCGATGAACTGCAAAAAATTGGCTTGCGGGTGTTTGGTCCTATGCGGGCATCGGCACAAATTGAATCATCCAAAGCCTTTGCCAAGCAATTGATGATAGAAAAAAACATCCCTACCGCGCAATATGCCGAATTTACCGATGAAGCCTCTGCGCGTGGCTATTTACAAACGTGCCAACATCCAGTCGTCATCAAAGCCGATGGTTTAGCGGCAGGTAAGGGTGTTGTGGTATGTGATAATGAAGAACAAGCACAAGACGCGCTGAATTTTATCATCCATACGGGTGGATTTGGCGATGCCTCATCGAAAATTATCATTGAAGAACGGCTATATGGGGTGGAAGCCTCGCTATTGGCATTTTGTGATGGAAAAACCCTATCGCTGATGCCTCCTGCGCGTGACCATAAACGGGCATTGGACGGCGATAATGGCGCGAATACAGGCGGAATGGGGGCATTTGCCCCTATAGCCGATTTATCTGCCGATGATTTGGCATATATCCAAAAAACCATCATGCAACCGATGGTAGATGCGCTGGCAGAACGCGGAACGCCCTTTGTTGGCATACTGTATGCAGGGTTGATGCTCACGAAAGATGGGGCAAAGGTCTTGGAATATAATGCGCGGTTTGGCGACCCCGAAACACAGGTAATTTTGCCCCTGCTAGACACCGATTTATATGAGATTTTGACTGCCTGTGTGGATGGGCGCTTATCTGAATTAACCATCCACTGGAAAAATGCTTCATGTGCCACAGTGGTATTGGCATCGGGGGGGTATCCCGCCAGTTATCCCAAAGGATTGCCGATAACAGGCTTAGAGGCAGTATCGGGTGATGTGATGGTGTTCCATGCTGGAACATCGCATAGTCAAGAGGCAGTGGTGGTGACATCTGGCGGGCGAGTATTAGCCGTATCTGCAATTGGGGATACGCTCAAATCGGCATTGGATACCGCCTATGACAATATCACCAAAATTCACTTTGATGGAATGCACTATCGTAAAGACATCGGACGCACCGCAGGAGGGCTACCATGACCAATAACACTTACGCATCGGCGGGGGTAGATATAGCGGCAGGGCAAAAAGCCGTTGACCTGATGAAAGAAGCCATCCGCGCCACTTATACGCCAGAGGTGCTATCCGATACAGGCAATTTTGGCGGATTATTCGCCATTCATGCGCTCAAAAATTTGCAATCACCCATATTGGTCGCTTCTACCGATGGTGTTGGCACAAAAACGATGGTTGCCGCCAAAATGAATCAATGGGGGACGATTGGGCAAGATTTGGTCAATCATTGTGTGAATGATATTTTGGTGCAAGGCGCAACACCGCTATTTTTTCTGGATTATGTCGCCTCATCAAAACTCCATCCTGAACAAATTGCGACTATCGTTAGTGGGTGTGCAACGGCATGTCATGGGGTTGGATGTGCTTTGCTCGGTGGCGAGACGGCAGAAATGCCCGGTGTGTATCGGGATGGGGAAGTGGATTTGGCGGGGACGATTGTCGGCGTGGTGGATAAACCGCGCCTGATTGATGGCTCACGCATCCGCGAAGGGGATGTGGTGATGGGATTGGCATCCACCGGCTTGCATACCAATGGCTTCTCATTGGCGCGTAAGGTATTAGCCGATATGAACTGGACGATTCCCCAATCAGAACTCGGTGGGCAATCCATTGGAGAAGCATTACTAGCGGTGCATCGCCCCTATTTGCGTGAGATACAAGCCCTTTGGGGGGGCGATGTGGATGTGCGGGGATTGGCACATATCACTGGTGGCGGGATTGTGGATAATTTCCCGCGTATTTTCCCACAAGGCATATCTGCCGTGATGTATCGCAACCAATGGCAAGTGTTGTCAATTTTCCAGATGATTCAACGGGTGGGCAATATTTCCGATGATGAGATGTTCCATGTGTTCAACATGGGATTGGGGATGCTAGTCGTTATCCCTGCTGACCAAGAAGCAAAAGCACAAGCCTTATTGCCAGAATTAACCCGTGTGGGCGAAATATTTGCTGGTGATGGCGGGGTGACATTGCTATGAAAAAAATGGTGGTGTTTATTTCTGGCAGTGGGTCAAATTTGCAAGCCATCATAGATGCCATTGCACAAGGGTATCTGAAAGCCGAAATTGCGTTGGTGGTGAGCAATCGCAAGGATGCGTATGGCTTGGTACGGGCGGAAAAAGCGGGGATTCCAACCCTCTATTTTCCCCTCAAACCCTATACGGATGCGGGCAAAGAACGCCGTGATTATGATGCCGATTTAGCCGAAAAAGTGAAACCTTATGCACCAGATTTAATTGTTTTGGCGGGATGGATGCACATTTTGTCGCCTGTATTTTTAGACCAATTTCCCAGACAAGTCATCAATCTGCACCCTGCATTGCCCAATTATTTTACGGGGACAAATGCCATTGAACGGGCGTTTGATGCCTATCAAAAGGGGATGATTGATGAAACAGGTTGTATGGTGCATTATGTCATCCCACAGGTGGATAAAGGGGAAGTTATCGGCACGGTGGTTGTGCCGATTTATCCCGAAGATACGCTCGAAGATTTAGAGGGGCGGATGCACGAAGCCGAACATAAATTGTTGGTGATGTGCATCATCAATGTTTTTTATGCGCGGTAACGATTGATTTGGGCTTGGAGTGATTGCGCCTCATGGGCGGGGTTTTGGGCAAAAATAATGCTCCGTGAAGCGTTAATAATCAATCCAAGCCCATTTTTTGCCACACCATAACGCATGACCCCTTCTAAGTCCCCGCCTTGTGCGCCAATACCCGGTATCAACAGGGGCATATTGCCAATGACCTCTCGTAACCCATCTAATTCTTTTGGATAGGTTGCCCCCATGACCAACATACAGTTATGATTTGTATTCCACTGGGTAGCGACACGTTCTGCCACCACGCGCCATAGGGGTTTGCCATCCACCACTAAATTTTGAAATTCGCCCGATTCGGGGTTGGATGTCTTGCATAAGATGATGGACACCTTATCTTCGCGCTCCAAAAAGGGCATGAGGGCTTCCTTGCCCAAATAGGGGTGAAGGGTGATAGCATCAAATCCGAGTTCATCGAATATTGCGCGTACATAGCCTTTATTCGTGTTGCCAATATCAGCACGTTTGGCATCACAAATCGTGAAAATATCGGGATGATTGCTGTGTAGATAATCCATCGTCTGCGCCAACATATCCCAGCCTTTTGCCCCTAATGCTTCATAAAAGGCGATATTGGGCTTATAGGCGCATACATGGGGATGGGTTTGGTCAATGACCCATTTATTGAATTGGAATTGTGATGAGAATGGCGCTGGAATTTGAGCGGTATCGCTATCTAACCCCACACACAGCAATGAATTGACTGCTTGCGCCCGTGTTTCGTATTTTGATATGCCACTCATGATAATCCTTGTCTTTTTGCCCATCCATGCGGGTCTGATAACCAATCGGTGACGAGGTGTGCCGTTTTATCATCCACCAGACCGAGTTCTTGTGCTTCTGATAAAATCACGGGGAAGGTGGTGAGGGTGTGTAAGGTCATATTCGCCTCACTAAAGGCAGTTTTTGCCTCTGGGAAGTTATAACTCACGATGGCGATGCACTCATTCACTACTGCACCACTTTCACGTAAGGCGGTTACGCCAGATAAACTGCTTCCGCCAGTCGTAATCATATCTTCGACCAACAACACTTGTTTTTGGGATACATCCCCGCCTTCAACGCGATTTTTTAGACCGTGTTCTTTTTCCTCTTTACGGACATAGACTGATGGTTTTTGGAGTTGATAGGCGAGGACGGCGCTATGCGGGATGCCCCCTGTGGCGATGCCTGCTATGACATCAAATGACTCACAATTATGTTTGGCGACATGGATAAATTGGGCAATGACTTTTTCCCATGTGGCATAGTGATAGGGAATGATGCGGTTATCCACATACACGGGCGATAAAATGCCCGATTTGAAGCGGATAGGGGTATTGGGTGTGAATTTTACCGCGCCGATTTGGGCTAAATCGGCGGCAATTTGTTGAGATAAATTTTTCATTCGGCTATGGTATCCTCTAATTCACTTAAAATATGCGCCGCCATGAGGGGCGTTTTGAAAATCATTCCCGACCAATATTGTACGGCAGTCACGCCTGTTTTTTGGAAGGCATAATAACTGATAGGGTCTTGTACCCCGCCACACCCGACCACATCCACCGCATAGCCATGTGCGCGTTTTTCTGCCATCAATAATCCCGCCACACGTACCGCATGGGCGTGTAAGTTTCCGCCACCAACACCCGCATTGACGTTAGGATTATCTGGTGAAGGCATGGCGATGGTGTTGGTGGCAATGACAGCACTTACGCCCTCATCAGCAAAAACACGCATGAGGATGCGATATTGGTCATCGGACAGGGTGGGGCTAATTTTGACCCATAGGGGGATTGTCCCACCGACTTCATACGCCAATAAATCCAATATGGCACAGCATAAATCGCGCGTTTTGGATTCAGTTTGGTGAGATTGCGGGTCATCTTCGGTATTGGGGCAACTCAAATTGAGTGTAAACCATGATGGGCGTACCCCTCTGGCGATAAAGGCGCTAATGGCTTCTAGTATTTCGGTTTTTTCTTGTTGTGGGTCGTCTACGCCGGGCGATGGGGCGATATTTATCCCAAAAATGGCGGGTAAATCGGCTTTATGCTGTGCCAAAAATGCCGATGCACCGATGGCACCCGGATTTTTTAGCCCAACACGATTTTGGGTGGATTGGGTTTCGATGTCGCGCCAGATGACTGTGCCACTATTGCCCATGCGTGGATGGCGGGTGAATGACCCCATTTCCACAGCGCCCACAAGGTTGGGCATGGTGCGCCATCCGGGGATGATATTTTTTTGGCGACCAACGGTGAGAGCATCGGCTTCTGTCTCAAAGCCATGACCTTTTACAAATCCCGCCGCTAAAATGAATGGATAGGGTAAATTCACCCCGCCAACGGTCACGGGATAGGACTTAAATGCGGATTGGTGTAATCGTGTAATCGCGCTTTGGGCGGGGGTGTTATTATCCAACTGGGTCAATACCCGTAAAATAGCTTCATGGGCATCTTGGGCAGACTGATTGAACAAAAATAACTTGCTCAATTGATAACCGACTTTACTGGTTTGTAAAATGCTGTTTCTGAGCCAATTAGCCATATAAATTCACCCCAAAACCGCCATTCACCAGTATTTTTCCGCCATCATAGACCTTTGTGCCACGAATCCATGTCTCGCGGACGATACCATGCAAGCGCATCCCCTCAAATGGCGACCATCTCACAAGGCTGTGTAAATGCTCCCGCGTCAACACACGGGAATCATCACTATCCACCACACAATAGGTATTATGTGGGCAGGTGAGTCCCCAAATTTTGCGTGGATTGGTTGATACCAATTCCACAACTTTTTCGAGCGTTAAGCGTCCTTCGTGAACAGCAGTCAGGAGTAGGGGCAGTGTTGTTTCCAGTCCAGTGACCCCATACGGCGGTTTTGCCGATTCTTTTTCTGATAAGGTGTGGGGTGCGTGGTCAGATTCAACCACATCAATCACGCCATCGGCAATTCCGCGCCACAAGGCATCTTGGTCGGCTTGGGTTTTGAGGGTGGGTTTCATCCAACCCAATGCGCCCAAACGGTCAACATCATTTTCGGTCAAAAAGAGGTGATGTGGACATGCCCCGCAGGTGATAGGCAAGCCTTCTGCTTTGGCATTGCGAATCAATTCGACTTCATACGCCGTACACACATGGAGGATATGGGTTGGCTTGCGATATTTTCGCACGAGGGTGATAATTTCTGCACAGGTGTCATCTTCAGCATGGTTGGCAAAAATTTTGTGACTATCCCAATGGGCATAATGTCCGTCACGGATGACAGGGTCTTCTACGAGTAGATGCCCTGTGGTTTCGTTGTTGAACATCTTTACACCACACACATCAGCAAAAATATGCGGATATTCTGCCCAATTGCCTGTGGCTGAGGCACAAAAATAGACCCCCCAATCACAAACAGCATTTGCGCCGATTTCACCCAATTTTTTATTCAAACTGGCTTGGTCAAGCGTTGGTGGGGTGGTGTTGGGCATATCCATCACCGCCCAATATCCACCCGCCACCGCCGCGCACGTTTCACTATAAAATGTGCCTTTATGCGCCCATTCCATGCCACGTAGATGCACATGCGGGTCTACCATTCCATGAATAATGACCTGCTTGCTCATACGTTTGCGCCCAAGACCATCGCCATAATTGCCATGCGGATGAACATCCCGTTTTCCATTTGTTGGAAATACACTGCACGGGGGTTTTGGTCGAGAATATCATGGTCATGTGGTGTCCCCATCTCGTGTTTACGGGGGAGGGGGTGCATGAGGATGACATCACGTGGAGCTTGATTGAGGACGGCGGGGGTCATGATGAAATCATCCCGAATGGCTTCGTAATCGGCTTTACGGGCGAATCGCTCTTCTTGGATACGTGTCCAATAGATGACATCGGTCTGGCTTAATACTTCATACAAATCATTGGTCTCGTGGACTTTGATGCCGTGTTTGACGATAAAATCCAATATGGTATCTGGGATTCGCAATGATGGCGGAGAAACAAGGCATAGGGTGGTATTTTGTGCGCCCCACAAGCCGATGAGTTTGGCGAGTGAGTGAACGGTGCGCCCATAGAGCAAATCGCCAACGAGGGTGATAGTGAGGTTATCGGGTCCGTTTTTGAGGTCGGCTATGGTGAATAAATCCAATAGGGCTTGGGTGGGATGTTCACCTGCGCCATCGCCACCGCTAATAACGGTTGTGGGGATGGTGATGCGTTCATTGAGGCGGTCGAGGTAATAGGCGGCTTCATAAGATGAACCAACTTGTGGGTGGCGGATGACGATAATATCGGCATAGCATCCTGCGGCACGGACGGTATCTGCCAAATTTTCACCTTTATAGACAGATGAAAATTGCACACCATTGCTGGCAGAGACAACCGAGCCACCCAAACGGCGCATGGCGGCTTGAAAAGACATATCGGTACGGGTACTCGATTCAAAAAATAGCGATGCCATGAGGCGACCTTCGCATAATTTGACCAAATCGGGGTCATGATTAATCAGGCGTTGGCGCAGATTTTTGGTGACAGCATAGAGCATATCTAAATCTTGGCGGTGAAATTGTTCGACACTGATGATATGTTTGCCTTTGAAATTGCCATCAATGGCAGGGGGTTGATAAAGATGCAAAAATTGTTCGGTTTGACGGATGACGTTATTAGGAGGACTATCGGTCATAAAGAGGAACTCCTTCTGTGTGATGATGGTCTATTATAGCGGTTGGCAGTCGTTAGGGGAATGTGCCATAATAGCGACAAAACCTATTTGAGAATTTTTTATCACCAAAAGGATGTGTTACTGTGGATATAAAAACGATTGTCAAGCCACTTATTGAGACCGATTGCGACACAATTTTAACCTTTTTGGTAGAGGGTAATGCGGGATTTGGCGGGGCAACTGATGGGCTGGATAAGGCACTTAATGGTGCTGTTCAGGAATTGATTGATGCGGGCGATTTTGTGGGCAAATCTGGGCAAATTGCCACGATTTATCCGCGTGGGGCAATCAGCGCCAAGCGCGTGGTGTTGGTGGGATTGGGCAAGCCAGAACAATTTTCTGCTGTCGCATTACGGCGTGCAGTCGCCAGTGGCATTGTCCATGCACGTAAAATTAAAGCCAAGCGCGTTGCCACAATTTTGGTACGTGGTGGCGGGGATAAAGCTATATCGCTCCGCGATTCTGCCCAAGCGGTGGTCGAAGGGGCTGTCATGGGGTTATATACCTATCGCGGACAAAAAAGTGATACGACACCCCAAGATGAAATTGAATCGTTGGAAATATTGGTATTTAGTGAAGGCGATTTATCCGACGCGCAAGCAGGTGTTGTGCGCGGAAAAGCCTATGGGGATGGTGCAGTGATGGCGCGGAATTTGGTCAATATGCCCCCCAATATTTGTACCCCTGCTTATATGGCAGACCGCGCTACAGAGATGGCGAAAACAAAGGGATTACGTATCGAAATTTTAGAAGAAGGACAAATGCGGGCGCTCAAAATGGGGGCATTGCTCGGTGTTTCACAAGGGAGTGCCAATTTACCCCGTTTTATCATCCTTGAGCATAATGCGGATAAAGCTGGAAGCGCCCCTACAGTGGTTTTGGTGGGGAAAGGTGTCACATTTGATACAGGCGGGTATAGTATCAAAACAGCAGAGGGCATGGTCGGGATGAAAGCCGATATGGGCGGTGGCGCGTCTGTTATTGGTGCTATGGGCATTGTTGCGGATTTAGATTTGCCATTGCATGTGGTGGGGATTGTGCCTGCTGTGGAAAATATGATTAGCGACAAAGCCTATCGCCCACAAGATGTCCTCACCGCCAGCAATGGCAAGACCATCGAAATTATCAGCACCGATGCCGAAGGTCGCCTTATCTTGGCAGATGCGTTAGTGTATGCCAAACGGTATAACCCTGGGGCGGTGGTGGATATTGCCACGCTCACAGGCTCATGTATCATTGCATTGGGCAAGGCGGCGGCGGGTTTATTCGCAACCGATGACGGCGTATCGGCAACTTTATCACAAGCGGGTGAATTCACTGATGAAAAAGTATGGCGCTTGCCTCTATATGCCGAATATGACAAAGCGATTGAATCAGATACTGCCGATATGAAAAATACAGGCGGGGCAAAAGGTGGGGTAGGGACATCGGCGGCATTCCTCAAGCAATTTGTAGATTATCCTGTTTGGGCGCATATTGATATGGCGGGGACGATGACGGATGCCGAAGGCAACCCCACTATCCCTACGAAAGGCGCGACAGGCTATGGCGCACGTTTATTGGCACATTTCGTTGAACTTTGGGCGCAAAAATCGGTATAAGGAGATTTTTATGGATATTTTAGGTATTGATATTGGTGGCTCTGGGATTAAAGGTGCAATTGTAGATACCTTGCGGGGGGTGTTTATTACTGAGCGTCATCGTATAGATACACCAGACCCGTCTACTCCTAATGCGGTTGCTGATGTAGTTCAAGAATTAGTGGCGCATTTTGATTGGAAAGGCGCGGTAGGATGCACATTCCCCGCTATTGTGAAACGTGGCATGGTATATAGTGCGGCAAATGTGGATAAGGGATGGATTGGCACAGATGCCCAAACCTTATTTACTGAAAAAACAGGATTACCATTTTGGGTGTTAAATGATGCCGATGCCGCAGGATTGGCAGAAATGGCATTTGGCGCAGGAAAAGATAATAAAGGGATTGTCATGGCACTTACCTTTGGAACAGGCATTGGAAGTGCTATTTTTGTGAATCAGACTTTAGTTCCGAATACCGAATTAGGGCATTTGGAAATTCGAGGCAAAGGGGCAGAACGGCGTGCTTCTGATGCGACACGAAAACGTAAAGAATTAACATGGGAAGAATGGGCAGAGCGCGTGAATGAATATCTCGCGCATGTGGAATTTTTATTTTCCCCAGATTTAATTATTTTTGGCGGTGGGATTAGCAAACGACACGAGGAATTTTTTCATTTGCTCACTACCAATGCAGAATTAGTGCCTGCACAATTATTAAACGATGCGGGTATTGTTGGGGCGGCATTGGCGGCACGCCAACAAACTGTTTCTTAGGCGTTATATGGATGCAAGGGCGTAATCTACGCCCTTGCGGGGTTGGTGATATAGATTAGTCTACAAAATAGACTTTATCGCCTGCTTGTATTATCGGTGTTTCATTCTCATTGTCTAAAAAGACATAAAACCCGCGCATTCCATTAGACAAAAATTGGAGATGGTCTTCTAATTCATCCCCATCGAGGTCGTCTTTTTTGGTCATGTAGCGGGTGAAAGGACGGCAAGGGGGGATGCCTCTTCCGACAGATAGGGAGGTTTTCTTGCCTGTCGTGCTATTTTCGATGACGATTGTCGCCCCATCTTTTACGGCATTGGCATCGAAATTGCCTTCATCGTCTATGATGATGTTTTCACCTGCGATGCCCAATGTGGCAGTATCGCCAAAGCGGTTTTTCATCTGATTATATAAAAAGGTAAAGGCAATCGAAATGCCATTATGGTCATTATTGCGCGTATTGGGGTGATTGGCGTGATGTGCATCGAGCATATAACCGCCATCGGCAGTTTTGCCAACCACACCATTGGGGGTGAGTTGGAGGGCATCTACAGTGAATAATGGGGTTGGTTTATAGACCTGATTTGGTTTTTCGCCCACTTTGAGGCGGTCACGTTGAATTTGCGTGAGTTTGATTGTACCCAAAAATTTCATCATATCCCCTTCGGATAAATTAACTTATGGGGGCGAAATTGCCCCATTGCCGATTAAAATAAATGAGCGGCGCTTTATCAGACTCTCCATATGCAGAAATCACTTCCCCAATGAAGATGGTGTGGTCGCCACTGTCTATGGTCTGATATTTTTTGCAATCGAGCCACCCAGAAACATTTGGCAAAATGGGCGAGCCTGTCTCGGCAGGTTGATAGCCCACATATCCAAAACGGTCTTCAATTTCGGGGCGCATCCCCGCAAAAATTTGGGCAATCTCAGATTGTCCACTGCTTAAAATATTCACCGCGAAGCTATCTGCCTGAAGTAGTACCTCATGTGTATATAGTTTTTTTGCAACACAGACCAAAATGAGATAGGGATTTATACTAACACTGGTGAATGATGATGCTGTCATACCTTTTAATGTGCCATCAGCGAGACGTGTCGTAATAATGGTGACACCACTCGCCCACTGTGCCATTGCTTGCTTAAACGTTTGTGGGTCTATTGCCATATTATCCATCCTGTTCACAAAAAATATTGTAGCAGAAAGTGGTTGTTATTCATAATATGGCTTTAGGTGGTTTATTCTGTTTTGGGTTATAATGAAACCGTTAAAATTATTTCAAATAAAGGATTGGGTATGGCTACAAAACATCCTATGCAAGTGGATGATTTATATAACATCATCACCGTAGAAGACCCACGCATCAGCCCCAATGGGGAATGGGTGGCGTATGTGCGCGTTACAGTTGATAAAGAAGATAATGGGTATAAACGTAATATTTGGGTAAGCCCGATAAAAGGTGGTACACCCCGCCAAGTAACCCGTTCTGGCAAAGATTTTCAACCAAGATGGTCGCCCGATGGCACGCAATTGGCATTTGTTTCTGCCCGTAATGGTAGCCCACAAATTTATGTCATGATGACGATGATGGGAGGCGAAGCCCGCCCACTCACCAGCCAACCAAATGGGGCGACATCGCCCGAATGGTCGCCCGATGGGGCATATATGGCATTTTTGAGCGCCATGAATGAAGAAGAACGTGCTAATGAAGGGGTAGAAGAAACGCCTCCACAAGATAAGCACGAGGGAAAAGCCCGTAAAGAACGCAAAGATGCGGCAGAAAGCAAAAAATCTGACCCCCTACTCGTGACAAAAATTCCGTATCGTGTTGGGACGAGTTACCTCAGTGACCGCCACGAGCAAATTTATATTATTCGTACTGCCGATGGACTCACTGGCGATGAGGCAAAAGCCCGCCGATTGACCAATTTATCGGGTAATTATGAAGCCCCACAATGGTCACATGATGGCAAATTTATTTATACTGCCCATCAAGTAGATTTAAGCCAAGATGAACCCTTCCGCGATAGCGCCATTTATCGTATTGATGTGGCGACTGGTGAAGAAACCAAACTGACTGATGAGGGGCATACCGCTTTTTCGCCATTACCATCGCCTAATGGCAAGTGGTTAGCCTTCACCCGTTTCCCCATTATTGGCAAACAAAGCCTGTTTCAATCCATTGCCCGCATCGCTATTTTGCCATTGGCTGGTGGTGATGTGATGGATATTAATCTGGAATTAGATCGTTCATCTGGCACGGTTAATTGGAGTGTGGACGGCGATTCGCTCATTTTTAGCTTGAATAGCGAAGGCAATACGCCGATTTATAAGGCAAATATTGCTGATGAGACTATTGAATTGCTCTCTGCGGGTATTTTTAAGACTACTGGTGCGGATGTGAGTCCATCGGGCGAAATTGTGTTTTGTGCCAGCACCGATACCTGCCCAATTGAATTGATGGTGTTGCCTGTGGGGTCTAATCAACCCACTGCACTTACGACTTTTAATGCCGAATGGCTAGAAGGCGTTACCATTCAACCCACTCACGAAATTCGCTATCAAACCCCTGCGGGAATAGAAATTCAAGGCTGGTATTTGTTGCCAGTGGGGTATGAACAAGGCAAAAAATACCCGTTGGCAGTCAATATTCATGGTGGTCCGCATATTATGTGGGGTGCTGGTGAAGCCAGTATGTTCCATGAATGGCAATTTCATGCCGCCAGTGGGTATGTGGTGTTTTATTGCAATCCACGCGGGGCAGATGGCTATGGAGAAGAATTCCAGAAAGCCATTATTCGTGATTGGGGCGCACCCGCCTTTGATGATGTGATGGCTGGTGTGGATATTATGATTCAAAAAGGCTTTGTGGATACTAAACGCATGGCAGTCACAGGCGGGTCTTATGGCGGTTATATGACCACATGGGTAATTGGTCATACAGACCGATTTGCTTGCGCTGTTTCACAACGTGGCGTGTATAATTTGATTAGCTTTTATGGCACGAGTGATGTGCCATCGCTCATCACAGGCGAATTTGAAGTTGACCCATGGGAAAATCCGACCTTTTTGTGGGAACATTCTCCATTGGCGTATGCCCATCAAATCAAAACCCCTCTCTTAATTATCCACGCAGAAAATGATTTCCGTGTGCCGATTGAACAAGGGGAGCAGATGTTTGCATTTGTGCGTCGGAGTGGTGGTACTGTCAAAATGTTACGGTATCCACGGGAAGGGCATGAATTGTCACGGAGTGGTGAGCCAGAGCATCGCGTCCATCATCTTGTCGAGATGGTGGCGTGGTTTGATACCTATTGTAAGCAATAATTAAGAAAGTGAGTCGTGATGAAACTGTTTGTGCGTAGCTTGTTTGTATGTATTGGTATTGTGCTGTTGGGTGTGATTCCCACATTGGCACAAACATCGGATGAGGAAATGATTGCCTTTTATGCCGAAATTCCTCATTCGCGTGGGGCAGACGGGGCGTTTATTTTGGGTGATGAGAATTTGCCTGTTAAAGTCATTGAATTTGCCGACTTTTTGTGTCCACATTGCCAAGATTATCATGAAACCATTCGGCAATTCATCGAAGAATATGTGGTAACAGGGCAAGCAAAATTTGAATATCGCTTTTTCCCCATTATTGACCAAGAAGCATCCCCTTATTTAGCCGTATTGAATGAATGTGCCGACCAACAAGATAAATTTTGGGCGACCCATGAACTCATTTATGAACTCGCTAAAAATGACCAACTTGACCAAACGCTTGTCACGACAATCGCCACACGGTTGGGCATGGATGAAGCCGTATTAAGTGCTTGTATGGCAGGGGCGGGTCCTTTCCAATTCCAAACCGATTATGCGCTGGGTGATGAACTGGCTGTTACAGGCACACCTGCGATACGGGTGCAAGTGGGCGAAGGCTCTATTGGCGTGATTAAATTGGATGGCACAGAATATGCGCGTGGTGGGGTAGAACTCGATATTTTGGGCGCATTTGTGACCAGTGAAAATCCTGCTGATAATGTCGTGTTGGTGAACCGTGTTATCACAGATAATTTGTTGATTGATAATAGCCTCATCAGCGATGATGAAAATTGCCAAATTCCTTGCTGGCGCGGGATTATTGCAGGCGAAACCACACTCGCCAGCGCCCAAGAAATTTTGGGTGCAGATGCGACTGTTACGAGCGTAGAATATCAAGAATCGGGTACACGCACAGGGGTAACATTTGCACAGGTAGACCAAGACCGCATTTGTTGCCAATTGATTAGTGATGGAACAGGCAATGTAGATTATATCTCGTTGCAATTCACTGCTACCCTCACATTAGGGCAGATACTTGAACGCTACGGTGAGCCAACCTTCATCGAGGGGCAACTTGTCACCAGCGACCAAGCCCTATTTACCCTGTTTTATCCTGATGTGCCGATGTTGATTTATGCTTTTGCAGGGTTGCCTAGCGATGTGTTGAGCAATGATAGTTTTATTATTGGGATGGCGTTGCCTAGCCCCGATATTATGGCGACATTTGTGTCGACTGAAGAATTGCCTGCATGGACAGGATTTATTTCTTATGAGGATACACTTGCCCCTGTAGCAGAAGAAACAGCAACACCTTAAAACAACGTATACAATCTATCCGTAGGGGCGCAACATGTTGCGCCCCTACACATTTGCGTGCTATGAAATTATTTTTTGTGCCTTTTGGCGAGTTCCACCCCAACATCTTCCAATGAAATGCCCAATTGCGACATCAAGACGAGGGTGTGATAAAACAAATCGCTCAATTCTCCAATTTGTAAATCACGGGTCTGACCCAATGCCGCCACAATCACTTCCACGGCTTCTTCCCCTACTTTTTGGGCAATTTTATTGACCCCTTCATCAAAAAGACGATTGGTATAACTGCCCGCTTGGGGATTTGCTTTTCGGTCTGCGATAATTTTTTCGAGTTGCAAAATCATGTTTGCGGACATATTTATTCCTCTGTAGAAAATTCAGATAAATCACGAAAAAAGCACGATACAGCCCCTGTATGACAGGCAGGACCTTTTGGGTTAACCGTGATGAGGAGGGTGTCTTCATCACAATCTACCGCAATCGAAACGACTTGCTGGGTATTGCCAGAGGTTGCCCCCTTATGCCAAATTTCGCTACGGCTTCTGCTCCAAAAGACTGTTTCCCCAATAGCTACAGTTTGACGCAATGATTCGGCGTTCATGTATGCCATCATCAATACCTGTTTGGTGGTGGCATCTTGTACGATGGCGGGGATTAACCCGTCTTTATCCCAATTCAGGTTATCCAGCGAGACCATCAACGCCCTCCCATCCGCCCAAACGGATAGCGACCCCTTGTGATTTGAGATAGGCTTTGAGGTCTGCCATTTGAATTTGATTGTAGTGGAATAATGAGGCGGCTAAGGCGGCATCTGCCCCGCCTATGGTCAATGCCTGATAGAAATGTTCCATTGTGCCAGCCCCACCAGATGCAATCACAGGGATAGACACGGCTTTGGTGATTTCTTCGAGCATTTCGAGGTCATAGCCGCTTTGTGTGCCGTCTTTATCCATGCTGGTGAGCATAATTTCACCTGCTCCGCGTGATTCGACTTCTTTTGCCCATGTTATCGCGTCTTTATCGGTGGGAATGCGCCCGCCGTTGATGTGGACAATATAGCGACCATCTACCCATTTAGGGTCTATAGCGACCACAATACACTGGCTACCAAATGCCCATGCTCCGTCATTAATGAGTTGTGGGTTGCGGATGGCGGCGCTATTGATGCTTATTTTATCTGCACCAGCGAGAAGTGTGGCGCGGATGTCCTCTATGGTGCGGATGCCCCCACCCACACAGAAGGGGATGAATAGGTTATCTGCCACACGGCGCACCATATCGAGGGTTGTATTGCGATTTTCGTGGCTGGCAGTGATGTCTAAAAAGACCAATTCATCCGCGCCTGCACGGTCATAGATAATGGCTTGTTCTACAGGGTCGCCCGCATCTTTGAGGTTGACGAAATTCACCCCTTTAACGACACGTCCATCCAAAACATCTAAACAGGGGATAATGCGTTTAGCCAACATTTTTTACTGCCTCCAACGCTTCTTGTAAGGTGAAAATGGATTTATAAAGCGCCATGCCGATGATTGCGCCACCAATGACCTTGCTTTGTGCCAATTCACGCACATTATCGAGGCTATTCACCCCGCCAGAGGCAATCACCTGTAAGCCAGATTGTTCCCCAAGCGCGACTGTATCGGCAAAATTCACCCCGCCTAAGTGACCATCTCGGCTCACATCGGTAAAAAGGGCGTGTATTGCTCCCCGTTCTGCCATCATTCGACCAAAATCGAAAATGGTGTATGGGCTTTTTTCTTTCCAACCGTGTGTCATGACAAATTGGTCGCGCCCATCAATGCCCACACAAATGGCTTCTGCGCCAAATTGTGCTACGGCGGTACGGATGAGGTCGGGTTGTTGGACGGCGAGTGTGCCAATCACGACCCGTTTTGCACCCAATTTGAGTGCAGTTTCGACATCCTCAAGGCTACGGATTCCGCCACCAAATTGAATATGTAAGCCTGTTGTGGCGACTTTTTCTAAGATGGCTAAATTGCCGTTTTTTTCACCAAATGCGCCATCAAGATTGACCATGTGCAACCATGTTGCACCCGCCTGTTGCCATTTTTGGGCAGTGGCGAATGGGTCGGCGCTGAATGTGGTCTGGGCGTTGGGGTCTCCCCCTTGCAAACGCACAACCTGACCACCGCGCAAGTCTATCGCGGGGTAAATAATCATCGTATTGCTCCTATTCAGATAAAACGTGTGTGTCTACACGGTTTCGGTTATCTTCAAGAAATTACTCAGGATGCGTAAGCCGATAGATTGGCTTTTTTCTGGGTGAAATTGCACCGCAAAAATGTTATTTCGCTGAACACCAGCACAAAATGGAATGCCATAATGAGCCGTGATGAGGACATCAGACGGATTTTTTGGCACACAATAATAGCTATGGACGAAATAGGCATAACTCTCTGGCGAAAGCTCATCTAAAAGGGCTGATGGGCGTGTGGTTGTCAATTGATTCCATCCCATGTGAGGCACTTTTAGCCCCATATCGGCAGGAAAACGGGTGACATGACCCCCTATTACACCTAAGCCGTTGTGTGTTCCCATTTCATCACTATGTTCAAACAAAAATTGCATTCCTAAGCAAATGCCTAAATAGGGGATTCCCTTTGCAATGGCATCTTTGAGTGGGGCGACTAAATCTTGTTTGTGGAGTTGTTCCATGCCTGCGCCAAATGCGCCAACGCCCGGTAGGATGATTTGATGGGCATCGTGTAGGTCGCTGGGGTGATGTACCAGTTGAACATGCTCTGCACCCAAATAACGGAGGGCATGAAGGACGCTACGCAAATTACCTGCACCATAATCTATCACTGCTAACATGGCGGTTGTTTACCCTTTCATGGAATTAAACGATGGGCATGAGTATAACAACCCATGTATTTGTAGGCTAGGGTGATAGCGCATTTTGCGTTAAAATGGTGGCATATAATCAATTTTTTTTGGGAAGGCGTATCTTCATGAGTAAAACAATTGCGCTCTTAACCGATTTTGGATTAGATGATATTTACGACGGTGTGATGAAGGGGGTCATCAAAAGTATTTGCCCAGATGCCACCCTGATAGACATCACCCACGCCATCGCCCCTCAGCATGTCCGACAAGCCGCCTTTGC
>JANRKU010000031.1:0-70976 GCA_033763335.1 bacterium
GCGCGGACAGCATCGGCATCAAAGCCTTGTGCGCGGGCAATTTCTACCAGCACATCCAATTTGCCAATATCCTGCCCATGTTCAAAATAGGCGGCATACACGGCATCTATCATCGCTTCCTGCTTGGCAGTGGGTGTGAGGGCAATCAATTGATGTGAAAGGGTCGAATTTGGGGCTTGGGTGATGGCATCAAAATTGAATACAAGTCCCACCCGCGCCCCTGCTTCACGCGGGGCATTAAAAAATTGTTCCAATGGCACACGTCCACCCCCTTTGGCGTGCATATATTCACGGAAGGGATAACCCTCTTCTGGGATGGTGGGGTTGAGGAAAAAGGTGTGATAATAAATTTCGGCAGGCTCACCTGTCCATTGCTCCAATGCGAGTTTGAGGTTTTGCTTGCCAATTCGACACCATGGGCAAACTGTATCGTGAAAAATATCAATTCTCATCCAAAACATCCTTTTGCAATTATAACAATTAGTCTACAAGCATAAGATAGAGATAGAAGCACAAATCTTACACCAATATCGGTGTGGGTCGCCAACTAGAGGCGTAATCATGAGCAAATTGGTCAAACGAAATCGGAGCGCGTCCCAACAGGCGCAGAACATCATCGGTGACTGTTTTGGCATTGCCCAAACGGGTGATAGTATAGAGTGCGGTGACGACCAACGAATAACCCAATTTTTGCCCCTGCTTTTTTTGTCGGCGTAAAAATGTATTGACCGATGGGCGCACATAGGTGATTGGTTGTGATAAGGCGTGCGATAATTTTTCTGCGACCTGATAATAATCGAGTGCCTCAGCCCCTGTGAGGGTATATTTTTGGTTGCGATGAGCATCGTCTGTGAGGGCTAAAACAGCGACGGCGGCGATATCACGTACATCAATAAAACTGGTCTTGGCGATACCAACAGGCACAATGATTTTATGCTCATCCCGAATTTCGGCGCGGTGGGTAGTAGCGAGATTTTGCATGAAAAAACTGGCGCGTAAAAAGGTGTAATCTATGCCTGTTTCTAAGATAGCTTGTTCAATTTTGTAATGCGGGACAACACGGTTATTTTCGACACCCTGTATAGATAAAAACACGATATGCTTCACCCCCATCTCAACGGCGACACGAATGGCAGGGGCAATATCGCGGGCGACATTGGATAAAGCAGGTGGACGCACCAAAAAGAGATGTTCAATGCCCGTGAAGGCATTTTCATAGGTTTGTGGATTGAGAAAATTGAAGGGTACAATATCGGTCTCTGCACCAAATGTCTTTTGTGCCGATTCAATATCATATGCCCCAACCCGAAATGGGACACCCAATCGTTGTAGCCCATAAACAACTTCTGACCCCACATTACCGGGCGCACCTGTGACGAGGATTTTGGAATTGGACATGGCGATAAAACCTTTTCATGATATTTATCAATATCTCAATTATACCAACTGGTCTACATAATTGACTATGATGAATATCATGGTTTTTACCGCCATATGGCAGGTTATACGGCTATTTATCCCTTTAATCTATCAAAATGCCCTTGCCACATATCGCATAACGGTTGGTCGGTGGCGGCATACAAATAACTGATAGTATCCCCACCCGATTGGAATGTGCCATAAGCAGTACATGGCTCTGCGGTCATCACCCGCGCAATATCGGATGGTGGACGGGTGATACAGGGCAAAAAGTTATCTATCGCCCGATTCTGATTCAGTATCACCAACACCCCTGTGATGGGCAGGCGCACTTCAGTGATAGTAGAAGCACGTTCTAAATACAACCGTGCATCAAATGTGCCTGTTTCGCGGTAACAATCTACAAAATCATCCAATTTATATATCACTGCCGAAAGGGGTAAATTACCTGTGCCAATTCCGAGCGCGGTTAGGCTACCGAGTACAGAATCTTGGACACCTTCTAATCCCGATACCGCATAATTATCAAATGTAGGAAAAAACGACTGGGCGGCTTGTGGGTCTTGGTTGGTGTTATTGGTTGGTTGACAGGCTACCAATGGCAAAACGAGGAGCAATAGAGCGAAAAATTTACGCATTTTCAATACCTTTCGATTCATCGGGGGACGATATATCAGAGGATTTCGGCTTCGATTGACGGTCTAATCGCCATGATTCAAGAATCACGAGCAACACGCCAATCACAATAGCATGGTCAGCAATATTAGAAACATTAGAAAAATTGACCACAGGGACGGTGTACTGAATAAAATCGGTCACATGCCCATGCTGGATACGGTCTATGGCGTTGCCCAATGCCCCGCCACAAATCAGCGCAATGCCCATGCGGGTGATATGGGCTTCTGGGGCGATACGATGATAAAAAATCAGCATACCAATGACGATGGCAAGCGCCATGAACAAAAATAAATCCCCTGCTTGGGGCAACAATCCAAATGCCGCGCCAGTGTTATAGCTATGGGTAAAGCGGAGAATATCCCCCAAAAAAGGGATAGGAGCATAAGAATCATAGCGCACAAGGCGCTCAATGATGGCTTGTTTGGTGGCTTGGTCTATACAAATTGTGCCGATGATGAGCATCAGCGCCAGAATCCAACGTTTTATCAAAATGATAATCCTTTTATATCATGCGCGGACGGCATATATGCCATCCCTACGACACGTTGTAGGTTTGTAGGGGCGAAGATACATCGCGCCCGCATCTATTTCATCCATAGTCTAATGCAAACTGTTGAAAAAATAAACCGATTATGCTATAGTGACAGTATTCGCGTGTCATTTTAAGGGATTTTATCATGCAACACATTATGAAAATCCAATTGACAACCACAACCACCACACCATGAACGGGTGAGGTTGGTCGTGCTTTGCCCTGTTCCCATACATGGGCAAAGGCTAGATGAGATAATAATCAACATCCCCTCCCGCCCTTGTGTGAGGGGATGTTTTTATTCTGGTTATTAGTCATGTCACACAGGAGAAACCATGTCTGTACCATACGAAGAAAGTCAGTTGTATAAAATCCGCCATAGTTTGGCGCATATCATGGCAGAAGCGATGCTAGAACGCTTCCCAGATGCCCAAATTGCCATCGGTCCGCCCATTGAGGACGGCTTCTATTATGATTTCTTATTCTCGCAATCCCCATCTGATGAAGACCTCAAATGGGTCGAAAAACGCATGAAAAAAATCATCGGCGGAAATCATGCTTTTGTACGTAAAGAAGTCACCCCAGAAGAAGCCCGCGCCCAATTCTCCAATCAACCCTTCAAGTTGGAATTGATTGATGATTTGGTCAATGGACGGGTGAATGAAATGGGCGAAGAAATCACCGCACCATCCAGCACGCTCACGTTTTATACGCAGAGCAAATTCACGGATTTATGTCGTGGTCCGCATGTGAATAGCACCAAAGAAATTAATCCAGATGCCTTTAGCATCACCTACAAACCCCTCGCAGGGGCATATTGGCGCGGGGATGAAAATCGGCAACAATTGACGCGCATTTATGGCACGGCATGGGAAACGCCAGAAGATTTGGCAGATTATTTGCATCGTCTGGATGAAGCCAAAAAACGTGACCATCGCGTGGTCGGGGAACGTCTCGGATTATTTGTCATTGACCCATTGGTTGGTAAGGGTCTCCCCCTCTGGAAGCCCAAAGGGGCAATCTTGCGCGACACGTTAGAACGTTGGTTGCGACAAGTGCAAATTGATAATGGCTATAGCCCTGTGGTCACGCCACATATCGGCAAATTAGACCTGTATAAAACGTCGGGGCATTATCCCTATTATAAGGATAGCCAATATACGCCGATTCAGGTGGATGACGAAGAATTTATGCTCAAGCCGATGAACTGCCCCCATCACTGCATGATTTATAAGAGTGATATGCACTCCTATCGGGATTTGCCCCTGCGCCTAGCCGAATTTGGCACGGTGTATCGCTATGAGCAAAGTGGCGAGTTACACGGGCTGACGCGGGTACGTGGTTTTACGGTGGATGATGCCCATTTGTATGTCACGCCAAGCCAATTATTGAGCGAATTCATCAATGTGGTGAAGCTCATCCAATACGTATTTGGGTCGCTCGGATTAACCGATTTCCGCGCTCGCGTGGGCATCCGTGACCCCAAAAGTGAAAAATATGTGGGTGATGATAGCTTGTGGGAACAAGCCACCAGCGCCATTTTACAGGCGTGCCAAGAATTGAATTTGCCCCACACGGTAGAAGAAGGCGAAGCGGCATTCTATGGACCAAAACTCGATTTCATTTTCCGTGATGCGCTCAAACGTGAATGGCAATTGGGGACGGTGCAAGTGGATTATAACCTGCCCCAACGCTTTGATTTGGAATATGTGGATGAAAACAATTCCCGTCAACGCCCCATCATGATTCACCGCGCCCCATTTGGCAGTATGGAACGCTTTATTGGCATTTTGATTGAGCATTTCGCTGGCGAATTCCCCGCATGGCTATCGCCTGTGCAGGTGTTACTCATCCCTGTTTCCGATTCACACATTGAGTATGCCAATCAGGTGGTGGTGGAACTGAAAAAATATGGTATTCGCGCCCAAGTGGATGCGGGTAAAGGGCGGATGCAAAAGAAAATCCGTGATGCGCGTGAGGACTATATCCCATATATGGGCATTGTGGGCGATAGAGACATCGAAAATGGAACGGTGAGCGTGCGTCTGCGGACGGATGAAGATTTGGGCGCGATGAGCGTGGCAGATTTCATCAGCTTGCTGAATCGTGTCGTCGCAGAAAAGGCAATGGAACTGAAGTAATATTTTCTAAAAGACGGTATACGAATATACCGTCTTTTTATCTTTGAATCATAGAATTGAAATGCACCCTTTTAATAGTATGATTGAAAACTGATTATTAAATCATGCTATAATTCTAAAAGATGGTGATAGGAATGATAACTTTTTATACAGATGCCAATATTGATAAGCAAGTTGCCATTCAACTTAGAAAATATGGTATCCCTGTTATCAGATGTCAAGATGTTGGGATGGATAACGCGACTGATGAGGAACATTTGGCGTATGCCAGCGCGAATCAACTAACGCTCGTTACAAAAGATTCTGATTTCCGTGCTTTACATTATCAATGCCTCAGTGAAGAACGGATTCATTATGGAATATTTCTATGCTCAAATTGTCAAGTAGAGGCAACTGGTCGAATTATTAAAGAGTGTATCACTTATTTTCAATTATTTGAGTCATTTGAAGATGTTATCAATAAGCTATTTGAGATTTAGGAGTAACACCATGACAATCATAATACCCAATCATATTGTCATCACCAATGGTAAAGCCACCATCGCAGGGCGCGGGGGCATTAAAGCCGAATTGGTCGCACGGATGGTTGTGGATGATGGTTATACCATTGAACAAACGATGGAAAATTACAATCTATCCCGCGCACAGGTGTTATCGGCAATGGCGTTTTATTATGAAAATCAAGACTATTTAGATGCCGAACACAAACGGGTATGGGATTTAATCCATGAAGAAGCGATGAATCTTGAAAAATTCAAGGAATATTTGGCGAATAAGAAAAAACAAGAAGCCACTACAGAGGAATAAACTCTCAGTTGTTTAATTAACAAGTGGGCGGGGCAACAATCCTCGCCCACCACGATTGACTAATTTAGGTGATGTACACCCCCGCTAGATCTCAAACTACAAATTCGCGTGTCCCCCATTGAACCACACAAATATCATATCTTTTCAGCGTTATGGAAATTTCAGCGTACAATAGGGGTTAGATAAAATTATTGTTTATATCAGGAGAAACCCCTCATGCGTTATCGGTTCTTATTGCTCTGTGTCATCCTCATTGGATTCTCCATCACCCCCATCGTATCCGCCCAATCAGAATTTAACACCCCACCCTACGACATCGGCAATCCCATCCTCATTGACCTATATATCAACCCTACCACAGGCAATGATAATAACGATGGCACATCGCCAGAAACAGCATTTCAATCACTGGATACCGCATGGCGACAAATCCCAATGGGCGAAATATTGACCACAGGCTATCGGCTCAATTTGGCAGAAGGCACATATCCAGAAAATATATTGCCATCCTATTGGGAATCACGCTATGGCACAAGTGACGCACCAATCATCATTCAGGGGGCGGGGATAAATACCCTACTGGCGGGGAATGTCAATGTCTATGACACCAGCTATATTTATTTCTTGGATTTAAGTATTAGCTACGGCGCAGATGCGTTTCACTGCGAGTTATGCGACCATTTGCTCATTCGTGGTGTGACAATGGTCGGCGCAGACCCAGAAACATTTAATGCCCGTGAAACGCTCAAGGTCAATCAATCGCAATATGTATATATCGAAAATAGCGATATTAGCGGTGCAGAAGACAACGCCATAGACTTTGTGGCGGTGCAATATGGGCATATCCTCAACAATCGGGTACATAATGCGGGTGATTGGTGCGCGTATGTCAAAGGTGGTTCGGCATATATCCGCGTCGAAGGCAACAATTTTTATGATTGTGGCAATGGCGGATTCAGCGCGGGGCAAGGCACAGGCTTCCAATTTATGACACCCCCATGGATACACTATGAGGTGTATTTTATCACCATCGTCAATAACACCGTTACCGATGCCTATGGCGCGGGGATTGGTGTTCAAGGGGCATATAATGTGTTGGTCGCTTATAACACCCTCTATGATATTGGGGCGCGTAGCCATTTATTAGAAGTGGTCTATGGCGGTCGGTCATGTGATGGTCAAATTGGCGATTCAGACCGCATACGCTGTGCAGACTATCTCGCTATGGGCGGATGGGGAACAGAGGTTGTAGATGATGGCGATAATTATGTCCGTATCCCGAATAAAAATGTGTATATCTACAACAATATCCTATGGGGAAGCCCAAGCCCAGACCAACATTTCTGGATTCCCGCGCCCTATTCTGGGGCATCACAAGCGGGGTCTGGCTTACCTGATGTGATTGTGGCAGATGAAAACCTGCAAATTCGCGGAAATATCATTTGGGACGGCGAAGCAGGTCATTATGTGGGTATAGAATATGATGGCGGGTGCGCGGATGATAACCCAACCTGCAATATGGCACAATTGATAGCGGATAATACCATTAATACCCTTATGCCCGATTTAGCAGAACCATCTGTCGGCGTATTGAATCGTACTTTGGATGGCAATGTGTGTTCTGTAGCCACCTATGAAATACCACCTTTTCCAACCGACGACTTGCCTGCGAATGTGCCGATGGGTGATAATAATCCACAAGCATCGCTCCCCATCACTTGTGCTGGAATTTGGGATTAATCTGTGAATATAACCACACCACTTATCGGTAGAGAGGCGGAGATTGAACACATCATCCGCACCCTAAATGACCCTGCTTGCCAATTATTGACGCTCATCGGCATGGGTGGCATTGGCAAGAGTCGGCTGGCGGGGCAAATTTTTCATGTGATGAAAAATTTGCCCGATGGTGTGGTATGGGTATCGCTCGAAACTATCCCGACTGCCTATGATATATTGCCCGCCATCGCACGGCATCCCCATTTTGACCCAGAAATCACCTCTCCACAAGCATTATTGCCCTATCTGCGTGATAAAGAACTACTCATCATCCTCGACCAATATGAGCATTTACTCCCCAAAACCGAATGGCTATTGCCCTTTTTAGAGCGATGCCCAAAGGTCAAATGGCTCATCACGTCACAAGTACCACTCAATTTGAGCATGGAATGGCAACTGATGGTTCAGCCCTTAGCTGTGGATGGCGAACAAAGTGCCTCTGTGCAATTATTCGCCTATCATGCGGGACGGTTGGGGCGTGGCACGGTGATGGATACCGATAACCAGACCATCATCCAAATTTGTGACCATCTGGAAGGACATCCACTCGCCATTCAATTGGTGTGTCGCTGGTTACAAACCCTCTCCCCACAAGACATCCTCGCTCGCTTAGGCACATTTGACCTGCTCGAAGGGCGGTATGCCGATATTCCCCCGCGTCAACGGAATTTATGGGGGATTTTGCGCCAATTATGGGAGCTACTCCCACCTGATGAGCAACACCTCTTGAGCCAATTATCTTTTTTTGAGGGCGATTTTTCCCTAGAAGCTATTTTAGGGTGTTGTGATAGTCGCTTGGTGGTGGTGGATAGTCTGGTGGGGCGTAGCTTGCTCATCCGCCAAAATGAACGGTATCGGCTTCATAGCCTCATCCGCCAATTTGTTTATACCCATGCCCCCCCCGATGAGGCATTTATCGGCAGGTATAGCGCCTATTACCTTGATATTGTCATCAAACACGCTGGCGGGATAAAAGATAAGCGATATAGCCTCACCCAACGCCTTTTTGATGTGGAATATGCCAATATTCGCAAGGCATGGCTCAATGCGATTTTGTTGGGGGATTATGTCCACATCATAGACTCATTGCACGACTTTTTCTTGTATATCCACACACGCGGACGCAACAGCGATTTTATAACATGGCTCACTTTTGCGCTGGAGCGTATCCCAGAGCATAGCCCATTATGGGTATGGATAACATTTATTCAGGTGTATATGGAGTCGGTACGCGGAGAACCATCAGAGCTACTCGATAAACAGGTGTCATTATGCGCTCATCATGCCCGTCGCCATAAAATGACAAGGCTATTGCCTCACCTCACCCGACTAAAAGGCGATTTGATGCTAGGGCGCAATCAGCACGCCAAAGCTATCGCCAAATTTGAGGAAGCAGAGACGGCTTTCATCGCTACCAATGATGTATTTGAATTGGCGCGGACATGGAATCGCATTGGGGTTGGGTACTTATATTTGAACGATTTACACCGCGCCAGACATTATTTTCATCAGAGCCTCATCACCAAGCGGGAAAACCACATTTTTATTGAATGGGTCGCTACACTCAATAATTTGGCGCAAATCATGGTTTTTAATGGCGATTTGTCCGAAGCCAAACGCTTGACCGCAGAGATGATTCGCGTGAGCGATGAAATTTCTTTTTCAACAGGACGGATACAAGCCCATCAACAGGCATGTTTTACTGCTATTTTGGAGCGTGATGTCGCCTATGCCGAAGAGCAACAAGCCCATATCCAAGCAAAATTAGCGGTTGCTGGTGATAGTGTGCGCCAATTTAATGTTATCCACATAGGGTTGATAGCCCTTTTGCGTCAATCACCCATAGAAGCACTCACTCACCTCGAAACCATCCACCCGACTGCATCACTTTATCGGGTATGGCATATCTGGGCAATCGGATGGGCATATAACCAATTGGGAGAGACCGATAAACTGTATCAACAAATTCATCACCTCATGCCACTCACCCGTCATTTCAATACCGACCTATTCGCCTTCATGACCCTATGGCTATGTGGCAAATGGACATCGCAAACACGAGGCGATACCGCTTTATTAGCAGAACTCGCCACCCACCCCATTAGCCAATGTGGGATATTTGAAATTGACCACACAGGCACATTTTTAGGCACACTCCAAGAAAAATTAGACCGCATCGCCCCACAATTTGCAGTAACGGCATTACCCCAATCTGCCCCTATCACGCCGTTGAGTGACCGCGAGACCGAAATTTTATTGCTGGTCGCACAAGATTTTTCCAACCAAGCCATCGCAGAAGCCTGTCATCTCACAATTGGCACGGTGAAGGTGCATTTACACCGCATTTATCAGAAATTGGGCGTGGAAAATCGGAGTCAAGCGGTACGGTTGGCACAATCACAACGGTTACTGCCTCTCAGCTAAAAAATTATATCTTGGGATATATATCACCTTCAGCCATTGGCGGGTATCCTTCATCTAAACTTATTGATAGTGGAGGTATACCAATGATTAAAAAATGGATGTTGTTACTGGCAATTTGCCTTTTAGGAGTGAACATCATGGCACAAGAAGAAACACCCGAAGTTACAGAACTCCAAGCAGGCGATACCCGCGTGGATGAATTTGGCATTGAACAAGTTTATGTCCCCGCAGGGTGTTTTGTGATGGGGACAACTGATGAGCAAGGCGAATATGCCAGCACACTCGAAGCACCTTTTTGGGCAAAAGGACGCATTTCTAGCGAAAAACCTGCCCATGAAGTGTGCATCACCAAAGGCTATTGGATTGATAAATATGAAGTGACCAACGAAGCCTTCAACGCCTTTATCAAAGCAGGTGGTTATACCAACCGCGAATTTTGGTCAGAAAAAGGGCTAGAATGGCTCGATGAACAAGAAGTGAACCGTTTATCGCTCCGTTGCCCCAATGAGAATGAAGCCACTCATCCAAAAGTCTGTGTGACATGGTATGAGGCAGAAGCCTACGCCAAATGGCGTGGGGGAAGCCTTCCCACCGAAGCCCAATGGGAATTTGCGGCGCGTGGCGAAGAATCGCTCATCTATCCATGGGGTAATGAATGGGATGCCAGCAAAGCCAATGTTATGGATAGCGATGGCACAATGCCTGTAGGCAGTTTTCCAGACGGCGTATCATGGGTCGGCGCGTTGGATATGGCAGGAAACGTAATGGAATGGGTGGCAGATTGGCTCTCTGCGGATTATAGCACCCTCACAGAAATCCGCGATGACCCCACGGGGATTCGCCTCGCGGCGGTAAAAGTGGAAAAAGGCGGTTGGTGGGGTAGTAACCCTGTGGTATCACGGTCAGCGTATCGGCATTTTGAAGACCCCCCCACCTATCAAGATCATCATATTGGATTCCGCATCGTCAGCCCTGTGGTGATAGACGAATCGGAATAGACTTAGGGCTTGGGGTCACACACCCGTATGGATGCCCCGCTTCAAATGAGAAGCGGGGCGTTTTTATTTTTGGGGATAGGATATGTTGTTATGCGGCGGCGGCTTTGAGGGCTTCAATATCCATTTTCTTCATTTGGAGCATCACATCCATCACATTTCGGGCTTTTTCGGGGTCGGGGTGATTCAATAATTCGCCCAATATTTTAGGGACAATTTGCCATGATACGCCGTACTTGTCTTTTAACCACCCGCATTGTTCAGAATCGGGATGTGCAGACATTTTATTCCAAAAATGGTCTACTTCTTCTTGTGTATCACATTCCACATAAAAGGAGATAGATTCATTAAAGCTAAATTTATGGTCAAAGTTACTTTCAATTGCCCGAAATTCCTCATTATTCAGGCGGAACAAGGCTTGTTTAATCGCGCCAACTTTGCCACCATCGTCATCAGTGTCATAACGCAAAATATGGTCAACGCCAGAATTTTCAAAGAGCGATGTATAAAAATTGATGGCTTCCTCTGCCTTGCCAAATTGCTCACCCACAAAGGTGAAATACGGGGTGATTTTTTGTGGACGTGCGCCTAAATTCACCTGCCAAGCCACACCATATTTATCCATCAGCCAGCCGAATTTTTCGCTGAATGGATAGGCTTGCAAGGGCATAAGTGTGGTCGCATCCTCAGAAAGCACGCCCCATATTGTGTCGAGTTCTGCTTCTGTTTCGCAATTCACAAAAAACGATATGGCGGGGGTAAATTTGAACATGGGTCCGCCATCCAAGCACATGAATTGATACCCATCCAATTCAAAAATACCCGTTAAGACCTTACCCGCCATATTTTGCTGTGAGGGGACATCTATAGGCATTTCTGGATACCGTTGTAAGGTAGTGATGCTGGAATTTTTGAAGGTGGCGGTTAGGCGATTCATCGCATCTTCGGCTTGGGTATCGAACCATAAACATGGGGTGATTTTTTGCATGGTGTATCGCTCCTTGTGTCATATCCTCTGATTGATATAGTATAGACCAAAAATTCTTTTTATGCAACAGGTGTGCAATATGGTGGGCAAATAAATATCATCATGGAGAAACGATTCTGAAGTCAAATGATTTATATCTTCGGACGTATGGACGACATACGCGCTTTGCGCTAGTCGTCCAGTACAATTCTGCCAATTTTGAAGGTGTAATGGCTGTACTAGACCCTTTAGGGTCGTATGTCAGCCACAAAAGACGCAAATTTATCCAGCTTGCAGTTCATAAAATGCGAATAATCATATGAACTTGTTTTCGATTCTCCATTATTAATTGTGGGACACATCAATCATGCTATAATCTAAAAAATGTTAGGAGCAAGAAAGATGTATAAAATCCCCAATCATATCGTTATAACGAATGGCAAAGCTACTATTGCAGGGCGTGGGGGAATCAAAGCAGAATTGGTTGCACGCATGGTTGTCAACGATGGTTATACAATCGAACAAACGATGGAACAATATAACCTATCCCGCGCACAAGTTTTGTCTGCGATGGCATTTTATTACGAAAACCAATCAGAGTTAGATGAGATTCGGCAAGAAAAATTGGCAGAAATACGAGAAAATGCCATGACACTTGAGCAATTCAAGGAAAAACTGGCAAAAAAGAAACACCAAGCCATTACTGAGGAATAAATAAAAATGCCCCACTAATTCAGATGGGGCATTTTTTATTGATAGGATTGATTTTTTTACCAGCCATGTTCCAAACGAGCGATGAGGCGTTCTGGCAAGCCCGCATTCCGCATTTGGCGTTGGGTTTCTGCGATATTATATTCAATGCGCCGATGTTCAAAGATGCCTTTTTCAAAATCCAAAATGGCATAAGCGGCGCGGGGGTCGGTATCACGCGGTTGTCCCACACTGCCCGGATTCACAATCAACCGATGCCCATTGAGCAAAATCGGTTCATCATAGACAGGGCGGTGCGATTCGGTCTCCCCTGTTTCGCTCAACATTTGATAAATCACGGGTTGGTGGGTGTGTCCCACAAAGCAATAGGGTGTTTCAAAATGCGGGAAATTCAGCGCCGCCACGAGTGGTTCTAGGATATATTCCCAAATTGGCTCGCGTGGGCTGGCATGTACCAGCGTATATTGCCCAATCACAAAGGTGGTGGGGAGTGCCTCTAACCAACGGGTGTTGGTTTCGGTGAGTGTGTCGCGTGTCCATTCCACCGCCCGACGTGCATCGGGGTTAAAGGTGCGAATATCCAAACGGTCAAGCGCCGCCCAATCATGATTGCCTGCCAAACATAAATGTGGCAATTCTTTGAGCTTATCCACACATTCATTGGGGGCTGGTCCATAACCGACCACATCACCCAAACACCATACATAATCCCATTGCCCTTTGGCATGTTCTAGGACAGCATCAAACGCCACGTAATTGGCATGAATATCAGAAATTATCAGAATCCGCATAAGCGCCCAAACCTATTTTGACAAATGATTAACAGTTATGAATTAAATGTTACCACGAATTTGTATTCGTAGCGAATAAGGAATCTGAAAAATTTACTAATTTTATCAAAATGGGTAAAAATACCGCCTTCACCCACCTGATAATGCCGATATTATGACTTTCCGACCACCTGATTTTGTAATTCATCCGATTTGAACATCTGCACATAAACCCCATCCAACGCTTTGGGGGTATGTTGCCCCATCAACGAGAGGAAGCCAAACATCCAGCCACCCATGATGATGTCGCGCTTCTTGTAGCTAATAGCTTTCACCACCTGATTCGCCACATCATCGGCTTCATCCAAACGGACACCCGGTATCGCCAAGCCTGTATCTTTGAGCATTTGCAAGGCTTCATCGCGTGTTTTGAAATCGCCCAACATGGGGGTATTGACCAAACCGGGCATCACCATCGAAACAGAAATACCTGTCCCATGCAATTCACGGCGCATGGCATCGGTAAAGCCGTTTAATCCCGCCTTAGATGCCCCATAGGTCGCTTGACGCGGGACAAGCGTCACACCAACGGTGCTACTCACATTGACGATAGCGGCTTGTGTGGGTTTGCGTAACAGAGGAAGTGCCAAGCGGATGAGGTTAATGGGTGCAATGAGGTTGGTGGTGATAATCGTTTGTACGCGCTCGGCAGTAATATTTTCGAGTGGCTCGGTATCTACAATTCCTGCATTATTGATGAGAATATCCAACTGCCCATAATGCGATTCGACTTGTTTTATCAATGCTTCAAGGTCGGCTACTTTACCAATATCCGTCGGGACAATTAGCACATCTTCTGGACGGGCTAGTTCTGCCTTGAGCGATTCTAAAATATCCCCGCGCCGCGCCACCAAGACCAATTTACTACCCATACCCGCAAATTTACGGGCGAGTGCCATGCCAATCCCAGAGGATGCCCCTGTAATCAGAACCACTTTGCCGTTGAAATTGGTGATTCCTTTGGGGGGGCGCAATTTATTCCACAGAAAGGTCAAAAATCCCACGAATACAAGAAAGAGTATCGTCCACAAAAGCCATGAAAAAAAGTTCATCTGGGCATCCCTCTAACGGTTAATTGTCATGAATAAAAACTGTGTGATAGGCATTATCACACCCTATCACACAGTTTAACCGATTTACAAACACAATCCAAATTTTGTGTTACACATCATTACGTGGTTTTGACTGATTTGCGCCGTACAAAAAACCACTTATCGAATTCCACACCGAAAAAGGTCAATATGGCGAGTCCAAAACAGACAGCGAGTTCTGAGAGCGATAGTGGCACGGTATAGAAGAAATCATTTGCAAATGGCGCATAGATGAGTACCAATTGCAACAATACCGTCCCACCGATGGACATCAGCATGAATTTATTGCCAAAAAAGCCGATTTTGAAGATAGATTCCCGTTCAGAGCGAATCGCCATCGCATGACCCATTTGGGACAGCGTAAGTGTAGTGAAAATCATGGTACTCCACACGGTATTACGCGCATCATCCCCTGCTGGTGATGGCACAAGGAAAACCAGTGCCAACGATACGAATGCCACAATTAACCCCACACGGAGCAAGTAGCCACCCAATCCGCGTGCAAAAATGCCTTCTTTAGGGTTATGGGGTGGGCGTTTCATATTATTTGGCTCACCTTTTTCTACGCCCAATGCCAATGCTGGCAAACCATCTGTGACCAAATTCATCCATAAAATTTGGATGGTATTCAAGGGGAGTGGTTTACCCGCTAATTGGGTGATGAATAGGGCTATCACCTCACCAATATTGCTGGCGAGGATGTATTTGATAAATTTGCGGACATTATCATAAATGGCGCGTCCCTCTTGGGCGGCATTGACGATAGTGGCAAAATTATCATCCAAAATAACCATATCAGAGGCTTCTTTGGTGACCGGTGTGCCTGTAATACCCATCGCCACACCAATATCGGCACGCTTTAACGCAGGCGCATCATTGACACCATCGCCTGTCATCGAGGCAATTTGACCGTTGGCTTGCAATGCTTGAACGATATTCAATTTGTGTTCAGGCGATACACGGGCATAAACCGAAATATCACGTACAGCGACTTCGAGTTGTGCTTGTGACATTTTCGTCAATTCAGCACCCGTGAGGATTTTATCCTCTTTGGTGATGCCCAATTCTTTGGCAATCGTGAGTGCTGTGAGGGGATGGTCGCCCGTAATCATCACGACGCGAATCCCTGCCTGATGACATTCTGCCACGGCTTGCTTCACTTCCATACGGGGCGGGTCAATCATGCCAATCATCCCCGCAAAAATCAGCCCCGTTTCGACTGTTTCTGGGGTATATTCGGCGGGCAATGTGGTCATCGGTTTAAGTGCCACACCCAACACCCGCAAGCCTTTGCTGGCGAGTTCATTGGTCTTGTCATTGATGCGCGTTAAATAATCGGGTGTGAGGGGTCTGACTTGACCATCATCCCATACGCGGTCACACACATCCACCATACCATCTACCCCACCCTTCACGAAGGCGACATAAGGGGTATTCAAGTCCGTGATGATATTTTGCAGATAAGTAACACCTACCCCATTCGCTTTATAGGCGGGATTGACCTCATGCACGGTTGCCATACGTTTGCGTTCCGATGAAAATGGCACTTCGCCAACACGCGGGAGCATATTTTCTAAATCATCTTTCCACATGGCAAAATGCGCCGCCGCCACCACCAATGCCGATTCTGTGGGGTCGCCCATCGCCCGCAATTCTTCTTTTGGGACATTCACCCGTTGCAACATGGCATCATTGCACAAATCGGCACCTGCCAGCAATAAGGCTTCAGCTTGTGATGGGGTTTCAAACACATTGTGTTCTAGCGCCAGCAAGCCTTTGCTCTTTTGGGTGATTTCGGTCACATCATGGGTATGCCCCGCCACATCAATCACTTTGACGGTCATCTTATTTTCGGTGAGCGTGCCTGTTTTATCGGAACAAATCACCGTCACCGAGCCGAGTGTTTCTACGGCAGGCAATTTACGGATGAGCGCACGCCGCGCCAACATCCGTTTTGCGCCCAATGCCAAACACACCGTCACAACCGCAGGCAACCCTTCTGGCACAACTGCTACGGCAATAGCGACAGCCGCAAGAAAGGCTTGGTCAAGTGATATACCACGCAACAGCCCCAAAATGAGACCCACCGCCACAATGCCAATCGCCAAAAAGAACAACACGCGCCCCAATTGTGCCATACGCCGTTGTAGCGGGGTTTTATCGTTATCCACTGCTTGAATCAGTTCTGCAATACGCCCCAATTGGGTCTTCATACCCGTTTCGGTGACGATTGCCACCGCCCGCCCATTGGTGACAGATGTCCCCATAAAGACCATATTGTGCCTATCGGCAATCCCAATATTTTCGCCTTTGAGTGTCTTGGTATTTTTTTCTACCGCATGAGATTCGCCCGTGAGCGAGGCTTCTTGTACCAAGAGGCTATTGGCTTCTATCAGGCGGGCATCGGCAGGGATAATGCTACCCGCTTCGAGCAATACCACATCTCCCGGGACGAGCAGTTCAGGGTCTATATCGGCAGGGTTGCCATTGCGACGCACACGAACCGATGGGGCAGACATTTTCTTGAGCGCCGCCATCGCTTTTTCGGCACGATATTCTTGTGATACGCCCAAAATGGCGTTGACGGTGACAATGGCGCTGATGGCAAATACACTTTTCCACTCACCTAAAAAGCCAGAAATCACCGCCGCCCCAATGAGGATGAGGACAAGCGGGTCTGTCAGTTGTTGGATGAGTAATTCAAGTGGCGTAGCTGTGCCTTTTTCGATGAGTTCATTTTTGCCATATTTGGTAATACGCGCTTGTGCTTCTCCATCGGATAAACCTTGTTCAACCGTAACCGTTAAAGATTGTGTGAGTTGCGGAATATCGAGGGTGTGCCACAAAATAGGTGGTGCAGAAAGGTTTTCGGGTTGCTTAGGTGTGGACATAGATGAATTTTTTCTCGCTTTTTTATAAAAATTTGACTGAGGGCTATTTTTCCATTTTATGGTGTAGAAAACAAAACATCCCCCCAAATATGAGGGGCTATTTTGTATATTTTCTATACTGGCGTTAATGATTCACATCTGGGTCTAAAATCGCATATCTATACGACACTCGTAGAGAAAGCGCCATCTTCTAAAACACGCAGAAGCAAAGTTAGCGATATAATAAAGAGTAGCGCCATAATTATTTGTGATAATCCTCAAACAAGTAGGACTATCAACCAGATTATAGCCGTGTGTTATGGTACATTTCAATCACAATTGAGCTAAAAGGGTGAGTGTGCGATGAATTTTATGCGAAAAATAGGGTATTTGGTAATCGTTTTTATGCTGATGGGTGGCGTTGTTGGGTCAAGCTCTGCCCAAAGCACCGCAGATGGCTATCGTGCCAGTTTATTCATCGGTATCAACAATGCGCGTGAAACCAATGGAAAAACAGCATTACTCGCCAACGATACATTATCACAGGTCGCCCAAAGTAGCATTGAATCGGTAGCAAGCGTCAATGATTATACGGTGGTCTCTACCGATACTGTAGATGATTTGCTAGAGAGGGAAAATTATAGCTATGGCACATTTTGGTATGCGATGCACTCGTATGTTAGCACATCCGAAGACGCTGTCGACTTGTGGATGATTAATTATCGTGATGAAATTTTGTCTGATGAATATACCGAATTGGGCGTGGGGTATGCCGAAAATCGGTTTGGTGATAAATACTTTATGATACTACTGGCAAAACCGGGTGAATCGGTCTTACCGACTACCATGCCTCCCGCGTGTGCCAATCCCATCACCCCTTATCCGATTGCAGGACAAGACCTTACCCCATTGGAATCACCAGAACGGGTAGCAAAAATACGTGTCCTCACCGATTTATACGATTCATTGGTACAAAACTGGCTCAATGATGCCCTTGTCCCTGGGGCAGTTATCGGCTTGATTGATGAAGGTGAATTTGTCTGGGTAAAAGCCTATGGGTATAGTGATGCCAGCACCTATGCCCCCATGACCACCGATATGATTTTTGGGGTGGCATCTTTTTCTAAGCCCATCGCTAGTGTTGCGACCATGCAACTCTATGAACGCGGACTCATCACGCTGGATATGCCTGTCTTTGAGACAGTGACGACATGGCAACCTGTCACCGATTATGATATTTTCAATATCACCCCTTATACGTTGATGAGCCACACGGCAGGCTTCCCCACCGCCAATTCACCCATTTTCAGAGAAAATTATTCGCCCATGCCCACCCTCATTGATAGCCTCAATGGGATGGGGCGCAGAGGGCGGGCTGTGACGTTAGAAACACCCGTAGGACGCAGATTTGCCTATTCCAATGCGGGCTATAGCGTGTTGCAATTATTTTTAGAAACGGTCACGGGCGAACCTTTTGCAGATTACACCCGTTGCAATATCTTTGAGCCACTCGGCATGACCATGAGTGATTTTTATCTGCGCCCCGATATTCAAGCCTTGCACGCAGTTGGACATGATGAAGAAGGCGACCCCATGCCCGAATTTCAGATGATGGCAGATTTAGCGCCTGCGGGGTTGCATACCAACGTGCCAGATTTTTCGCGCTGGTTGGTATCACTCCTCGCAGACCCCGCCACGCCCAATATCCTCTCACATGAGAGCATCACCCTAATGATGTCACCCGCAGATAAAACCGATGGGCAATATGGACTGGGATTTTATTTGACCAATTGGCAAGGCGAAATTATCCCCAACCACACAGGGTCTACGCCCGGTTTTCGGTCGTATTTCCAAATTTTGCCCAATCAGCGCCATGCCATTGTCGTCCTCACCAATAGCAGTAATGGCGAGGTATTTAATAACCGTGTGGTGGGGCAATGGCTACAATGGCTCAAATCATTGGGCGAGATTAAAGGCACGAGTGCGGAGCAATTAGAACTCGACCGTCAAGCCAATATCACCCAACTGATTCAACTCATCAATGAAGAACGCGCCAAAAATGACTTAGCTCCCTTGCTCACCAACGAATATATCATGCGTGATGCCCAATCCAATAGCCAAATGATGGCGGCGACTGATGCTGTGGAAGGGCATGATTTGGGTGGTTTTGCAGACCGCATGACATCGCTCAATTATGGCTTTGATTATTTTTATTATTGGGCGGCGTATGGCTCACAACTGGATGCACAAGGGGCTTTTGATATTTGGCGTGATGATGAAGAGACCTTCGCCCAGTTATTTTTGGATGAGACCTTCGATGAAATTGGTATCGGCATGAGTACATCGGGCAGTGGGGTCAATTATTATGCGGTGTTGATTGTAAGGCGATAAACCACGCCACAAAAAACGACCTATGCGCGTAAGGGCGCAACATGTTGCGCCCTTACAAAACCTACCCCTTCTATCTATCAACACGATTTGACTGATGGGTTATAATATCCTTAGCACGATTTTTCGCATATAAGGATTTTTCCTATGAACGACTTGTTTCGTCCCAGACCGCACCAAGCCGAAATTCTAAAATATACCAGTGGACGCATGGGCATTTCTGCCGTCCCCGGTAGTGGCAAAACGCGCACCCTCGCACAATTGGCGGCAAAACTCATCCAGAGCAAAAAATTGGCAGATGACCAAGAAGTCCTCATTGTGACGCTGGTCAATTCTGCTGTGACCAATTTTAAGAGCCAAATTGATGCGCTGATGAATCAGAAAGGGGCGCTGGCGGGGTTTGGGTATCGTGTCCGTACCCTACACGGACTGGCTAACGATATTGTGCGCGAAAAAGCGCACTTACTCGGCATGGCAGATAGTTTCACCATCCTCGATGAGCGCGATTCGTTGGGCATTATCACCGATGCCGTTGAAGCATGGTGCAAAGGACATCCACAAGGCGGGAGTGAATATTTCTTGCCCGATTTATCTGATGACCGCGTGGCGTATTTGCTCATCAACGAATGGCAACGAGACGCAGTTGGCTTGGCGACCAATTTCATCAAACAGGCAAAAGATTGGCGTATCACGCCAGAGACACTCCGCCAAAAATTAGATAATTTCCCACAAAAATTGCCCTTAGCCGAAATGTGCCATGCGGTATATGTCAATTATCAACGGAGTTTGGCATATCGGGGTGCGGTAGATTTTCAAGACCTCATCAGCTATGCGCTGACCCTGCTGGAAAATCATCCGACTTATTTGGATATTTTACGAAAAAAATTCCCCTATATCCTCGAAGATGAGGCACAAGATAGCAGTGAATTGCAACAATCTATTTTGGAATTGCTGGTGGGCAAAAAAGGCAATTGGGTGCGCGTGGGCGACCCCAATCAGGCGATTTATGAGACCTTCACCACCGCCAATCCTGACCATCTGGTAAATTTTATCAACAGCAAAGGCGTGACCAAGCGCGAATTACCACAATCGGGGCGCTCTACCAAAGCGATTATTGACCTCGCCAATTTTCTCATTCAATGGTCACGGGAAAAGCATCCTGTAGAAGCGATACGGGTCAAACAACCGCTCAAATTACCCCTCATCCAAATCACCGCGCCCGATGACCCCCAACCCAACCCACCGAATAATCCCGCGCAGGTGATTATTTATCCAGAACCGCTACGGGCAGATACCCAAAAAGATGATGAAATAGATGCAGTGGTGGCATCGCTCAAACGGTGGTTGCCCCAAAATACCGATAAAACGGTGGCGGTACTCGTCCCCAAAAATGAGCGCGGGGGCAAATTTGTTTTGGCGCTCAAAAAAGCAGGGTTGCCTGTGGTGGAATTACTCCGCAATACGACCACCACCCGCGAAACAGCAGGCGCACTCTCCTTTATATTAGATGCCCTCGCCCACCCTGATGCGGGCAAAGCATTAGGCAATGCCTTCCGTGTGTGGCGACGTGATGACCGTGATAATGAGCCTGATAATGCCCGTAATGAGGCGATTATCAAGGTATTGAATGAGTGCCATCAATTAGAAGATTATCTCTATCCGATGGGAGAAGATTGGCTGGGGAGCGAATCGGTGGGGGCGCTATTCGCTGAAATTGAGAGCGCACGCGATTTGTTGATTGGCTATAAAAACATCATGCGCCGTTGGCAAGAAGCGATTGTGTTGCCCATTGACCAATTGGTCGTGACGATTGCGGGGGAACTCTTTGCCACTGCCACCGATTTAGCCATCGCGCATACCTTGGCATTGCACCTCAAGCGACAAAGTGGGTTAAATCCCCATTGGCGGATTAGTGAATTTGTGGCGGAACTCCGCGCTATCGCTCAAAACAAGCGGAATATCGCCAACTTGCCCGAAGAAGGCGAAGAATATCAGGCAGATAATTATAAGGGTGTGGTCACAGTTGCCACCATGCACAAGGCAAAAGGCTTGGAGTGGGATAGGGTCTATTTGACCTCGCTGAACACCTACGATTTCCCCGCCGCTTTCATCGAAGATAATTATATGGGCGAATCGTGGTATGTGCGCGATAAACTGAATTTGAGCGAAGAGGCATTACAGCAGTTGCGGTGCATCAGAGACGATATCCCCTATGAAGAGGGTATTGGCACATCACGCGGACGGATTAATTATTCCGCCGAGCGCCTGCGCTTATTGTATGTGGGCATCACCCGCGCCAGACGGGAACTCATTTTATTGTGGAATACGGGCAGAAAAGGCGATTTGCGCCCATCAGTGGCATTTGAGGCATTGCGAACATTTTGGGAAACCCAGATGAGCGAAAGTGAATCCTTATGACCGTAGAAGAATTTGACCAATGGATTGTGCAACAAGAGGACAATTATGAATATGTTGGTGGCGAAATATCCTCTATTTTAGCGAGTCATCACGCATCATGTATCGCCGCCACAACCTTACTTTTCATCGGGCAATTTGTGATGAAATATCGCTTAGGACGTGTCACAGGCGCGGCGGGCGGTTATAAAATTGCGAGTGAACGCTACATGCCTGATGTGGCGTTTATTTCGTATGCCAAACAACCGAATACATCCACAGAACCGTTTTTATCCAATACACCGAATTTGGCGATAGAAGTCATATCGAATTTGGATATTTCACAGGAACAAAAACGGTTGCGTATCAAATTGACTAATTATCTGTTAGAAGGTGTGACTGTTTGGGTCATTAATCCAGAGACACAACAGGTCGAAATTCATCGCAATGACCACCCTGTAGAGATTATCGGCAAAACAGGAATCATTCATGGATATGATGTGTTGCCCAATTTTGAACTGGCGGTAAAAGATATTTTTGAGGAAGAATAAATTAAGATGTAAGGGCGCAACATGTTGCGCCCAAAATGCTTATATCAACATAAACCTTATGCGTCCACTTTGGTCGCTACAAAGTCAATGAACAAATCCACTTCATCCGCCACATTCGCAATAAATGGTGCAGAGGGAATCCGCAAATTAAAATCGGGGTAGTTCACTTGTGCCACACCGCTCCCAACCAGCCGTGTTTCCGATTCTACCGTGAGGGTAATTTGGAAGGTCACAGGGTTGGTGGTATCTACAAGGGTTAAATCACCTGTGAGCGAAAAGGTGATGCTATCGCCAACTGCCACAGGGCTGGTGGGCAATCCAGAAATATCAGTGGGGACAAACCGCGCAAATTGATATTCATCCACAGATGATTGCAAAATACGCCCGCGAATGGCATTATCACGGTTGCCGTTATCTGTGCGTAGAGTACGCAGGTCAATGACAATTTCGCCCACTTGTGAGGTGTTGGGACTGGCAAAATCTACCACAATATCACCTGCCACCTGATTGGTCGCGCCAACCACGGTGAATGGTGCGCCGTTCAATTCTTCATAAATATTGAAGCGCACTTCTGATTCATCTTGGCTGATGCGGAATAAAAGCCGTTCAGATACGGCAACAACGGGTTCTGGTGTGGCTTCAACAACCACAGGGGTTTCTAATGGTTTTTCTGTCGCTTCTGCCACTGTGTCTTCTTCTAAATTACGGGTTTGTGCTTGTGATGTTGGTGTGATGGCAACTTGGGTGCTGAGTGCCGAGACTTGTGCCTGTAGCCGTTCATTTTCTTCTTGCAATTGGCTATAAGAGATGGTGGGGGCAACATTGGGGTCTAATGTGGGGGCGCTGACTGTGCCATCCGATTCACCACTGCCCGCAAACAACGCATTGGACAGCAAAAATCCGCTTCCCAGACCAACCCCGATTAAAACCATTGCACCGATGATGAGCGCGATGGGATTCAATTTCATAAGATAAACTCCTTGTCACTACAAATCGAAAGACGTGCTGTGAAATATGGGGCAATGTTACAAAGAAAGTGTAAAAAATGTGTAACATAGGCGCATATATTCATCAAATTATTATCATTTGTGAATTTTTTCTGAAAAAGTAGCCTTTTTTTCTGGGATGTTAAGAGCAGAGTGCTATACTAGGTACAATTCAATGAATTTTTTGTAAAAAGGAGCAAACCTCATGCGTCGCAAACTATTATTCAGTCTTGTAATAATTCTTACACTTGGGCTATCTGCGATGACCACTATGGCACAAGAACGCCCTGTTGTCACCATTTATGGGGCTTATACCGCAGGTGCGGACCAAGATATTTTTATGCAAGACCTCACTGCATTTGCCGATGCCAATAACATCACCATCGTGTATGAAGGCGATGCCGATTTTGAGGCGAATGTCGCGGGTCGGATTGCCGATACCACACCCGACATTGTTGGCTACCCACAACCTGCCCTATTGCTCGCCAATGCCGAATCCGCAGTAGATTTACGCGATGTCTTTGAGATGAGCTATCTACAAAGCCAATATAATCAAAGCTATATTGACCTCACCACCACCCCAGAAGGCAAAGTGGCAGGTATTTGGGGGCGCTCGACACTCAAAAGCCTTGTTTGGTATTCACCGAGTTGTTTTGCCAGCGCAGGATATACTGTCCCTGCCACATGGGAAGAATTAGTTAACCTCACCGACCAAATTGTGGCAGATGGCAACATTCCATGGGTGGTTTCGATGGAAAATGGCGACCTCACTGGCGAGGCTGGCACCGATTGGCTCGAAGATATTTTGCTCCGTACCACCACACTCGAAAATTATGACCGTTGGACAGGACTCAGCGAAGATACACGCCTACCCTTTGCTTCAGCAGAATTACGCCGTGCGTGGAGCATAATGGCTTACTTTTTGATGACACCCAATCATGTCTTGGGCGGTGTAGATGGCATGTTAAGCCAACCCAGCACCGATACAGGCTTGCCCTTGCTCGATTGCAGTGCCTATCTAACCAAATCTGGGTCAGATTTGCGCGGGTTAATATTGGATGAACAACCCGATTTGAATATCGCCCCAGATGGTGATTTATTCTATTTTTATTTCCCCGCCATTGATGTGCAATATGGCTTACCCGCATTAATCGGTGGTGAAGCATATGCCCTCTATAGCACCAGCGATGAAGCCCGTTTAGTGATGGAATTTTTGAGTACACCAGATTCGTTGGCATCATCTATGGCAGAAGGTGTTTATCTTGCTCCACATCTGACAGCAGATTTGCGTGCCTATCCAGATGCCTACCGTCCTTTGGGCGAAATTTTGTTGCAATCCACCGTTGTGCGCTTTGATGGTAGTGCCGTCATGCCCACCGCCGTTGGCTTGGATGCCTTTCCTAAAGGGATTGTGGATTATCTGATTGGCGTGGATGTTGAGACAATTTTGGGCGAATTAGACAGCGCCTTTGGCGAATAAGATTTTTTCAGTTTCATCTAAAAGCCCGTTTTTCTAATATGGAAAGACGGGCTTTTCTTTTTACTAAGATATATCCCCAAATAGAAGGGGTATCTATGCGTGATATTGGGAATAAGATAGTATCAAGATTTGATAATTATTTCACAAAGAAGGCATACCCATGATACCCATAACGAATATCATCCTCATAACCATTCTTGGCATATTCTTAGCGATTTTTTGGCTCTTCACAACGATTTTATTTGTGCGGATGGTGAGGCGGAATGATGCCATCAGCGAAACGGCAAAGACGATTTGGTCAATCCTGATTGTGATTTATTGGGCTGGCGGGGCGTTGGGCTATCTAATATGGGCAATTATCTGGCGAATTGCCGATAAACCCGCGACACAAAAATTATCTGGCTAAAAATAAGCGCATGGGGATATGACTAATGGCTCAAAACATTAATACGATATTACCTTTTGTTTTACTATGGATTCCCACAACCCTTTTCTTTCTGATTCTGGTCAGGAGAAACAAGAAAATTACACAAGAAGCAAAACTATTTTGGTCAATCATCATTGTGGTTTTTTGGTTTCACGGGGCAATGGTCTATGCGCTATGGGGTACTGCGGCACAGCTATGGATGACCCTTTTCCAAGAAAAACCAATACAACCCGCCCCATAAAATAGTCATGAGGTCGCTCATGTAAGTGACCTCATCTTATATCTGCTTGATATGGTCTATCATCTTTTCCAATGCGCTCACATCAAACTTTGCCTCATACCGTTTTTCGCTACGGATGGCATTTATCGCCACTGAGCGCAAATTCCGCATAATTTCTTCGCGTTGATGGGTAGGGATAAAAATGGCAATTTTTTGGTCATTTTTGAGTGATAATATCACCCCATGACGAATTTGTGTCATGAACGGTTTGATATGAATAATATAGTGCGTGGGGATGATGGCTGGCTCACGGGCTTTGAGGCTTTCTGGTTGCAAAATGAGGCGCATATCGGTGAGGACAGCATATAACGATGGAACGGTGGAATTCCACTGATTATTTGACCATCGAGCAATTTCGATATGATAATCGCCAATGAACACTTCTTTTTCCATGAGCAATTCTTTAGCCGTCAACATAGGTCATGCTTCCTAATTTTGTAATGGGTGATTTCCCTACGATTATAGCAGAACTACGGCTATGCCAAAACTATTTCGTTATACTCCACACATCATTTTATTTTAGGGAGCAACCTCACATGAAAACAGCCTATCGCTTGTTGGTCAGTAGCATGATTTTGGTATTGTGTTTGAATATCTCTTTTGCACAAGACGATGAACCACCCTACCCCCCTATCACCCCCGAAAATGCCCAACATCTTGAGATGATACAGGTATTATCCAAAGGTACACCACGCAACTTTTCGTGGTCGCCAGATGGGTCACAATTAGCCATTACCGCCGAAGGTGGCACTTGGATTTACGACATGACCCGTGAGGACATGCCTAGCTATTGGGTGAAAAATCATGATTTTTCACCTCGCATTGTGTATGCTCCGAAACATAATATTTATGTCAGTTTTGACTCTGTTTATGATTGCCCGTGGGGTGATTGCCCTTATGGACAGAAAATCTTCGTGCGTGATGCCACAACCAATGAAGTATTACACGAAATAGGGGATGCCTATTCAACTATTGTTGAATTTAGCCCTGATGGAAAATTTTTAGCAGTTGCTACTTACTTTGGAGATATTCGCATTTGGCAAACAGCGACTTTTCTGACACATAAAACAGGAAACCCTGATGATTTTATGCAATGTCACATTAGTGTGAACTCATCACCAATTGATATTATATTTTCTCCAGATAGTTCTTGGGTTACATACACTGGTTTTAACCCTGCTATGGCATCACCCGATGACCCCATTCTTTGGATTTGGGACACCCAAACTTGTGAATTAAAATTACAGAAGGCAATTTATGAGACCAATAATTTTGTTACACCAAACTATGCCTCATTTATCGCAAATAGTTCCGATGGGCGTTATTTGCTCATACCCTATTTTTCTGAGGATGAGAGTAAATGGTATGTTGATTTATGGGATGTATTCTCTTGGGAGAAAATCCTAACAATACCAGATACAAAATACACGCATTACTCAAGTTTCACCCCAGATAATCAAAACATTATACTTCTTGATGAAGGTATTATAAAAATCTGGAATATTGAAACGCGCTCAATCACCCAAGAATATGTTGCCGACAATGTGTCTTATAGTGATTATAATGATAAGTTCACGTTAACAACCACACAGTTAAATAATGGTAGTTTGCTTATAACCAGAGGGAACAGATTTTATCGTATAACAAAAATTAACGAATCTCCTTTCACCGAGTATGATATCCCCATTGAACATACATCAGAATATATAATTGGATTGAATGATGATAACTTGCTTGGAACAGATAATAGAAGATTTTATCGCACACAAAGAATTGAAGAGATTGAATTCCCAGAATATCAATACCCCATTGATCGTTTCAAAATTAGCTCTGATAGTAAATGGATGATTTCATCCCATGTTATCACAAACGAGTTAATTGTATGGGATTTAGAACAAGGCACGATCGCCAAATCGTTGAAAGGTTTAGGCTTTGACAGAATAACATCCTTCTCGCCTGATAATAATAGGCTCATCATAGGTACTGAACATCCTGATAAAGCACTTATGATAGATTTAGAGACCCTGCAAGAATATGAATTCAGTAATTTTCAGGAAGTTGGTGAGCGCCTATACTGGTCTCAGTCTGATAATATCCTTGTTGCTTACACCCATAACAATGCTTCTGTAGATGTCTGGAGTTATGATACTGGTACGGACTTTCAACATAAATGGAACAGATTTTTTGGAGAAAATTCAATCAAAGCGATTACAGATGAATTTATCATCCTGCATATAGATAACATGCTTGAATTTTTGGATATTCAAACAGGGGAGTTAATTTCGACAATATCTATAAGTAGCTGTGTTGACCTTCCTACACAACCGTTTTGCGAAAAACTAATTCAGGCTACACCATTGAGCAATAACAATTACTCAGACCCTAGTGTGGCGTTGGGGGGAGGTTTATTACATATTTTAGACCCACTAACTGGTTCGGTCATTAAATCTTATCCGATACCCAATGAGTACAATATACAAGAGTATGGTTTATCGTGGCGATTCGATCATAATGGCGATTTATTAATTGCAACTCGCTCACTATTGTATAATCTCTCACAAAATATTCTCGTAACAAGAATGTCCCCGCTTCATACACCTAAAAATACATGGATAAGTAGTGATTCGAACTTTTTGTTAAGTCGAGAGCAAGATTATAGAGGCAATGTGCCATCATGGGTTGAACAAGATGCGGTTAGACTATGGGACATTATAAGAAATAGAGAAGTTTATCATTTTTATATTAATAACGAGAACTCAATTGCATTTACACCTGATTTCTCATGGTTATTTGTGTTTCAGAGTGACTCATATATTGGTGGCGGTCAAATCATGTTTGACAGAAGATTAGATATTTTTAACGGGTTAACGGGTGATTATATAACATCCCTAATAACCTATAACGACAATGCCTATGATGCCCAATTTTCACCCGATAATCGTTTCCTCATTACATCTAGCGACACCTTGCGCGTATGGGCGGTGGTTGAGCCGTAAAACCATCCCACACGGAGCAAAAGCATGATATAACAGAAGGCGCTCATCATTCACTGAGCGCCTTTATATTTTCATCCACAGGCACTTATGCCTTTTGCAAGGTGCGAACACTCAGCACTTGGTCTTGTCGCAATGGTGATATGGCAGACCGTGGCACAACAACCACTGCAATCGAATCTCCTAATGCGTTAAAAATTTCCAGAACACACCCGTCTTCATCATCCGATGGGTGTGGGACAAAATCGAGTAACCAAGCGACATCCCCAGCATAGACATTTGATTCGGGGATAGTGCGATTAATAACCACCCGCTTATAGAGTTCAATTTCCATTATGATTTACTCCTAGCTGGTTTTAGGGTGATAAACCGAAATTGTGATGTGGCTTTCACTTGCATCCAAACGGTGATAACCGCTAATTGGCGCTCATTCACACCTTGCAATAGCCCTTCAACCAAATAAAATATCCCATACTCATTTTCGACATCCCAAATGGCATCCTGAGTGGTAATCAGTTGACGTATAGCCTTTTCGAGCATATCCGAATTATCCAATGTGAAACCTGCTTGTGCCAGAAAAAGTGATTTATCATCTTGCTCATGGAAAACAAGCAGATAGTGGGTGAGTTTGGCAGGCGCGATAATCGCATCTATTGGAATTTTCACCTAAACATTTCCTTTTTAGCATTATATCATCAATATGATGGAGGAAAAAATATGTCCGAATATGTCAAATTTGAAATTGAACCCACCGATGACCCCAATACCATGCTCCTCATCACCAATCAGACCCTCTCGCATGATGAGGCGGGCGAATTTTACCCGACCCCAGAGGCAGGTGAAGAAGGCTCACCGATTGCCCAAGCCTTATTTTTTGGCGTGGCAGGGATTCAATCCCTCACCCTGCAAGGGCAATCGCTCACCGTCACCCGCGAAGCGGATGCCATATGGGATATTGTGTTGGATGACATCCGCAACACCTTGCGCGATTTTTTCTTATAAGCGCAGGTGTGGCGAATCGCCATCGCTACTCGCCAGTGAATAAATCTGATGCAACAACAAACGATGACGCATGGTGCGTTTGGTCAAAATAGTGGTCAACAAGAAAATGCTGATGACCAGTAACAACAATTCGCCTGTGGGCAAATAAAATTGGAATACTTGGGGGATGAGCATGGCAGTACCCATCGTGCCAAACGTCAACGCCAAAATGATGAGTGTGGCGAGGGGATAGAGCCGATAGGTACGTGGATTCCACAAATCTATGCCACACACATTGAGCGAGATATTCAGGCTATACAGTGTCATGAAGAGTGTCATGGCATATTGCGCCTCAATTTTGCCATGTGACCAAAACGCCGTCAAAAACATGAGTGCCATTCCCAACGCGCCAAAAAAGCCACTGATGATGACGTAATCGAGTACATCGCGCCGAAAACTAGTGATTTTTTCTGGGCGCAATAGCCCCAATGCCATCAACCCACCCGGTATATTGATGGGTCCAAATCCCGACCAGCTAATCTGAATGGCGGTCACAGGGAATGGCAACGACATCAACAGCACAAATACAAATACCAGTGTGCTATAAAAATTTTTGGCAAGAAATAATTTTGCTGTGCCATATAAGGTTTGGGTGATTTCTGTGCCTTCTTTGAATGCCAATGGCAAGGTAGACATCTCGTTATCCAACAAGACAATATCTGCCACATCCTTGCTGATTTGCGCCCCCGCATTCATCACAATAGCGACATCGGCGGCTTTTAGCGCGGGGACATCATTCATGCCATCCCCCACCATCGCCACATATTCGCCTTGTTCACGAAGAGATTGAATAATACGCCGTTTGGTATCGGGTTCAATCCGTGCAAAGACATCGGCTTCTTGTACGGCTTTGGCAAAATAAACATCGTCCATCGCATCAAGTTCTGCCCCAGTATATGCCAATTGGACATTCATCCCCGCCAGCCCCGCAACTGCCTTCACTGTCTGAATGTTATCCCCAGAAATAACTTTTGGGCGCACATTTTGGCTGATAAATGAGGCGAGGGTCTCATGAATATTGGGGCGAATTTCGTCATGAATGACGATGAGTGCCACCGGTTGAATGGCTTCGGTATCAAGCGGATGGTCTGGGAGGGGTGGCAATTCGGCACGGGCAAATGCCAATACGCGCAACCCCGCCGCAGATAGTTCTGCGACTTTGGCGTTGGCGGGGTTATTCGCAGTCAACACCCGTTCTGGCGCACCTAGCACAAAAATTGCCTCACGGAAAATCATCGCCCCCCATTTACGTCCCGATGTAAACGGAATTTCTTGCTCTTTTGGGGGAAAGGTGTCTTCTGGATGAATATCCAAATATTGAGCGATGGCGGCGGCAGTGGTATTTTGATGAGACAAATTGCCGACATAAATCCGCAAATCGTTGGCGATGTCATCAATAAATTGCGTGCTGATAGGGATAATTTCATTGACGAATAGCTTATTTTGGGTGAGCGTGCCTGTTTTATCAAAACACAACACCGTCACATTGGCAATAGATTCCACCGCGTTAATGCGTTGGATGAGGGTGCGGTGTCGGCTGATTTTAATCGCGCCGATGCTCAATGCCAAAATTGCTGTGAGGATAAGCCCTTGTGGGACGAGGCTGGTGGTGAATACGACCATATTCCGCACCGTATTCAAAAAGCTAATCTTGGTCATGATGCCCGACATGAATACCATCGGACCGAGTACAAATAAAACCAACAGCGTAAAACGCACAATCACAGCGATATAGCGTTGGGTGGGTGTTAGGGTGACTTTATACGTTTTTGCGACGGCAGTGAGTTTATTGGCTGTGCTATGCGACCCCACACGGGTCGCCTGCATAATCCCCGACCCAGCAATACAAAATGAGCCAGAGGTTACGGGGTCATTGGGCGCTTTATACACCGCATCCGATTCGCCTGTGAGTTGTGATTCGTCAATTTCGAGGCTATCGGCTTCAACGATGAAACCATCCACGGCTAACCTATCACCGGGTGTAATATAGATGAGGTCATCTTTGACCACTTGCTGATTGGTGATGGTTTGGCGCACACCATCGCGCAATACATCGGCTTGTTGTGGGGCAAGGCTGGCGAGCTTATTCAATTGCCGTTTGGCAAGGATTTCTTGAATAGTGCCGATGAGCGAGTTGGTGACAACACTAAAACCTGCAAACAATACGGTAAAATAATCTTGAGAAATCAGAACGATGAGCAACAAAACGAACAAAAGCATGTTGAACACGTTAAATAAATTATCACGTAAAATCTGTAAGTATGTCCGTCCAACACGTGCCTTAAAGTAATTCGATTCCCCACGATTCATGCGTTGGCGCACTTCATTAGCAGAAAGTCCATGCAACGGGGCTGGTATTTTATCTATCATTAAAAAGACATCCCATGTGTTAAAATTCACTTGTAGTGTACACGGTAACAAGCATTTTAGAAAGTATTTTGCTAAATGGCTCATCATTACAGAGCCAATCACCCCAAAAAGCTCATATTGAGGGTGTTTGAATGAGTCAATACAAAGGATAACTATTTTATGGGGAATTTACGTGTCATTGCCATTTTCATCGGATTTTTATTAATCGTTGCCACTTTCACCTATCCCTCATGGCGACCACGCCCTGTCATAGAGACGGCAGAGGATATTTTTCCTGAACTCTCAGAGGAATTGCGTCCCTTATTCGATGAATTACCTGCCCCAGTTCAAGCCATTTATTTGGTTTTGCGTCAAGAAAATAGTAGCACCGCCACAGATTTGGTCACGGCGCGACTAACCCCACCAGAGCGTCTCATTGAAGATATGCCCGATATATCCAACGCGCCCCTCATTGCTAGTGGGTCATTTGCCCCTGTCACCTTGCCCGAAGATGAGGTTGATAGAGAACTCCCCCCCTATCAAGCCCTATATAACGAGACAGTGGGCGATATTGCCATTTATCGTTATCCTGATGATAGACAATTTTTGCGCCTAGAAAATTTTAGTGTCGTCAATGGACCCAATTTGCGAGTCTATTTGGCTACCACCGTAGACCCGCTCAATTTAGAAGAATTGGGGAACACCTACCTCGATTTAGGGGCATTGCGGTCAAATTCTGGCAACCAGAATTATGAGATTCCGCCACAAGCAAATTTTACTGAATACGTCAGTGTGGTCATCTTCGACACCATATCGGGACATATATTTGGCGTGGCACGCATTGGTTAGGTATCATATACAGTATATCGTATCTATAGGGGCGCAATAGTTTGCACCATAGTGATGGATGCGATTAAAAAATTTAAGGATAGAGGAGCCATCTTTATGCAAATAGACCTCACCAATCAAGTTGCCCTTGTGACAGGAAGCGCCCATCGTGTGGGGAGAGCCATTGCCATCGCTCTTGCTAAAGCAGGAGTTAATATTGTTGTTCATTATAATAGTGCAGAACCTAATATCGTGCGCGATACCTTACACGAAATTAAATCGCATGGTGTAGATGCCATCAGTATTCAAGCCAACCTCAGTAAACCAGAAGATGTTGGGAATGTATTTTCTCAAATAGATGAGCATTTTGGTAAATTAGACATTTTGGTGAATAGTGCCTCTGTATTCAATAAAAATCGGTTGATGGAGGTCTCATTGGCAGATTGGCAAACATCGTTGGATGTCAACCTAACCGCCCCATTCCTATGCACCCAAGCCGCTGTCCCGTTATTGAAGCGCAATATCCCTACGGGCGGGGTCATCATCAATATTTGTGATTATGGTGCATTGCACCCATGGGCAGAGCGTGTAGACCATAATATCAGCAAAGCAGGGTTATGGATGCTCACCCAAGTGAGCGCACTCAGCTTGGGGGGGGATAATATCCGTGTGAACGCCGTATTACCCGGTCCCGTGATGAAATCACCTGATATGACCGATGAATTTTGGCACAAAATCGGCTCAAGTTTGCCCCTCAAGCGCACAGGCAACGAAGATGATGTGGCGCGAGCAGTCGTCTATTTGGCTGGTGAAAACTTTATCACAGGGACATTGCTCACCGTCAATGGCGGGGAGACCATTTAAGATGCCCCGTATTGCATGGCTCACCGATGTCCATCTGGAATTTTTGAATCGCTCCCAACTCGAAACATTCCTCACCACACTCGCCAATGCACGGCTCGATGCCCTTTGGATTACAGGCGATATTGGGCAAGCCACCAGCGTTCATGCCTATCTCAATGCCATGCTCAAAGCGGTGCTAAAGCCGATTTATTTTGTATTGGGCAACCACGATTATTATCATGGGAGCATTCCACAAGTGCGCGATGTCATGAATAAGCTCACCCATCGTAGCAGTGGCATGGTATGGTTGCCTGCTACAAGTGTTGTCGAGATGACCCAATCGGTGTGTGTGGTTGGGCATGATGGTTGGAGCGATGGGCGCTATGGCGATTTTATGCGTTCTGGCATCATGCTCAACGATTATCAACTCATCCATGAATTGAGCCACCTGTCTAAAGCCGATTTATGGGTACGTTTACAAACATTGGGCAATGAAGCGGCGCATCATTTTCGTCATGTATTGCCAGAAGCGGCGAGTCGCTATTCACAGGTATTTGTGTTATTGCATCCCCCGCCCTTTATGGAGGTGTGCTATCACAAAGGCAAACCCTATACCCCAGATAACCCCTTCCTCCCTCATTTTTCCTGCAAAGTCGTTGGTGATGTGTTGCTCGAAATGGCAGATGCCTATCCACACACCCATTTCACCGTCTTATGTGGGCATACCCATGGCGGAGGCGAAGCACAGATGCGACCCAATTTGCGCGTCCTCAATGGCTTGGCAGAATATCGCCATCCACAAATTCAGCGTATTTTTGAATTTGCTTAATCATATCTTAAGCCCAATTCTGCTACTGGTCTTATATTCACCACGTAAAATAATGATACGATAAATCATCTGAATGGTATGCAAACGGCGTTTTGCCGTCCCTACAACCCGATTCAGGTTTGTAGGAACACGCTATCGTGTGACCGCATAAGGTGAAAGGAAAGACCTTGAAAGACAATATCACATGGCAAGACTATCATGCCCTACATCCACAAAACACAGTGGATGGTGCGCTCCGTGTGGCGCAAGGTGTGTATAGCCCTCAACTCGACAATAAACGCGATATTTTGGTATGGTTGCCCCCCACCTACCCCTATGAACATCGCAAACGCTATCCTGTCCTCTATTTTTTTGACGGACAAAACCTATTCGATTCGCATACCAGTTATGCGGGTGAATGGCATGTTGATTCCACTATGATTGCACTCGCCCAAGAAGGCATTGAGGCGATTATCGTTGGATTGCCCAACAACGACCAACGGCATTTGGAATATAACCCGTTTGAGGAATCGCATATCGGACGTGGCAAAGGCGATAAAACCATCGAATTTATTGCCCAAACCATCAAGCCGATGATTGACCGTGATTTTCGCACCCGCCCCGATAGAGCCTATACCGGATTAGGTGGCTCATCTATGGGTGGGGGTATGGCATTATTCGGTTATCTGGCGTATCCGCACATTTTTGGGTTATGCGCCGCCCTCAGCCCTGCCTACTGGTTTGGTGGCAAGAAAATGCTCGATTATGCCAGCAAACGCCCCTATAACGGCGGGCGCATGTATTTGGATGTTGGCACGGCAGAAGGTAGCCAGAAAAAACCCCGTTGGTCAAAAAATACCTATGCCGAAATGTTTGTGGAATCGGTGCAAACCCTCACCAACACACTGGTGAATAATGGCTATACAGAGGGGAAAAATATCCAATTTGTGTTGGATGAAGGTGGCACACATAGCGAATCGGCTTGGGCGAGGCGGTTGCCCAATGCCATGCGCTTTTTGTTGGGGTAATAAACGAAATGACAGGTGCGATAAATATTGCGCCTGTTATCTCACATCGCTAATTGAAAAATTCCCCTAAATTTGTTATGCTGAATGACGATATGCCTCTGTAGCTCAGTGGATAGAGCAGAGCACTCCTAAGGCTTGTGCGCGGGTTCGATTCTCGCCAGGGGCAATTCTAAACCATATCTACCAATTCTTATGAATTATTTCACAAATTTCCTCAAACTGCTTGCGTCAAAATACAATTCCCTGTTATAGTGAGAGTAGTGAGTGTAATAAATTGTTATACTCCGTCTCATTGTTTTATTTATCTAGGAGCATATATGTTGCGTAAATTGGCGTTATTAGCGGTGATGGTTGTGGCTATGTTGGGCGTTGCAATGCCTGCATCGGCAGATGTTGAGACTCATGGGATTGTTACTCCAGTAGGCTATTGGCTTGTGATGGCGACTGCCAATCCACTCACCCAGTCTGGTGGGGTTGGGTCTGTTATCACCTTTGATGTTGAAGCCTATGTTGGATTAGCATGTGTTGGTGCGCCACCCTGTGTAGCCCCTCCCGGTCCTGTGGATTCATTTGAAGTATCATTTGATGGAATTTATGGGCTAGATGCCGCTAAATTTTCTAAAACCGGTGGTGATACAGGCATAGTCATTGTAGACGATGAAACCTCATTCAATGCAATCATTACTTGCGATACATCAGAAGTAGGCACATTCACCGCCCAAATTTATTTTGAAGATGTGCCGCTTCCCCCCCTCTTAAAATCAAATACCGTTAGCAAAGTTGTTACTGGCGAAAGCAACAGCTCTTTTGTTACTATCACCTGCATTGTGACAGAAACGGGTGCAGTTGTGACAGTAGCTCCTTCTGTGACATCAGAAAACACCGAAACAGGCGCACCCTTGCGCGTCTATTGCTCCGATTCTGGCAAAACATTTTTCATTTATCGCAGTGTGGGCAATACAGGTGAACTCGAATTTATTTCTACCGAATCTGAAGTAGAAGATGCGGGAATCCCCTCTGGCACCCCTGTTGTCATCGAAGAAAGTGATTCTGGCGATATTGTCCTGTATCGCCTCAGCAACGGACAATACATGGTGCAAATGTTTGTACCAGACCCCGTGATTGGTGGCAAGGTTTACAGTTTTGTGTGGGGACCTTGTGCCTATGGTAAAAATGGCGCACGCGGGTTCTTCACCCCCTGATTGTAACTTGCTCAAGGCGATTATCCATACATATCCCCCTGTTGTAGGGGGATATTTGTTTATAACGGCAAAAATCGCAATTGTCCGCGCCATTCCTCAAAATGACTTGCCTCTATCACCATTTCTAACGCCTCAATAGATTCGCTTAAAGGGCGTTCCTGATGTAAAAGCATTATTGTAGGTAATGATTCACCCTTATTAACACGCTCATAAAAATATTTGGTCATCGTATTGACATCATGGGATAACAAAATGATGTCGGTTTCAGCTAATGATGCGAGTAGCTCACTATCGGTCATTCTCATCATTGGGGTGTCTTGAACACGGGTAATATCTAATTGCGAATAGTGTCGCTTTAATGCCCGTAAAATATCGTTGTTAAAATTCTCATCCGCCAAAAACCGCATTTTATTCCTCTGATAGTTCTTGCTTTTGGCGCAAACGTGCCTCTAAATCTGCTTTGGTCAGTTTAGGCGGATATTGGGCTTCCCACTCACGGCGGATACGTTGGGCTTCGGCTTCTTGGCGGCGTAAATAAGCATCTATTTCGGCGCGATGATTGAGGTAATATCCCACTACCAAAAACACATCGGCTAAGGTGAGAGTAGGATATTGTGACACAATGGTTTCTGGAGTTGAACCTTGTAAAAATGAATAAATCACCCCATCTATCATCACGCGGGTATCTCCAACACGCAATACACCATGTTCATCACGACGAATGGGCATTGGTTCTTGTATAGGGGTTGCTATCATCACTTTTTCCTTTCGCTATTGATAAAATTATATCCCATAAACCATCCCACACCATCGCCCATTATCATTCTTCCCCAAATGCCGTATAATCAAATTTGTGAAAATGATTACAATCAGAGGAGCATCATGCCATTTTTAGTATTGGCGCATGGGGCGCTTGGTATTTTTGATGAACTGATATTTATCGGTGTTGGGGTGTTATTTTTGATAGCCATGATTATTGTTTGGGTACGGAGTCGCGCCATTCCCCCCACCATTGATGAGACCCCTACCCCCGATGTTCCGCTTGCTGATGATACCCATTTTCGGTTGGATTAACGCATGACGCATAAACGCTTATGGGCAATTTTTATCCTGATGATTGGTTTATTTTCGGCTGTGCCATTCACATCGGCACATGGCTATTTGGTGCGTGCCATCCCAGAAAATCGCGCCGTATTAGACCGCGCCCCCACACGGGTGCAGTATTGGTTCAGTGAGGGACTCGAAGAATCGTTCAGCACCATCAATATTCGTGACCAAGCGGGGCAAATTGTCGCTAGTGGTGGCGTATCGGATAGCGATAGCTCATTGCTCACCGCACGTCTGCCCAACGACCTGCCCAATGGGGCGTATGTGGTGGAATTGCGCCCCGCTTTTGCCAGCGATGGGCATGTTTATGCCGAAAGTCGCGTATTTTTCATCGGGGAAGCCATTGGTGATATTGAAATCAATGCCGATAGGGGTGCAATCCCGCTAGAGGTGTTCTGGCTATTTTTTACCATTGGGGCAAACCTTGTGCTATTCGGCACATTGGCATTATATGGATGGGTACTTTTGCCCGCGTGGGGAAATAAATCACACAAGGCGGGATGGTTGCCACCGCGTTTGATGAATCGGTTACATGCCCTCATTGGGTTTAGTTTATTGGTCGGGTTCATGGGCAATAGCATTGCACTCATCCAACAAACCATGACCTTTTTTAATATCCCCTTTGACCAAGCCCTACAACCCCAATTCTGGGAATTAGTACGGGTGGGGTCACGGTTTGGCGATGTGTGGATGTGGCGCATGGGATTAATGAGCCTGTTGGGGGCGATGTTCCTCGCCACGCTCATGTATCAAAAACAGTATCCAGAGGTCGTTTATCCATTTTGGATGGCGGGGCTATGGGTTGGGGCGCTGATTATTGGCACGTTCAGCATCACCAGCCATGCGGCAGGCGCACTTACATTGGCATGGGCGGGTATTTTTGTGGATTGGGCGCATGGAATTGGGGTAGCGATATGGGTGGGCGGGTTATTCGCCCTCGTCTTATGCCTGCCTGTTGCCCTCGCGCCGTATGCCGATGGTCAACGCCATGATGCGTTGCGCGTGGTCATCAAACGATTTTCTGGGGTGGCGATTGGCGTGTTGGCGGTGGTTATCGCCAGTGGGGTCTATAGTGCCAGTAATTGGATTTATGGCGGAGATGAGTTACAAAGCAGTTTTGGCACGGCACTCATCGCCAAAATAATCATGATTGTGCCACTATTGGGGATTGGGGCGCTTAATCACCTGCTCGCTCATCCCGACCAATATGTCCGTTTGCGGAAATGGGTTAATCCCACGTTAGGGCATTTTATCCACATCACCCGCGTCGAAATTCTCATCGCATCGGCGGTATTGGTCGCCGCCAGCACCCTCAGCGCCACACCTATCCCTGTACCTGCTTTCATCCAAAGCGAATCACAAGCACCATCCGCCACACAAACCATCGGGGATATGACGGTGAGCATGAACATTACCCCTGGTGGGATGGGTGTCAATACCTTCGATATTGCGCTGTCACGAAATAATATGCCCGTCACCGATGCCACTGTGGTGGTGATGAATCAATCCCCATCGCAAGATAAACGGGGCGACATCCATACCACCGAACTCATAGACGGCGGGGTGTATGTCTCTGCGGGTGGCGAAATTGACCATGAGGGGGTGTGGTGGTCACTGGTAGCTATCACCCAAAACGGGGTTACGGAGCGCGTCGCATTTACATGGGACATCAACGCCGATGCGGGGGTGATTGTTAGCCTGCCACCGACCCTGATACAATTATTGGCGTTGGGTGCGGTTTTCGGTGCGGTGGGATTTGCTTTATCGCCTGTGGTGCGGAGGCGCATCAAAAAAATGGGTATGAACAAATTCTCGGTCTCATTTGCGGTAGCGGCGACCATCCTCACTATTTTTGGTCTTGTGATTGGGTGGCGCGTGATGGAAAACACCCAACAAACTTATTTGGCGACACTCAATCCATTGCCTGTCGTGATAAATACCAATTTGCCCACCCAAGAATCACTCAATTTTGGCGAAACAGCCTTTAATGAACACTGTGAGGCGTGGCAAAATACAAGTGATTTTGATGAATTGGTATCACGGCTCAATCGGACTCGTGACGAAGATTTGTATAGCGCCCTTGTAGATGGTTGGCGCAATTTGCCTGCCTGTGCGCGAGAACTATCGCCAGAAACACGCTGGGATATGGTGAATTATATTCGGGCATTAGGGATGTCTTCACTGTGAAATTAATGGACGCAACATGTTGCGCCCTTACACGCCATATTAAACGAATAAGAAGCGGATACCTTTATAAAAATTTGAATATGCCTATCTTAAAAAGGATAAACCATGACAACTGTAACACTCATTTATGCCGAAGCAGACCTCAAACTCGCCATGCGGATTCGTGGGGATTTAGAAGCCGAATCCATCCGCGTGGTTGATGATTTGCAAGATCATTCGGTGGTGGTAGCGGTATTATCGGCTAGTGGGGTACAATCGCAAAAAGTTATCAATATGCTCAATGTGGCATCGGATAAATATCATCACATTTTGCCAATCTTGGCAGAAATGGTCAAATTACCGCGCGTGATTGACCACCTGACCGCATTGGATTTTAGCCAAACGTATTCAGGAAAAAATTTACTCAATCGGGTCAATGAATTGGCATCTCCCAATGCCCCCAGACCCCTGACAGCACTCACACCCGCCAAACGTAAACAGAATGTGCAATCGTCTATCTTCTATGCTGTTGTCGCCTTTGGCATTTTTGTGATGGGCATCATTGGGGTGGGTGTATTTGGGCTACAAGCGCCAGAAGATGAGTATTATGGCATCGAAACCCAAGTGTATTTGACCCAACGGGTCTATATTGATAAGTCCCTCCCGCGTAACTCAGAAGAAGCCGTCAATTTTGAGGCGACCATCCCATTCATCCCCACCAAAGCCCGTGTCGAAGCCATCGGCACAGCGACATGGATAGCCAGTGGACAAGATGGCACATTCGTCCCACGTAGTACCGAACAAGCCGTCATGTTTGAATCAACGTTGGTGCATCTTTCTACCCATGTCCATGACCGCATTGTGGCAACTGTGACCGAATTTGCGCTCACCAGCGCCGCCATCACGCCAACCCCCACCCCGTCCAATGAAGCGACTCCAGAAACCACGCCATGACCCCCAAAGTTCTTGTAATAGGCGCGGGACCCGCAGGGATTGCCTGCGCCTATTATTTACAAAAAGCCAATATTCCGTATCTGGTGGTGGATAAATCGGATGTGATTGCCTCCACATGGGCGAGTTTGTATCCATCGCTCAAATTAAACACCACGCGCTTTTTTTCTCATCTGCCAGAACGCAAATTTCCCCTGCATTACGGCATTTTCCCCACAGGCAAGCAATATCATGCGTATCTGGTCAACTATGTTCATGACTTTGGGCTGAATATTCAATTGGGTGTGACGGTGCATAGTGTTTGTAAAGAAGGCGATGGCTGGCGCGTTATTTCTAACGCGGGGAGCGCGTGGTATCCCGCCGTTATTTCTGCCACAGGGCGATTCAATGCCCCTATCACACCACATATTGATGGGATGGAATCCTTCACAGGCAACATGATTCATGCTCATCAGTATTTGGGGCATGAGCCATTCATCGGAAAACGGGTGATGGTGATGGGCAATGGACCCAGTGGCGTGGATATTGCCAGCGAATTGGGGCGTAGCCGTGGGTGTGAAGCCGTTTATTTATCCCAACGCACAGGGGTGGTGTTGCGTCCGCGTTATCCGTATGGGTTGCCCAAGCACGTATGGACGATGATTGGGGAAGCATTGCCAAGACGCATTGGGGCGCGGTTGATAAAACACATCGAATCGCTCAAATTTGAAAATCTGGATAAAATTGGGATTCGCACCCCAAAAACGGATGCCCAAAGTTCCGCCGCAGGTGGTACACGCGGGCGAGAACTCATCACCGCCGTCAAACGTGGATGGGTGCTATGCGTCCCTGCGCCAACCCGATTTGCGGGTGATAAGGTGATTTTAGCGGATGGGACAGAATTGGCGGTAGATGTGGTCATCATGGGGACGGGCTATCGCGCCGTGTTGCACGACTATCTCAAACTGGATGCCCCGCGTGATAAAGCCGATTGGCTTCTGCGTGAGGGACAAGATCCGCAAAGTATCCCCACAGGCAAACGGCAAGTGCTGGGGCAAAGGGGGTTATATGAGGTGGGGACATTTTATCAGGGCAAAGGCACGATGTATAACATCAATGTCGAAGCAAAACAGGCTGTGGATGAAATTTTGGGGCAGTTAATAATATAGCAAATCATCCAAATTCACTTTCAATCGCTCTATTATTAAAGGAAATAGTTGTAGGCACTCTTGTTTATTCGGCGGTTTTCCGATTTCTGGATACGATGGATATGAAGGTATTGATATTTTGCTCGGTATCTCTTCCTCACCTGTTTTAGTTTCGTATGCGGCTTTAGCTATTCGATAATCAAACTCTTCAAAACTAGGATAGTCATCGTCATTATCAAAATTACCATGCACCAATACCAATGTATCTGGATTATCTACAACACGATAGAAGAGGTCTTTACCTTTTGAAACTAACCAGCGCCGAAAATCTTCAAACCCATCGTTAGAGCAAAATCCTTTGACAAGTATCACCGCCATCCATAAATTTACGGTATATGCCTTGAACAGTAAGGTCATCAATAGATCATTAAAATCAATAATGTCGTCTACAGGTAATGCTACGAGGCGATCATAAAGCACGTCTGTTTGTTTGTCTCGGTCGCCACCCGATTCTTGGATTGATTGTTCAACTAATTCCCAAAATATGGCTTCGTCCATGATTATCCTCATAAAAAATAGGATGAGCATCTTATCTTGCTCACCCTATTATATTATATCATCCTAAAAATCGAACAATTCGCCTAGCCACGATTTGCGTTTTTTCTTGTCATAGTCTCCATCACGGCGATAATCATCATCGTAGTCATCGTCGTAACGTTTTTGTGGTGGTGGCACGGTTTGTTGATATTGGGGCGGTTGTTGGGGTGGTACATATCCCCCACTCATGGGCTGTTGGGCAGAACGCTCGATGATTTTATCCAATTCGCCTCTATCCAACCACACCCCACGACATACCGCGCAATAATCAATTTCGACCCCATTACGCTCACTGATTCTTAGCTCATCTCCGCCACAATCGGGGCGTTCACATCTTACTTTTAACATAGATTCTTCACCTCATTCGTCAAACATTACAATAAATATAGATTTATTATATGAGCAAAAGGGTCATCTTGTAATCGCCTAGTAATTGGGGGTTTTGGGATTAATCCTCAAATAAGTGCCTCAAATAGGCTTGTGGGTTATTCAAAAAATTGCGCGTGACCGTCACATGCTCCAAATCATCATAGGCAATTGGACGGATATGCCCCTCATCAAAATTGAGGATGGTCGCGTTGGGGTATGCCAGCAATATTGGCGAATGGGTGGCGATGATAAACTGTCCACCTCTGCCTATCATATCTTTGAGCATCACCAAAAATGCGAGTTGCCGATTGGGTGAGAGTGGCGCTTCGGGTTCATCCAACAGATACACCCCTTCCCCGACAAATCGGCGCTGGAATAACTTAAAAAATCCCTCTCCATGTGAATTGGCATCCAACCCATCACCATACGACTGGTTCATCTCATGGAGTTCTCGTTTATAGGGGAGTTCAGCCAATGCGCGGGTGAATGCCGATTTTCCCGCATATTCTTCATCCACATCGGCTAAATCGGATTGCAGTTCCGTTTGGATTTGAGCCATGCGTTTGGCGTATCCAAAAAAATCTTCTGCCCGCATAAAAAATCCCTTTTTGGTGCGCTTTGACCATACCAATTTGAGATGTGCATCGGCAAATTGACGAATGGGTGCGAGGGTTTTATCGGTACTAACGGGTTCTGCGCCTACGGTGATAGACCCAATGGCACACGCTATCATTTCTAAAAATGTAGATTTGCCACTGCCATTTTCGCCCACCAAAAAAGTGATGGGCGCAGAAAAAGTGACTTGCTCCGTTGTTTTGACGAATGGAACGGTATACGGAAAGCCCGCAAGGGGCATTTTTTGTGGCAATTTTATTGTGACAGACTGTAGTAAGCGCATCATCACCTCCAACTGATTTAAGCCAATCATAGCGCCACCATCCAAAATGTGCCACAATAGCCATATTCCAAAGAAAGGATTTTTATTCCATGAGACTAGCTGTATTTTCTGATGTTCATGGCAATTTACCCGCCCTAGAAATCGTTAAAGCCGATATAGAGGCGCATCAGCCCGACCTCATCTGGTGCTTGGGCGACCTCGCCTCACATGGCACACGCCCAGCCGAATGTATCCGCACGATTCAAGCATGGCGTGAGGCTTTTGGCAAAGAAAAATTTCATGTCATCGGTGGCAACACAGACCGCTATCTGGTCAGTGGTGAACGGTTCAAAATGTCTCCCGCCGCCAATGAAGACCAATTCAATATGTCGCTCAAAATTCGCCAAGAAGCAGATACCATTTTCACATGGGCATTTTCTCGGCTCTCGTGGGATGACTATCAATTTTTGGCAAAACGCATCGGCAGAGAAGTCTCACATTATGTCGCTGATTTTGGCTGGGTCATCGGCTATCATGCCGTCCCCGGAAATGATGAATCCTTCATCACACCCCAAACACCCGATGAGGAAGTGGCAGATTTTTTGCTGGATAGAGAGGGCAGGCTTGCCATTGGCGCACATATCCATCAACAAATGGATAGACCTGTTCGCGGATGGCGTGTGGTCAATTGTGGCAGTGTGGGTGCATCGGCAGATATGCCCGGCAAAGCCCAATGGGGGTTATTCACTTTTGCCGATGGCGCTGTGAACGTGTCGCTCCAAGCATTGCCCTTTGATGTGAAGGCTGTGATAGCAGATGCTCATGTGGTGGGCTTTCCATTGGTGGGTATGCTAGAAAATCGGTTGCGGAGTGAATAATGGCAAATAAATTAGACCAGTTAATCGCCGAAATCAATGATGATAATGGCTATGGGGTATGCCTCATGGCACAGATGGATTCTGTCCCAGATACGCTCCAATTCATCATCGCCACCACCTATTTTGATGAAGCAGTCGGTGGCTTGCGTGATAAAGCCCGTTATATCGTCCGCGCCATTGGCGTACAAGAACACCGTATCAGCGTGGGCATGTTCAGGCGGATTGCCGTCCATGCAGGCGAAGAACATCCCCTGCTTTACGAATATAATAGCCTGCCCACAGGCTTATTTTTTAAGGGAACGCCCGATGATGTGAATGGATTAATTATAGATGTCTTCCAAGCCTATAGCTCCACATTTAGCTTGTGGCGACATTTGCCCCAATATCTCAACGTACAAAAGCCGATGGCAGACTTATTCATGAGTGGTGGCGATTTGGTGGGGCAGATGCCCAAGCCCCTCGCAGACCGTTTGGAGAAGGTGCTGGTTCATCACGGCTTAGAGGCAAAAGTTCTGGCTGGCGAAAAGCATAAAGAAGCACCCAACATGAAAACACTGTTATTGGATGAGAGTTATATCGTAGCAATAGATTTTAGCGTAGATGAATTAGGCAAGGCATAATCGCTATTTTACCCTGTGGCGGGCAAGCGATATTGACCCTCATTTGCCCGCCCAAAAGCATCCCCATTTACCTTTCATTTGAACACTACACCCCATGCAATATTACTATTTGACATTTCTGAAAAATCGCAATATATTTATTATAGGTATCTGTGTTTTGCTAGAGAGGTATGAAGTTCACCTCATGAAAAATTCAAGATATCGGCGTGTGTGAATGAGTATTGTAACTTAACATAATCTTTTAGAGATTTTGAACAGTTGGTTCTTAATTGCAGGAGCAGAAAATCAACTACCTGTTTAGCATCTCTATAGAAGATTGCAAATTACAGTATTCACTTGCACACGCCAATATCTTTCATCTTTTATGAGATGAACTTTATACCCTTACACCTCATTCAAACCATGCGTATCTAACATTTATATAATTGAGCCATAAGGAGATTTACCTATGTCAAAACAACAAGAAACTGAACGTAATCTTGGTAATATTGCTATGTTAATTGATGGTGACAATGCACAACATAAAATACTGGAGCAAATGGTTGAGGAAGTGAGTCGTTATGGGACGCTGACTTATCGTCGTGCTTATGGTGACTGGACGCAGGTGAACCTAGCGGGCTGGCGACCAGTTATGTTGGCAAATGCGATTCATGCAAAACAACAATTCAGCAACACCAAAGGCAAGAATGCAACTGATAGTGCCTTAATTATTGATGCAATGGATATTCTGCATTCTGGTAAAGTGCAAGGCTTTTGTATTGTTTCGAGTGATAGCGACTATACGAGTCTTTGTATGCGAATTCGTGAAGAAGGGTTATTTGTTATGGGTATGGGGCATAAACAAACACCCGAATCCCTTATTAAAGCCTGTGATGTGTTTGTATATGTCGAAAACCTTATCAAATCTGATGAGACATCGCAACCCCAAGTAACTACAGATACATCACCCGAGGATCATATTGGCTTGATGAAATTAATGAATAGCGCCTTTGATATCTCGGTTCGGGAAGATGGATGGGTGCATCTAAGTGCATTAGGGGATGCACTACGCCGTATTGACCCCAGTTTCGATAGTCGTACCTATGGTCATAAAACCTTATCTTTGCTAATCAAGTCATTGCCAAAACAATTCAATATCAAGGAAACAAAAAAGAATGGTCCTTCTTCAACATATTATGTTCGCATGATAGAAGGGTAACGCCCAACACCGTTTATCAGACCGACCATCGCACGCAAAGGTGGTCAGTCTGATGGCATTATTAAGATTTGTGCCATTTGTCACACAGGTTATATGACCACAAAAATGGTAATGTGTGCTTCACTGAAATAAAGTGACTTGCATAAAGGAGATCACCTCATGACCCCAAACATTTTGGTATTATATGCCACACGTACAGGGGGGACAGCACCCGTTGCTGAAGCCATCGCCAGCACATTACAATCTGACGAATTAAATGTGGATGTGGGTCCTGTCAAAGAATTGACCGACATCAGCAAATATGATGCGGCAATTTTGGGTAGCTCCATCCGTGTGGGGAATTGGTTGCCAGAAATGGTAGAGTTTATGAAAGATAATCTCAACCACCTCCAAAATATGCCTGTCGCCTTTTTTACGGTTTGCCTGACCTTGAGCGAAGATACACAAGAAAATCGTGAAACAGTACGCCATTATCTCGACCCTGTTCGTCAATTGGTCAATCCTGTGACAGAAGGATATTTTGCGGGCAAGATGGATTATTCTCGCCTATCGCTTCCTGTTCGCTGGATGGTCAAAAAGATGAAAGCACCAGAGGGCGATTACCGCGACTGGAATAAGATTCGCCAATGGGCAACCGACCTAAAACCGTTTTTGGTGGGCAACCTCATCCTGCCCAGATAGACTCCTGTTTGCACACGGCGCGGGGATTCCAAAAAGCCCTGCGCCTTTCTTTATATAAAATTTTTCTAAAGGCGCATTTCGTTGCGCCTTTATTTATTTTGGATTCAATCATTTGTCCACAAACCGTAAATAATTTTTTATGATTCCTTTTGACCCCTTGTGGACTTACAAAGTTTATGACATAATAATGATTAGTGATGGGATTTCCCCATGCACCTTATCATCAGAATAGGGGCAAAACCAAAAGCGTATGAACTATAAGTACCCTTCTAATCACCTCACGCAATCGTTTGGTTTTCGGAATTCCACCGGTTATGACCGCGAGGAACGCCGTTTAACCGTAGAGACGATTGACAACCATATTTATTTTTATGCCGATGTGGATAGTGACCGTTGTTTGGCACTCATCCGCGCCGTCCGCGAGACAGATAGCACACTGCGTAATGAGCAACTGTCGCGTGGCTTAGAAGGGCAACCGCTAACCCCCATTTGGTTGCATATCCACTCTTACGGGGGTGATTTATTCACAGGCTTCAGCATCGCTGACCAACTCGCCATGATTAAATCTCCCATCTACACCGTCGTAGAAGGCATTTGTGCCAGCGCCGCCACCCTCATCGCCATGACAGGCACGAGGCGCTATATCCTCCCCAGTAGCTTTATGCTCATTCATCAATTGAGCAGTATGGTTTGGGGAACGCACGAAAATTTTAAGGATGAGATGGCGCTCCAGCAAAAGGCAATGGACAGGCTCATCAATTTTTATGCCAAACGCTCCAAGACCGATGTAGAAAAAATTAGAGCCATGCTCACCCGCGATTTTTGGATGGATGCCGAATTGTGCATCGAAAACGGTTTTGTAGACGAAATTTTATCTGCCTAACCACACAAAAGCACATGCCAGTGAGCATGTGCTTTTTGATTCTCTAATCTTTTTTCCCAATTTCATTACGCAACATTACAAAATCGTGCTATGCTGTAAGTAGGCAATTTTGCCAAACTTATATTTTTGTGTGTGAAAGGATAATTTCTCTATATGCGACATCGCATCACACTCAGTATAGTTTTTTTTGTGTCGTTATTCCTCATGTTAAGCCCTGCTTATGCGGGGACGGTGAGTTTGTCTCCCCCATTCGGTCCCGCAGGGACAACTTTTGCCATTTATTATAGTGGCAATTGGGTTGGTGCAGATTTTTCATGTAGTGTGAATAGTGTGGAAATGGGGCAACTTGCGCCCTATGGTGGTGCGTTATATTACACCGTACCAGCAGGTACACCAATCGGCACAACCTATAATGTGGTTTGTGGACAAAATGTCCCCGACCAGTTTGATGCGGGGTCTGCTGTTTTTACAGTCACCGCAGGCGATAGCGATGGTGATGGTGTGGCGGATGATACTGACCAATGCCCATCTGAGTTTGCACAAACACAAAACGGATGCCCTTTTATCCCCGATAGTGACGGTGACGGGGTTGGCGACCCAACCGACCAATGCTTGTATGTGTTTGGGACATTGCCCAATGGTTGCCCGCCCGATAGCGATGGCGATGGCATCGGCGACCCAACCGACCAATGCCCATTTGAGGCGGCGCAAACAGCAAATGGGTGTCCCAATCAGCCGACCAATCCCCCTGCTTCAACCGTTGTCCCTGTCACCCAACCCGACCAACCCGTGGTGACACCGCCCTCTACAGTTGCATCATTCATAGACCCTAATATCGCACCAGCTTTAGATGCCATTCTTGCGGGATGTGTTGATTTACGCCCACAAGCAGAGCGTCTGTCTATTGGTGCATTAATGCGACTATTAGGCACAAGCGACCCATGTACCGCATTAACAAATGCCCTGCGTGATTTATCGTTTGGCACATTGCGCGATGGTGAGGTCAAACTCATTATGGATGCACTTGGCGGGAATATGCGCGGAACGTGTGGCATTAGCCCAGAAGTGCCATCTACCGAATATTTACGGATGCTCCGCAATGCGTATCGCTTATTCCCAACCTTTGCAGAGCAACTGAATACTGCGGTGATGGCATTAGCAAGCGCCGCCGATGGCACACCAGAGCGTGCTATTTTCTGTACATTTATGGCGATGGATGGTGCTGGGATGAATCGGTTGTTCCCAAGCACATTGAATGATGGGCATCGTTTCTTAATTGCGGCGGCAGAATGTTTGCCCAGCTATCCAGAAGATGCAGATTTATTCACCCTGCGAAGCGCCATAGCGGGCTTTAGCACCTATGGTTATAACGCGGGTATGTTCTTGAGCGCAGTGAATAACCCCATCACTCATCCGCAACTATGCCAAATTTTTGCAGAATGGCAAAACGTCATCACCGACATTACACCCGAAGAAGAACAACTTGCCACCCATCTTATCCGTGATTGCCGTGTCAATTGGCTCAATTTGTTCGTTATAGATGGTACAGACCCGCTTAGTTTTGGCTCTGCCGCAACTGCTATCCAAATTATGCGAATAAATGGAACACCCGATGAAATTGCCACACTCATTGAAGATTTGAGCTGTGATAGTATCTACACCAACTTAATCCTTTGGAAACGACGTTTTGAAGATGCTATCGGTGATTTATTCGGTCGAGATAGAAACCGCAATGGCAATGGTGGCGGATTTGGCAATCCACAAATTCCAGATGTGCCAGATTTGGGCTTAGGGGGTAATCGCTTCCGTGTGCCAAGTTTGATAGACCTCATCGGTGGGACAACCCTCCCGCGTATCTACCCGCCGACCACCATCGCAGGATTTGTCTTTGAGGATATGTGCGACGAATCGGCATTAGAACTCGATTTCCGCCTGCCATTACCGGCAGGATGTGTCGAAATTGGACCAAGAATCGTCTCATCCAACAATTTTTGGGATGAGGGAGAACCGCCTATTGGTGGCATTTACATTGAACTCATCAATAACGATACCTGTTCTGGCACACCCCTCTATACCACATCACCGGATGCAACAGGTTACTTTGAATTCCCCAACCTCGAAGCAGGAAATTACTCATTGGTGATTGATGCCAACCATCCAGAAAATATCCCAGTATTAGGGGCGGGTGAATGGTCATATCGGCGTGGCGAAGGTACAAGGCGATTCTGCATTATATATAACCTACGTGGTCAGACCTTACCCGTAACAGCGAATGGTTATAACCGCACGGGTGGCATCAGCAGTACAGGCATTGGCAATTTTGTCATACCGCCTGTGTTCATCAACATTCGTCAAATTGATGATGGTGGCGAAGTCTCTTGGCGACCACCACCCATTCCCCCGCTTGAACCTGATGTTCCTAGCGATAGCGAAGTATCATCCGATTGGCGACCACCTCCCATTCCGCCCCTCACCGATTTTGGTATTGATAATCCATCGGATGTCGTCAGTTGGAGACCACCACCTATTCCACCCTATGAAGCATTGGTACGTGGGTTGGCATATGCCCCACCGCCTAACATGAATTTGAGAACGGCGGTAGATGCCCTATCGGGTGCGCTCCGTTGGGAAGATTTTAGCTTTGAGATGGATAGTCGTGGCTTATTCATCGGCATTGGCAACCCAGAAGAACCTGCCCGTTTATTCATGGCACAAAATGGTGGTATTGGCGAATTTGACCTGCCCAATACACCCCTCAGCATCGGTATGACACCCGATGGTAAATTGGCAGGCATTATCGGCGAAAATACGGATGGGTCACGAGTGGTCAGCATTTTGAATGTGGAAAATGGCTTCTGGATACCCGTATTCACCAGCACACCCGATATTATCCCAACAGGAGATAATCCCTTCTTTGTCGCAGAATACCTCTATTTTAGCGCCACCGACCCCAATGGTGCGCCCGGAATTTATAAAGTGAACCCCATTGCTCCCAGCACGCCAGAATTGGTGCTGAATGATGCCACACAAGGCAATATAACCTATGACGGTGTGTTACTCGCCTTTGTACGCGGGGGCAATGTGTTTGTCCAAAACACCAACACAGACTTCATCGCACAAATCACCAATGACGGCTCATGTGGGTCGCCCATATTTGATGCAGTAGGTTTTAGTCTGTATTTTGCGTGTGGCGGAAAATTGTATGTCTATGGACTCGATGGCGTGAAGCCGATTGTGGATGATATTGTCGTGCAATCGGTGAGTTTAGGTCCTGTGGATGGCACATTGATATTTAGTGATGGGCAATCGGCATATCTCAGCGACCTCAACGGTGCAAATCGCAGACCCTTCATGCGCCTGAGCAATTTATCGGTGGTGAATATTCGTTGGCAACCCCCGTTGCCGATGCCAGCACCACAATCGTAAAAATATCGTTGTATACTGTGTAGGGACGGCATATATGCCGTCCCTACACAGTATACATAACATAACCCATTTATTTCCCGCGTGGGCGCAATGCCCGATATGCCATATATGCCCCAGCGAGTGCCATCGGCATCACATATTTTTTATTGATAGTGACCGGTTTAATGGTCACTTCCCCATGTAATTCACGACGCAACGCTCCTAAATATTCGTGATAACTCACCTCAACCTTATGCCGTCCTTCATTCACAAAGGTGCGGTTGATATAATCTATCTCTTCGTTGATGCGTTCTGTCAAATTCACGGGCAATTCGTAATTGCCGACAATATAATTAGCGACCAATTCCGATTGAGTATCTGCTAATGGCCAAATGCACCCTTGTGGTTGCACCAACCCAATAAAATACAGGCTACGGTGATTGGGATGAAATACACGCATGAATAGCGGCACATCGCCTTCGGCAAAATCTAAGAAATTGGGTTCAAAAAACGGTGTGACGATTTTATAGCCAGTCGCCGCCACAATGACATCATATTCTTCTACACGACCATCGGCAAAATGCACATTTTTACCATCCAACTGGGTAATATCGGGGCGGGGATGAATACGACCATGACGGATAAAATAGAGCAATTCGGAATTGACGGTGGGATGGCTCGATAAAATGCTGTGCTTCGGTTTGGGCAAGCCATACCGTTCATTGCCACCTGTCACCAACCACCATGTAATGGTATTGGTCACTTCGCGCACTTTGAACGGCAAAAAGATGAAGCGTTCATTCATCACATCAGGCGGAAGCCCAAACACAAATTTAGGGACGATATGATAGCCTCTGCGCCAGCTAATGGCAGTGAATTTTGACACGCGACTGGTCTCTACGGCAATGTCACAGGCAGAATTGCCACCACCAATCACCAACACACGCTTATCTTTAAAAGGACGATTATGCTTGAAATCGTGTGAATGGATAAATTCGCCATCAAAACTGCCCTTATAAGTCGGCATTTTGGGGACAGAATGATGCCCATTGGCGACCAATAGATGGTCAAAATGTTCCACACGCCCATCACTCAGGGTCACATCCCAGCCATCATCGGCGGTTTTGGTGATATGTTTCACCTCTGTGTTGAATTGAGTGACTTTATCCACCCCAAAGTGCTTGGCGTAATCTTGAAAATATTTTAGCAATTGTTGATGGGAGGGGTAATCTGGATAATCGGCAGGCATGGGAAAATCGTGGTATTGCGATAATTTTTTTGAGCTGATGATATGGGTGGTCTCGTAGACACTAGAGTGGCTTGGGTCTGCTGAATAAATCCAATTGCCACCCACTTGATTATTGCGTTCATAAACGACTACATTTTGAATACCCGCTTGGAGCAAATGTTTGGCGGCGGTAATGCCCGATGGACCCGCGCCAATCACACAAACCCGTACATCTTTTCCACGTTTCATAAAAAAATATCACCTCTAATTTAATCTATCATTGATTTTTTTCTATTGTAACGCAGAATCTGAATTCCGTAAAAAATTTTTAATCACCTCCTCAATCTATGGCTCTATACACCTAGCATAGACAGGTTTCGTAAGGGCGCAACATGTTGCGCCCACAGGCAAAAAGCACCTATTTTTGCCATCGGTCTTTTTGCCCACTTGACAAAAAACCCTTTTATCGTAAAATTACGATTATGGAAAATGAACAAGCACTCAAATCGTATACCCTATCAACCGATGAACACCGCCTCGCAGAAATGATGAAGGCACTCGGTCATCCTGCGCGAATGCAAATCATCCGTTATCTCACCGAACATCCCCAATGTATCACAGGGGATATTGTAGATGTATTGCCATTGGCACAAGCCACTGTATCACAACACCTCAAGGTATTGCGCGATTCTGGTCTCATTTGTGGCACGATTGAAGGCACAGCCACCTGCTATTGCCTATGTGATGAATCGGTGGCATGGTTTAAGTCACAGGTAGGCGACTTGTTCTAAAATTTTTTATCTATTTTAATCGTATTTTTACGATAAAGGAGTATGGGATATGACCAATCAATTACCAGTCGCCGTCATCGGCGCGGGACCTGTCGGGCTTGCGGCAGTTGCACATCTTTTAGAACGGGGCGAAACGCCAATTGTGTTTGAAGCAGGTGATAGCATTGGCGCAAATTTGCGCGAGTGGTCACACATCCGCATGTTTTCCCCATGGCAATATGTGGTGGATAAGGCGGCAGTCTGTTTGTTAGAAGCGCATGGCTGGCAACACCCCCCCGCCGATGGATTGCCCACAGGAGGCGAATTGCGCGACGATTATTTGTTGCCATTCGCCAATTTGCCACAAGTCAAACCCCATATTCACCTGAATGCCAAAGTGGTCGCCATCAGCCGTAGCCAAAACGACAAAATGCGTGATGCTAACCGCGAAAATTCACCTTTTATTTTGCATGTGATATATGCCGATGGTCATGAAACCCATATTGAAGCGCGGGCAGTGATTGATGCCTCTGGCACATGGAACACCCCTAACCCATTGGGCGGGAATGGATTGCCTGCCATCGGGGAAAAGCGAAATAGCGCCAAAATTTTCTATGGCATCCCCAATATCAACGGCGACCATACCAGCCGTTATGCCAATAAGCGCGTGATGGTAGTCGGTAACGGTCACTCTGCAACCAATGCTCTGTTAGAATTAGCCACTTTACGTAAAACATATCCCCAGACAGAAGTGTTTTGGGTGATGCGGAGCAAGGGGTTGAATCGGGTTTATGGCGGTGGCGCAGATGATGAACTTTCTGCACGCGGTCAATTGGGTGAACGCCTCAAATCCAGTGTGAATGAAGGCATGTTCCATATCGTTGCGCCATTCTTCATCACCGAAATAAAAGACGAAAATAACGCAATGGTCGTCATGGGCAAAACACCCAATGGCATGGAAACAGTGGTTGTGGATGAAATTATCAGCACCACAGGCTCACGCCCCAATTTGGATATGTTACGCGAATTGCGTCTGGATATAGACCATTCACTAGAAAGTGTCCGCGCACTTGCCCCTGTGATTGACCCCAATTTGCACAGTTGCGGGACAGTCCCCCCACATGGCGAAACGGAATTGCGCCACCCAGAGCCGAATTTTTATATCGTCGGCATGAAAAGCTATGGACGCGCCCCAACCTTCTTGCTCCTCACAGGCTACGAACAAGTACGCTCGGTGGTGGCGATGTTGGCTGGCGATATTCAAGCGGCGCAAATGGTGCAACTGGTCTTGCCAGAAACAGGTGTTTGCGGTGTAGATGATGGTAGTGGCGGGGGATGCTGTGGCACAAGCAATAGCAGTATCACGATTGGTTTTAGTGAAATTGCGATTGGCAATAAAATCAACAATTAAAATCGCGTAAAATGATGAAACGGACGCAATAGTAATGCGCCCATATAACCAAGCGAATTATAGGGACGGCATTGTTGCCGTCCACTTTTATTTATGATGGACGGGATGAATCACGCCCCTACAGGATAAAACATCATGTCAGAAGCACCGCGCACCAAACGTTATTATGGCTGGACAATTATCACCACACTCGCTATCACAGAGACCATTTCGTGGGGCATCATCTATTATGCCTTTTCGGTATTCCTCAAGCCGATGGAAGCCGAAACAGGCTGGTCACGGGCAGAACTCACTGGCGCATATTCAGTGGGGTTATTGGTGATGGGATTTATGGCATTCCCTGTCGGCTCATGGGTAGATAAACATGGCGCACGCGCTTTGATGACCATCGGCTCAATTTTGGCGAGTTTGTTGATGGTGGTGTGGTCACGGGTGACTGACCTCACGACATTTTATATTTTATGGTTGGCATTAGGGGTCTGTGCCTCATTGGTGTTATATGACACGGCGTTTGCAGTGGTGGCAAAATGGTTTGTGGCAAAACGCACATCAGCACTCGCCATCATCACCTTTGCCGCAGGACTCGCCAGCACGATTTTTGTCCCATTATCCGATTTTCTGCTCAACCTCGTGGGATGGCGTAATGCGGTGCTGATTTTAGGGTGCATTTTGGCAGTCACTACCATTTTGCCCCATGCGTTGATATTGCGTCGTAGCCCAGATGAATTGGGATATTTGCCCGATGGCGGTATCAAACTCGCCACGATGGAAGTGCCTATTCAACGCGGAAATACCCTATCGGAAGCGGTACGCAATCGTTTCTTTTGGATACTCATCCTGACTTTTAGCTTATCGTATTTATCTTCATCAGCCATACGGGTGCATTTCATCCCCATTCTGACGGATAGTGGCATTGATGCGAGTGTAGCGGCAATTGCTAGTGGGTCTATTGGCATTATGCAAGTGATAGGGCGCTTATTTTTTGCTCCGCTCGAAATGCGGTCATCTAGTTATGTGATGTTGAGTGGGGTATTGGCGATGCACGTTTGCGCCATGATTATCCTCGTGCTGAGTGGGGCTTTGGTATGGCTGGTCATCCCCTTCATTTTATTTTTTGGAATGGCGTTTGGGGCGAGTACGCTGGCAAGGGCTTCGATGCTTGCCGATACATTTGGGTCTGCCCATTATGGCAAAATTGCCAGTGTGATGACATTCTTTTTCACCATTGCGGGGACAATCGCCCCTGTAGGAGCGGGATGGCTCTATGACCAATTTGGCAATTATCATTTTGTCTTAATCATCGCAGTCGTATTGGCACTATCGGCATTGACCGTCATCTTATTATCCAAGCCAAAAGCCCCACACATCGAACCAGCATTATAGTGCCTCTGGGGGGTGCTTCTATCGCGCCCCACTTCCCTTTATTCATATCATGCTAAAATAAGCCATCTTATTATCATCACTAGGAGTTTTATTGATGCGCCTATTCAAAATAATTACCCTCTTATGGATAAGTCTATTGGTGTTGGGATTCAATGCCACGACTGCCCAATCAGAAAAAGCGCCACTCGGCACAAATTTGGCGGGGATTGCCAGTTGGAATCCTGCATGGCAATTTATGGATGTGTTCAGAACAGCCCGCCCGTGGATTTCCCAATGCACAGGTTGTAATTGGGGCGAGGGGGGTGCTTTGGATTTATCCCCAGAGGGATGGGTGATGTCATTGCAAGAGGGGCAGTATGCCGAAACGATTATGCTGGATGGTGGGGTATATCCAGATGGGGATTATTTCCTCACCTATGAAGGAGAAGGGGAAATCGTTTTTAGCCTCGATTCTGCGACTATCAAAGCGAATGAACCCGGACGGATTGTTTTTACTATCAACGGGAAAAATGGGATATGGTTACAAATTGTGTCGGTGAATCCAGATGATTATATCCGCAATATCCATATTTATATGCCCACTGATGCAGAAACCACCTTCCACCCACAATTTTTAGAACGGCTACACGGCTTCACTACCCTGCGTTTTATGGATTGGATGGCGACCAATAATTCCCCCATTGTGACATGGGATGACCGCCCCAAAATGACCGATGCCCAATGGCATGACAAGGGTGTGCCTGTGGAAATCATGGTATTGCTCGCCAATACGCTTCAAGCGGATGCGTGGTTTAATATGCCTCACCGCGCCGATGATGAGTATATCCGCCAATTTGCGACTTATGTGCGCGATAATTTGAACCCTGACCTCAAGGCTTATATCGAATATTCCAACGAGACATGGAATGGTCAATTTGAGCAGGCGCAGTATGTGATAGAACAAGGCAAGGCATTGGGACTCTCGGATGATGATTTTCAGGCGGGGTTATTTTATCATAGCCACCGTGCAGGCGAAATTTTTGCGATATGGGAAGATGTTTTTGGTGGCACAGACCGCCTTGTGCGGGTACTCGCCTCACAAGGGGCAAATTCATGGACAGGGGAACAAGTCCTCACCTACAATAATATGTACCAACACGCCGATGCACTCGCTATCGCGCCCTATTTTGGGGGATATTTGGGCGACCCATCCACCATTGAGGATGTCTTGGCGCTCGGTGTTGATGGGGTGCTGGATGCGTCTTTGGCGCATATTCAAGGCGAGGTGCGCGGATGGATAAGCGACAATATAGCCGTGGCAAATCAATATGGGGTGGAATTGATTGCGTATGAAGGTGGGCAACATCTGACAGGCTATGCGGGTGCAGAAAATGATGACCGCCTGACAGATTTATTTATCGCTGTCAACCGCGATGAGCGTATAGGCGACTTATATATGAAATATCTGACCCAATGGGATGAATTGGGTGGTGGCTTATTCGTCAATTTTAGCGATATTTCTGAGCCATCCAAATGGGGTAGTTGGGGCGTGCTGGAATATCAGACCCAACCGCGTGAAAATGCGCCAAAATATGATGCCCTGCTGGATTTTATGGGAAAATGAAAATCCGATTTGAATCGCCATTCGATTTTCCACAGATTTGTTATAATCAAATGGCAAATTAATTTTTTGTGGATAAATAAAAGGAGATTTTCAAAATGGAATTTAAGGGCATGACAGCAATCGTTACGGGTGGTGCATCGGGATTGGGTGAAGCCAGTGTACGCCGTTTGGTATCATTGAAGGCGAATGTGGTCATCGTAGACCGTGATGCCGATAGGGGCGAGATGCTCGCCAAAGAATTGGGCAACCATGCCCGTTTTGCCAAAGCGGATGTCACTAGCGAGGCTGATATTCAGGAGGCGGTGGATTTGGCAAAATCCGCTTTTGGCGCGGTGAATATTTTGGTCAATTGCGCGGGTGTGGGGATGGCAATGCGTACCACGAGCAAAAATGGCGCACATCCATTAGAGGTGTTTGAGACGGTCATCAAAATTAACCTCATCGGCACATTTAATTGCATCCGTTTGGCGGCGACGGCGATGGAAGCCAACACACCAAATACCAATGGTGAACGCGGCGTGATTGTGAATACAGCATCGGTGGCGGCGTTTGATGGTCAAATTGGTCAAGCGGCTTATTCTGCCTCTAAAGGTGGGATTGTTGGCATGACACTTCCTATTGCCCGTGATTTGGCGCGGAGTGGTATCCGTGTGGTGACGATTGCCCCCGGTTTGTTCAATACACCCCTATTAGCGGCGTTGCCAGAAGAAGCGCGTTTGTCATTGGGGCAACAAGTCCCCTTCCCATCCCGTTTGGGTGAACCGAGCGAATATGCGCTGATGGTGTCGTCTATCATCGAAAACCCGATGCTAAACGGGGAGGTAATAAGATTGGATGGTGCTATCAGGATGTCTCCAAAATAAAAATACCCCAAAAGGCGCTTTATGCGCCTTTTTTTATTTAATCAAAGCAAAATCTGACCTTTTCAATGCGTGCCATTGGTTAGTATATCTAGCGCAACAATACCTTTATGCCAAATGCTTTTTTAATCACTTGTGTAATTTTGCGGAGATAGACGATAAACCTTGACCCTGTGAAAACATAAAACTCATATGTCCCTTGTGGTGTATAGCCTAGCTTCTGCGCCATCTTCGCAGAAATTTCGGTAGCCGCATCCCAACTAGGGACTAAATTATTTTCGAGGCTGTGAATGATTAAATGAGCCGCCGCAACAGTCGCAAGCCCTTTTCCGCGATAATCTGGCTTGGTATCAATTTGAATCTCGATTCCCGTCTTTGATATAGCGAATGTTGACGCTACACAGGCAACTGTTTCGCCTTCACATACACAATAACCAAAGCCACGCGCCACAAAATCATCTGGAGAATCAAAGGTTACACCATGATAACTTGCAAACTCATTTTCCTTATCTTCAAGTAAAGATTTTGCTAAAACGGTATCTATTTTTTTAACTTGAAATCCATCTGGCAATTTTGTGCTTAGTTCTCGCAACGTTGCCATATTTAAATTTTCACTGGAGAAGGCATGACGTTCAAGACGAACCCATTTTCCGGGATGGACTTTTTTAGCCACTTTCTCAAAATGAGGAGATGCCACAAATATCCTCGCAAATCTCGGTATATTTTTGAGATAGGTATAAGCCGATGGATGGCTCAAGTCTCCCCCCAGAAAAACAACCTGTACTGCTGGTAATTCTAAAACGCCAAAAGTCGGTTTTTCGGCATCCATATATGCTTTGCCCATATAATCATCCAAAATAGCATCTGCCATTTGGTCGCCGTTATGTCCTGTAAAGAGGTCAGCCATTTGCTGTCTACGATTATTTTTGACTTCAATCATATCCATGCTCCAATTATTGTTACTTGATATTACTGATACTACGCAAATGGATAGCCAAAGTTGTATATAGATTCTCAAGCAGTTTTTATTTTGATATGCTTTAATTTGATACATGCTTTTGATATTTTCTGATACTGACTTAAAATATGACACATTCAAATCTTCATCCGCATAAGGACAATCTATGAAAAAGTGGCTACGCCGATTCTTATTTTTAGTTGTCGGGCTTATCGTTATTGCCCTAGTTATCCCATTTATTATCCCCATCAATACAGGAGGCATAGACCCCAAAACCCTTGTAGATGACCCTAATGGGGCATTTATCACACTCCAAAATGTCAGTATCTATTATGAAGATAGAGGGGATAAAGATGCGCCTGTTGTGCTATTCATACACGGCTTATTCGGCTCTACTGAGACATGGCGTTATAACGATAATACGATTGCAGAGGCGGGGTATCGGGTCATCAGTTTTGACCGTCCTGGATTTGGATTATCAGAAAAAAGCGAGTCGTTCAATTATGGGGTGGGCAACCAAGCCGATTTAACGGCACAATTTCTGGATGCGTTGGCTATCGAAAAAGCCGTGATTGTCGGGCATAGCGCAGGTGGGAATGTGGCGACACATTTCGCCGTGAGACATCCTAATTATGTCGAAAAATTAGTGTTGGTAGATGCCGCTGTCCTCGCAGGAGGTCCACCACCGTTTGTTGGGGGATTTTTGCGCTTCCCTCCGATATGGCGCTGGGGGCGCATAGGCTTGCAAGCCGCCTTCACCCGCCAACGTCTTGAAGATTCTCTGGCATCATTTTATGTTGACTCCTCATTTCTCACCGAAGCCGATTACGATGCTTATTGGCGTGCCTTTCAAACACCCAATTGGGATATTGGCTTATTAGGGCTTACACGGGATAGCGCAGGAAATTTGTTATCCGAATCTGTCATACGCGGAATTACAGCCGATACCTTATTGATTTGGGGCGATAAAGACACCGTAACACCGGTTGCTGATGGCGAAAAATTAGATGGATGGATACCCAATAGCCAGCTTCAATTTATCGAAAATGCGGGGCATCAGCCATTTGAAGAAAAAGCGGATGAATTTAACACTCTGCTGATTAATTATTTGGATAGTTAAATCAAAAGACCCCGTAAATGGGGTCTTTTTGATGATTTAGCGCGAGGCAATAACCTCATTTGCCACACGAATCATTGCCTCTAGGCTCTGCTCAATATCGGCGGGGGTGGTCGCCCAACTGGATACACTGATTCGCATAGCGGTGCGTCCTTGCCAGACTGTCCGACCCGCCCATAGTGTGCCTTCCGCCTGAATCGCTTTGATGACAGCATCAGTCGTTGGGGCATCCCCAAATGCAACCACCACCTGATTCAACACAACATCATTCAACACCGAAAATCCCGCTTGTGATAAGCCATCCGCAAAAAGGCGGGCGAGGGCGCAATTTTGCTCAATCATTTGGCTAACGCCAGATTTGCCAAGTGTCCGTAACGCACCCCACACATCCAATGCACGCGCACAGCGCGAAAATTCTGGGACAAGATTGGCGGGGTCGCGCTGAACGCTGGCAGTGAGATAAGCGGCATTGGTGGACATCGCGCCGAGTAGTGCCTCTTCGTGTTTGCAGAATACAATGCCACTATCATAAGGCACATTCAGCCATTTATGGGCATCGGTTGTCCACGAATCGGCTAGGGCAATGCCATCGCCTAATGGGGCAAGTTCATCAGAAGCCAATGCCCATAACCCAAATGCCGCATCCACATGCACCCATGCCCCGTGTGCATGTGCCTTTTCACAAATTTCTTTGGCGGGGTCAAATGCACCACTATTCACATTCCCAGATTGAATACACACGATGGTCATCGCATCTAAGTAGGGCATTTGGTCGGGTATCATGCGCCCTTGTTCATCCACAGGCACGCGAATGAGGCGATTGCGCCCAAATCCGAGCATACTCAATGCCTTAAGGACGCTGATATGCACCTCATCGCCCACAACGACTTTTATTTCTGGGGCATTAAATAAGCCATCAGCCTCAACATCCCACCCTTGCCGTTTGAGCAACAGGTGACGTGCCGCCGCCAATGCCGTAAAATTTGCCATCGTTGCTCCAGAGACAAATGCACCTGCGGTTTGGGCTGGAAATCCGAATAGGTCTATCAGCCAACGTAAGGCAACGGTTTCGATTTTTGCGACGATAGGGGATGTCAGATATAACGCGCCGTTTTGGTCCCATGTGGTCGCTAACCAATTGGTGGCGTGGGTGATGGGCAACATGCCCCCCGTGACAAATCCAAAATAACGCCTGCCTGTATTGGCAACAGTAGCGGGTGAGCCATAGGTATCGAGCAGGGCGAGGGTTTCATGTGGAGATTGAGATGTGAGGGGCATGGCTTCATCAAACGCGCTCATGCCTGCAAGTGCCTCTGGTGATGGAAAAACCGCACGATTATCGAGCGAGTGTTGATAGGCAAGTGCGCGTTGATAGGCATCGTGTAGTAAATCGGACATGCTTTATATCCCCTTCCTTGATTTTTAATAAGTAGGAGATATTTTAGCATAAACAAAAACAGGGCGTGGTGTGCGCCCTGTTTTATAGAGTAACAATGAGGTGTTTTTTGTTCAGTCGCCTACGCCAACTGTGGCGGGCGTTCCTTTGATTTCTTCAACTTTTTTGCCTCTGCCCCATGGCGTACCGAGCCAGTTGAGCAGGAAGTAGTCTAAGCCGATGAAGCCTGCGGTCTTCCATGCGAAGATGAGAACAAGGGCGACCAAGAAGAGCAACGGATTGGTGCTGGCAGAACCCGCCAACATAAAGTTGAAGTTCATGAATGCGCCGAAGAAAGCGGCGATACCAACGAATGCACCGACAACGAGGGCAATACCGATGAAGAGTTCACCATAAGCGACGAGTTTCGCAAACCATGTGTAGGCTTGGGCATCCAACATACCTTGTAAGAAATCACGATACCAGTCAAAGCTGATGGGAGGGCGACCACCTTCTGGTATAGCAACTGCGCGTGTCCAATAGCCTTGTAGGGCGGCACCTGTTTCGACCCATGCGGGGTCATTGATTTTGTGGCTGGCGGCATCAAGCCATTGCCATCCAAGCCAGACACGGGCGGCTAACCAAAGCACAGAAAAACGGACATCGGTGAAAAGGCGGGTGACGAATTTGGGGTCTTCTACGACACGGTGTTGTTTAACCTTCAGAAAGTCTAACATGATGTTTTCTCCTTGTTTTAATCACTAGATTGCTTATTCGTTCATGTTTCTATCATAGGTCTTTTCAAGGAGTTTCTGTAGCAGGCAAAACCCGCTATTTTTGATGAGTTTGTGTAGGGGTTTTCCCCTCATTCATCCAAATGCCCGTGTGCTATAGCCGATTTGACCAATTGGGCGCGGGTTTGAATATCCAGTTTTTCCATGCCCCGCGCACGGTAGGTCTCGACTGTCTTTTGACTCAAAAATAATTCTTCGGCAATTTCGGTATTGGTATAACCCAATGCCACCCGCTTGAGGACATCAAATTCACGCTCAGATAGCGATTTCCATGGGTCAATATCAGGTGTAGGTAGTGTTGGGGGTTTGATGAGATATTGGGTCATGGCAGAGTGAATATACATCTCGCCGCGCATGACGGCTTCTATCGCCATCAACAATTCAACATCAGCCACTTTTTTGAGCAAGTACCCAGATGCCCCTGCTTGTATGGCTTGTTGCAAATAATTGCCATCTTCGTGCATGGTCAAAATGAGGATTTTGGTATTTGGGGCGTTTTGGCGCACTTGTGGGATGATAGATAAGCCATCGGCTTCGGGCATATTGATGTCTAAAAGCAAGACATCTGGTTGATGTTCACTCGCTAATGCAAGGGCTTGGGTGCCTGTACTGGCTTCTGCAATCACACTAAGGTGAGGCTGATTATTGAGCAATAAACGCAACCCAGAGCGCAACACCGTATGGTCATCGGCAAGGACAATGCGAATAGGGTTTGTCATAGGGCGCTACTTTCTGTTATGGAGTAAGGTAAATCAATATAAAGGCTTGTGCCTTGTTGCGGTGCAGATTCTATTTGCAACGTTCCACCCAATAACCCTGCCCGTTCTGTCATTCCCCGCAATCCAAGACTCTTTTTATGTTGCAAAACCATATCGGGATTAAACCCAATACCATCATCTTCTATGATAATTTTGATTCTATTCGCTTGGCAAGATATAACAAGGCTAATGGTGGTTGCTTGGGCATATCGGGCGATATTGGTCAATCCTTCTTGGATAATCCGATAGATGGTCGTCTCAATTTCTGGCGCGAGGCGTTTTTCAATCCCCCGAAAAGTCACTTCAGTTGGAATATGATGACGGGCAATATACTCATGGACATAATTTTCGACTGCGCTCACCAATCCCAAATCGTCTAAGGCGCTCGGACGCAACCGCCACGAAATATTGCGGATTTCATCCAATGTGGTGGCGACTATCTCGCGCAAATCATCCACACGGTTGGCAATATGGTCTTGTGAAGGGGATTGTTTGATATTTTGTAACCCCACCAATAATGAGGTGAGCGATTGGCTGGTGCTATCATGCAATTCACGGGCGATGCGCTGGCGCTCATTTTCTTGTGCCAAAATCACCCCATTGATATATTGGTTGCGTAGGCGTTCCCGTTCATGGCGTTCTTTATCGGCTTGTGCCAATGATTCTGTCATGCGATTAAACGCGGTGGCGAGTTCACCAATTTCATCATCTGCCCAACGAGGGACGCGCACATCAAAATCACCTTCTGCAACGGCATGAGTCGCGCTGACCAAATGTTGAATAGGGCGGGTTAATACCCATGTGAGAAAAAATGCCGCCATAAAACCAATAGCGACCATGACCAATGTGATAGAAAAGAGGCGTAAGGCGACTAAATTCACCATTTCATGAATACGACTGGTCGAAAGCCCAAGCTGTAACACCCAGTCGGTATTGGGGATAGTGCCATGAAATTCAATGGTTGCCCCGCCATTGATGATAAAAACGGGATGCCTACCGTGTGGATGGGGGGATGGGGTAGCTGATGTGATAGTCGGCTCTCCCTCGCTAAATAGGATAGCCTCATCACTATTTTTCACCAAAATATAATCCACCCTCGTGTTATGGCTTTCGGATGAATAATGAGCTTTGCGCTCTGTCAGCAACAAGCGCAAATCGGCATAATTATCATCGGTCGTGAGCCTATCGCCAGCATCTTGGGCGATATTATTCGCCAAAATGACCCCTTGCTCTTCCAGTTCAAATGACAGGGTTTCGATGAGTACCGAGCGCATTTGTATAATCATAGCGCCACCTAGCAGGATAATCACCCCCAAAACGATGCCCAACACCTTCACACGGATGCTCACCGCCCCTGCATATTTCCATGTCCTTTGAATTGCCGTTGATTGCGTAATTTTATTCATAGCCGATAATCCTGTCCGATAGATACCCTCATTATGCGCGTTCATGAGCAATAGTGCATAGTGCCACACACGAAAATGATTTTTTACATGGCATGTGGTACAGTATCCACAAAATAAATCGGCACAAAAGGATGTTTTTATGAATCATCAAATACGGTTCACCGCCAATAAAATTGAACAACGGATTCGCCTTTTAACACCGCTTGTTTATCGCCAAAAACACCCTATATCCCCCTTTTACTATCACGAATTGCCATCCGCACATAGCACACCCCCGTTTGATGCCGATAGCACCGATTGGCAACTGATTCCTCATAACACCTATTGGGGAAAAATCCAGCAAAATTTTGTCATGCGCGGGGTGTTCACTGTCCCCACATCTTTTATAGGGGATGTGGCGTTCTATTTGCCCATTGGTGATAGTGGTGATTTTGCTCATCCAGAAGCATTGATTTATGTGGATGGCACACCTATTGGCACAGTAGACCGTTTTCATAAAGAAATTCTCATCCCAGAAATTTATCAGGATGGGGCAGAACACACCTTATTTCTACATGGTTGGACGGGCTATGGCAATTCACAAGGCACAGCAGGGCAATTGCTCATGCGCCCCTGTGAGGTGGTCGCAATTCATCAACCATTGCGCGATTTTATCGTGTTGGCAAATACTGCCCTGCGCCTCACCAAGCAATTAGACGATAATAATCCACAAAAACACGATTTGCTCACGGCGGTGGATAAAGCCATGCTTGCACTCGATACCCGTGAGCCGTTTGGTGATGCGTTATATATCAGCGTAACCCAAGCCCTAGCCGTGTTTCGGGATGGATTAAAACAGGCAGGTGCGCCATTAGATGTCACCGTATTAGGCACAGGTCATGCCCATATTGATGTGGCGTGGCTTTGGACATTGGGGCAAACCCGCCGTAAAGCCGCCCGTACTTTTTATACGGTGAATACCCTCATGAGCCAATTTGAGGAGTATCGCTTCACACAAAGCCAACCACAATTATATGATTATATCCGCCAAGATTATCCCGAATTATTCGACATTATCAAACAACGGGTGGCAGAAGGTAAATGGGAAGCCATTGGGGGCATGTGGGTGGAAGCCGATTGTAATTTGAGCGGTGCAGAGAGTTTGGCGCGTCAATTTTTGCTCGGACGACATTTTTTCCGTGAGCATTTTGGGCATGATGCCGATTCACCCGTGTTATGGTTGCCAGATGTATTTGGCTATTCGGCACAATTGCCCCAACTGATTAAATTGGCGGGATTAGACTATTTTTTCACGATTAAAATCGGATGGAATCAATATAACAAACTCCCTTACGATAGTTTTTGGTGGCAGGGGTTAGACGGCACAAAGGTCTTAACACATTTTAGCACCACACCAGAAAAACCCGATTCACCCTCTAGCACCTATAACGCGCCAGCCGACCCAGAATCGCCTCTCATCACATGGCAAAGATTCCAGCAAAAAGAACATCAGCGCACGCTGTTGATGGTATACGGTTGGGGTGATGGCGGTGGCGGACCGACCCGTGAAATGTTAGAAAATATCACGGCATTGGGGCATTTTCCCGCCTCACCCAAGACAAAATTTAGCACCGCAAAAGACTTTTTTGTGCGCCTAGAAGCCGAATCTGGGGATAAATTACCCACATGGAACGGCGAATTGTATCTGGAATATCATCGCGGGACATATACCACCCAAGCCCGCAATAAACGTGCCAATCGCAAAAGTGAAATTCTGCTCCATGATGCCGAATTTTTGGCGACCTATGCCTCACTTTTGGACAACACTTATGCCTATCCACACGATATTTTCCGCACCGCATGGCGGTTGGTGTGCTTGAATCAATTCCACGACATCATACCGGGTAGTAGCATCGGGGATGTGTATGTCGAATCGTTAGAGCAATACGCCGAGATTGAAAGCATGGTGAATGAGGTCATAGACGGGGCATTGGTGGTCATCGAAAAAAATATGAGTGGGGAGACCATTGCCATCAATCCCGCGCCATTCGCCTCCCAGACACCCGATTTACACACCATCGCCCCTTATAGCCTATTGGGATATTCATCAAGCACCCCTGTTATAGATGTTGTGGCGACACCCCACCAAATCGAAAATAGTGATTTGCGTGTGGTATTTAATCATTCTGGTGATGTGATACGGATATATGACAAATTACGTGAGCGCGAAGTGTTGCCTAAAGGGGCAATTGGCAACCAATTCCAGTTATTTGAAGACCGTCCCCAATATTGGGATGCGTGGGATATTGATGTTTTTTATCAGGATAAGATGTGGTTAGCCGTTCCCGCTACCGAGATGAAAGTCATTGAAGAAAATGGTCAACCCGCCATTCGCATCGTCCGAAAAATCATGAATAGCGCCTATACCCAAATTATTTCGTTGCATCATAGCCTCATCAAATTCGATACTAAAATAGATTGGCGCGAAAAGCACATGCTCCTCAAAGTGGCATTTCCAGTAGATGTGCTATCGCCAAAAGCCACCTACGATATTCAATGGGGGCATGTAGAACGTCCCACCCATTGGAATACCAGTTGGGATTGGGCAAAATTTGAGACAGTTGGGCATAAATGGGCAGATTTAAGCGAAGGTGATTATGGCGTGAGCCTCATCAACGACTGCAAATATGGCTATGATATTCGGGATAATGTCATGCGCCTCACCTTGCTCAAAAGCCCAACGTGGCCCGATGAACATGCCGATGAGGGGGAACATCACTTCACCTACTGGTTATATCCGCATAATGATTCGCTGATAGAGGACACCATCGCACTCGGATATAGGCTCAATGACCCGTTACGAATTATTGACAGTCTGGTCAATGATAAACCCACTTCCCTAAAACCACTGGTTCAAGCCCGTGAGGTCATTATTGAGACCATCAAGCAGGCAGAAGATGGGGATGGGGTGATTATTCGGTGTTATGAACCCTATCGCTCACGGGGATGGGCAGAATTTGAGACGGCTTTCCCGCTAAAATCTGTCCATGTGTGTAATTTGCTAGAGGATGATTTAGAAGAAGTGGCGTTGGGCGATGAAATCCATTTTCGGGTCTATATGCGCCCCTTCCAAATCCTGACATTGCGGTTGCGATATTAAATCTTTTTTTGTGGCGGACATACACGCTTCGCGTTAGTCCGCCATTACACCTCTGCCTGTTTTGATGATGTAATGGCTGGACTAGACCTGTTAGGGTCGTATGTCAGCTACCATCCCAAACTCAAATCATGCACCACCCATTTTTTCTGCATGGTCATGTTCGGTCTGTAAAATGACCCGCTTACGCGAAATTCCCCAGCGATACCCCGCCAAATCGCCATTTTTCCGCACCACTCGATGACACGGAATGGCTAATGCGACAGGGTTGGTCGCACAAGCACGCGCCACTGCACGACTGGCGGTAGGTTGTCCTAACATGGTCGCAATGTCATCGTATGAGCGTGTTTGCCCATAGGGAATTCCCCGCAATGCCTCCCATACCCGCCGTTGAAAACTGGTCGCATGAATATCCAATGGCAATGCTAACCGATTTTGTTCACCGCCCAAATATGCCATTAATTGGCTGATAGCAGAGGCAAATCCAGCATTATCACGGGTAATAATCGCACGCGGAAACTCCTCTTGTAAATCATCATGAAGCAACGCCTCGCTATCTCCCAAACTGATTTTACACACCCCACGCGGGGTCATCGCCACCAATAAATATCCCAATTGGCACGGGACGATGGTATAGGTGATGGTGATGGAGTCTGCGCCATCCCGATAATGAATGGGGGTCATGCCCAAAACAGCATCGGTATGTTCATATACCTGACTACTGGTGCTATAGCCCGCATCATATACCGCATCGGTGGCATTTGCGCCATTTTTGAGGGCATTTTTGAGCCGTCCTTGCCGATACGCATCCGCATATTGGCGCGGAGATACGCCCACAATCCGCTTGAATACCCGTTGCAGGTGATAGGGACTCATGGCAAATTTTTCGCCCAATTCGTCTAATGAGGGCAAACGGTCATGGTCGCCTTCTAAATACCGACAAATCTCTGTCACCACCCCCAAATGCGGGTCTGGCAAATTATCGCTGGTGGGGTGACACCGTTCACAGGGGCGATAACCTGCGCTTTGGGCATCATCCACCGACAGAAAAAATTCCACATTATCGCGGAATGGTCGGCGTGATGGGCAGGTGGGACGGCAAAAAATGCCAGTGGTTTTGACGGCATATACAAAGACGGTATTATAAGCACTATCGCGGTTTTGTACGGCTTCCCAAAAACTGTTTTCGTTCATGATGTCACATCCTTTTCTTATCTCATCTTATACCCTCATTGTATGAGATAAGCAAAAACGCCACTATCACATTCTTGCGCGTCAAATTTTTTATGAAAATGAAAATCATGCTATACTCATTCTTAATACTTTAATTATCAGCCATTAGGGGTATTTGAGATGAATATCAGCAAAGCGCAGTTTATCCCCATTCGACAGGCTTTTCCACATGAGGCACATGATTTTACACAGTGGTTATCAAAAAACCTTGATGCCTTATCTGACAGAATTGGAATTACCTTTTCAGATATTGAACCAGAAAAATCGGTGGGATCTTTCAATGTAGATATATTCTGCAAGGATAGTGCAGGGCATAATGTGATTATTGAAAATCAGTTAGAGCGTACCAATCATGACCATCTGGGTAAGGTGTTAACCTATATGGTCAATTTAGAGGCAAAAACAGCGATTTGGGTTGCTATAGAAGCTAGACCAGAGCATGAAGCTGTTGTATCTTGGCTCAATCAATTCACCCCTGTTGATATGCGATTTTATTTTGTCAAACTAGAAGCCATTCGTATTGGTGATTCGGTTGCCCCATGGTTTACTGTGTTGGTCGCCCCAGATGAGCAACTCAGTGAAATTGGTGAACAGAAGAAAAATGAAGCACTTTCCAACATTAAATTATTATATTTTGAATTTTGGACATACTTTTTAGATTATACAGATGGGAAAACAATACTCCGCTACAAGACACCTGGTGGTAAATCTTACAAAGATGTCAATGGGGCATCCATAAAAAATGGGTTAAGCATAGGCTACAATGTAAACGCACGCGATGGAAAAGTTGGGGTATATTTATATATTGATTTAGGCGATTCTGATGATAATAAGAAATTCTTTGACCACTTATATGAGATTCACGAAAAAATAGAACTACAGATTGGTGCAGAACTAGATTGGCGTAAATCAGATAGAGAGAAGTCCTGTCGCATTTTTTATCTTGTTGATGGAATTGATATAAACGACAAATCGCAATGGGAAAAGATTGCTGATACTCTCATTGATATGATGACACATTTTGAGAAAGCATTCCATCCATATATCAATCGGTAGAATAAAAGCAAGGCGCTCATATCACCGAGCGCCGTTTTTACCCCTTATCGTCCACGACACCAGCCTCGTTACAGTCGGTACACACACCATAAAATTCCAGCAGATGCCCTGTGAGCTTGACACCAAATTCATGCTCTAGGCGTTCCCCTAACATCGCCAATCCACAATCTTGAAATTCGATGGTCTG
>JANRKU010000032.1:0-6586 GCA_033763335.1 bacterium
GATGTTCAGTTTATTCGGAATATTGAGCGCAAGGGACAAAAAAAGCCATTGCATGTGGTCGCAAAACATATCCCAGAAGAGGGAAAAGACGCATGGTTGGTTAAAACGGTGTGGATTCGTGGCGAAGATGACCCGAATTTCTTGGTGCGGATTTTCCGCGCACTTTTGGGACGATTTTTGGGTGGCAAAAAATAACACTAGCACGCTAATCTAATTTATAGGAGGGATAGATATGCCAAGCTACGATTTTTATCAAGTGGATGTGTTTACAGAAGAAGTTTTTGGGGGGAATTCGTTGGCGGTGCTACCCCATGCCGATGGATTGACCACCGAGCAAATGCAAACCATCACCCGTGAGATGAACCTCTCAGAGACAACCTTTGTGTTTCCGAGTTCATCGGGGGCAGATTTTAAGGTGAGAATTTTCACCCCAGAGAAAGAACTTCAATTTGCGGGGCATCCCGTAGTGGGGACGCATTGGCTTTTGGGGCATTTGGGATTAGTCCCGCTATCCGAGCCAGTGACCAAAGTGACATTTGAACTGGGTGTTGGCAATCGGTCGGCACAATTATTTGTTGAAAATGGCAAGGTGAAATATGTGTTGATGGATCATCAAAAACCAGAGTATTTTGCCATTGCCACCGAAGAACAAACCATCCGATTGGCAAAGGGACTCGGATTAAACCCGCGTGCGATTCTCGATACCAATTTGCCTGTTCAGGTGGTATCTACGGGGATTCGCCAACTGTTTGTCCCTGTAAAATCGCTCCGTGATGTGCAAGCCCTATCGCCAAAAAATCAAGAACCTGCCATCATCAATACGATTTGCGAAGAATTAGACCCCATTGATAAGTGTTCGTATGTGGTCATGGTATTTTGTACCGAGACGATGAATGATGATACCGATGTGCATACACGGATGTTTGCACATGGGTTGCGGATTCCAGAAGACCCCGCAACGGGGAGTGCGGCTGGTGGGCTTGGGGCATATTTGGCAAAACACGGCGTTTTTTCTCATTTTACTGATGGAAAAATGACGCTGGTATCGGAACAAGGAGTCGAGATGGGGCGACCAAGCAAGCTAACGATTGAAATCATCGGGGATTCCAGTGAGGTTACGCTAGTGCGGGTTGGCGGGTCTACTGTCCCTATCATATCTGGCAAAATAGAATGGTAGTTGGGTTATAAATGGTCTCCATGCCCGCCACTATAAGGTTGGTGTGCATGGAGACATCATTTTCTGCGCCAAAGATATGATAAAATCACCATATCTATTGATGAGTTAAAGGGTTTAGCCATGACCATTGATTTACAACCGTCCATTTTTACCGAAATTGCCGATTTTATCGCCTCGCAACCCACATTAGAGCAGATTATCGCCTATCGCATTTCTGAATCACAGCAAGAGCGGATTGATGATTTATTAGAGCGCAATCGGGAAGGGATGCTCACGCCAGATGAACATCATGAGATGGAATCCTATTTGATTATTTCGCATGTGATGTCACTGGCAAAAGCCAAAGCACGGTTGAAATTACAATCATGAGCATTTATCCAATCTCACCTATCCCCTTTTCGTAACTCCCCGTTAGCGATACAATCATCCACACAGTAAATTGCACCATTTTTCACAACATTAAAATTAAATTTGTTAGAAAGGTTATTTTGACCCATGAATAAAATTGTCACCATTGAACGGCATTTGCTCGACCAACAAAAATATCACCCCGATGCAACAGGTGTATTCACCAGTATCCTCTATGACCTCGCTCTGGCGGCGAAAATCATCTCCAGAGAGACCAATCGGGCGGGGCTGACCAGTATCATCGGCGCGAGTGATACCATGAACACCTATGGCGAGAGGCAACAAAAATTAGACCTGTTTGCCGATGAAATCATCTATAAAATCAACGACCACACAGGGCGCTTATGCGCGATGGCATCTGAAGAACACGACGACATCCTCACCATTCCCCCCACCTACGATACAGGCAAATATGTATTGCTCTATGACCCATTAGACGGTTCATCAAATATTGATGTGAATGTCTCTATTGGCACAATTTTTTCCATTTTCCGCAAGGTATCCACTGGCACACATGGCACAATGGCAGATTTTTTGCAAAAAGGCGCAGAATTGGCGGCGGCGGGTTATATTGTGTATGGGTCGAGTACGATGATGGTGTATACAACAGGTCAGGGTGTACATGGCTTTACGTTGGATAATGGCGTGGGCGAATTTTTGCTCAGTCACCCCGATATACGTATCCCCGACCAAGCCACCTATTACAGCGTGAATCATGGCAACGAAAAATATTGGTATCCGGGGGTGCGCCGTTATGTCAAATGGCTACAAGGCATTTATGGCGAAGGTCGTCAGCCGTTGCAACATCGCTATATCGGCTCGTTGGTATCCGATTTTCATCGCAATTTGTTGCGGGGCGGGGTGTATGTCTATCCACCCGATACCCGCGAAAAGACAACCCCCTATGGCAAATTGCGCCTGATGGTCGAATTGCAGGCGTTGGCATTCATCGCAGAACAAGCAGGCGGGGCGGCATCGGATGGGTTGGGTCGTATTGCCGAAATTCAACCCCATAGCTTGCATCAACGTGCGCCACTGTTTGTTGGCAACAAAGATTTGGTGGCAAAAGCAGAAGAATTTATCGCCAATGATGACCGCGAATGGATGGAGCTGTATCGCCCCTATCGGGAACAGCAACTCATTGTAACGTGAGGTGAATTTTGAAAAATATGCGGCTGGTGATTCCCCTAGCAGGGGTATTGGTATTGCTTTTTTTTGCTCGGTTAACCTTTACCGACCACATCCTCGCTAGAGGGGATACCTACGCTTATTTTTACCCCTATTGGGCGGTGCGCGATGTTCATCTACAGGCGGGTGAATTGCCCCTATGGACATCTGATGTGTTCATGGGCGCACCGCTATTGGCAAATTCGCAATTAGGGACATTTTACCCCCCCAATTGGCTCACCATTTATCAATCCCCGCCAGATGCCATCCGCATTTCGATACTCATTCATGTTTTTTGGGCGATTTGTGGCGCAATGTTTTTGGCACGGAAAACAATGGGATTATCCCCCATCCCCGCGTTGATGGCGGGGATTGTTTTTGGATTGGGTGGATATATCGGCTCGCATGTGGAGCAGATTAATCAGCTACAAGGCTTGTCGTGGATGCCGTGGCTGTTTTTATGCCTACACCTTGCCCTGCAAAAACGGCGCTATTGGCTGGTATTGGGTGTGCTATGGGCATTGCAATTGCTATCGGGGCATACGCAAACGGTGTTCATTACGGGTGTTGGGTTGGGGGTGTGTGGCATTATTTATAACCTCATCCCCCCGCCCCCCTTCTCCAGTCTGGAGAAGGGGGAGAAACCCATCCCCCCTATAAATAAAGTCCCCTCTCCACAATGGAGAGGGGATTTAGGGGTGAGGTTGTTAGTATCCCTATTAGGACTCATTTTTGCCGTCATTATAGCCATAACGCTCGCATTGCCCCAACTCATCCCCACACAAGGACTCATTTCACAATCAAATCGTGGTGGTGGATTAACCGCCCAACAAGCCACCGCCTTTTCGCTTGACCCGACTATGATAGGACGCGGATTATTGCCGAGTTATGATGGTCAACCGTTTGGCGAATATGTTGCTTATATGGGCATTATCGGCTTGGCATTGGCGATAATAGGCGTGTTCGCATCGGATAGTCGCAAATGGGCATGGATTGGGCTAGGCGCAGTGGGATTTGGCTTGGCATTGGGCAGATTTAACCCGCTTTATTACTCGGTATTGGCAGAAATCCCCGGATTTAATTTATTTCGCGTGCCTGCACGTTGGTTGGCGCTCTATGCGCTCGGTGGGGCGATGCTCATCGGCTTGGGAGTGCAAACCCTGATGACCCATCCGCTAGAGGGGCGCAGGCGTGTTTTTTCACTGGGGATGTTTATCATCGTCTGTGTGGGACTCATTATTGGCGCACAATTCGCAGACCGCGCATCTGAACCAGTGATTGGCTCGGCATTGCCTACCATCACTACATGGATGGGGTGGGGTTTGGCGGTGGTGGCGGGGATAATCATTATCGGGACGACATATATGTCGTCCCTACGAACATCTTGGATTGGCGGATTTGTGGCGTTTGCCCTCATTGCAGAACTCTTTTTTGCGGGGCAATATCTCCCCCATCAAGACCTAACCGACCCCAATGCTTATGATGAGGCGCGGTTTGCGATTAACCAACTGCGTGCTTATCAAACCAACATCCCCCCAGACCGATTTTTATCCATCAGCGCGGTTTATTTTGACCCCGGTGATAAATCATCCCTCCAAGCGCGTTGGGCAGATATGGGCTTATCGCCCCAAGCCCAAACCTATGCCTTCACCGCCACAAAACTCAAAGAAGTGGTGGCATCGAATTTGCCGTTGATATGGGGAATCCCAACCATTGATGGATTTGATGGTGGGGTATTGCCAACTGCCAATTATACCGCCTTCACATCGTTATTATTGCCCCATGGCGCGTTGCGGACGGTGGATGGTCGCCTGCGCGAAAATTTGGCATTGCCCGTTTGTGGTGGGGCATGTATTCCTGATGATAGGTGGTTAGATTTGACCAACACGCGCTATCTGCTCACCGATAAGGTCTATGATGTGGTGCATGAGGGAATATTTTTTGACACCCAATTCAAGCGCCCCACAGGGATAACATGGGACGCGCCATACGATTTTTCTGCCGATGAGGTGCAAGTGCTGTTTCGGTGTAATAGTGCATGTGAGTCACCTCAAATTTTGGTGGATGAAAATGCAATCCCATTTATATCAGCACAAACCATCATCCCACCCACTACCAACGGCGACCAATTGGCGCTATACACGCTAGATGAGGTGCTTATCCCACAAACTATCACCCCATTGGGCGAGGCTATCACGATTGTCGCTATTACATTGGTGGATTCACGCACAGGCGATTTTTTGCAGATTCACCCTACAGGCTGGGCGCGCGTATATTCCGCCGACATCAAAATTTACGAAAATTTAGATGTGATGCCCCGCACCTTCATGGTCTATGATGCCCAAATTTTCCCCGATACATGGGATGGGACAGAAGAGGCGCTGGTGGCGATGCGTGATGAGGCGTTTAATCCGCGCACAAGCATAACCATCAACACGAATGAGGATTTATCGCCCCTGAATGGGGTAGGCGTTGGGGATGTGACCATCACCCGTTATACATCCACCGAAATTGTGATGATGGTAGAAACGGATATGGCGGGGTATGTGGTATTGACCGATGCGACGTATCCCAATTGGGTGGCGCAAGTAGATGGTGTAGATACACCAATTTTCCGCGCCGATGTGATGTTCCGCGCCGTGTATGTAGAGGCAGGGACGCATGAGGTTGTCATGCAATATCGTGGCTGGTAATGAAACATCCTAAAATTCCCCTATGACCCCTCGTTACCCCTCTTGACAAGTCACTGCGTTTTGTGCTATCTTATCCGTAGTGATTGATTTTGATTATGAGGAGGCACTTGTATATGGCTAAAAATTCTGTGGCGGTTGTTAATATGGGTGTGCCTCACCTCGCGTAATACATCACGCTCCCCTGCACCATCCCCCTAACGGGCTTATTCTTTGGTGAGATTCGGCGTAATCATTGCGCCTTTGTGTGGCATACTCGCAAATCCAAACATCTATCGGATTTTGCATCGGGTTTATGCGTGGCATACTCCCCCACACATCATTCATATTCTCACAATAAGGATACTCTAACCGTGTCTCTTTCTGATTACGATAAATACGAACAGTACGAAAAACAATTCGACCCCATGAAACTTGACCGTCAAGCACGGCGCAAGCGCAAACCCCAAGCCAAGCATATCGCCAAAAAAGCGGCGGATGAGGTGTTACATGAGGTCGCAGATTTAGAAGATTTGGAAGGCGGATTCAAAACCACCTATGTCCCCGGATTATTTGAGGAAGGCTGGTTATTGCAAGCACTCCAGAGCTTCTATGAAGAAAAACTCATCACCGATGTGCTGGGTCGTGTAAAGGGTGGCAAAGAAGCCAATGTGTATCGCTGTCTCGCCCACCCTAGCACAGGCGAAACGCTCATCGCCGCCAAAGTGTATCGCCCGCGCATGTTCCGTAATTTGCGGAATGATGCCATGTATCGTGAGGGGCGTGATGTCCTCACAGGTGATGGCAAGTCATTGAATAAAAAAGATGACCGCACCATGCGAGCGATTGGCAAAAAGACGGCGTATGGGCAACAAGTATCACATACATCGTGGCTGATGCACGAATATAAGACGCTCACCACCCTGTATAACATCGGTGCGAGCGTGCCACAGGCATTTGCCGCCAGCGAAAATGCCATCCTCATGACCTATTTTGGGGATGAAAAAGTGGGTGCGCCCACTTTGAAAGAAATTGATTTATCCCATAAGGAAGCCAAACCGGTGTTTGATGCGGTGATGACCAATATCGAATTATTGCTCGAACACGATATGATTCACGGCGACCTCTCGGCATATAACTTGATGTATTGGGACGGCGAAGTCAT
>JANRKU010000033.1:0-48079 GCA_033763335.1 bacterium
GCGAGAGGGGCTTGTTGTTTGTGTATGCGTTCCCCATTTTCATTCCGTAATGCCTCATCCCCCGCAAAATAACCCGATGTGAGTTCACGAATATCATCCCATACATCTGTGACAAACATACCATTTTCGCGCTCATATTTATAATTAGCAGGGAGTGGTGGCGAAATACGGAGTTTATTAAATGTGCGCGGTTTTTTGCCTTTGGTCGCATATACAATGATTTGATAATGTTTGCCAAATCCTTTAGAAATAGGCACGGCAGAGGTCATTTTTTTCCAGATAATCAAATTTTGAAATTGCCAGCCTGCACTTTGTAGGCAACTCATGACTTGTGCGACATTTTTTTCGCGTTGCATAAAATAAATTGCCCCGCCATCTACGGTACACTGATAAATATCGGTGCAAATGGTTTGCATCCAACGCCAATAATCATCATCTGGCAAATTATCGTCATGATGGGCATAGGCTTTATTTTGATTAAATGGGGGGTCTAAAAATGTTAGGTGTAACGCATCAGAGACCCCGCCATTCCGCAGGGTCTCTGTGCAATCACCTTGTATGATGCGATAATCGCTCATGTTTAACTCAGTTCAGGGGCGACCAGTGTCACACGTCCACCTGTGCCAATGCCGACCTCCACCACCAACCGATTCGGGTCTGATAGTTCCCCCAAAATGGCACGGCTGGCGGTCTCTGCGGATAATCCATCCGCCACATCCAATGCACGGCAGAACACCTTTGTCCATTCCAGATTGAGGCTCTTGGTCAAGCCAAATAACCCGCCTTCAATCACGGCATTGAATGTCCCATTTGCGCCCAATGCACCGTCTAAGCGTGCCACCGTCACAAATGCGGTATAACCACGTTCTGCATTATCAGTCAGCGATTTTTTCAGATGTTTCGCCATCAAGAAAATGTGCTTGATAACACCCTTTTCAGGGTCTAGGAATGGGTTGCCATTGACGTTAAAGGCACTTGCGGGCGGATTGAGATGGATGAATACGCCAACCGTGCCATGCTCGCCTTGAATCGCTTTGAGCGTCTCCTCTAGGCGGGTTTCGGTGGCATCGCTAAGGGCATAGCGTGGCACACCTGTAGGTAGTGATGCCTCACTTTTGACCATATCGGCGGGCAAATTCAACACCACCACACGCCAGCCGCGTGCTTGGATACCCTTCACCACTTCGGCGGTGAGAGGCGTGCCATCATCGGTCACAAGGGCGATTGCCCCATCGGGCAAAGCGATTTCCAGTTCATCAGGCGTTGGCAAGTAGCGCACAGTCACGGCGCTACGGGCTACAGGGGTGCTGATGACCAATTGGGGACGCGCCACGCCACCATCGCCATTGACGATAGCAACGGGCGCATCAACTTTTGGGAGCGCGTGAGCTGACTCTCCCGCAGAGACACCATTTGTATCCCCACTATTCACCCTGCTTCCCATAAATTCGACAATTTGTTGTAAGGTACGCAATTCGCCCAGTTCTTCTGCTTTCAATTGGGGCAATTGCGGATATTGGTCACGCATCGCACCTAAAATTTCGACACGTTTGATGCTATCAATCCCCAAATCGGCTTCAATATCCATGCCAAGTTCCAGCATTTCGGTTGGATAACCTGTTTTCTCGCTGACGATTTCGAGCAATGTGCCAGATAGCACCTCTAGCGATAGTCCACCACCATTGGATGGCGCAGATGTCACAACGGGTTGTGGTGTTGATGCAGGCTGTGATTGTAGGGACGGCATATATGCCGTCCCTACGGATTCGATTGGTTGTGGGGCGGGTGTCGTCACGACTGGGGATGACCCTGCACCTACCCGACTTCCCATAAATTCAACAATTTGCTCCAATGTACGCAATTCGCCCAATTCTTCGGCTTTCAATTGGGGTAATTGTGGATATTGGTCACGCATCGCGCCCAAAATTTCCACGCGCTTAATGCTATCAATCCCCAAATCGGCTTCGATGTCCATGCCCAATTCCAGCATTTCGGTCGGATAGCCCGTTTTCTCGCTCACAATTGCCAATAATGCAGTGGAGAGCAATTCCAGTGACAATCCGCCATTATTCGATGGTGCAGGTGTCACAACGGGTTGTGGTGTCACCACAGGGGCGGGTGTTTGTGCCAGAACGGGCGTTGGGGCGGGTGTCGTCACCACAGGGGCAGAAACAGGTGTTGGTGATGAGGATGCACCCACACGACTCCCCATAAATTCCACGATTTGTTGCAATGTGCGGAGTTCACCGAGTTCTTCTGCCTTTAATTGGGGTAATTGTGGATATTGGTCACGCATTGCGCCCAAAATTTCCACCCGTTTGATGCTATCAATCCCCAAATCGGCTTCAATATCCATGCCAAGTTCGAGCATTTCTGTCGGATAGCCTGTTTTCTCGCTCACAATCGCCAATAACGATGTCGAGAGTAATTCTAGCGATAATCCAGTCGTCACAGGGGTAGGTGCAGGTGGTGATACAACCACGGGTGGCGGAGTTTGTACCACAACAGGTTGTGGTGCAGGGGCTGTTACCACAGGTGCAACAACAGGTTTTGGCGCGGGTGGCGGTGTCATCACAGGGGTTGGTGCAGGAATAGTCGCCGTTGGTTGTGGGGCGCTGATAGTCATCGGCGTAACACCATTGCCATTACCCCGCATAAGGGTTAATAAGGCTTGGGTTTGCTCCGATTGGCGATGCAAATAGGTTTCATGCACGCGCAAGGTCTCTGCTTGGTGATGATGGAAGGCATCCATGCTCTTAGCGAGGCTCTCGGCAGATTCTTTCGAGATACCATTGCTCAGGGCAGTTTGATGTTGCCCTGCGAGTGTGGCAAAAACACGGATATATTCGGATTGATTATCCAAATAATGTTGATGTGCCTTGAGGATGGCGCTTTGTTGCTCGCTAAATAAGGCGAGTGCTTGCTCCAAGCTGGTCGGTTGATTATTGGATGTTGTCACTGTTCCTACTCCATGATTGACAGGCACAGGCACTTCTACCCGTACCTCCACAGGCACTTCTTTAATCACTTCTTTGACGACTTCTTTAATCACCTCAACCGTGCCACCGCCAGCAATGCGATGACCATCATTGAGGGTATTTGTCCAATTTTGGCGGGTTTTTTCGCTGATATATGCCGCACCACTAATTTTGACCTGCATCCCCTTTTTGCGCCCTGCCGATTCGCTTGGCACAGGGTCTTGGGCATAGGGGTCAATTGCGCCGAGTGATAATCCCAATACACGCAATTGCGCGAGTGCTTCGCGGAATTGACGGTCACTATCTTTTTGACGGCTACCATTGAGCGCGATGGCAACATGGGGCTTATTGCCCAAAATATCTTTTACCAAATTGGTCAAAATATTGCGTGGACCAAATTCGATAAAGACATAACCACCTGCATTATAAATATTCTCAATTTCTTGGCTAAAATTCACCGAATTGAGGATGTGGTCGCTCAAAATTTGGCGAATTTGCCCCGCATCTTGTGGATAAGGGTTAGCCGATGCGTTGGAATACACTTTTACGGTTGGTGCTTTGAACGTTGCACCAGCAATCGCTTTGGCGAATGGCGCTTGTGCATGACCAACCAACGGTGTATGGAAGGCGGCAGATACCGATAACGGCACAACATTAAAGCCATTGGCTTGTAATGTGGGCTTCACCGCATCTAAATCTTCTGCTTTACCCGCCAAAACCACTTGTGAAGGGGAGTTGATATTGGCGATATGCACACCAGTCGCATTGGCGACCAATCCGCGCAATTTGGCGACATCGCCCGTGACTGCCATCATCGTCCCCGCGTTGAATGTGGGGTCGGGTGGCGGAGCCATTGCCAAGCCACGCGCTTTGACGAGCGCATAATAATCATCATCGCTCAAAACATCAGATGCCCATAGCGCGGTCAATTCCCCAAAGCTATGCCCTGCGGCAAAATCGGGTTTGAATCCTGCCGATTTGAACATCTTAAACATGCCCGCGCTCAATGCCCCGATAGATGGTTGGACATAATCTGTCCGTTGGAGCATTTGCGCTTGTGCTTCACGCGCTTCATCGGTGAAAGCGGGTTGTGGATAGACCACATCGCTCACCAACGGCAATTTATCGGCATGGAAAAGGCGGTCAATATGGGCAAAACTTTGGCGTACAGCAGGGAAATTGAATGCCAATTCGCGCCCCATCCCGACATATTGCGCCCCTTGCCCACTAAATAATGCTACCACCTTGCCTGTGAGCGTCATGGCTTCACGGCGATAAAAAATGCCTTTGGGGTGTTGCCATTCGACGGCGCTGGCTTGTGTGTTCATAAATTTATGCGCCGCACGGAGCAAATCGAGCGATTCTTTCGCGTCACTTGCCACAAATCCCAAACGGGCATCGCTGGCGGGGATATTCAAATCACGGGAGAATTGCACCATATTCAAATATTGGGCAGTCGCTTCATCCCCTTCCAGACGGGCAATATGGCGTTCTAATTTTGCCATCAATGCTTCTGGTGTGGGAGCATGGAATAAAATCGTCTCGGCGTTCTTATGCAGACGATACCCTTTTTCGTGTTCGCTATGATGTTCTTCTAGCACAAAATGGAAATTTGTCCCGCCAAAGCCGAAAGAACTCACACCCGCACGGCGTGGGGTTTTGCCATCGGTAATCCATGGGCGGGTTTCGGTATTCACATATAAGTGAGATTGGTCGAGTCCAAGTTTTGGATTTGGTGTGACCACATTGGTGGTGGGTGGCAACATTTTATGGTGCAATGCCAATGCCACTTTCATCAATCCTGCGATACCTGCGGCGGCTTTGGTGTGACCAATTTGTGATTTAACACTGCCCAAGGCAACATGCTTACCATGTTCTTGATAATCACCATGTTTATTGAAGAAGCGGACGATGGTGGTGGTCTCTGCCATATCACCCGCCGCCGTACCTGTGCCATGTGCTTCGATGAGTCCCACCGTATTGGGTGAAATCCCTGCATCTTCATAAGCACGGTCTAGTGCCTTTTCTTGACCTTCCCCGCGTGGGGCATAAATGCTCTTATAGCGTCCATCGCTCGATGCACCAATACCACGAATGACAGCATATACTCTGTCGCCATCACGCTCGGCATCTTCTAGGCGTTTGAGGACAATCATCCCCACACCTTCACCAATCATCATGCCATCGGATGTAATATCAAATGGGCGTGGATGGGTTCCGGGGGTGAATGCGGGTGTCTTGCTGAAGCTCATATACATAAAAATGGAGTTATCGGTATCTACCCCGCCTGTAATCATCATATCGCTACGACCTTCTACGAGGTCGCTGACGGCGAGTTTCATCGCGCCCATTGAACTGGCACACGCGGCATCTACCACGCAATTCATCCCACCCAAATCGAGGCGGTTGGCGATACGACCCGCGATGACATTGCCCAACAAACCGGGGAAACTATTTTCTTCCCAACGGATATAGGCGGCTTGGATTTTTTTGACGATAACCTCGGCATCTTCTCCCACAATACCACTACTGGCGAGTGCTTTGCGCCACACGGGATATTGTAGGCGTGCATTCAGCCCCATGATGAGTTTTTGACCACCACCGACACCCAATACACACCCCGTCCTATCACGGAGTTCTGCGCTGGCATTGCCATAACCCGCATCATTGAGCGCATCCCGCGCCACGACCAATCCAAGCATCTGCGAGACATCGGTCACTTCGAGGATGTTGGGGGGCAACCCAAATTCCATCGGGTCAAAATCAATATCTGGCAAAAATCCGCCCCGTTTGGAATAGGTTTTATCGGGTGTTGTGGGGTCTGGGTCGTAGTAATCTTCTACATTCCACCGTGACAAGGGTACATCTTCAATGCAATCGCGGTTCATGATGATGTTATCCCAGAACTCGCGTACACTCATCGCCTGTGGAAAGACCGATGCCATCCCAATGATGGCGATAGGGGTCTCGTGCAATCTGTGAACCATGTGTGTTTCCTCTAAAAGTTAATCAGTGTGCCTTCATTATAACCAATAAGACCATCCGTGCCAAACAATTTGCGTTTACAAATACGTTTAGATGACATGGATGTAACCATAACTACCGCCTAAATGATACATAAGGGTGCAACTTAACGATAAAATCGCTGTTTTTACCTCACCCCCTGCCCCCTCTCCAAATTGGGAGGGGGTGAAAACTGTTTTCTAGGTCGGTTTGTAGGGACATGATATATCATGTCCTTTTTCCCTCGCCAGACTGGAGAGGGGATTTAGGGGTGAGGTTGTTTTTTTAAGTTGCCAAACAACAAATTGCGCCTTTTATTCGCCAATTGCCTTTTGGAGCATATATAACACGCCTTGCTCACTCCAATCGGCGGGGTGCTTGCGCCATTCTTCTATCCAACCCCACATATAACGAAACCCCACAAACCGCCCTGCGATGTGGTATTTTTGCAAAAACTCTTCTTGATTGATGCTAATGCCCTGTTTTTCTAATTCCAACCGATACAATTCGGCTTTGGAGGGGTAATCAAAATAGCTGGGCAAATCCAAATAAAATGAGCCATAGTGGGTTTGTCCCCAATCTATGATATAGGGATTTTTATTTGCCAGCACATGCCCCGAATAAATATCGGTGTGGATGAGGGTGCGCGTTGTGGCATCATCAAACAAGGCTTGCATGGCATCTGGAAATGTTTTGACAGACGATTGCACTTTGGGGATATAACTGCCAAATTGCTTGATGAAATTGGGGTCTTCTAATGCGCGTTCCCATGCCAAACGCCATGTCCATCCCAAAATAAAATCCACAAAATAAGCGCGGTCAGTTTTGGGCAACCAGTCGAGTTCCGCTTCTTTGCCCATATTCATAGCATGAATTTTTGCCAATCCCTCTGCGATTTTTTGCTGATATTCATCCGCATGAGGCAAAACAGGCTTACCCGCATCTTCTAAGCAGATGAGCGCCTCGCCAGTATCGGTTAAATCGAGCGAATGGCTGAGTGGGACAATGGTCTGTTTTTGGTCATTGAGCAGGCTCAACACGCGCCTCTCGATGAGGGGGGATGGTTTGGTGATGAGAATAACCGATTGTCCAGTATTCAAGCGCAGGTTAAAATGTTGGACATTGATTTTAGAGACATCGGTGCTACTGGGCAGTTGCACATAACTGACAATAGATGCGGTGGGGTTGATATGTTTTTGGACGGTTGCCAATAATAACTGTTCAAGAGAGGCGTATGTGTGCATAAGGGCTATTCCTCAACTTACTGAATGAAGAATTAATTATGCACACTGATTATAGCGAATCAAGTGGGATATTGCCTTAAAAACGCACAATCACCTTGCCACTATTTTTGCCCGCTTGCAAATATTCCACCGCATCTATCGCATGAGTGACCCCATTAAACAGGCTTGGGTCTATAGATGGGCGCAATTTGCCTTCATTCAACAACCCGATGAGTTTTGCCATGTGTTCGCCTAATAATTGCGGACGACCCCAAAATAAATTCAGATTGAACCCGCGCACCGATGCCATTTTGCCCAACAATTTATAATAAACGCGCACCCCTGTCACCACATCGGGTTGTTCTTTATATTCAGCGATGAATCCCAGTGTCACCAAACGCCCAAAGCGTGCCAAATGGTCTACACATACATCAAATAATTCCCCGCCGACACTCTCAAAAACGACATCAACACCTTTGGGAAATTCTTTTTTCAACACATCGCGTAAATTTTCGGTCTTATAATTCACAGGGCGGTCACACCCCCAACTACGGAGTAAATCGGCTTTTTCGTCACTACTACATGTACCAATCACCTTGCATCCCGCCAATTTTGCCAATTGGACGGCAAATTGTCCTGTCCCACCTGCCGCCGCCGTGACCAGCACCGTCTCGCCTGCTTTCATTTCGCCAGTGACCTCCAAGCCGATAGAGGCAGTCAAGCCACCAATAGATAGGCTCATAATTTCGGGGGTGGCGGCGGGAATTGGCACAGCACGTCGCGCCGAGATGGTATAGTATTCGCAATATCCAGAGCCGATAGCATTGGTCAACACCATATCACCCACTTTGAATTGATGCACATCCGCGCCGATTGCGACTACTTCCCCAACGGCTTCCGCACCCATATCACACGGGAGGGGTGTGGGGAGGAGATATTGCCCCGCCGCCATCATCACATCAGAGGCATTCACGCCTGCATACTTATTTTTGATGAGAATATCTTCGCCTGTGGGCATAACGAGGGGGACGGTTTGAATTTCTACAGCTTGTCTAAAATTTTTGCTATATTGGGTAGCAGTCAATTTTTGATAATGGGTCGGTAAGGTCATTTTTTAGCATACTCCTCATGATGTTCTAAATTTGATGTGATAAGATAAAATTAAATTTTTCACAATATCCACTATTAAAGGATGTTTCACCATGATAACCCAACTTTTACGCCTTGTCTTGTTATTGGTCATCACCAGTTTTGGTATGACCATCACCCAACCCCTTCATGCACAGGATGATGAGGCTTGCCCTACCATGCCCAATTTTGCCCGCAGTGAACTCATTGAGCAAACCATCACATCTGGCGATGTCAATCGCCTATACTACCTGTATATCCCCGCCAGCTATGACCCACAAACTCCCGCCCCGTTGGTCATGGCATTTCATGGCTTCGCACAAGGGGCATTAGGACTCGCTGGTTATTCTGGATGGGAAGCAGTCGCAGAAGAACACGGCTTTGTGCTGGTCTATCCACAAGGAAATGGCGCTATTCCCCGTTGGGAGAGTGGCTTATTCATGAATATCCCACAAATTGTAGATGATGTGGCATTTGTCAGCGACATGATAGTCACCATCAGCGAAACATTGTGCATTGATACCACACGGGTTTATGCCAATGGGCTATCCAACGGTGGCGGGATGAGCTATCGGCTGGCATGTGAACTCTCTGACCAAATCACCGCCATAGGGGGTGTCGCAGGGGCATATACCGAATTTGGCGGATGCACACCCAATCGTCCTGTACCGATTATCCTGTTTCATGGTGATGCCGACCAAATTGTGCCGTATGAGGGAAATAATGAAGGCGCATTTATATTTTCTAGCATTGCCGATTTTGCCCTATCATGGGCAGAGCGCAACGGTTGTGACCTCACCGCACAAACCCTAGACCCCATTGGTGATGTGAGTGGTGTGCGCTATACCACTTGCGATGATAATGCCGATGTGGTATTTTATACGGTAGCAAATGGCGGTCATACGTGGCCCGGGGCAATTTTAACCCGCCTCAGTGACCAATTTGGCGGTTATGTGACCCAAGATATGTCTGCCAGCGAAACCATGTGGGAATTTTTTGTTCAGTATCAATTAGAAGGCTGATAAGCCTATTTTTCGTCAAAATAAGACAGTAAGCATCCCCACGCCGAAAGGCGGGTGGCTCTTGTGAGCCATCAATGCTTACCAGTCTCAGCCAGTCAGTGATGACTGGCTACGTTATGGGTGAATACATAGGCACTTCGGGGTGCTTCACCAGCCCCGAACTCTGCGGTGAACGATTAAACAGGTCGAAATGGGTGTTAGCCAGTGTCGTTCACATATAAAACCACCCGATAACATTGACGAGGTGACCGTAACCCGCGCAAGCGGAGACCGAAAGGTAACTTTCGTTTTATGCAACGTGTATTTGTACTCGACAAGAACAAAAAACCACTCATGCCCTGCAATCCCGCACGGGCAAGGGAATTATTGAAATTGGGGAAAGTGGCAGTTTTCCGCCGTCATCCATTCACGATTATCCTGAAAGACCGCGAAGGTGGTGACACACAACCCATTCAAGTCAAAATAGACCCTGGTAGCCAAACAACAGGCATAGCGATTGTGGCTGAATTCAAACGGGGATTATGTTGTGTATGGGCAGGTGAATTGACCCATCGTGGTCAGCAAATCCGTGACGGGTTATTGAGTCGTAGACAGCTACGCAGAGGACGAAGAACACGCAAATTGCGCTATCGCCAAGCACAATTTAACAATCGCAAACGTCCTGATGGTTGGATTGCACCATCACTGATGAGCCGTGTGCATAACATTCAGACATGGATAATGCGTTTAACGAAATACATACCTGTTACTCACTTGGCGATGGAATTGATCAAATTTGATATACAGGCGATGGTCAACCCCGAAATAAGTGGTGTTAAGTATCAACAAGGCGTGTTATGGGGTTATGAAGTGCGGGAGTATCTGCTCGAAAAATTTGGACGGAAATGTGTCTATTGTGATGCAAAAAATGTGCCACTCGAAATTGAACATATAATCCCCAAATCACGAGGTGGTTCTAATAGGGTGAGCAATTTAACGCTGGCGTGTCAACCCTGCAACCAGAAAAAAGGCAATCAAACAGCAGACGAGTTTGGTCATCCGACTGTGCAGAAATTGGCGAAAATGCCACTCAAAGATGCGTCTGTTGTCAATGCCACGCGCTGGAAATTGTACGAAACATTGCAACGTTTTAGATTGCCGATTGAACTTGGCACAGGTGGTCGCACCAAATATAATCGCACCATACAGAATTACCCCAAAACCCACTGGCTGGATGCGGTATGTGTCGGTGAAAGTGGTCAAGCGGTATTTGTCAGTCCCAATCACCAACCGTTAATTATAAAAGCAGTAGGCAGGGGTAACCGGCAAATGACCAAACCTGACAAATATGGTTTTCCGCGTGCGACACGGCAACGCAAAAAAGTGTATTTTGGATTTCAGACGGGTGACATGGTTCAGGCGATGGTCACATCGGGCAAAAAAGAGGGTGTTTATGTCGGTAAAGTGGCTGTTCGTGCGAGCGGGCATTTTAATATCACCACGCCAACAGAAACCGTACAGGGCATCCATCATCGTTTTTTCAAAAGTATTCATAAATCAGACGGTTACACTTACACGAAAGGAGAGACGGCGCTCATCCCACAGCCTTCCTGCAAGTGTATCCGCGCCTAAAATTTTGATGATGTTATAGTTAGGACGCATTGTGTTATTTTTATTTGAGGAGTATTTTTCCACATGGTTACACCACAACAAGCTAAAAAAATGTTGACCGATATTTTCCCTAGCGCCCCACCAGAGACCATAGACTTGTTGTTTAATCACAGCAAAATCAATACCTATCCCGCAGGCATTTATTTATGCACCGAAGGAAAAGTGGAAGAGACATTCTATGTGATTTTATCGGGTAAGGTGGATGTGTTCCGCACCAAAGAGGGCAAACGGTTTATTTTGGATTATCAAACCGCAGGCAGTAGCTTTGGCGAAATTGCACTCATTTTGGATATGCCCCGCACAGCAGATGTGGTCACAACCGAAGAAAGTACCGTACTGGAAATTAGCCGTGCCGATTTTGAGCAACATATCAAACACAATTCACAAGCCTTATTGCGTGTTGTCCAATTGGTTATGCAACGTATCCTCACCCAACAAGAACGTCGCCTGACCGAATTGGTCAAAGAGACAAAATAATTAGGGTGTTCCGTTTCCCATACACATAGCAGGACCTTCTGGGGGATATGTCCAGACTTGGGGCAAATTCCCCTGTTGGGTAATGGTCGTAAATTCGGCATAAATGCGGATGAGATTGGGGCAATCACCCAAAATTTCTGCCGCCTGCCCTTGCATATACCAACATTCGAGGTGTAGGTCGTTATAGGGTATATTTTGTGCAGTTTGCAAGGCGGTGCATCGGCTAAAAGCATCTTGAGCCGATGCCCAACGACCCTGCCAAAAATATTCCCGCCCCAAATAATACCACCCATCCGCCCATGAGGGCGCACGCATCGTCACTTCTTGGCAATACCGCATGGCAGTTTGTGGGTCGCGCAAGGTGCTATACAACTCGCACATCCGCAATTGGGCTTTGATATTTTGTGGGGTAAATGCCAAAATGCTTAAATAGGCTGATGTAGCGACATCGGCATCGCCAATTTGCAGGGCAAACAGGGCATGTTCAAAATGCAATACAGCCAGTTTATTGTTGATAGCAATCGCCTCATCAATGGTGGTCATCGCTTCGCTATAGCGCCCCAAATCGCTTTGGCTAATCGCTTGCGCCCGTAGGCTATCTATCTGATAACGAACATCATCTGTCGCTACCGCACGCCTCGCCTCGATGAGTGCATTCTCGTATCCCCCCACGCGCCCATATGCCAATGCTAATGCCACCCGCGCCATGGTGTGATTCGGATTTTTATTCAACACCGATAGCGCCAATTGGGCGGCGGGGATGGGCATATCATCGGCTTGTAGGGCAAAGGCATGAATGGCTTGTATATCGCTATTTTGTGGAAAACGGTCTAATGCCGTTTGGGTGGTCTGGCGGGCAATTTCGCGGTCTATCTCGCGGTCATAATCGGTATAACTGCGATATATCAACGCCCGTGTGAGCAAAATGAGCGCATCGGTTTGGGTGGGGGTGGCTTGCCAAATCATACGGGCAATGGTGATGGCACTATCCAAGTCGCCATTATCAAACGCCCGTTGTGCATCGTTGAGGGTTGCTTGTGGGTTATTTGGGATATTGCCAGACAACCTCGCCTCTATCCAGCGCCATGATGTAATCCCCACGCACACCACTGCAATGAGCAGGAGCGACAATGGGGTGCATCCGATTTTCGATTGACGGCGTGTTCGGAATGACAACCGTGAACGATTACGTTGGATACGCATGGACTTTTGCCCTCAAGATGTTGGATAATGTTGGATAATTATCCTAAGCGTACCCTATATGACTTAAAAATGCGACATACTCGTCAAGATTTAATGTGGGAATTTGGTAATGTCTAGGGTCTTAAATAATCCCCGATACGCCGCCGCCTCTTGAAGCAAATGCGCCAATTTTGTGGTGGTGCTGGTTTGCTGGTCGGGTTGTTTATTCCCCCCCTCGTGGCATGTGACCACACCATCTATAACCGCTTCAATGGTGATATGTCCGCGTACTTCCATCCATGCCAACCCCGCCAAAATGGTATCTGTGCCATGTGCCAAATCGCCCGCCAACTGGTCTAGTATCAGCGTATTGCCATTGGATAGCGCCTTTTTGACCATCCCACCCAGTTTGGTGATGAAGCCCTGCACCGAATCGGCACGCGGACTTATTGCAAACAAGACGACTTCGCTAGGATTGACTCGTTTTAGGGCATCACTCAACACATGCGTATTGGGCGGATTCGTCCAGATGACCAATTTTTTGGCGGGATGCAAATCATATCGTTTGACCGATTTCACCCCCACCACCGCTTCACCTTCATTCCAGATGAGCGCGTCTTTATCCATCAAAATCAGTTCACCCATCGCCTCCCCTTCTGATAGGGCGCGGTTATCGGTGAACTGGGTGTTTTTGCCCGTATAAACCGTTTCTAATTCGGCTTCCATCACCCGAAAATCTGACCATTGGACGGTGATTTGCTTTTCGCCTTTATAGGTGGTGATATTCACCGTATAAGCGACATCAAATTTGGTCGTGGGGAGTGCATCGGCATCTGCCCGCCACCATAATATATCCTGCACCGTCCCTGCTTCATCCTCAACCGTGATTCGCAGATGCTCTGATGATTTGCCAATCCGCTTAAAACTCCGCATGGTCACGCGCTCAGTCGCAAGGGTGAGCGCGGGATTGCCCGCCCCAAATGGGCGCAAACGGTCAATGGCGCTGATAAAATCCAATGTCAATGCAGATAGTGGGATAAACGCATCTATGGGCAATAGGGGCGTTTCGGAATGGTCAGAAAGTTTAAGGCTTTGGCGCACAGCACGAGCAATATCGCGCCGAAAATCGGGCAATTTTTCTAGCGGAAGGCTCAACCCTGCCGCCATCGTATGTCCGCCATATTTGAGCAACATCGGCGCACATTCCGCGATACAGGCGGTAATATCCAAGCCATCAATGCTCCGAGCCGAGCCACGCGCTACACCCTCACCAAATGTAAATAAGATGACAGGCTTGCCAAACTGCTCCACCAAGCGATTTGCAACGACACCAATCACCCCGCCATGCCATTGTTCATGCCCCAACACCAAAATGGGAGAATCGAGCAATAGGCTATTGGTGCGTGTTTGTTCGAGCGCCCCCGTAAAAATTTGGTCGCTCAATAAGCGCCGTTCAATATTGAGCGCCTCTAGCCGATTGGCTAAAATCCGCGCCCGTTCTAAATCGGTGGTGGTCAAAAATTCCACCGCATAACCCGCATCATCCAAACGCCCCAACGAATTCAGGCGCGGGGCAATCATGAAGCCGATGGTCTCTTCTGTGAGCATGGCGGGATTCAGTTCTGCTTGCTCAAACATCACCTGCAACCCCAAGCGGGTTGTCTCTCGTAAAACGACTAACCCCTTTTGCAATAAATAGCGTGTATCACCCTTTTGCACCGCCACATCCGCCACAATCCCCAACGCCACAAGGTCTAAAAATGGCGTTAATGTGCTGTCATCTAACCCGCGTGCGGTATATAAGGCTTGCACACATTTATAAACGACACCCACCCCCGGTAAATTGCGTAATGGATGCGCTTCATCAAGTCGTTGTGGATTAATAACGGCATAAGCAGTGGGGAGCGTTTCTCCCAATTGATGATGGTCGGTAATGATCATGGTCACGCCATATTTATCTGCGAGTAGCACCGCATCATGCGCGGTGATACCGGTATCGCAGGTGATGACGAGATGGGGTAAAAATCCGTTGCCCCATTCACCCATGAGCATTTTTTCCAGCGTTGGCACATGCACCCCATGTCCTTGTGCGCGGTTGGGGATATAATGCAATACTTTTCCGCCAATCCCTGTTAATGCCGATACCCATAAGGCGGTGGCGGTTTGCCCATCCACATCAAAATCACCCCAAATAAGGATATTTTCGCCATTAGTCAATGCCTCTTGAATCCGCGAAATGGCTTTATCCATATCGGGCAATTCATAGGGGCTGGCAGGTGTATAGTGGCTTGGGTATAAAAAGGCGCGTGCTTCCTCTGCGGATGTTATCCCACGTTGGGCAAGGGTACGAGCGACCAAATCATCGCCAAAGGGGTCTATACCGATGGTGACAGCTTGGCGCAATTCATCCGAAACAAGGGGTGTGGGGGCGGGTTGCCATTGCTTGTTCATGGTGCGTGATTATCCCAATCAAATTGAAGCGCAGTAAAGCGCATAAAAGCACGTTCTTGAGGGGTCATTTCTACGGGATATTCGCTCTCATCATACGATTCTAAAATGCGATACCCCTCTTTAATATACCCGCGAATGGTATGCAGGCTAATCCCCATCTCATGCGCCGCCAAATGTGCGGGCATCCCTTCTATCACACACAGGCGCAAGGCTTGTTCAATGCGGTCTGTCAGTTCTGGATATAAGCGGGCGGGGGGCAATGGGCTTGGATGCACCACATGGGCGCTAAATAACCCCGCGCATTTTCGCTGGATGGTGTTGGTCACAACAAATTCATGTTTGATGGCATAGACAATCGCCCAAGCAATATGCCAACGGACTTCATGCTTGAGCAAATAGCCGTTAATGCGGGCGATGACTGCTGTTTCAATGAGCGCCATATCCAACGATTGGGTGAGGCAAAGCAATTGCACTTTTGGAATCCGTTTGCGAAGTTCTTGGATGGTATGATGCAAGGCATCTGCCCCGCCAATATGGTCAGCATCCAACAAAATACAATTGGGCAATTCTGCCAGTGGGGTCTTATTGAGATATTCCCACATACTTTCGACAGATTCTGCCATAAAGGTCACACGGGTGCGTCTATCCCACGCCAAATAGCCATTAATGGCTTGTAAGGCATAAAAATCCGTATCCATGAGCAAGACTTTGATGTTAAGATTGGCGATATTATTTGGCATGGCACATTTCACTTTATTGCAACCTCAAAATTGCCATTAGTGTATGCCTAAAACTCGTTATATGCAACAAGGATTAACATGATGACAAAACCTCATTTGCTGATGCTCACCCCCTATTTGCCCTACCCACCTGTCAGTGGTGGGCGTATGCGAACCTATAACCTGCTCAAGCAACTCGCTAATGATTATGATATTACATTGGTATGCTTTGGTCGCCCCGATGAGATGGTGTATGATATTACCCCTTTGGGCAAATTTTGTGATTATCATGTTGTAGAGCGCCCCCCAAGCCCCTCCACCAAACAAGCCGCCATAATGAGCCTCACATCGCCCCGCGCCATCACCATGCGTTTATACGGCACAGATGCCATGCACCAAAAAATACAAGCACTCCTCACGCAAAAACCCGCCGATATGATTCATGTAGAATCATTTTATATGCTCCAAAATGTGCCACAAGGCATTGATACCCCTATTTTTCTATCTGAACCCGCCATCGAATACCGCGCATGGGGCAAACATACCCGTGTCGCCAAATGGTATACCCGTCCGGGCGTGGCGATAGAGGCGCTCAAAATGCGCGTAGTTGAGCCACAAATTTGGGCAAAAGCCGATGCCGTTGGCGCAATGTCCGATATAGATAAGGCACTCATCCAAAAAGCATCGCCCAAAGCGCGGGTGTATCTTGCGCCCAATGGCGTAGATACGGCATTTTTTACGCCCAACCCCGATATTGCCAAAATCCCCAATACGGCGATATATATGGGTGACTATAAATATTTCCCCAATGCCGATGCCGTTATTTATTTCGCCACCGACATTTTGCCCCTCATCCAAAAAAGTATCCCCGATTTCAAATTAATTTTATTAGGGAAAGACCCCTCACCTGATATTTTGGCGCTCCAAAGTGATGCCGTGCAGGTTACAGGCTTGGTAGAGGATACCCGCCCCTATTTGCAATCGAGCGCGGTGTTTGTCTGTCCGTTACGCAGTGGTAGTGGCACCCGATTTAAGTTACTCGAAGCATTGGCATGTGGATGCCCTGTGGTCAGCACCACCATCGGCGCAGAGGGATTGGGCGCGGTGGATGGGGTGAATATGTTACTCAGAGATACGCCACAATCATTTGCAGATGGGGTTATTCACCTGCTCAACCATCCGCAACAGGCACACCAAATGGGGGTAGAAGGGCGTGAGTGGGTGGTATCCAAACATGGCTGGGGCATGAGCGCACAAATTTTGCGTGAGGCATATTCTGATATAATGAATAGAAAATAATGTGTTGAGGACATGACCATGTTACCTGAAAAAATCCGTGAAGTGTTAAGCGAAAAACGAAAAATCACTATCGAGGAATATCTTCAATTACCAGAGACCAATATCCATACTGAGCTAATTGACGGGGAGTTATTTGTCTATGATGGGCAGGAGGGGAATATGGCGGGACCAACGGTGTTACATCAAAAAATAAGTAGGCGGATTGTTTTGCTTTTATCCAAGATTTTATCGGAAGATGGATTATATTATGCTCCGATTGATGTGATACTCAATGATAATGCAGTTCAGCCTGATATTTTGTGGATTTCGCCAAATAACACCAGTTGTCATGAACTCAATGGGCGTTTATATGGCGCACCCGATTTTGTGGTAGAAATTTTATCCCCTAGCACCCATCGTAAAGATAAAGGGGCAAAATTCGATTTATATGACCAACATGGGGTACAAGAATATTGGATTGTAGACCCACAAGAACAACTCATTGAAGTTTATACCCGCCAAGATGAATTTCTGCGCCGTCAAGGTGGTTATGAAATTGGGAAAACCTTCACCTCGCGCATCCTCAATAATACCGTAGTAGATATATCGGCATTATTAGGATAGCGCGTTCACCCACACCGTCAGTTATTTGGATAGGAATAATGCCATGTTACCAGAAGCCATCCGTGATGTGTTACGGGAAAAAAGAAAAATGACCGCAGATGAATATTTTCAACTCCCAGAGACCAATATCCACATGGAATTGATTGACGGGGAATTGTTTGTATACGATGGGCAGGAGGGGAATATGCCATCACCTAAAGATTTGCATCAAAAAATTAGCAGTCGATTATTTGCATTTTTCTTAAAGCATCTGAATGTAGACCAATTGCGTCATGCCCCTTGTGACATCAAATTGGATGACGGCAATATCGTCCAACCCGATATTTTATGGATAAACCCCGAAAGTGACCAATGTGTCTTAATGGATGATGGTTACTTGCATGGCGCACCTGATTTTGTGGTAGAAATTTTATCACCATCGAATACCCGCAGAGACAAAATTGATAAATTTTACTTATATGAAAAACATGGTGTACAAGAATATTGGATAGTGAATCCAGAAGAACAATATATTGAGGTTTATATCCGTAAAGAAGATGCACTTCACTATCAGGGCGGGTATAAAATGGGTCAAACCTTTTCATCCAAAACACTCAATGGCGCAACCGTTACCCTATCTGATTTATTTGCATAAGGAAAAAATTATGGATACCCGCACATTTGACCAAATCTATGCCGATGTCCCCGCCCATCAACGCGAAGCATTACAAAATTTCCGCCAAAATCATCCCCCACGCCATATCACCCATAATGGGGTTACATGGGAATATCTGGTGGCAGGCGATAAAAGCCGTCCGCCAGTATTATTTTTAGTCGGGGGGATGCGCGTGGCAGATGCCGCCTACGAAAATATCCCTATGCTATCCGATGAATTTTATATCATCGCGCCCACCTACCCCTCTGTTTCTACGATGGCAGATTTGGTAGATGGCTTTATTGCGATATTAGACGCAGAAGGCATCGCCAAAGCGCATGTATTAGGCGGATCAATGGGTGGGATGTTGGCACAGGTATTCGTCCGTAAGTATCATCATCGAGTAGATAAGCTCATCATCTCCACCACCACCTTACCCAATGCCGAATATGCCCATCGCTACCTGACTGCACTCGAACTCATGCTCCCCCTCCCCGATGACGAAGCGATGAACGGCGCAAAAGCATGGATATTCGAGACAATTGCTCCTAACGAGGAACATGCCCTCATCACCCGCGCTTTTGTGGATGAACTGTATTCCCAACGCCTCAATAAAGCCGATTTGATGAGTACCCAACGATGCCTTGTGGATTTTCACACCAATTATCACTTTTCTGCCGATGATTTGGCGGACTGGACAGGACATATTTATGTGCTGGAATCGGATGATGATGCGACATTCGATGAAGTCGTGCGGGCAAAGGTGCGTGAACTCTATCCCCAAGCCATCCATTATGTATTTCATGGTGCAGGACATTCACCCGCCACCACCCAACGCGATTTATATTTCCAAGTCGTGAAAGGCTTTTTACATGCACTTCCCCATACAAATTGATGATAAAACCGCCCTGCGCCCATTTAGGTTAGAGGATGCCGAAGCAATGTTCGCCCTCATCACCGAAAACCGCGAACATCTCGATACACGCTTGCGCTGGTCGGGCAAAATTCAATCTGTAACCGATGCAGAGGCACTCATCACCCGTTTTGCCAATAAATTAGCGGTGGGCGATGGGTTTCATGGCGGATTATGGCAAGGGGATACATTGGTCGGTGGGTTGGTGTGTCATGGCATTAACCGTGAGGGGAATAAATCCGAAATTGGCTATTGGCTCGGAAAATCATTCACAGGTCAGGGCATTATCACCAATACCTGCAAAAAAGTGATTTCTGCGCTCATCACAGAAGAAAATGTCCATCGTATCGAAATTCAGTGTATGGTGACAAATTTGGCAAGTCGCGCCGTAGCAGAACGGCTCGGATTCACCTATGAGGGGATTAAGCGCGAATCCGAATGGATAAATGGCGCGTATGCTGACCATGCTGTCTATTCGCTTTTGGCGCAGGAATGGAAACTATAGGCTTCTAGTACCCTTTATCAAAATCTTGACAGTTCATTCAGCTATCCTGTGATAAGATAGCAGTTAGAAAATTGTTTATTTAGGATTGATGAAATATCATGAATAATCGCACACAGAAACCCAATTCAGATGCTAGTTTTGATGTAGATGAAATGATTTCGCGGTTTAATTCACCAGAGCAAAAACGCATTGCCCTCCGCAAAGCCATGAACACCCGCCCCGATGATACCTACCTCAAAAAAGGCATCGCCCAACTCACCAATATCCAAGAAGTACGCCGTTCTGCCGCACAAGGCATGTTCATCAGCTATACACGCTCCGATGAGCTTTTTGCCTTTAACCTGATGGAGTCACTCGCTGGTCAGGGATTACGGGCATGGTTGGATATGACGGATGTGGATGAAGAAGAAGAATGGCATGTGGCGGTTAAAGCCGCGCTCAAACGTAGTGGGTTAATGTTGGCGGTGATGTCTCCTCATGCCCTCACAGACCCCGCCGTGAATGCCGAGCGCGAATTTTTTGCCGAACAGGGAAAATTGGTCTTGCCTGTCATCTATAAAAAATGTGATATGGGTGGCACACGCTACTGGCTTATGCCAATAGATTTTAGCCACGATTTCGATTTGGGCATCTATACCCTCACCCTACTCCTGCACGAAACTTATGCCAAAAAATAACGTGTGTGCAAATTTGTTATCAGCACACACGTTATCAAAATAATCCTTATTGATGGCTCATTAACCTAGCTTATTGCTTAGAATATTCCTTGCCTGCCCGCATTTCTTTTTCATAGCTCTCATACGATTCTACAGGGCGCATTCCAGCACCGATATACAACCGATTTGCCCCCGTAATGCTACTGCCATCCACATAAAGGCTCACTTTGCGCTTGCCTCGTTTCCACAATTCATGGAATGCCTTGAGCAATACGGCTTTGCCCGCGCCCCGCTTGCGATAGGCAGGCAAAACACCCAATTGACCAACATATCCTTCATCTGGGCAGGTTTCATTTTCGAGCAAATTATAGGAATAACCCGCAATCGTATCGCCATCCATCAGCATAAACCATAGGGTGGGGTCATATAAATTTTCATCCATCATATACCCACTCCAACGCTTGAACATCACTTCAAAATCTTCTGCGATGAACCCGCGATGGTCATGGAAAGCATCCCGATGGGCGGCATAGGCTTTGCGGGGGTCGTTGATTTCGGTCATAGAAGCCCAACGCAGTCCTTCTGGCGCAGGGGGGTCTACTGGCATCTCATCGGTGAGGTCAATCAACATTTTTTGCCATGCTTGACCCGTGGGCAAATAACCATTATCTACAAATAAATTATGGTTATATGGATTTTTGCTGTTGCGTCCGATATTGAATACCACCCGTGCATCGGCAGGTACGCGGTCAAAAACGCGGTGTGCCAATTTTTCTGCCCAATTGATGAGATATGTCCCAATACCACGTCCCAAATAATCGGGATGCACATGCCCCCATAATCTTGGGCGTACAGGCACAGTGGAATAATCTATCAATTCCTGATAGGCAATCATTTGTCCGTCTTGGGTAAAAAATGCCATCGTGGATGTTGCCAAATTAAATTCGGGTTCATCCCATTCAAAGCGTACCAATTTTTCTGTATCGCGCCCTTCTCCGCCAATATGGTCATTGGCGGCATTAAAGAGGTCGGCGGCTTTGCCTGCATCATCCAATGTTACGGGACGGATGATAAATTCCTGTTCAAATTGTCTTGCTTTCGTATCCCAGTCGTAAATTAGGGTGGTCATGTGGTATTTCCTCCAAAAAAATGATAAATAAGATGATATGGCTTAGTTATTAGCCCTGATTGGTATATTCTTTGCCTGGGCGCAATTCTTTTTCGTAGGTGTGCCATCTGCGGAAAATTCGCATCCCAACATTGTGATACAGTTGCACCGCCCCTGTGAGGTTGCTCGCATCGGCATTTAAGCCCATTTTTTTGAATCCACGTTTGTAAAATTCACCAAAACTATGGTGCAATAATGCCTTTGCGATACCGCGCCCACGATACTCGCGCAATACCCCTAAATCATCTACCCATCCCTTATGCGGGTCATCCCAAGAATTGGGTATACAGATGGATAACCCGACCAATTTATCGCCATCCATCGCCAAAAACCATGTGTCATAGTCAATATGAGGGTCACTATTGATAAAATGCTGGTATATCTGGAAATCGGTCTCAAAATCGGTCTCGACAAAACCACGATGGTCGCGGAAGGCATCGCTTAAAACACGATACACCTCACGCAAGTTGTTAAATTCGGGGTAGGTGATAATGCGGATACCTTCTGGCAATTTGGGGGCGGGGGGCATGGCATCAAATTCGATAATCATATTCACGCGCCCGTTTTGGGTGGTGAATCCATTGATTTCTACCAATTCTTTGGCGCTGACATCGTTATCATACACCGTGATGGAGAGTATCAAACGGGCATCGGCGGGAATTTTACTCAGGTTTTCTTTGGCACGCGCTTCTGCCCATTCGATAATCGCCGTGCCAACGCCTAAGCGTCGCCAATCGGGATGGACATACGACCAGATTTGTGGGCGCACAGGCATCTCTTTGTTTTCTGAGAACACACTAAACCCAATCAAGGTACCATTAGGGGCAAAAATGAGGCGGGTATCGCGTTCAATCTCAAATCCGGGGGCTTGCCACTGCGCCAATAATTCTTCTTTGGTGATGGTATTTAACCCAAACTGTTCGCTATAGCGTACTTTGACCAATTGATAAAAAATATCAATGTCCTCTAATGTGGCGGGGCGGATGCTAAAGGCATAGTCTAATTCAATATGAGGGTGTTTCATCAACATAAGTACCTCTGTGTGTATCTTTATGAACTTTTACGAGTATATATCAATTTTTAAGGCTTGTAAAGGTTCACGATAGTTCACTAGGCACATTTAACATGCTTATAACAACTGATTACGCTGAAAAAATCTATTCATCTTAACAAGGATGATATTTTGGGGTATGATACATTGCGATTTTAGACCAGTGAATCCATCGGAGTTTTTGTAGCATGTCAAAAAAGATGACGCAACGCCTTTACTATTATTTTGCCTTGTTTATGGCAATATTGATGGTGGCATCTCTGATTTTGCCGTCCATCGCCCAAAATGTGACCCAAAACCAACAACAAGCCGCCGCCCTCACCCCCATCCCAACCAATACGGCTGTCCCACCGACCTTTCCAGCCCCACTCACCGATTTGACCAGCATCACGTTTGATGAAGATTATCTGCATCCGTCTGGCTTGTTCTATGTGAACATCCCCACAGGTTGGAGTGTCTCAAATAATGTGAATAATAGCCGTCAGGCACAAGTTAGTTTTAATAGCCCCACCACCTCCAGCGTAATTGAACTCTATATTGAACGTCCCAGTACCCCTGTTACCACCCCAGAAGAAGTCAGTGGTTTATATACCTCTGGTGTGTTGGCGGGAAGCTGGAATCGCTATGATAGCTGGCGCGAGGCAGGTGAACGCCGTTATGTAGATGACCGCGTGATTATTGACTTTGTATTATCACGGCAAGGGCAAGATTATTTCGCTCAACATACCGCATGGACAGATGGCAATTTGGTCTATGTCGTGCGCGTTGTCACCCCATCAAATGCCCGCGATTTGATGTTCTGGCTCAGTGAAACCATGCCCACCAAATTCCATGTTTTTGACCAATATAAAACCACCCCATTGGGTTGGACAGGCAATTATAACCAATTCACCACAACCTTCATTCGCTACCCAAGTACATGGCGTATTTTGGATGGTGGCGTTGGCAAACCCATTACCGCAGGCGCAGAAGATGGCACAGGTGTTGTGGTAAATACCCAAGAGGGTCAAATTGCAGATGAAGCCGCCGCCCGTGAATTTGTCTCTGGGTTGCGTCGGAATATCGAAATTGTCAGTGTAAAAGATGTTACCCGCACAGGCGCATCTGGATTCAGTGTTGCCTATAAATACTTTACCCCAGATGGCGAAGAACGCAACGGGTTAGCCGTTTTGCTTAATGGCGAGAATAATCAATTGCACACAGCAGTCGGTCAAGTTCCGAGTGGCGGTGCCGATTTGAATAGTGACGCAGGACGCGCACAATTCTTCGATTTGACCACCGCACTCGATACCTTCTCGTTGCTCACAGGGGTAAACTTGCCAGAATTGGAACAACCAACCCCCGTTCCAACAGCAATACCCGCCACTGCCGTCCCAACGACAGAAGCTACTCCAGAAATGACAGTAGAAGCTACCAGTGAAGCAACTCAAGAAGCAGTAGCAGAAACAACCCCAGAAGTAACAGCAGAAGCAACCCCAAGCAATTAAATAATCTATCCGATAAGGGCGCGTTATGCGCCCTTATCCAAACAGGTTATTTTCCACTATCAAAAAACAATTGCACTTTTAGGTTGCCAAATTTGACAAAATCGCCATTGGCAAGCGGATAGTTATCATTTGCCTTCAGTTTTTTGCCATTTACATAGGTGCCATTGGTGCTTTGCATATCTTTTACCACGAGTCCATGTTTGTCATCGGGGATAATCATGGCATGAAATCGTGATACCCCAAACACCCCTTTATCATATATCTCCATGTCAATATCAATATGACGTGTGTTTACGGTAGAACTGCGCCCAACGGTTAAGTGGGGGACAAGGCTATCAAAGACCATTTCCGATTTATCTGGCATAACTACCCGTAATCGTTTGGGAATTAATGCCCCAACAGTAGCTAAGACTTTTGTGCCATTATCATCAATAGGCAAAGTACCTAGTTGACGAGTTTCGCTGGTATCTAAAGGGCTTTCATCGGGCGTATCAAAACGTTTAGTATCGTCAGAGGACATGCTAAAAAATCCTAATCTGCAAATAAAAAATGTTGCCGTTGCATTTCTATTATAGCATGACTCGTCTAATTGCGTCTGATTGTTTTTATTACACTAAATATAATCAAATCATACGTTTGACACGTTCTAAGAAAAATGTCAAGTCAGTGATATTAACAGGCTTGTACATGACCATATCCGATAAGTCATCTAATTCTTCTGTTGCCATATACGCATTAGCTGTGACGACCAAAATATACATCGTTTTACGAATGGGGCTATCTTTAATTTCGGTGAGGACACCAAACCCATCTATACCGGGCATTTGTAGGTCAATCACCAAAATGCGATATGGTTTGGTTTGCAAAAGTGCCAAACCATCTCTGCCATTATAAGCAATTTCCACTATATAGCCTGCTTTTTCTAGCGCAATGCGAAAAATATCGCAATTATACCAATTGTCATCTACCACCAATGCTTGTAGTTGTTCCATGACTTCTCCTATGCCTTCCTATAATGATTTGAGTGGCAAATGAACGGTAAATACACTGCCCTGCCCTAATACCGATTGAATTTCAATTTTGCCATCCAAAAAATCAACAAGTTGTTTGGTGATAGACAATCCCAACCCCGTCCCCTCTATATTTTTGGTCGTTTCATCTTCAACCCGTTTATATTGCTCAAAAAGCGTATTCACCGATTCCTGCGACATACCAATACCTGTATCACGTACCGCCAAGAACCACTGTGTCTCCGATTTTTTACCTACTTCAATCGTAATTTGCCCTTCTGGGGTAAATTTGACCGCATTGCCAACCAAATTCACAACAATTTGTTGTATTTTGGGTGCATCTATCAAAATACGTTCTGGTATGTTTGGATGATAAACCGTGTTAATGGCGATTTGCTTTTTAGCAGTCAGGCTTTTTACCCCTTGTAGGATTTCATCAAAGAAATGTTGTGTATCTACCCGTGATTCATCCAGCGTGAGCTTGCCCGATTCAATTTTAGAGATGTCGAGGGTGTCGTTGATAAGCCCCAACAAGCGATACGCATTTTGCTTGATGAAGCCAATACGCTCCATTTGGTCTGGTGTCATATCACCCAACATACCCATCTGTAAAATATCGCTGTAGCCAATGACTGCATTCAGGGGTGTCCTAAATTCATGTGACATCTGGGCGATAAAGAGTGTTTTGGCACGGCTGGCGCTTTCTGCCTCTTCTTTAGCAATTGCCAATTCCTGAGTACGCTCAATCACCCGTTTTTCGAGGGTGCGGTTGGTTTCTGCCACTTCACGCATTGCCTTTTGGCGTTCTTTATCTTCTGCGGATAAAGTGAGCGCAGTGAACATCACAGTCCCAATAAACGCTTGTAAAAGCAGGAGCGAATCATTGACATTCTCGCGCACAAACGCCCCATTGCCATTCACCGTTCCCCATATCGCAAATCCTGAGATTAGGAATACACCTAATGTCGCCCCATGTAACCCAAAGCGCAACACGATAAACACCAAAATCGGGATGAGCAGATACTCAATAGGGAAACCACCAATAAATGCAACTGCGCCAATACCCATTAGGGCAATAAATGAGAATACCGCCTCTAAAACGGTTTGGGCATCATTAGACAGTTTGGGCAAGTATCGCCATATAATGAATAATGGCGCAAGAATGACTATCCCTGCGGCATCCCCTAGCCACCATGTCAGCCAAACATCACCATGAACAGCCGGTGGAATAAATCCGCCCGCCGCCAATGAAGTCGAACCAATCGTGGCATTGACCAAGCAACTGGCTAATGCTGTTAATAAGACAAATACCCACACCGAGCGCACATCTTCAAAGGGATGTTTTGCATCACTAAATCTTTTGAGAAGATAAACCCCCAGACTGCCCTCAATTGCCGCCCCAATGCCAATAGCAAAGGCAACAATAACCCCAGTAAGGGAAAAAACAGTAACGTCAAGTTCATTGAGTCGCAAGTAAAGGGTATAATTGCCAATGAATGACCCTAACATGACACCAGGGACGACTTTATACCCAAAAAAGAAAATTGCCACAACCGCAATCCCAGACGAGGCAAAAATCGCGGTAGCGTTTCCGGGCGGGATGACCCCAAATTCTTGGCTGATAATACTGGTGATTGCATAGACAAATGCAAGCACACTATTGAGGATAATTACATTCAATGTTGATTGCTTCATAAGACCTACTCATAAAAATGATAACTTTTATAAGTTTAGCATAGTCACTCATTCCATATGGATTTTTTAGGAGAAAATTCATAAGCGTGGTCGTTTTTGGCGATTTTGATGGTTATCTGTCACAATATAACAGAAACTAGCTTACGGTTAGCTGGGGCATATAGATAATTATTAAAGAGAGGAAAAAATAAATGTTTACATTGGGTGGAGAACTCATCGCCCGCGCCCTCAAAGCGCAAGGAGTGAATACCCTTTATACATTGTGTGGTGGACATATTTTGCCCATTTATGAGGGATGTTTGAACAATCAAATTAGTGTACTCGATTTTCGGCACGAACAAGCCGCCGCCCACGCCGCCGATGCCTATGCACGACTCACGCGCAATATTGGCGTGGTCGCAGTGACGGCGGGACCTGGTGTGACCGATGCCGTGACAGGGGTTGCCAATGCCTATCAAGCCCGTAGCCCACTGATTTTGCTCGGTGGTGCCGCCCCTCTCAAAACAAAAGGCATGGGTGCGCTTCAAGAAATACCCCAAATAGATATGTTCAAAACCTTCACCAAAGCCAGTTTCACCGTAGAGCGCACCGATGATATTCCCGAATTGATGCGTTACGCCTTCACCACAGCATTAAGTGGTCGTCCGGGACCCGTATTCATCGAAGTACCATTCGATATTTTATTCAACGCCATAGATGACCCCGGTAATTTTGACCCTGTGACCATTCAACCGCTAGAACCAGAAGTGGGGGCATTGGCACAAATTTTTGAATTGCTCCGCAATGCCAAAAATCCTGTCCTGATTGCGGGAACACAAGTCTATTGGGATTCTGCCCATGATGCCCTGCGGGAACTCACCGACCAGACCAATATCCCTGTTTTTACCAATGGTGGCGGACGTGGCACATTGCCGATGAATCATCCCAATTGCTTCAAATCGGCACGCGGGAAGGCGCTCAGACAAGCCGATGTGGTCTTGCTGATTGGCACACCACTCGATTTTAGGCTGAAATATGGGCTTGAGGATTGGAATCCCAATACCAAGCTCATCCAAATCGAAAATGACCCCGCCGAACTCAATCATAACCGTGTGGCAGATGTCGCCCTCTGCACCAATTCACGTTTATTGCTCGAAGCCTTATCCGAAGGGCTACAGGGGATTCAATTCACCGATTGGCTCAATCAGGTACGCGAGATGGAAGACAAACAAAATGCCAAATTAGAAGATTGGAAAAATTTGGATGATAAGCCCATTAACCATTTCCGTATGGGGAGCGCCATCAACGATTTTATTGATGAAAACACACTTGTGATTGGCGATGGTGGCGATATTGTGAGCGCCTGCGCCAAAGTGATTGATATTACCAACCCCGGTCAATGGTTAGACCCCGGTCCATTGGGATGCTTGGGCGTGGGTGCGCCATTTGCCATTGCCGCCAAGCATTTGTATCCCAAAAAACGGGTATTGATTATCAATGGGGATGGTTCATTTGGGTTGAATGGCTTTGAATTTGACACCGCCATTCGTTTTAATTTGCCCATTGTGAGCATTGTGGGCAATGACGGCGGATGGGGGCAAATCCGCACGCCACAAATCGGTATGGTATCCGAAGAACGTGCAATTGCCACCAAATTAGCTTTCACCCGTTACGATAAAATTGTCGAGGCGATGGGTGGTCATGGTGAATTGGTAGAAAATCCAGATGATATTGGCGGGGCGTTGGAACGGGCATTTGCGAGTGGCAAGCCTGCTTGTATCAACGTGATATTAGACCCACACGGCATGAGCAAAACAGGCGCAAGCACACCCTATATCGTGTAATTGAGTGTCTCATAAATAGCACAAACATACACATATACAATTCTTCAAAATAGGCAAAATCGTAAGGGCGCAATATATTGCGCCCTTACACACCCAATACATAACTCACGTTATAAAAGAGGATACACAGCATATTTGTGTATCCTCTTTTTATTTGGTGGATAATTTAGCGGGTCGCTCTGCGTCGGATAACAACAAATCCCGCACCAAAGGTGATAAGCATAATTCCGCCAACCATCATCACTGTGCGTAGGGTATCTGCCCAGAAGGGTGTTTCACCCGTAGCAGGTAACGCCACCACACTATCCAAAATTTCTTGTTGAGTCAGTGTTGTGCCTGTGGTGGTTGTGCCTGTGCCTGTACCACCCGTACCGTTACCACCTGTATTTGTGCCACCACCATTAATGACAATATCGAAGAAATATTGAACATCCACACCACCATTCACAGGCAATCCAAAGGTGCTGGTGATGGATGTGCTACCACAGACAATGAGGCTATATTTGCCTTGTGGTAACGCAGTAGTGAAGGTTAGGGTGGTGGCGCGTGTCCCTGTATTATAAACCACTGTCGCAGGGATAATTTGGGTATCGCCCGCGTTCACAGGGTTTTGGCAAGTGGTTGCGCCTGTGGTTTGGAAGCCAGCCACAGACCCTTCTGCCAAAACGATGTAGTTAGCTGGGTTTTCGGCATGGTCGGGGTTAGCGGGGTTGCCATTTGCTACATCGGCGCTGAAGGTGACATCCAAAAAGCTCACCGTAGCGGTCAAAATGACGGGTGCAAGGGGATTGGTGCTGGTGAGGGCTGTGGTTTGTGCCGATGAATTTTCTGTGAGTGTATTGGGGATTTGAATCCGAATAATGCTTGGGTCGTGGTCGCTCACTTGGTCAGAAAATTCTGAGTTGATATGCACTGTATCATATACAGGAGCGGTATTATTGAAAAGATTCGCGCTCAAGCTGATATGGTCGAGTGCCTGTGCGTTGCCACCAAAATTGTAGCTATAGCGTTCTGCGGCGGGCAATGTGGTATTCATCACCGTCATCGGGGGGGTTGTGCTGACCAAATTCGTCACAGGTGTTGAGAATTGGAAGTCGTTATAGTCGCCAGAGATGATGATATTGGCATTGGGGTCACAAGTGAGAATTTCTTGCACAAATGCCTGAATGACCACTACTTGTTGAAGCCGTTGGACTTCAGATGACAACACAGGTGGTTGTGTGAATCCCCAGAGTGCGCCATCACCACCTTTGGAATTCATATGTAGGTTGATGAGGAAAATATTTGCCCCATTAAAGCTAAATTGCCCCACCAATGGCTTACGACTGCTATTAAAGGCGCTATTCGTGGGGTCAATGCGTCCCAATGTGTAATTGAGGACGGGTGAACCCGCCGTACAGGTGACGGTGGTCGCATCATCAAAATCGCCTGTCGCGCCTGTTGCCAGATTCACATTGCGGTCTATACGATACAAGAATACTTGGCGGATATTGCCACCGGGTGCGCCACCATCCACATTACCCGGTGCAGGGTCAATTTGGGAGAAGGCATAGGTCACATTGCAATCGGTAAAAATGGCATTGATAAGGTTGGTTGCAGTTACGCCAGCAGTCACCACCCCATTATTGGTTGCGCCATTATCATCTTGCATTTCTTGGAGCATGACTACATCAGGTGCGAGCAAATGGTTACAAATTTGGTCGGCACGAGCGGCGAAAGCCGCGGCGGAGGCATTACCCCCTAAATTTTCGACATTATACGTTGCAACCGTGAAATCGTATGGAGCGGTTGCCACCAATGCGGTAATTTCTTTGGCATTTGTGGTTGGCGTGAGTGTGATGGGTTGGTTAATCAGGAATTCGTAATTATCAAAACCATACCCGATAATGCCTGTGACACCCCCCGCGATACGTGCGCCGACTTCAATATCGGCATCCGCAGGATAGCCACCAGCAGGTTGCCCACCGAGTCCATTGAACAGAGTATCATCGGCATAAATGCCTTCTGGATTCAAATCGCCTGCGCTAATGGTGAGTCCACCGCGACTATTGAACAATGTGGCGCTGGCACCATTATCTGGCACAATCCAAAATTCATTAAAATTGCTCACAAGGCTGGTGACAGCCAAATTGTGCATACATACGCGCATCCCTTCTAGGCTTTCCCAGAAGTCCATGCCACTGACGGCGGTATTAAAAGTGGCAAATCCGTCATCTTCAATAGAGGTGAAGGGGCGTTGGCGGATATAAGGAGCGGTGATGCTACACGCTGTTTGTGCTGTTGCGTTACCATCGCCCACGAGGACGGTATCAACCGAACAATCACCCGTACATGTCCATGAGCTAACAGTAACGGCGGTCGCACCTGGGCTTGTGGTGTTGGGAGTAGAATTGGGGGGGAGTGTTCCAGCGTTTGTCCCACCAATTTGGGTTAGACCAAATCGCTCGCGCACGACACCACTGACCAAAACGGCATTGCCAATGGTTGCAACGGCTGGCACAGGATTCCCTGTAAAGACAAAAATACCTTCCGAACTGTCATTGCCTGTCGCATCCCCACTTAAATCGGGGTCTTGCATCCAGAAACCATCTGCTACCAATGCCGTCACAATGCCCGGTACATTGGTTTGGGCGATATTGTGTTGTGGTGATATATGGGCGATGCCCTGAATATCGCGGATGCGATTGGCACCGGGTACAGCAGGTGTTTCTGTGGTGAAACTAAAGACATAATCCGCCACCATCGCATTAGGCGGGTCATTCACATCAGTATCGGTGACATTAGCCGCCACGACTGTCACCGTACAGAGTGTACCAGTCGGTAAATCGGAGGTGGGGTCTAATATGAGGCTAGTGGTATTGGTTGCGGGCAAGGTGGGTGTGCTGGTGAAGGTATCACAATCGAGTGTCACCCCACCTGCTGTAACATCCACTGCCTCAGAAAAGTTGATGGTGATATTGCTCGTCACCGCCACATTGGTTGCGGTATTGGTGGGTGTGGTGGATGAGACAGTTGGGGCGGTATCTGCACCACCACATGACGCAGTATGAGCGCCTAAATTGCTTGAATTATCTTGGGCAAATCCTGTCCATTCTGTAGATGGGTCAAACACATCATTGATAACAATATCACCCGTGCAGATGGTTGCATTACGCACCAGTGTTCTGTTTAATGTAGATAAGCCACCGCCTGCCCACTCGGTACCGGGGTCAGTCCCAATTTGCCCAATAGAATCTACGACCGTACCACCTGCACCACCTTTTCTTAAAACTACGCCATCATCACCATTAAAGTTGATAACGGTGCTAGATGTCAAATCGGTGACACCAAGTATAGCAACATTCGCGCTGGCATGAGAAACCACAAATACATCACCATCGGCGAGTGTGCCTGTTAGGGCAACAAACTGAGAAACAGTCCCAGAACCATTGGAATAGAGTTCAAGGCGATATTGACCAACCCCTAAATCAACAGCCACGCCTGTTCCATTATAGATTTCAATTGATTTATTGAAGCTCGACCCTTCAATATATTCCGAGATAAGTAAATCAGTAGTGACGGCATAAACATTTTGCACCCCCACACCTGCTAATATCAACGCCAAAGCGCCAATAATCATCGCTAAAAATCGCATTTTAGACATAAAGTAAATTTCCTCGTTAATGACTGAAAAGACGAGGAGATTATAACGTCAGATTGCGATTTCGAGTGATATAGGCAGTTAAATTTTGGTTAAGATATGACAAATAGATGGATGCCAAAAGGTTATTTGTGATAAAGAAAAAATGAGATTGTAATACTTACCCATTATTCCCTTCATCACCACCTTCCAGCATTTTACGTAAGGCTGGGATGCGGGTGCGGGTGGGACGTTGATAAGGCGGTGTCTCGTCTTCATCACGATAAAGGGGCAAGGTCACGGTGAAAGTTGCGCCCAATTTTGGCTCACTACTGACGATAATCGTGCCATGATGAGCATCTACGACCCATTTCACAATCGAAAGCCCTAACCCAAAGCCCTCGCCTTGATGGTGTACCCGTGAACTTTCGGATTGATAAAAACGGTCAAAAATCCTGTCCATATCTTCTTTACGAATACCAATCCCCGTATCTTTAATGGTAAGGACGGCATTTTCTTGGTTGCTCCCCAATGTGATAATGATTTCACCACCATCGGGTGTGAATTTGATGGCATTATTGAGCAAATTAGAGACCAATTGCTTCAGGCGGTCATGGTCGCCTTTGATACGCGCAGGCTGAAAATGCCCCAAATGAATATCGAGTTTGCGGTCTTTGGCAAGCAATTTGGCAGAATTGACACATTCAATCACGACCGTATCCAAATCTAATGGCGCTAAAGCGACTTTGATACCGCCATAATCGGCGCGTGCCAACATGAGCAAATCGTTCACAAGGCGGGTCATCCGTTGGCACTCGACTTCGATGTCATCCAACGAAGCGGCATCTACCCCATAGCGTTTCATGAGGGCAATATTGCCCTGAATGGCGGTGAGTGGCGTGCGGAGTTCGTGGCTAATATCTGCCACAAAGCGTTGTTGCACGCTGAATAGGTGTTGAATTCTGCCCATCATCTGATTGAACACAGAAATCAGCTTACCCAATTCATCAGGGGGACCTTTCCAACGCAAACGTGTGCTGAGGTCATTTGTGCCTGCGATAGTCGCCGCCGCTTGGGTAATATGGTCAATCGGGACGAGGGCGCGATGCGAAAACCACATGCTCAACATCATCGCTCCAACAATGGCAAGGACACAACTGGCTAAAACTACAATCAATAATTGTTTTGAAGCCCGATTCACGGTATCTAATTCGGTGGCAACCTGAATATTCCCAACCAACCGATTACTCCCACTTTGAATAACAGGCATGGTGAGGACACGCAATGACACATCATCAATGCTCACATTGCTAAAAACCTCTTCGCTATGTCCCAAGGTGCGCGGGTCTAGGGCGGTTGTGCCAAGACTTTGGGCATTCATAGATGATTTTTTGAAAACAGGTTGCCCATCTACCATTTCCCACGCCTGTACATAGACACCAGACGCGCGAAATAAATCCAACGGGGCGAGTTCGATTTCGATGCGCGATGGCGCACCAAAGCCCGGGACGGGTATCAGGCGACTATTAGTTGTGATAAGGCTGGCTGTATCGGTGAGTGTGCTATCAATCGTCCCTATCATTGTCCAGCGCATCACCGCATAGGTGAGTGCGCCGAATGCGATAATAATGAGGGTGAGCAACACTGCATAGTACAGCGTTAATCGTTGCCGAATGGTCATTGCCAATTGCCTAGCGTTTTATTCTTCGCGCAAAACGTAGCCGACACCGCGCACGGTATGAATGAGGCGACTTTCGTTTTCGGTCTCTTCAGTTTTTTGGCGTAAATAGCGGACATAAACTTCAATAATGTTGCTCTCGCCACCAAAATCATAGCCCCATACGCGGTCAAAAATGACATCACGGGTGAGGACTTGGCGCGGATTCCGCATAAATAATTCTAAAAGTTCATATTCTTTGGCGGTCAGGTCTATGGCGCGGTCTGCCCGATGCGCCCGATGCGTGCCTGTATCTAATGTTAAATCGGCAAAACGCAATACCTCTGGGCGAGATGTGGGGGTCACACGGCGGAATAATGCCCGCACACGCGCCATCAATTCATCCACAGAGAAGGGTTTGACCAAATAATCGTCTGCGCCTGCATCCAACCCTGTCACACGGTCATTGATGTCATCTTTGGCAGTGAGCATCAAAATGGGGACATCACTGGCGGCGCGGAGGCGCTTGCACACTTCTAGCCCATCCAAACCGGGGAGCATCCAATCTAAAATAACCAAATCTGGCGGATTATCACGGGCAATAGTCAAGCCAGATTGACCGTCACGGGCAACATTGACCCGATATCCTTCATAAATCAAACCACGTTCAATAAATTGTGCAATTCTTGCTTCGTCCTCAATGACGAGTATACGTTCACCAGACATACATATACCTCTACTTTATGAATCTTTAGCCTACAAAATAGTTATGAGTATATTACACATATTCAATTAGAGTTCATTAAATTTTTTTCCCTCAGCCCCTACCCAACGAAAATCATGTACACCATTTGGCGCTTGCAAAAGGGTGCGCTCACCTGTGGTGATGTCATAAATAATGAGTAAGCCATTAGGACGAGTGAGCCATGCCACGAACAATCCATCAGGCGAGAGGACAGGGTCTATCATCGTTCCCAATTCTACTTTAATCGAAAATACGCCTTCTGCATATTCTAAAAGAACCCCTTTTTCAGTGCCATATGGCACGACATCCGCCACCACCATCATCCAATTATCAGCAGTTATGGGTTGAAAATCGAGCAGGCGCGTTTGGTCTGCCTCCCAAACGGTAGCGGGTAAAATGGGGTCTTGAGATAAATCGAGCAACTGCAATTGACTAGTCAGATTGGTCAAGCCAATGCTCTCGCTCACATAACCTGCTACCTTGCCATCGGGTAGCCAACCCGCAACCGTATAATTACCAATATTCAACGTAGCTTCGGCGGTGGGGTCATAAAAATTATATTCGGTGGGGCGTTCTGGATGGGTAATAGCGATAATGAGTGCGTTCACATTTGGCGCAAATTGCGGATAGCGATAGGTTGTGCCTTCTTCGTTGGGGAGCAATAAGGCGGGGGCAGATTCGCCCATGCTATCCACCGCCCATAAGCCACCATCTACTCCTTCTGTGATATAAAACACCTGTGATTCATCGGGGGAGAAGGTGATGTCTTGGGGATTATCAGATAAGCGCCGTGTCAGTTCTATCGGTTCTGCGCCATCTTCGCCAATGGCAACACGCCAGAGCTGATTTTGGCTGATATAAACCAAAATAGTACCCGTTGGATTAACCGCATACGCCGTAACCTCATTCTCGCCTGTGGTGATGGCGGTTGGGGGTGTGCCATCATTGGGCAACAGCCACACTTGCGTCACACCAAAAATATCATTGGCGCGGAAAAATCCCTGCTGGCTCATCACCAATCCCCGCGCCGATGGTGGACGGGGTGCGCCCCATCCATACGCCACCACCTCCCCCACAGGCAGTGGCAACACAACCCCCACATTGGGTACGAGCAAGGTCATCCCCTCATCACGTAATGCGATGAGCAATTCGCCCCCAACACCCCACATTGCACCTGTAATATCGGTGGGGGTATTGGCAAATTCATCTATAGTGGCGATATTCCCCGCAATGCTCATGCGCGTCCATGCGGCATTGGCTTGTGGGTCTTCATCATTATCAGACGCAAAAGCAACAAGGCTTCCATCAGGGCGAATGGTGGGCAAAAAATAGCGTTGTCCATCATCGCGTAACGGATATTGCTCATTAAAATTCCCAAAATCTAAGACGATTAACCCGCCTTCTTGGGGGGCAAATATCAAGCGGGTGTCATCTTGCCATGCTGTGCCATACGAAGACGGCAACGCACCCGCCAAAATCATCTCATCACCGACATGCTGATAAATCCACCAGATGTTATCTTCGACTTCTATCGCCAAATACGTGCCATTGGGCGACCATGCCACATGACGGGCAGAACTGGTGAGGATATTGGCAAACACAACCTGATTTGTCCCCAAATTGAATGCCACACGCACGCCCGATGTGGTGGTATAAGCCAGTTGTGTCCCATCATTGCTCCATGCCATCGTCTGCCCACCTTGACGTAATGGGGGAAAATCGGCAGTGGCAACCGTTTCGAGCAATACCCGAATTTGGTCTGGATTGGGCATATAAGTGAGGGTGATGCCCTGTTCAGTGCGATACGCAATCCAATTGCCATCGGGCGCAACGGCAAAATCTATCACAAAATCGCCCTCTGGTGTGACCGTAGTCGCGCCTTCTGCCCCCAAGCCATAGCGTTGCACAATGCCCTCATTGAGCAAAATATACAAGTCGGTAGGCAGGTCAAATCCGTCACTTTGGGCAGAGACCAACGAGACAGCACCTAATAAAAAGATGAAAAGGAGTCGAAAGATAATTTTTAACATGATAGAATCAATCCTACAAAATCCATCGCTAAACTGTAGTATAGCGCATGGGGCAAAATCTGGCATGTAAAAGTCATAGAAGGATAATAGTATGGTCTCGGTGCTTCCCCCATCACTCCAAAAAGGTGGTGAACCTTTTTTTCATCGTGGCAACGATATAGGGGTCTTATGTTTGCACGGAATCACCGCTTCACCAGATGAAATGCGTTGGTTAGGACATTATTTGCATACCCATCATGGATATACGGTGTATGGGTCACGACAAGTCGGTCATGCAGTTGGCTATAAACACATGGAACGCGCCCGTTGGGAAGATTGGTATCTGACAGGGCTAGATGGCTATCATCTGCTCCGCGCCCAATGCAAAAAGATTTTTGTGGCGGGGCTTTCGATGGGTGGATTGCTCACCTTGTTGATGAGCGCCAATCTCGATTTAGACGGCATTATCGTCATCGCCGCCCCTATAGACATCCCCAATAAAATTTTGCCCTACGTCAAATATTTGCAGTGGGTGATGCCAAGTTATGAGACACCCGATACCACCGATTTTCCAACCCGATTGCTGGCAGAACAACGTCGTCGCGGATTTCCTGCTGTGGGGCGTTTGCGCTATCAACGATGGGCGACGCGCGGTGTCGCAGAACTGTATGAATTGATGGAAGTGGTGCGCGGACGCTTACCCCTCATCCAAACACCTGCCTTGTTGATGTATTCGGCGGGGGATAAAAGCGTGCCATTGCACAATTTAGACTACATAGAACAGCATATTGGCAGTGACGATGTGCAAGTAAAGCGTTTTGAAAAAAGTGGGCATATCCTCACGCAAGATGTAGATTGTGACGCGGTATTTGAGGCAACAGGGGCGTTTATCGCAGAAAGGGCATAACAATGGCTTTTGGATTTGCACGCACTGTCATTGCAGGCATGATACTATTTTTTGGGGGCATCCTCTTCATCATTTTTATCTCTTTGGGGAATAATACGGCGCAAGTAGACCCACTAATGGCGACCATTGAGCCATTTTTAGCGTGTAAATATACCAATACCACGCCACAAGACATCCCCATTTATAGCGCCCCATTTTCTGCCGAAATGCTCGAAATGGATATTTTGGGCGATAGCGTTCAATTGACTGTGACCAAAATGCGCGAAACACACGCCTTTGTCACCATTCGAGGCAATTATGGCGGTTGGGTAGAGCGCGATTTGGGGGTATTAACAGGGAATTGTGATTTGCCATTAGATGAATCACCACTCACTGATTTTGCCACGATTTGTTTTTTCCGCCCCACCGAACAAACCACCCTCTATGCCGATACTGCCTTACAAAGTGTGGTAGAAAGCATAAAACCCACCGAAGCCTATGTCATCATTGGGCAAACCGAAAATGCCTATCAAATTCGCATCAGTAGCCTGATGGGTGGCTATGTTGATAAGACCAAAGGGTTGGCAAGCGGGGCGTGTGGGTTAATTCCAATAGTGGAGTCATAGTTCATCCATAGCCTATTTATTGGGTGTGTAAGGGCGCAACATGTTGCGCCCGTTAGAGATGAATTACTATGCGCCTGCTTGAATCAACAAATTGGCAAGGGCTTCGCTGGCGGTAATATAGGGTGCATGACCTGTTTGGAGGGCAAAAACTTGCTCCACAGGACTATTTGCCAACATCATGATTTGCAATTTTGGACTCAGCACCAAATCAAAGGCAGTGAGGATATAGGTTTTGGAGACACTGCCAAAATTAGCATCTGTGAGGGTCACAGGCTCGGCTAATGGGGCGACTGGCTCACGTAATTGTGATTCAGCGACGATAGTCGCCTGTTCTGGCGTACAATCGGGGCAGAAGGCAAAGGGGAAAATTTCTGCGGGAAGGGAGATATAACCATCATCTCCAATGATAAACCCTGCATCTTGTGCATCGGGTTCAGATGACGAAATACTCAAGCCGCTATCACCAGAACGCGGTAGATAGGCGGCGACATAAACAAGGCGCTCAATGCGGGTTGGAATAGCTTCTGCGACTGCCGAAATAACCATCCCACCAAAGCTATGCCCCACCAAAATCACCGATTGGTCTTGTGCTTCAATGGCGGCGACAACCGCATCCCGATAGGTCATGAGCGATATGTCGGTAATAGGGGTCGTATCATCGCCACGACCGGGCAAATTGACCACAATAACGGTATTTCCCGCCGCTTCTAAGACAGGGGTAACATCTGCCCATCCAGAACCATCTTGAAATGCCCCGTGTACCAATACATAGGTATGGGTTTCGGGTTCTTGAGCATTTACCGTTGTGCCAAAGAGGGCAATAACAGACATCAGCAGAATGAAACACAACAGCCATTTGGGTGATACAGTACGATTTTGAACAGCTTGCATAGACATAATTGGGTTAATCCTCATTGATTTTACAGATACATGAACAATGTTTTCATCTGCAGATGTATCCATATCATAGGGCAAGCCGTATCAACCTCAAATGGCTGTTATTCCCACTTACATATCCAATCGTCCGAGCAATAGGGCAAATTTAGCCCGTTACAGTCAAGGCAGATACGCCAGAATCGTCTAATTTTCCCATTTGCCTAAAATGATTTGGCGAAACCCCGATGAATCGCTTAAAGGTTTTGCTAAAGGCAAATGAGGATGAATATCCAAGCCGATGGGCAATTTGCTCTAATGTGATGGTGTCATCATCACCGAGCCATGTGGTAGCCAATTGTACGCGCCAACGGGTGAGATATTTCATCGGTGGTTCACTCACCATACTGGTAAAGCGTTCCACAAAGGTCGAGCGTGACATCATGGCGATTTGTGCCAGCCTTTCGAGCGTCCAGTGATAATCGGGTCGCCCATGAATGGCATGGAGTACCTTACCGATATTCGGGTCATATAACGCCCCTAACCAGCCACCCTCACCTGTTTGGTGCTGGTCAATCCATGAACGCATGACCATGATGAATAATACATCCATCAATCGGCTAATAACGGCTTCATATCCGGGTCGTTTGCCTTCGGATTCTGAATTAATACCCCGAAATGCCATAGACAGCCATAAAATCGGTTGTCCATCTTGATTCGGGACGTGAATAAGAGTAGGCAACAATGAAAAAATGGGATAAACAATATTTTGCTCTGCCCGAAATTCGCCATGTACAAACATGGTTGTGCCACTCGTGGGGTTTATTGGCAAAAGCTGATAATGCTTGGTGTTAGAAATCACGACCAAATCACCTGTAGCTAATAAAATAGGCTCATTATCATCAAGTTGTAATAAGCATGTCCCTTGTTCAACAAAATGGAATGTCGTCCCGCGTGTTGTATTGCGTGATAATTGCCAATTCCCCGTCATTTCGCCATATTCAAAGGGTTGTGGTTTAATGCGGACAGCATGTAACACATATTTGAGGGCATCCATTATTTTTCTCCTGACGCTTCGGACGATTAGACATGCACTTCGGTTGTGCAAACATTTTGCATGTGCCTATTATTTTTTATAATAACCATATCATCCGAATAGTACAAATAAGAAGGTGGCAGACAATGAGTATCGAATGGTTGCTATTTGTGGTTTTGGTCGTCACAACCTTTATTAATCAGGGTGTGCAGATGTATATTCATTTCGAGGCATATCCGTTATTGGGATATGTGGGCAAAGCGGAATTTGCGGAATATATCAAGCAATACGAAAAGCGCCTCGTTGTGCCGTTGATGTTACCTTATGTCGTTGGCGCATTGAGCAACATTGCGCTCATTTTTGTGCGTCCAGAAATTGTGCCTGTTTTGGGTGTGATTGCCGTGTTGGTGCTGAATTTATCGGTTGGGTTTGTGACATTCATGGTGGCAACACCTGTATATAACCGCATCCTCAAAGCAGGTGAGGCAAAAGGCGCAGATATGGCATCGCTGATGAGAATTAATTTGCTCCGTTTGGGGATTACCACAGTCGCTAGTGCGGTAGTAGCCGTTATTTTGTATCTTGTTTTGGCAGGATTAGTTTCTTAAAGAGATAAAAATTACCCATCGCATTTTTGTTGGGGGTGTAAGGGCGCAACATGTTGCGCCCTTACCGTATATACCGGGATTTAGGGGTGAGGTTGATGTTATTTTTCTGACGGATAGTGTGCGCGTGGCTTGTTGATGGTCATGCCGAGTATCATGGGCAAAATCCCCAAAACGATGCCAAATAACAAGATGAAATCATAGCCACCAAACAAATCGTATGTCCACCCAAACACCCATGGACCGCTTGATGTGCCAAAAATCAGGAATGTAGCGGTGAATCCACGAATCGCGCCAAGATGCTCACGTCCGAACATTTCTGCCCAAATATTGTTATCCAAAATGCCACCAAGCGCAAAAACGATGCCAAATACGATGGCATACGCATAGACCATCCACATCTCCCTCATGGTCATTGCCAGCGCCAATGTCGTCACCATCATCATAATTTGGAACGACATCATCCAACTAAGGCGGAATCTGTGAATTGTGCGCCCCACAAATAAGGTTACGCCAGCATTGGCAATCGCCAGCAACCCATAGGCAGATGCCACTGTGACAGAATTATGCCCTTGTGCGCCAAAAATAGAGACTTGGTGCAAGACCAATCCAGACCCCCATGCCGATGAGAAAAATCTGCCAATCACAAACACCCAAAAAATGGGCAGACGGCGGGCTTCTTTGAGCGTCCAATTGTCTTCTGCCGTGACGGGGAACAATTCGGCGGTGGTCATCATCGCTTCACGGCTGGTCACAGGGGTTGCATCGGGCAACAAGCCAAATTGCTCTGGACGGTCACGCATTAATGACCACCACACAGGCAGAAAGGCGATGGCGACCATGCCAGCCAAAATCACCCATGTCCAACGCCAACCAACTGCATCTATCAACCGTTGGAGGGTGTGCAAATATTCAGTTTGGAACAAAGCAGAAACCACCAATGCCAAGCCAATCACCCACCCACGCTTAATACGCCACCATTTGCCAATTGCGGTTGTCCCCACCAAGACCATTGCCCCATGTCCCAGTGTCCGCATAGCGATAAAACTAAGGAGCAAAGTAAACGGTCCTGTGACCAATGCCGATGTGATGAGGGCGAGGGTGAATAAAACACCCACCACAAACCCAACCAACCGACTCCCGCGCCTATCAATTTGTCGTCCGACCCATGTGAGGCTGAGGGCGGCGATAAATGTACCTAATCCAAACAATCCAGAAACTGTTTGGCGGTCAATGGCAAAATCGGTTATATAATGGTCAATGAACAATGAATAACTAAAGGCTTGTGCAGGGGCAGAGACAACGATGCCGACAGTTGCCGCTACCCAAATAACCCAACCATAAAAGAAAGGAGCGCGGTCTACAAGGCTTCTTTGAGGAAATGCGCCAATGGCGCGAACCTGAGTGGTCATAAGTGGTTTTTCGTTTTCTGTGAAATTCTGGGGGAATTCCCTCATACCAATAAATAAAGGTGACATTTTTTATTATACAAGAGGAACTATTTTGCAATGGCACTATTAGGACTTAACCCACATAAACGGGTAAAACGACTTAACTCACAGGGGATTAAATGAAAATTCCACCATTTGAATTAGAACGTTTCTTTGCACCCTACGAATTTAGCACCAAATATTTGCTTGGCAGTTCAGATTGTGAATCTATGAGCATCAATGACCTATTGGCATTAGATAATGACGCACAAAACGCCTTTGGGGATGTATGGCTTGGCTATACGGAATATGAAGGCGACCCTCTCCTCCGCGCAGAAATCACTACCTTATATAAAAGTGTGCAATCGGGGCAGATTTTGGTCTTTTCTGGGGCAGAGGAAGCTATTTTTGCCTATATGAATACCGCACTAGGGGCAGGCGACCATGTGATTGTTCACGCGCCAAGTTATCAATCGTTATACGAAATTGCCCGCGCCAATGGCTGTGAAGTATCCTTTTGGATGGCAGATGAAGCACAAGGCTGGGATTTGGATTTGAATTGGCTAGAAGATAACATTCGCCCAAACACCCGCGCCGTCGTCATCAACACCCCACACAACCCCACAGGCTACCTGATGTCGCATGAAAAATATGAGGCGCTTATCACAATTTTGCGGGCGCGGGGCATTGAACTTTTCTGTGATGAGGTCTATCGCGGATTAGAGCATGATGAGAAAGACCGTTTACCCGCCGCCTGTGATGCCTATGAATTGGGGACATCATTGGGGGTCATGAGCAAAACGTATGGGCTGGCGGGGTTGCGGATTGGCTGGATAGCCACCCGTAACAAAGCCAGATATGACCAAATGGCACAATTCAAAGATTATACGACCATCTGCAATAGCGCCCCAAGTGAATTTTTGAGCCGAATTGCCCTGCATCACCGTGAAAAAATCGTTAATCGGAATTTAGGAATTATCCGCAACAACCTCGCCCTATTAGATGATTTTTTTGCCCGTTATGAGCCTTATATGGAATGGCAACGTCCGCGTGCAGGCTCAATCGGATTTCCGCGCCTCAAGTGGGATGTGAATAGTGAGGCATTGTGTGTCTCGCTCATACAAGAGCGCGGGGTGATGCTTTTGCCCAGTACATGCTTCTTTTATGATGATAAGCATGTCAGAATAGGCTATGGACGGGTCAATATGCCAGAAGCATTAAACGAATTTGAAATTTATCTAAAACGTTTTTGGTAGATGGTGGTGTAATTTGATAAAATGGGCTAGACTAATAATGAGAAATGAGCAAGTCGTTTTTATGGATATGAAAAAATTTTATCGAACACTATTCGGGGAGGTAAAGCCGTGAGTCGTTTTGGGAATAAATACGTGATTGGTCTCACGGGGAATATTGCCGTTGGCAAAAGTGTAGTCAGACAAATGTTACAACATTTGGGGGCATACACAGTGGATGCAGACGGCTTAACCCATCAGGCGATGTCTCCGGGCGCGCCTGCATACAGACCTATCATCGAAACATTTGGGCAAGTCATCCTCAACCCCGATAAAACCATTAATCGGGGCATGTTGGGCAATATGGTCTTTGGCAATCCTGCCCTACTCGCCAAATTAGAAGCAATTGTACATCCAACTGTTGGACAAGCCATTAATACATTGGTGAGTCGCGCCAAACAACCTATTGTGGTTATCGAAGCCATCAAATTGGTCGAAGGCGATTTGGGCAAGGCGTGTAATGCCATTTGGGTGGTAGATGCCACGCCAAAATCGCAATATGTCCGCCTCATCCAAAAACGCAAAATGACCGAAGCCGAAGCCAAGCAACGGATTTTGTCACAAAATTCGCAAAAAGAGAAACTCAAAGCCGCCACTGTTGTCATCCAAAATGATGGCAATCTCGAAGAAACATGGAAACAAGTTCAAATCGCATGGAATAGTATTCCCCTCAATGCCGTGCCAGCACCTGCCCCAACACCGGTTGTCGCGCCAAAACCCACAGCACCAACAACACAACCGACCACATCAACACCAACCACAGCCACCACACCTAAGCCAACTGGCACATTAGCACCCACCCCAACACCACCTAAGCCAGTAACCGCACCCTTGGGGACGATATTGGTCAAACGTGGGATGCCAAATAATGCCGAATTAATTGCAGGGTATTTATCCCGCACCACAGGCAAAAGTGTGAGCCGTGCCGAAGTAATGATGAATTTTGGGCAAAAGAGTTATATGATTGCCGAAAACAATGGGCGGATTATTGCCGTTGTGGGTTGGCAGGTGGAAAATCTCATCACCCGTGTGGATGAAATTTATGTAGATGCCATTCCAGAACGCCCACAGACCGTTTATGCCCTCGCACAACGGATTGAAGAAGCCTCTAAAGAATTGCAAAGTGAGGTGAGTTTCGTATTTTTGCCCAACAAGACAGCCAATGACCTTGGCGCGTCATTCTTAGAAGCAGGCTACGAAATGACCGATGTGAAGGATATTAAAATCCCCGCATGGCGCGAATCGGTGCAAGAGGTCTATAGCGACGGTATCATCATTTTAACAAAAAGATTGCGTACAGACCGCGTGTTGAAGCCCATCTAACCATCAAAAAATTGCTTTTTTACCTCACCCCCCAGCCCCCACTCCAATTTGGTGAGGGGGCGAAAAACATTTTGTAGGTGGGTGTAGGGACATGATATATCATGTCCTTTCCCTCGCCAGACTGGAGAGGGGATTTAGGGGTGAGGTTGATTTCTTAAGTTGCATTAGACGGTATATAATATACCATCTCATATACTTATCTACACCTCGACAGGTACAACCTCATACGCTACGCCATCAATCACCACGATGACTGCTTCACCAAGCGCGAAATATTCTGATAATTCTGGCATTTCGACCAATAGGTCAAAATACTCATCACTCAAAAATTCGACTTTCACAGTTTCCATCGTATCGGGTTGGAAGGTGGTATCGTTCCATACACCATTCAGGTTGATGAAGGTTTTACCTTGCACAGCCGTAATCGCATTTTGCATAGGGGCTTGTTGGGTCACTTCCCCATCTATCCGTGCATTATTAAATCCAGCCGTTTGGGTTGGCATCACCGCCAAAACAGGAGCGGGTGCTTCTGCCATATTCATGCTGTTCATGGTATCGGCATCATCTACCGCACGCGACCCTGTGTTATTGGCGCTAAAATCTGCCGCCGATTGACCAAGTTGTTCTTCTGCTCTGTCCATACCGCCTTGTGTGAGGATGTCGTTCTCATCAATCAAGAAGCTGGTATAGGGGGTAATAATGCCATAGCGGACGCTCAGGCTCACAATACTTTCGACCAATTCTGGATTTTCTCCATTGAGGCGAATGGTATTGAGCAAATCACCAATGCGACGGGTTGCCCAAAGGCGTGCGATAAAGGGTTCACCACCTGCATTATTTTGTAAACGGAGTCCATCATACACATATTGGGTATCAACACCCGCAATCGTGCCATTCAGGGTGATGGTGAGGTTATCCACACCGTCACGATAGCGCCCCACAACCGTAATTTGTTCACCAGCGAATAAATCGGATACAGTGGCGGGATACATCAATTCCACCCGTGCAGAACCAAAATCAAGTGCGACATCAGTCAAAACGGGGGCGCTAATTTTGTTATAGAGGCTAGATACTTCTTCATCTACGCGCTCTGTTGGGCGAACATACCCCGTTGTACCACGAAAATCACGGGCGATGCTATCTAATAGAAGTGTATCCACATCATCACCCACGCCAAAGGTGAAAATACGGGTGTTAGCCAACGATTTTGCCTCTAAACTGGCGAGGATGTCATCGGTAAAGGTCACACCTTCAGTTGCCAAACCATCTGTCAAAAAGAGGATGGTGGTGGCGCGGTCAGATTCGACCAGCGACAAGGCAGTTGAGAGCGCCGCTTCGATATTTGTCCCACCTTCTGGGAACAATCCATTGACCCAATCGGCGGCATTACCCGCAACATCGGCACTTTCAAGCCCATCGGCATACACCCGCACACCACTGCTAAATACAACCACATTAAAACGGTCACGCGGATTCAGATTATCCAACACATAGGTTGTGGCTTGTTTGGCTTGTTCCCATTTCACCCCGTCCATACTGCCCGATTGGTCAAGGACGATAATCACATCTTTGGGCAAAATTTGGTCTTCTGGGACGCTCAACGGGGGTTGCATCAGCAACATAAAGAACCCATCTTGATTGGCACTTTCCCGATAGCTGAGTAAATTCACACTAATGGTATCGTTGGCGACAGCATAATAGAGGCTAAAATCATCACCACCAGAGAGAACAGTATTGGCTTCCCAACTGGCGCGGAATGTTTTGTCATCGTCACCGCGCACAGTCGCTACCCGATGTGAGGGTGAATAAATATTGCTCACGGGGTCATTGCTCACAACATCCACCAAAATGCTCATTTGCTCAATGGGGCGTGGGGTGATGGTATTGGTATTCATGGGGAAAATATAGTGAATTAAGCCGTTATCTACCTCTAGCACCTGTGTATAGCTAATTTCGATACGGCGCGATTCTGCGGGTGGAATGGGGAATACATTGGCTTGAATGGCACTTGTACCGATATATTCCAACAAGGCGGGGTCACGATATTGGCGGACAATTTCGTTATATACGCCACGCGCATCATCGGCAGGCAATACACGCGCTTCGATGGCGACACCGTTAATATACATCACCAATTCAGAGACAGTCGCCCCTTGTGGCAATGGAAATAAGAATGTGCCTTCTGCGAGTCCGGGTCCTTCATTCGTAAATTGCATATCAATATTGGTCGTGGCAATTTGGTTATCAATTTTAACAGTAATACGTTGATAATCTATTTTGAGCCATTCGGGGTCGGTAAATACCCCGGGCTGTGGAATGATAACATCGGTTTGTGCAAAAGCAGGAAAAACACCGAGCATCAGCATGGCAAAGACGATTAAAGTGAGCAAACGGGGTTTCATTGAACAATCTCCTTGTATATTTGAACAACACTTACTATCTAAACGTATTGGAAAGTAGAATTGTTCCATTGGTCTAATGCCATCTCCACAGAAAGCCCATAGTTTTATGTTAGATTAAATGTGAAATAATCCTCGAACACACAGGCGGGGAAAAAATTAGAGCTATTTATCTCAGAAGCAGGTGATTTGATGGAATACGCTCCACATGAAAGCACGTATACGACACGCGGTTGCTTAATTGTGCTGGTGATGATTTTCATAGGCATTTTTGCCTGTGGTGGTATTTTTTATGTTGCGGTAGATACTTCTTGTGTTGGCGATGCCGATTTATGGCTGATAGATTATCCCAATTCACGCCTACAGCAAGAAACGTATAGCTTTTTGCGCCCATTTGGGATTGGTCGCACCCAACGTATCCTCTATTCGCCCGACCCGATTAATGCCGTGCGGGGCTGGTATATGGCGCGGGATAAGCGACTTATTGAAGAAGGAAATGTCAAAAATCGGGGATATGCCCGTGTGACTTACTTACTCGATGTAGCGCCTGATAATGAAGGCACAACTATCGCATTGGTTTCGACATGTGCCAACGAATTGTCTATCGGCATGGAAGCACCAAAAACCTCTAGTAATTAGGACATGCTGACATTTTACAAAAAGATATTTATTGGGCAATTTTGGACGGCATATATGCCGTCCCTACAACCCGATAGCCCCGTTTGAGAGTGTAGGGACATGATAATGGTTGTTAGTAAATAAAGACGGTGTAAAATATTTTCTTATTCTGTGGCTGACATACGCACTTGCGTGCTAGTCAGCCATTACAATCCTGCCTATTTAGGTGGTGTAATGGCTGTACTAGAGGCTTCAGCCTCGTATGTCAGCCACAAAAGATAATC